>NZ_JBFBJX010000002.1:0-540819 GCF_040686295.1 Streptomyces sp. NPDC085944 | reverse complement strand
TTCGTGGACGCGGCGCACCAGCGCGGCATGCGCGTGATCATCGACTTCGTCATGAACCACACCAGCGACCAGCACCCGTGGTTCCAGGAGTCCCGCAAGAACCCCGACGGCCCCTACGGCGACTACTACGTCTGGGCCGACGACGACACCCGCTACGCCGACGCCCGGATCATCTTCGTCGACACCGAGGCGTCCAACTGGACCTACGACCCGGTGCGCGGCCAGTACTACTGGCACCGCTTCTTCTCCCACCAGCCGGACCTCAACTACGAGAACCCGGCCGTCCAGGAGGAGATGCTGGCCGCCCTGAAGTTCTGGCTGGATCTGGGGGTGGACGGCTACCGTCTCGACGCCGTGCCCTATCTGTACGCCGAAGAGGGCACCAACTGCGAGAACCTGCCCGCCAGTCACGCGTTCCTCAAGCGGGTCCGCCGGGAGATCGACGCGCTGTACCCGGACACCGTGCTGCTGGCGGAGGCCAACCAGTGGCCGGAGGACGTCGTCGACTACTTCGGCGACTACGCCACCGGCGGCGACGAGTGCCACATGGCGTTCCACTTCCCCGTGATGCCGCGCATCTTCATGGCGGTCAGAAGGGAGTCCCGCTACCCGGTCTCGGAAATCCTCGCCAAGACCCCGGCCATCCCGTCCGGCTGCCAGTGGGGCATCTTCCTGCGCAACCACGACGAGCTGACCCTGGAAATGGTCACCGACGAAGAGCGCGACTACATGTACGCGGAGTACGCCAAGGACCCGCGGATGCGCGCCAACATCGGCATCCGACGCCGGCTCGCCACCCTGCTGGACAACGACCGCGACCAGATCGAGCTGTTCACCGCGCTGCTGCTCGCCCTCCCGGGATCACCGATCCTCTACTACGGCGACGAGATCGGCATGGGCGACAACATCTGGCTCGGCGACCGCGACGCCGTGCGCACCCCCATGCAGTGGACCCCGGACCGCAACGCCGGCTTCTCGACCTGCGACCCGGGGCGCCTCTACCTGCCCACGATCATGGACCCCGTCTACGGCTACCAGGTGACCAACGTCGAGGCGTCCATGGCCTCGCCGTCCTCCCTGCTGCACTGGACCCGGCGCATGATCGAGATCCGCAAGCAGAACCCCGCCTTCGGCCTCGGCACCTACACCGAGCTGCCCTCGTCCAACCCGGCGGTCCTGGCCTTCCTGCGCGAGTACGAGGACGACCTGGTGCTGTGCGTGAACAACTTCGCGCGGTTCGCCCAGCCCACCGAGCTCGACCTGCGCGAGTTCGCGGGACGCCATCCGGTCGAGCTGTTCGGCGGGGTCCGCTTCCCCGCCATCGGTGAACTGCCGTACCTGCTGACCCTCGGGGGCCACGGCTTCTACTGGTTCCGGCTCACCCGAGTCGCATCCCGCATCGGCCGCCGCGCTTGAGCGTGGGCCGAGGAAAGGACGCGTCACCATGCCGAAGACCGCACCCCTGCGCCCCAGACGTGGGCAGCTCGCCGAGCCGATGGAGTCGCTCGGCGAGTTGCTGCGCCAGTGGCTGCCGCGCCAGCGCTGGTTCGCGGGCAAGGACCGGCCCGTGGCCGAGCTGGGTCTGCTGTCGATGACCGAGCTGTTCCCCGGCTGTCTGCACCTCCTGGTGCACACCGGGCAGGGTTCCGTGCCCTCTCCCGGCGGCACTCCCCCGGCCGGGGACTGCTACCAGCTGCTGCTCGGCGTGCGCGAGCAGCCTTCGCCGCGCCTGGGCCGGGCGATCATCGGGCAGGTGCAGGACGGTCCACTGGCCGGGCGGACGGTCTACGACGCGCTGCACGACCCGCGCACCGCGCAGCTGCTCCTGGAACGGCTCCGGCATCCCGGCAAGGCGGGTCCGCTGCGCTTCGAGGCCGACCCCGCGCGCCCGGTGTCCGGCGGGCTGGCGCCGCGACTGCTGGACGCCGAGCAGTCCAACTCCTCGCTGATCTACGGCGACGAGTTCATCCTGAAGCTCTTCCGGCGCGTCCAGCCCGGCGTCAACCCCGACCTGGAGGTGCCGGACGCGCTGGCCCGGCAGGGCTGCGGCCGGGTCCCCGCGCCGGTGGCGTGGATGCGCACGACCCATCCGTACGGGGCGACGCTGGGCGTGCTGCAGCCGTTCCTGCCCGGTGCCTCCGACGGCTGGACCCTGGCCCTGAACGCGCTCGCCGCCGGGGACGAGTTCACCGTGCAGGCCCACGAGCTGGGGCGGGCGATGGGCGACGTCCACCTGGCGCTCGCCTCCGCCTTCCCGGTCGGCGCCCCCGGCGAGAACGGCCGCACGGCGGCGGCGATGACCGAGCGCCTCACCGCGGCCGCGCACTGCGTGCCCGCGCTGCAGCCCTTCGTCCCGGGGCTGCGGGCGGCCTTCGCGGCGCTGTCCACCTGCGACTCGGGTCCGCCCGCCCAGCGCATCCACGGCGACCTGCACCTGGGGCAGGTGCTGCGGGCCGGCCGCGACTGGTTCGTCATCGACTTCGAGGGCGAACCGTCCCGTCCGCTCGCCGAACGGCGCAGCGCCCACTCCCCCGTCCGCGACATCGCGGGCATGCTGCGTTCCTTCGACTACGCCGCCCGGCAGCGCCGCCCGTGGCGCCCCGAGTGGGCGCGCCGCTGCCGGGAGGCGTTCTGCGCGGGCTACGCCGCCCGCGCCGGATGGGACCCCCGCAAGAAGCACGGCCTGCTGCGCGCCTACGAGACGGACCGCGCCGTGTACGAGGTGCTGTACGAGGCGCGGCACCGCCCCGACTGGCTTCCCGTACCCATGGCGGCGATCGAACGACTCGCCGTGAGAGGAGACTGACCCGTGGCCCTCCGCGACACCTCGATCCCCGAGCCGTCAGCCCCGGCCCCGCACGCACCCGGTGCGTGCGCGACCGCGCCGCCCCTGGACCCCACCGACCGCGCTCGCCTGCTGGCGGGCGCCCACCACGACCCGCACGCCCTGCTCGGCGCCCACCCGGTGCCCGGCGGCGTCGCCTTCCGCGCGCTGCGCCCCTTCGCCCGCGAGGTGGGTGTGGTCGTGGACGGCGAGTGCCACGCCCTCGGGTCGGAGGGGGACGGCCTGTTCTCCGCCGTCCTGCAACTGGCCGCCGTCCCGGCGTACACGCTGGTGGTCGCGTACGAGGACGGTGAGCCGCAGGAGACGCACGACCCCTACCGCTTCCTGCCCGCCCTCGGCGAGCTGGACCTGCACCTGATCAGTGAGGGCCGGCACGAGCAGCTGTGGCGGGCGCTGGGCGCCGAGCCGATGACCCACGAGGGGGTCGCCGGCACCCGGTTCACGGTGTGGGCGCCGAACGCCGAGGGCGTGCGGGTCGCCGCCGACTTCACGCACTGGGACGGCACCGCGTTCCCGATGCGCTCGCTGGGTTCGTCCGGCGTGTGGGAGCTGTTCCTGCCGGGCGTCGGCGAGGGCACCCGGTACAAGTTCGAGATCCACTCCCGCTACGGGCACCGGTTCCTCAAGGCCGACCCGATGGCCCGCGCCGCCGAGGAGCCGCCGAACACCGCGTCCGTGGTGACCGCCTCGCGCTACGAGTGGGGCGACGCCGAGTGGATGCGGACCCGCTCCGACACGCCGGTGCACGAGGCGCCGTTCTCCGTGTACGAGGTGCACCTGCCGTCCTGGCGGCCGGGGCTGACCTACCGCGAGCTGGCCGAGGAGCTGCCGGCGTACGTGAAGGACCTGGGCTTCACGCACGTCGAGCTGATGCCGGTCGCCGAGCACCCCTACGGACCGTCCTGGGGCTACCAGGTCACCGGCTTCTACGCGCCGACCGCCCGCCTGGGCTCCCCCGACGACTTCCGGTACCTGGTGGACGCGCTGCACCGGGCCGGACTCGGCGTGATCATGGACTGGGTGCCGGCGCACTTCCCGAAGGACGACTGGGCGCTGGCCCGCTTCGACGGGGACCCGCTGTACGAGCCCGGGGACGACCGGCGGGCGACCCACCCGGACTGGGCGACGTACACCTTCGACTTCGCGCGGACCGAGGTGCGCAACTTCCTCGTGGCGAACGCCGTGTACTGGTGCGAGGAGTTCCACATCGACGGGCTGCGCGTGGACGCGGTCGCCTCGATGCTCTACCTGGACTACTCCCGCGACTCCGGCCAGTGGGAGCCCAACCAGTACGGCGGCCGGGAGGACCTGGCCGCGATGGCCTTCCTCCAGGAGATGAACGCCACCGTGTACCGGCGCTGCCCCGGCGTGGTGACCATCGCGGAGGAGTCCACCGCGTGGGGCGGGGTGACCCGGCCGACCGACACGGGCGGGCTGGGCTTCGGCCTGAAGTGGAACATGGGGTGGATGCACGACTCGCTGGAGTACGTCGCCCACGAGCCGGTGCACCGCACGTACCACCACCACGAGATGACGTTCTCGATGGTGTACGCCTACAGCGAGAACTACGTGCTGCCCATCTCGCACGACGAGGTGGTGCACGGCAAGCAGGCGCTGGTGTCGAAGATGCCCGGCGACTGGTGGCAGCGGCGCGCGACCGTGCGCGCGTACCTGGGCTTCATGTGGGCGCACCCGGGCAAGCAGCTGCTGTTCATGGGGCAGGAGTTCGCGCAGGGCGCCGAGTGGTCGGAGAAGCAGGGGCCCGAGTGGTGGCTCCTGGACGAGGGGTACCACTCGGCGGGCGACCACCGCGGGGTGCGGGACCTGGTCCGCGAGCTGAACACCCGCTACGCGCGCACTCCCGCGCTGTGGCAGCGCGACACCGACCCGTCCGGTTTCCGGTGGGTCGCGGTGGACGCGGCCGAGGACAACGTCTTCGCGTTCCTGCGGTACTCCGCCGACGGCACGCCGCTGCTGGCGGTGTCGAACTTCTCCCCCGTCGTCCGGCACGAGTACGGGCTCGCCGTCGGCGACGAGGCGGTGGCCTGGCAGGAGGTGCTCAACACCGACGCCGAGGAGTACGGCGGCAGCGGAGTGGCCAACCCGGACCCGGTCAAACCGGAGGACGGGAACATCCGGATCACGCTGCCTCCGCTGGCGACGGTGTGGCTGATGCCGTACGCCGGGTGAGGCGACCAGGTGTCCGACCGGCTGCACGGGGCAGTCGGCCGATGGCACCGGCCCTCGGAAAGGCGGCATCACGTTGCGCACCGTCGGAGTGGAGGAGGAACTCCTCCTGGTCGATCCCGCGACCGGGGAGCCGCGGGCGCTGTCCGCCCCCGTGCTCGCCCGGGCCTCGCTGGACGACGCCGAGCAGGATGTGTTCGAGAAGGAGTTGCACGAGCAGATGCTCGAGTTCGCCACGCATCCGCAGGCGGACATGGAGCGGCTGCACGCGGAGATCGTCCGCTGCCGTGAGGAGGCCGGGCGGCACGCCGGGGGGATCGGGTGCGCCGTCGCCGCGCTCGCCACGTCGCCGCTGCCGGTGACGCCCTCCATCGGCGTGAACCGGCGCTACGAGTGGATGGCCGAGCAGTACGGCGTCGTGGTCCACGAGCAGCTGGTCCTGGGCTGCCACGTGCACGTCTCGGTCGAGTCCGGCGACGAGGGCGTCGCGGTGATCGACCGGGTGCGGCCCTGGCTGCCGGTGCTGGCCGCGCTGAGCGCCAACTCGCCGTTCTGGCAGGGCCGGGACTCCTCCTACAGCAGCTATCGCAGCCGGGTCTGGCAGCGCTGGCCGTCGGCCGGTCCCACGGAGCTGTTCGGCTCGGCGGAGCGCTACCACCGGCGGGTCGCGGACATGCTCGCCACCGGGACGATCCTCGACGACGGGATGGTCTATTTCGACGTCCGGCTCTCCCCGCGGTACCCGACGGTCGAGTTCCGGGTCGCGGACGTGTGCCTGGACGCCTCGACGGCCGTCGTGCTGGCCGCGCTCGTCCGCGCGCTGGTCGACACGGCCGCCCGGGAGTGGCGCGAGGGTGCCGAACCGGCCGACGTCAGTGTGAGCCTGCTCCGCCTCGCGGCCTGGCGGGCCGCCCGGTCCGGGCTGACGAGCGAGCTGCTGCACCCCGCGACGATGCGGCGGATGCCCGCGGAGAGGGTCGTCCGGGCGCTGCTGGAGCACACCAGGGAGGCCCTCGCGTCCTCGGGCGACCTCGACCGGGTGCGCGAGGGTGTCGACGCCCTGCTGCGGCACGGCAACGGCGCGCGGGTGCAGCGGGAACTGCTGGCGCGCACGGGCAGCCTGCGGGAGGTCGTCGCCGCGTGTGTGCGCCGCACCCAGGCGGTCTGAGACGTCAGTGGATCAGGGCCAGGGCCTGAGACGTCAGTAGATCAGGGCCAGGGCGTAGCCCAGCAGACCCACCGCGACGATCAGCACGACGGCGAGGATCAGGACCATCGGCCCCTTCGCCCAGCCCTTGGCCGGATTGCTGCGCAGGTCCTGGGGGCCCGCCTCCGGCATGCTGCTCTCCGCCGGCGGGGTCTCCCCGGGCGGCACGCCGCC
Source organism: Streptomyces sp. NPDC085944 (assembly GCF_040686295.1). Lineage (NCBI taxonomy): Bacteria > Bacillati > Actinomycetota > Actinomycetes > Kitasatosporales > Streptomycetaceae > Streptomyces > Streptomyces sp. NPDC085944. Next base: position 534,406 of record NZ_JBFBJX010000002.1, on the reverse strand, counting down.
GCCCGGCTCCAGCCCCGTGCTGAGTCGCGGTTCGGGATCGGGGTTCACATAGCTCATGTCCCCCGGGTCCCCCGATCGGGCCGAATCACCGGGCGGGAACACTTCTGCCGTCCCGGCCCCCCGCCGCCTGCGGCTGGGCTAGCCTCCGAGCACCGCCGGTCACGGTACTCGTCGACGGCGTCACCGTCCGTACACGTCAGGAGCCGGCGCATGCGCGAGACCGCACTCGCTCCCCGGGCCGTCCCGCCGCTGACCGGCGGGCTCGCCGACAGCCTCTTCGAGACCGCCGCCCGCACACCGGCCCTGCCGATGCTCGCCCGCCGCCGTGGCCCCGGCTCCCCGGCCTGGGACGAGGTGACGGCCACGGAGGTCCGCGACGAGGTGGTCGGCGTGGCGAAGGGCCTGATCGCGAGCGGTGTCTCGCCCGGCGACCGGGTGGCGATCCTGGCCCGCACCCGGTACGAGTGGACGGTCTTCAGCTATGCCCTGTGGACGGTGGGCGCCGAGGTGGTGCCGGTCTATCCGACGTCCTCCCGCGACCAGGTCGAGTGGATTCTGCGGGACGCGGGGTGCGTGGGCGTGCTGGTCGAGGATGAGCAGAGCGTGATGACCGTCGGCTCGGTGTGCGCGTCGCTGCCCGCCCTGCGCCACGTCTGGCAGCTGGACGCGGGCGCGCTGGACACGCTGGTGGAGCGCGGCGCGTTCCTGCCGTTCGCCACGGTCGACTCCATGCGCCGCATCGTGCTGCCGGACTCCACCGCCGTGGTCGCCTACACCTCGGGCACCTCCGGCCGCGCCCTGGGCTGTGCGCTGAGCCACCGCGGCCTGGCCGGCCCGTGCGACACGCTGCTGGCGGGCTGGGGTCACACGGTGGCGCCGCCGGGCGAGCAGGCAGCGGTCCTCGCCTTCCTCCCCTTCTCGCACGTGTACGGGCTGATGATCCAGAACCTGTGCGTCCGGGGCGGTTTCCTCATGGCGCACGAGCCCGAGATGACCGGCGAGGCCCTCTCCTCGGCCCTGCTTTCCTTCCGGCCGACGTATCTGTACGCCGTCCCGTCGGTCCTGGAGAAGATCTACAAGAATTTCCTGCGCACGGCTCAGCAGGCGGGGCGGGGCGCCCTGTTCGAGCGGGCCGCGGGCACGGCGCGGGACTTCGCCGCCGCGCTGGAGCGCCGGCGCCTCGGCCGCGGCTCCGGGCCCGGCTTCGACCTGCGGCTCCAGCACGCCCTGTACGAGCGGACGGTGTACCGGCGGCTGCGCGACGCGCTCGGCGGCAGGGTGGGCCGGGCGACGTCGGGCGGCTCGCCGCTCAGCCGCGAACTCTCCCTCTTCTACGAGGGCATCGGTGTCTACGTGCACGACGGCTACGGTCTGACGGAGACCAGCGGCGGGCTGACGATGCAGCCGTGGGGCCGGGAGAAGTCGGGCACCGTCGGGCAGGTACTGCCCGGCATGGAGATCCGGGTCGCCGACGACGGGGAGATCCTGGTACGCGGGCCGTGGCTGTTCCAGGGGTATGCCGGTGACGAGTCGGCCACCCGTGAGGTGATGCGCGACGGCTGGCTGGCCACCGGCGACCTCGGGCACCTGGACGACGAGGACTACCTGGCGATCACCGGCCGCAAGAAGGACGTCATCATCACCAGCGGCGGCAAGAGCGTCGCCCCGGCCGCCCTGGAGCAGCGGCTGCGGATGCACCCGCTGGTCCACCAGGCGGTGGTGGTGGGCGACAACCGGCCCTGCGTGGGTGCGCTGATCACCCTGGACCCGGAGTTCCTGGCGCACTGGCGGGCGGCCCTGGCCCTGCCGGGCGACGCCCCGGCCCGGGAGGCACGCGAGGAGAACGCGCTGCGGGAGGAGCTCGCGCGGGCCGTGGCCGCGGCGAACAGCGCCGTGTCGCGCTCGGAGTCCATCAAGGTCTTCCGTGTCCTGCCCGCCCCCTTCGACGTGGCCGGTGGACTGCTCACCCCGTCCATGAAGCTCCGGCGGGACGAGATCGTACGGACCCACGCCCTGGAGATCGACGCGATGTACGAGGCCCGGTCGCACCGCCGGCCGGCCGGGACAGCGCCCGGGGAGCCGGCCTCCTGGGACGACGCGGACAACGTGTTCCTGCGCTGAACCGGTGTCCGTACCGCTCCTGGCCAGGTGGTCCCGGACGCGACTAGGTTCGGTCGGCACGGGCACTTACAAACGGAGGGAAGGCGAAGGTACGGCGCCCGGCCGGTGCCGGGCAGGGAAGGCGCAATGGCAGCCGAGTCGCGTTGGGACAGGACACTGGCTTCCGAGGAGATCACGAACCGCACCGCCAGCTTCACCGGGGAACTGCACAATGTGACCGGTGCGCGGCTGGTCGCGGAGGAGTTCCTCTACGACCTGGCCCGTGCGGCGCCGCCCGCGGCGCCCGAGTACTGGGACGACATACTCCTCGTCGTCACGGAGCTGGCGGCGAACGCCGTGCAGTACGCTCCGGGACCGTTCCAGCTCCGGTTGCGCCGCACCTTCGACGGCGTGCACGTGGTGATGCACGACACCAGCACGACGGAGCCCGCGCCGCGGCCCTTCCATCCCAGCAAGGGGGGCGGCGGCATCGGCTGGCATCTGATCCACACGCTGTCCGACCAGGTGAGCGTCGTCACCGGCGAGCAGGGCAAGGACATCCACGTCTTCCTGCCCTGGTGACCCCGGCCGTCACGGGGTGTCCACGGCGCGCAGAGGCACCAGCGCGCTGATCGTCTTGCCGCCCCCCGGGCGCGGTTCGACGGCGACGTCCCGGGCGAGGCGGGCGACGATCGGCCAGCCGTATCCGCCGCCGGGGTGGGCGGTGGGGAACGCGTACCCGTATTCGGGCACCACCGTGTTGTTGTCGTGGACGGCGATCCACAGCCCCTCCTCGGTGGGCCGGACCTCGAAGCCGGCCAGTCCGTCGCCGTGCCGTACGGCGTTGGTGACCAGTTCCGACACCACGAGCAGCAGGTCGACGACGTCCTCCTCGCGCACCTCGCGGCCCGGGCCGCCCCACCGCGTCCGCGCCACCGACTCCGCGTACGCCCGTGCGGCCGCCGCGCCGGCCCCGGCGCCCGGCGCCGGTACGCCGGCGGGCGCGACGTCGGGTGGTGCCGTGACGGCCGTGACGGGCGTGGTGATCCGGTCGCTCGGTCGCATGTCAGTGGATTCCCCGGTTTCCGCGTGCTGTCGTTCGGTCCGGTCAGGTCGCGGGGCGCTCCCGCGACGGCAGCCGGTGGTAGTAGTCGCCGACGGACGCCAGGTAGTCGCGGTCCATCGTCTCGCTGTCGGTCCGGAACCGGGGCGCGGCCTTGACCTGGGCCCTGGTGCAGTTCAGCGTGACCGTACGGGCCTCGGCGTCGATGCCGCGGACCAGTCCGACCGGCACGAGGACGCTGCGGCCGAACACCCAGACGCCGGTGTCGACGACGAGGTGGCGCATGCCGAAGTGCTCGGCCTGCCGGTCGACGTGCCCGATGGTCCCGTCGTCGGCGACGACGGTGCAGCCCGTCAGGTCCGCTCCGGCCTCCAGGCCGCTGTCCGCCGCGTACGACCAGATGTTCTCCATCGGCACGCTGTCCTTCCCTCCCGTGTCGGTGACGACCTCGGGGCCGGGCGGACGCAACGGGCCGGACCGGCTCCACAGCAGCGGATACCCGGCCGGGGCCGCCGCATTCGGGCCCGGTGGGCCGTGCGGTGGCACTTTCCGCGAGCCGTACGGCGGCGGGCCCCGGCCGGTCGCGCCGGGCGCCGCCCGCTCGGCGTGACCCGTCCGGGGGTTCGCCTTCGGCCGGGTGACACATCGCTTTGTCCGCGCCCGGGACCTGGGTTAGCCTCTGACGTATTTTTCTGCCGGGGGAAGCCGTGAACTGCGCAGACGCGGGCACGGAAGCCGGAACGCGCCCGCGCGGTCCGGAGGGGGTGGTGAGTCCTCGCCGCGAGGACTCCCGGGGAGCGGAACGAGGGTACGCATGACCAGCGACAGCACCGGATCCGTCGACGCGGTACCGGGCGATCAGGAGTTGCGCCGTCTCCTGGCGGGCCTGACGTCCGTGCGGGACGGCGACTTCGGCACCCGTCTGCCGGACGACGCGGACGGGCTGATGGGCGACATCGCCAAGGTCTTCAACGGCATGGTGGACCAGTTGTCGGTGTTCACCTCGGAGGTCACGCGGGTCTCCCGCGAGGTCGGCACCGACGGACGGCTCGGCGGCCAGGCGCGGGTGCCGGGCGTCTCGGGCACCTGGGCCGACCTGACGGACTCGGTCAACGCCATGGCGGGCAACCTCACCACCCAGGTCCGTGACATCGCCCAGGTGGCCACGGCGGTCGCCCGGGGAGACCTCTCGCAGAAGATCGACGTGGACGCCCGCGGCGAGATCCTGGAACTCAAGAACACCATCAACACCATGGTCGACCAGCTCTCCGCCTTCGCCGACGAGGTCACCCGCGTCGCCCGCGAGGTGGGCACCGACGGACGGCTCGGCGGCCAGGCCGACGTCCAGGGCGTCAAGGGCACCTGGCGCGACCTCACCGACTCGGTGAACTTCATGGCGGGCAACCTCACCAACCAGGTCCGCAACGTCGCCCAGGTGGCCACCGCCGTGGCCAAGGGCGACCTCTCGCAGAAGATCACCGTGGACGCCCGCGGCGAGATCCTGGAACTCAAGAACACCATCAACACCATGGTCGACCAGCTCTCCGCCTTCGCCGACGAGGTCACCCGGGTGGCCCGCGAGGTCGGTACGGCCGGCAACCTGGGCGGGCAGGCCCGGGTGCGCGGGGTGTCGGGCACCTGGAAGGACCTCACCGACAACGTCAACGTGATGGCGTCGAATCTGACCGGCCAGGTCCGCTCCATCGCCCAGGTGGCCACCGCGGTGGTCCGGGGCGACCTGTCGCAGCGGATCACCGTGGACGCCGAGGGCGAGGTCGCGGCGCTGGCCGACGTGATCAACACGATGGTGGACACGCTCTCCGCGTTCGCCGACGAGGTCACCCGCGTCGCCCGCGAGGTCGGCACCGACGGACGGCTCGGCGGCCAGGCACACGTGCCGAACGTCGCCGGGACCTGGAAGGACCTCACCGACAACGTCAACTCGATGGCCAACAACCTCACCAACCAGGTGCGCAACATCGCGCTGGTGACGACCGCGGTGGCCCGGGGCGACCTGTCGAAGAAGATCGACGTGGACGCGCGCGGCGAGATCCTCGAACTCAAGACGACGATCAACACGATGGTCGACCAGCTCTCCGCCTTCGCCGACGAGGTCACCCGCGTGGCCCGCGAGGTCGGCACCGAGGGCCGGCTCGGCGGCCAGGCCGAGGTGGAGGGCGTCTCCGGCACCTGGAAGCGGCTCACGGAGAACGTCAACGAGCTGGCCGGCAACCTCACCCGCCAGGTCCGCGCGATCGCCGAGGTCACGTCCGCCGTCGCGGAGGGCGACCTGACCCGCTCGGTCAACGTGGAGGCGTCCGGCGAGGTCGCCGAGCTGGGGGACAACATCAACGCCATGGTGGAGTCCCTGCGCGAGACCACCCGGGCCAATCAGGAGCAGGACTGGCTCAAGACCAACCTCGCCCGCATCTCCGGCCTGATGCAGGGCCACCGGGACCTGCCCGTCGTCGCCGAGCTGATCATGGACGAGCTGGTACCGCTGGTGTCGGCCCAGTACGGCGCCTTCTACCTGGCCGAGGACGGCGACGACGGTCCCGAACTGCGGCTCGTCGGCTCCTACGGCTACCCGCAGGACACGGCCAGACCCACCCGTATCGCCTTCGGCCGCACCCTGGTCGGCCAGGCCGCGCGCAGTCGGCGCACCATCGTGGTGGACGAACTGCCGCCGGACTATCTGACCATTTCCTCGGGGCTCGGCGAGGTGGTGCCGGCCGCGCTGGTGCTGCTGCCCATCGTGGTCGAGGGTCAGGTCCTCGGGGTCATCGAGCTGGCCTCGGTCACCCCGTTCAGCCAGATCAACCGGGACTTCCTGGACATGCTGATGGAGACCGTCGGCGTGAACGTCAACACGATCGTGGCCAACGCCCGTACCGACGAACTCCTCGCCGAGTCGCAGCGGCTGACCGCCGAGCTCCAGGCCCGTTCCGCGGAGCTGCAGACCCAGCAGGAGGAGCTGCAGCACTCCAACGCCGAGCTGGAGGACAAGGCGTCCCTGCTCGCGGCGCAGAACCGGGACATCGAGGCGAAGAACCTGCAGATCGAGCAGGCCCGCCAGGAGCTGGAGGCACGCGCCCAGCAGCTGTCACTGGCCTCGAAGTACAAGTCGGAGTTCCTGGCCAACATGAGCCACGAGCTGCGCACGCCGCTCAACAGCCTGCTCATCCTGGCCCAGCTGCTCGCCCAGAACCCCTCGCGCAACCTCACCCCGAAGCAGGTCGAGTACGCGGGCATCATCCACTCGGCGGGCTCGGACCTGCTGCAGCTGATCAACGACATCCTGGACCTGTCCAAGGTCGAGGCGGGGAAGATGGACGTCTCCCCCGAGCGCGTGGCGCTGGGCCGGCTCATCGAGTACGTCGAGGCCACCTTCCGGCCCATGACCGGCCAGAAGGGCCTGGAGTTCACGGTCACGACCGCCCCCGGGGCCCCGGCGGACCTGCTGACGGACGACTCCCGGCTGCGTCAGGTGCTGCGCAACCTGCTGTCCAACGCGGTGAAGTTCACCGAGCGGGGCGGCGTGGAGCTGTCCGTCGAGCCGGCTCCGGACGACGAGGTGCCCACCGGGGTGGTCCGGGGCGGGTCCGTGGTGGCCTTCCGGGTGAAGGACACGGGCATCGGCATTCCCGAGCAGAACCTGGAGTCGATCTTCGGCGCCTTCCAGCAGGCGGACGGCACGACGAGCCGCAAGTACGGCGGCACCGGGCTCGGCCTGTCCATCACACGGGAGATCGCCCAACTGCTGGGCGGCGCCGTCACGGTGGACAGCACGCCCGACCGGGGCAGCACCTTCACGCTGTACCTGCCCGTGGCCCGGCCGGACTTCGAGGACCTGCTGGCGCGCGGCCCCGGGCATCTCCCGGCCGACGCGTCGGCCGACGTCCTGGACAGTCCGGTGCCGGCGGCCGAGCTGACCGGCGGCCACCGGCAGCGGCCGCGGCGCCTGCTCGTCGTGGAGGAGCGTCCGCGCGGGCTGCTCACCCTCGTCGCGGAGAGCGTGGTCGCCGATCTGACGCACGGGCGCGACGACGCGGGCGACCGGCCCCCGCTCGACGTGATCACGGCCGTGGGGGCCGAGGAGGCCGCCGGCACGCTGGCGGCCGAGCCGTGCCACTGCGTCGTACTGGAGCTGGGGATGCCGGACGGCGAGGCGTCCCGCTTCCTGGAGGCGCTGCGGGGCGACTCGGCGCTGGCGAGCGTGCCGGTGCTCGTGCACAGCGGGCACCGCGCGGACGCCGCCGTGGAGGAGGACCTGCGCTCGGGCTCGGCCGGCCGGACGCTGGAGTTCCTGGCCGGCCTCGACGAACTGCGCGAGCGCATCGCCCTGCACCTGGCCGCCGAGGAGCCCGGGGACGTGCTGACGCTGGTCCGGCCGGAGGAACCGCCACGCCCGGCCCCACGGGCCGGTGAGGATCCGCCCGCGGGGCGCACCGTCCTCGTCGTCGACGACGACGCGCGCAACCTCTTCGCGCTCAGCGGGATCCTGGAGCTGCACGGGTTCCGGGTCCTGCACGCGGAGAACGGCCGCCGGGGCATCGAGACGCTCGTGGACCACCCGGACGTGGCGCTGGTCCTGATGGACGTGATGATGCCGGAGATGGACGGGTACACGGCGACGGCCGAGATCCGCCGGATGCCGCGGTACGCGGAGCTGCCGATCATCGCGGTCACGGCGAAGGCGATGCCCGGCGACCGGGAGAAGAGCCTCGCCTCGGGCGCCAGCGACTACGTCACCAAGCCCGTCGACACCCAGGACCTCATCGCCTGCGTCCGACGGTGGCTGCCGGCATGAGCGGGTCCGAGCAATGCGGCGATCCCGGCGGTGCCGTCCGGCGAGACGCGTCCGGCCCGGTCGGCATGACACCGCTGTCCCCCGTGGGCCGGCTGGCGGCCACGGTCGACCGGCTCAGCCGCGAGGTGCGGGCCGCGCAGGCCGAGGCCGAGGGCCGGGCGCTGGTCGAGCTGGCCAAGGGCATCCTGGTCGCGCGGCTCGGCTGCGGCCCGGCCGAGGCCGCCCGGCAGCTCGCGGAGCTGGCCGAGCAGTCCCGGGCGACGCCGCTGGAGTTCGCGGTCGACGTCATCAACCAGGCCGCCCGCGACCGCATGTCGGAGGTGACGGCGGCGTTCCTCGCGGCCACCGCCGCCGTGCGGGCCACGCCCCCCGAAGACGGCGCGGAGGGTGTGCGGGGGGCGGACGCCGGGGAGGCGGCGGCCGGGTCGGCCGCCGTACGCCTGCGGGCCGCCGAGAGCGGCGCGCTGGCCGCGGACGACACCCAGGCCGTCGCCGACGCGCTGCTGGGGCAGGCGCTGCGCCCGCTCGGCGCGGTCGCGGTGGCCATCTGGGCCGCCGGACACGACGGGTCGCTCACCCTGGTGGGCAGCGCGGGGTTCCCGCCGGCCGAGGCGGCCCGCTGGCGCTATGTGCCGCCGGACGTGGCGACGGTGGCCCGGTGCGGTCTGACCGAGCGTTCGGGGCAGTGGTTCGCCTCCCTCGCGCAGACGGGGCTGCCGAGTGTGGGCCGGCACCAGTACCCGGACGGCGGCAGGGTCGCCGTGCCCGCCGGCACCGGGGGGCGCATCCACGGCGTGCTGGAGATCGCGTGGCCGGCACCGCTGGACCCGCAGCCGCCCCAGGTCGTCCGTCAGGTGGAGGCCCTGGCCGAGCTGTGCGCGCACACGCTGGAGTCGTACACGCCGCCGCGCGATCCCGGGCAGGGCCCTCGGGTGGTCCCGGACGCGGTGGAGCTGATGGACCTGGCCGACGGGCTGCACGACCCCGCCCTGGTCCTGGTGCCGCATCTGGACGCGGCGGGGCACCTGGCGGACTTCCGCATCCAGCACGTGAACAACCGCTTCATGGACCCGGCCGGGCGGCCCCGTGCCGTCGTGGGCGGCGCGCTGCTCCTCGAGGCGTACCCGATGGCCGCCGGGGACAGCGAGCTGTTCCAGAACGTCGAGCGGGTCTACGCCACGGGCGAGCCGTTCCGGGCCCGGCACATGAACCTGACCGCCCTGGTGGACCAGGTGCCGCTGTCGGCGGTGGCGGACATCAGCGTCAGCCGGCACGGCAACGCGGTGCTGCTCATCTGGCGCATCGAGGACGAGACGGCCCGGCTGGCCAGCCTCCTCCAGCACGCCCAGCGACTCGGTCGCATCGGCGGCTTCGAGGAGAACCTCCTCACCGGCGAGATCACCTGGAACGGTCAGCTCTTCGACCTGTACGGGCGCCCGCACACCAGCACGCCGGTGCCGCTGGAGGAGCTGGCCGCCCACGCCCACCCGGACGACGCCGTCGCCATCGGGCGGTTCCTGCGCACGCTGCTGCACCGCCGGCGGCCGGCGTCGGCGGCGTTCCGGCTGCGGCGGCCCGACGGGGTGACCCGGCACGTGCGGGTGGTGGCCGAGCCGGTCCTGGACACCGACGACCGGCTGCTCCTGGTCCGGGGCGCCTGTCAGGACATCTCGGCCCAGCACTGGACGGAGGTGGCGCTCGCTGCGACGCGCGACCAGCTGGCCCAGACCGAGCAGCAGGCCGTCGAGCGCGCCCGGCTGACCCTGCAGCTGCAGCACGCCATCATGCCGCCCGCCCAGACGCCCTTGCGGGTGCCGGACCTCCAGGTGGCCGTCCGGTACCGGCCGGCGGAGACGGAGCAGCTGGTGGGCGGTGACTGGTACGACGCGGTGATGCTGCCGAGCGGTCGGGTGCTGCTGTGCGTGGGGGACGTCGCCGGGCACGGGATAGAGGCGGCGACCAGCATGGTGGTGCTGCGCAACGCGCTGCGCGGTCTCGCGGTGACCGGGGCCGGCCCGGGGCAGCTGCTGTCCTGGCTCAACATCGTGGCGCACCATCTGACGGGCGGGGTCACCGCCACGGCGGTGTGCGGCCTGTACGACCCGGCCCGGCGTACGCTGCGCTGGGCCAGGGCGGGGCATCTGCCGCCGGTGCTCGTGCGGGGCCCGGGGGCCGCGCCGCTGCCGCTGGTCAGGGGCATGCTGCTGGGGGCGGTGGCGGAGGCGGCGTACGAGGAGGCCGAGGCGGAGCTGGCCGCCGGGGACACCCTGCTGATGTACACCGACGGTCTGATCGAACGCCGCGACCGCCCGGTGGAGGAGGCGCTGACCCAGCTGCTGAGCACGGTGCGTCCGACGCCCAACACCCTGGACCAGCACCTGGACCGGCTGCTCACCCACAGCAGGTCGGACACCGACGACGACACGTGTCTGGTGGGCATCCGGGTCGGATGACGACGCCCGCACCAGCAGGGCCCCGGTCGGCAGGTGTGGGGTCGCGATTCGGGGGTAACCGCCCGGCGCGGTGGGCCACCCGACGGTCCGCCGCGCCGCCGCTTTGTTGGAGGTACACGTGCCCATAGCCCAGAACCCGCTGTCCGTCGAGGTGACCCTGCCGCGGGAGGACGTCGCGCTGCTCAAGGTGGAGGGCTACCTGGACGTCGACACCGCGACCGAGTTCCAGCACCATCTGGCCAACCAGCTCCACCACGGCCGACGGCACTTCCTGCTGGACCTGTCGGAGGTGCCGTTCATGGACTCGTCCGGCATGAACATCATCCTGCGCGTCTACCAGGAGGCCCGGGACCTGCCGGGCAGCGTGCACATCATCTCGCCGGCCCCGGCGGTGCTGCGTGTCCTGGATCTGACGGGGGTGAGCATCACGGTGCCGGTCTCCGGGAGCGTCGAGGAGGCACTCTCCCGCGTCGACGCGCACCCGGAGGGTCCGCGGGTGCCGGACGCCTGACCCTCTCCCGCCCCGCGTCTCGTCCTGACCGGTCGTGCGGAAGCGGGTGCCGTGCCAGGTCGGCGGGTGGATACAGTTGTCGCCCGGCAGAGTCACGTCGCCGGCACGTCGCCCGTGGGGTGAGGTGCGGCGCAACCGGATGAGGAGTGGGACAAGTGCCGGAGCAGGCGGAGGGAACGGCGGCAGTGCCGACGCGCGAGATCAGGGACTTTCTGCGGCGACGTCGTGAGCAGATCGCCCAGCGTTGGGCGGACGAGCCCGTGTTCCGGACCGTGTTCACCGTCTCGCGCGACGAGGCGGTCGAGGCGGGCAAGGCCGTCGTGGACGCGCTGGCGCAGGTCGCGGACGCGGCGCGGGTGGAGGACCCGGACGCCGCCGGATTCACCACGGTCCGCGAGCAGTTGGCGCGGATGGGCGCGGCCCGCTCGCGCGCCGGGCTGAGCACCGCACAGGTGTCGAGCGAGCTGGCCGCGCTGCGTGCCCCCGTGGAGAACCTGCTCGTGGCCGACCTGCCGGAGGATGCCTCGGCCGAGCACGTCCGGGCCTGTGTCACCACGCTGAGCGTGCTGATGGGGACCCTTCGGGTCGTGGTCATGCAGACGGCGCTCAGCGAGGGACAGGCGCTCATCGACCGCCAGCGGCTCCAGCTGCTCGAGGTGGCCACGCCGGTCATCAAGCTGTGGGACGGCATCGTGGCCGTGCCGCTGATCGGCACGCTGGACAGCGCGCGCAGCCAGGTGGTGATGGAGACCCTGCTGGAGTCCGTCGTCGAGCAGCAGGCGCGCTACGCGATCCTGGACATCACCGGCGTTCCGACCGTCGACTCGCTGGTGGCCCAGCACCTGATGAAGACGGTCGCGGCGGCCCGGCTCATGGGCGCCGAGTGCATCGTCTCGGGTATCCGGCCCGCGATCGCCCAGACCATGGTCCATCTGGGTCTGGACCTGGGCACGGTGGTCACCCGCGCGAGCCTCGCCGACGCGCTGGGGTACGTGCTGCACCAGCTCGGCGTCGGCATCGTGACGCCCGGCACGAACGGTGCGGTCGTACGGTGAGCCAGGAGTTCTACGGGGCCCAGGGGGCTCCGGTGACGGGGCATGTCCCGGTGCTCCGGCTCGGCGAGGTGCTTCTGGTCACACTGCAGGGGGATCTGCACGACAGCACGGCGCAGCAGCTCCAGGAGGACCTCGCCGAGACCATCGTGCGCAGCGGTGCCACCGGTGTGGTCATCGACGTCTCCGGCGTGGAGATCGTCGACTCCTTCCTCGCCCGGATCCTGGCCGAGATCGCTGGGCAGACCGGTCTGCTGGCCGCGCGGACGGTGCTGGTCGGCATGCGGCCGGCGGTCGCCATCACGCTGGTGGAGCTCGGACTGACGCTGCCGGGTGTGCACACCGCGCTCAGCACCGAGGTGGCCATGGAGCTCCTCAGGCAGCAGGCCCCGTCGTCCCGCTTCGGCGGACTGCGCCAGGAGAGTCAGTGATGCACACTGCCGCGGGCTCCCAGGCCCGCCTGCCGATCCGCTCGGACATGGATCTGGTGTGGGTACGACAGCATGTGCGGCAGGCCGCCGCCCAGCTCGGCTTCGGTCTGGTCGACCAGACCAAGCTGGTCACCGCGGCCAGCGAGCTGGCCCGCAACACGCTCGTGTACGGCGGTGGCGGCACCATGGAGACGGAGCCGCTGGTCGAGGGCACCACGCACGGGCTGCGGCTGACCTTCAGCGACGAGGGGCCGGGCATTGCGGACCTGGAGCAGGCGCTCAGCGACGGTTTCACCTCCGGCGACGGTCTCGGCATGGGGCTGGGCGGCGCGCGGCGCCTGGTGCACGAGTTCGGGATCGAGAGCGCCCCGGGCGCCGGAACGACCGTACGGGTGACGTCCTGGGTGGGCCGGCCGCCGCGCCCGCGTGAGGAGTCCTGATGCCGCGCGTGTGGGACGTCCCGGTGCACGACTCGACCCGGGTGCGGGACGCCAGGGTGGCCGCCGAGCACGCGGCGGCCCTGGCCGGTCTCGACGAGCAGCGGACCTCGACGGCGGCGCTGGTGGCGACCGAGCTGGCCACCAACCTGCTCAAGCACGCCGGGGGCGGCCAGGTACTGATCGACGTGGTCGCACCGCCCGTCCTCGCGGCCGGCCGGGAGGCGACGCCGCGCGTGCAGATCGCCGCGGTCGACCACGGTCCCGGGATCGCCGACGTGTCCGCCGCGCTGCGCGACGGTTTCACCACCACGGGCTCCCTCGGTGCGGGGCTCGGCACCTGTGCGCGCCTGGCCGACGACTTCGACCTGCACAGCATCCCCGGCCGGGGCACGGTGGTCGTCGCCCGGGTGGGCGCCGTACCCGAGGTCCGCGCCGCCGATCCGGGGTCGGCGGGCCGGCTGCGGGCGGGCGCGGTGAACGTGCCGTTCGGCGGCGCCGAGTACTCGGGCGACGCCTGGGCCTGGGTCCGGGACGGAGACCTCGTCACGCTGATGCTGGCCGACGGTCTCGGCCACGGCCCGGAGGCGGCGCATGCCTCGGCGGCCGCCGTGGAGACGCTGCGCACCTCACCCCATCTGCGGCCGGCCGAGGCGGTGCGGCGGTTCGACCGGGCGTTGTCCGGCACCCGCGGCGCGGCCGTCGCGGTGGCCCAGGTCGACGCGCGGGCCGGGGTGCTCCGCTTCGCCGGTGTGGGCAACATCGGGGCACGGCTGTGCGAGGGCGGCACCTGGCGGCATCTGGTGTCGCGCCCCGGCATCGTCGGCACCCACCGGCCCACCACGCTGCGCGAGGAGGAGACGGTCTGGGCGGACGACCGGGTCCTGGTGCTGCACAGCGACGGTCTGCCGAGCCGGTGGTCGCCGACGTCCGACACGTGCCGCACCGCGGCCGACCCGGCGGTGACCGCCGCCGTGACGATCCGTGATGCCAGCAGCCCGGCCCGGCCCGTGCGGGACGACACCGCCGTCGCCGTGCTGGCCCCGACCCCGCCGGATGGCCCATGACCCGAACCTGGCAGATCAGCGACGTCACCGAGGCGGCCCGGGCGCGCATCGCCACCGCGCGGCTGGCGGCGGCCTACGGTGTGCCGCCGGTGGAGCGCGCGCGGCTGACGGCCTCGCTCGGTGCCCAGCTGCGGTCGTGCCTGACCAAGGGCGGCACCTGGCGGCTCACCCTGGAGACGGGCACCGCGTCCCGCGCCGCCGCGGGGCCCGGCGAGGAGGTGCTGCACGCCGTGGTGACACCGTCGCCCGAGGCCGACGCGGCCGGGCAGCCGCCGTGGCGGGTCACGGTGCCGTGCCCCGAGGCGACGGCGGACGTCGGCGTCGGTGCCGTCGCGGACGACCCGGCGGAGCTGGCTCAGGCGCTGCTGGGTGCCGACGAGGACACGACACTGGTCCTGGAGAGGCTGACCGAGCAGGAGGGCCTGGTCGACTTCCACCGGGAGGAGCTCCAGCAGACCAACCAGGGCGTGGTGGCGCTGCACGCCGAACTGGACGCGGCCGGCCGGGCCCAGCGCGAGGCGTTCGCGGCCGAACGCAAGGCGCGCACGGAGGCGGAGCACGCCCGGCGCAGGCTGACCTTCCTGGCGGACGCGAGCGCGGTGCTGACGGCGTCGCTGGACCACCACGAGATCGTGCGCCGGCTGCCGGAGCTGCTGGTGCCGGAGTACGCGGCGAGTGTGGACGTCTGGCTGTTCGACCAGGACGGCGACCGGCCGGGCCCCGCCCACGCGGCCGCCGCGGTGGTCGCCGCGCGCACCGGACGGCCGCAGTACGCCGCCGCGCACCCCGGCGGCCTGCCCGGCGTGGACGACCAGCCGCCCTCCGTGCTGGCCCCGGACCGGCCGCTGCTGTGCATCCCGCTGCCGACCCGGCAGGCGCCCCTGGGGGTGGTGACCCTGTCCCCGCCCGAGGAGCGCTGGGACCCGGACGACGCCGTGATGCTGGTCGAGCTGACCCGGCGGGCCAGCATCGCGATCGACCACGCCCAGCGCTACCAGCACAACCGCGACATCGCCGAGACGCTGCAGCGGGCCCTGCTGACCGAGTTGCCGGCCCCGCCCGGGCTCACGCTGGCCGCGCGCTATCTGCCGGCCACCCACGGGCTGAACATCGGCGGCGACTGGTACGACGCGTTCCGTCAACCGGACGGCGGTGTCATCGCCGTGGTCGGTGACGTCACCGGGCACGGGCTGCGCGCTGCCGTGATGATGAGTCAGCTGCGCACCGCCCTGCGCGCGTACGCGGTCGACGGCGGCAGCCCCGGGCAGTTGCTGACCCGGCTGCACACCTTCCTGCACCATCTGCAGCCCGACCTGTTCGCCACCGCCGTCATCGCGCGCTTCCACCCCGACGACCCGACCATGACGTGGGCGGCGGCCGGTCACCCGCCGCCGGTGCTGCGCACCCCGGACGGACGGGTCCAAACCCTGGACGCCAAGCCCGGCGCGATGCTCGGCATCCCGCTGCGGCAGGAGATCGCGGACCACACGGTGCCCATGGCACCCGGGTCGACCCTCGCGCTGTACACGGACGGTCTGGTGGAGCGTCGCGCCCGGGGCATAGACCCGGGCATCGCGCGGCTGGCGGACGCGCTCGGCTCGTTCGGCCCGGCCGAACTGGACGCGGACCTGGAGGGTTCGGCGGACGGCATCCTGCGTCCGATGCTGAGCGACTCCGAACGCGACGACGACGTGTGTCTGCTGCTGTGTCACCTGAGCGGTACGGACTGAGCCACGAGACAGCGCGATCCGCAGGATCCACGGGAGAAGGCCCACGCGGTTCACCCCCGCCCGGTGCGCCGCGGGCCCGGGCGGGGCATGGTGGTGATCAGGAACCGTCGCCTGCCTGCCGCGCCCGGCTGGCCGAGCCGGTGTGGGCGCGGTGGGATGGGCGAGGTGCGAAGCGGCGATCCTCGGGCAGGCGAATGGCGTTCGCGGCGGACCGCCGCCCTGAGCCGCAGAAAGGGATGAACACCGTGACACGACCCAGGATCCTGGTGGTCGGCGCAGGTTTCGCCGGCGTGGAGTGCGTCCGTCGTCTGGAACGCAGGCTCTCGCCGAACGAGGCCGAGATCACTTTGGTGACCCCGTTCTCCTACCAGCTCTATCTGCCGCTGCTGCCGCACGTCGCCGCCGGGGTGCTCACCCCCCAGTCGATCGCGCTCTCCCTGCGCCGCAGCAGCAGGTACCGGACCCGCATCATCCCGGGCGGTGCCATCGGGGTGGACCTCAAGGCGAAGGTCTGCGTGGTGCGCACCATCACCGACCGGATCGTCAACGAGCCCTACGACTACATCGTGCTGGCGCCCGGCAGCATCACCCGCACCTTCGACATCCCGGGGCTCACCGACCACGCGTTCGGCATGAAGACGCTGGCGGAGGCCGCGTACATCCGCGACCACGTCATCTCGCAGCTGGACCTCGCCGACGCGAGCCAGGACCCCGTGGAGCGTGCCTCCCGACTGCAGTTCGTGGTGGTGGGCGGCGGCTACGCGGGCACCGAGACGGCAGCCTGCCTGCAGCGGCTGACGCACGCGGCGGTCAAGCGCTACACGCGGCTGGACCCGGCCCTGATCAAGTGGCATCTGATCGACATCGCGCCGAAGCTGATGCCGGAGCTGGGCGAGCAGCTCGGCCGGGACGCGCAGCAGATCCTGACGCGGCGCGGCATCGAGATCTCCCTGGGCGTCTCCATCGCCAAGGCCGGCGAGGAGGAGGTCACGTTCACGGACGGCCGGGTGGTGCCCACCCGCACGCTGATCTGGACCGCGGGCGTGGTGGCGAGCCCGCTGATCGCCACGCTCGGCGCGGAGACGGTCAAGGGGCGGCTCGCGGTCACCGCGGAGATGTGCCTGCCGAACCACGACGGGGTGTTCGCGCTGGGCGACTCGGCGGCCGTGCCCGACCTCGCCAAGGGGCAGGAGGGTGCCGTCTGCCCGCCCACCGCCCAGCACGCGATGCGGCAGGGCCGGCACGTCGCCGAGAACCTCATCGCCACCCTGCGCAACCAGCCGATGCGGCCGTACGTGCACAAGGACCTCGGGCTCGTCGTGGACCTCGGCGGCGCCGACGCGGTCTCCAAGCCGCTGGGCGTCGAGCTCAAGGGCCTGCCCGCGCAGGCGGTGGCCCGGGGCTACCACTGGTCGGCGCTGCGCACGGGCGTGGCCAAGGCGCGGGTGGCGGCCAACTGGGCGCTCAACGCGGTCGCGGGGGACGATTTCGTCCGCACCGGCTTCCAGGCCCGCAAGCCGGCGAAGCTGAAGGACTTCGAGTACACGGACGCCTATCTGACGCCGGACCAGGTGCGGGAGCAGGTGGAGAGGGCGGACCGGTCCGAGTTGTGATCCCGCCCCCGCGGCCCGCGCCGGACCGGGGCATGACATGCTGAGAAGTGGATCTCGGCGTGAACCGGCCGGGACGTGGCTGGAACCGGCTGTGAGGGCCGGCTGTGAATCGGGAGAGTGTACGGCGGCGTGAAGGCAGCGGGACGCTCGGGTCGGACACGGCTGCGGGACCGCGTCGCCGCGTCCGACCCGGGGCTGTTGCGGCTGACGGCGGGCTTGCGGACGGTCGGCGCCATCGCGTTGACGCTGGGCGTGCTCGCCGCGTTCGGCGTGGACGTCAAGCACCTGGTGGCGGGCGCCATGACCGCGATGGTCGCGACCTTCGCCATCCGGGAGAAGGAGCCGGGCCCGCAGGCCGTCACACTGGCGCTGGGTCTGCCGGTCACCCTGGCCTCGGTCTCGCTGAGCACACTCCTGTCCTCGCGGGTCGTCGTCGGCGACGCCTTCTTCGTCGTCCTGATCTTCTGCGCGGTCTTCGTCCGCCGGTTCGGCGACCGGGGCACGGCGCTCGGGCTGATCGGTTTCCAGGTCTACTTCGTGTCGCTGTTCGTCGGCGCGAAGGTCTCGGGGCTGCCGGGGCTGTGGGCCGCCGTCGCCGTGGCATTCGCGTCCAGCGCGGTGGTGCGCTTCGCGGTGGTCCCGGCGACGCCCGCGCGCATCCTGCGCCTGCTGCGGCAGGCCTTCCGGGCCCGGCTGGCCCAGCTGATCGCCACGCAGATCGAGTTGCTGGACGCCGGTCCCGACGCCATCGACAAGACGCTGGAGCGTCTGCGCGAGGGCACCGCGCGCCTGCACGAGACGGCCCTGCTGATCCAGTCCCGGCTGGAGGAGGGCACGCCCGACGCGTCCACGGCGCGCCTGGTGCAGCGGCGCATCGCGGACGCCGAGATCGCCGCCGAGCGCCTCGGCCTGCTGCTGCTGACTGCGCGCAGCGCCGAGCGGGCGGACACCCTGACCCTGCATCTGCCGGGCGCGCCCGCTCCCGCGGTGGGCCATTCGCCGGCGCCGGGCGAGGCCACGCAGACCCTGCGCCGCGATCTCACGGCGCTGCGCACCCTGGTGCTGCGCCCGCCGGCGGAGGCGCGCGGCACCGCGCTGTCCCATCTGCGCAACCGGCTGCTCGGCTACCGCGACGAGGAGAACCTGCCCGAGGCGACCGCCGCCGTCCAGGACGTCTTCCGCGGCATCGGTGAGACGGCGCGGGCGGTCATGGGTCTGAGGATCGCGCTGGACGGGCCGCAGGACGAGTCCGACGACTCACCGGCCACGGCCCGTTCCCGGGAGGAGCTGGACGCCGAGGACGCGGCCATCGACGCCGGTGAGGAGGCGGCGCCCGAGGAGGAGCAGACCGGGCTGCGGCGGCCCACCACGCGGGCCGCGGTGCAGGTGGCCGTGGGGTCCTCGCTGGCCATCGCCGGCGGGGAGCTCCTGTCCACGCAGCGCTGGTACTGGGCGGTGCTCACCTGCTGGATCGTCTTCATCAACACCGCCTCCACCGGTGAGATCCTCGTCAAGGGCTACCGGCGCCTGCTGGGCACCGTGCTGGGCGTGGTGGCGGGCATCGTGCTGGCCGGCCTGGTCGGCAACCACACCTGGACCGCGTTCGGGCTCGTGCTGGTGCTGATCTTCGCGATGTTCTACACCGCGCCGCTGTCCTACACGCTGATGTCGTTCTTCGTCACCGCGATGCTCGGACTGCTGTACACGCTGCTGCACACCTACAGCATGTCGGTGCTGCTGCTGCGGGTGGAGGAGACGGCGCTGGGCGCGGCCTGCGGGATCGTGGCGGCGGCACTGGTGCTGCCGATCCGCACCGACCGGCGTACGAACGAACTGCTCGGCACGGTGCTGCAGCGGCTCACCGACGTGACGGAGGGCGCCGTCGACCAGCTCAGCGGCGGTCCCGCGGCCGACCTGCTGGACACGGCGCGGGAGCTGGACCAGGCGCTCGGCGATCTGCGCGCCGCCACCCAGCCGCTGACCCATCCGATCACACCGCTGCGGGCCCGGCGCGACACGGCCCAGTACGTGGTGGCGCTGCTGGAGACCTGCGCCTATCACGCGCGCTCGCTCGCGGCGACCGCCGAGCTGCTGCCCACCCATCCCTCGATCGCGGCCGACCCGCGGCTGCGCGGCGCGGTGCGGCGCACGGTGCGCAACATCGAGGCGATCGCCGCCCACGTCGCCGACGACGACGCGGAGACGGAGGTGGAGACCGGGCCGAGCATCGCCTCGCTGCTGGAGCCGGACGCCGCCGGGGTGCCGCGGTACGGCCGCATCACGGGCCGGGTGCTGCGGCATCTGGAGCGGCTGGACGAGGCGGTGGTCGGCCTCGCCCGGCCGCTGGGTGTTCCCGTCAGGACGCCGCAGCGCTGACGGTCCCACCGGGGTGGTGAGGGTCAGAAGTCGCTGGGCAGACCGCTGGCCTCGGCGATGCCGCGCAGTTCCTCGTTCTGCTGGTGGCGTTCCCTCAGGTAGTCGGCGATCTCGCCGAGGCGCTCGGGGTCGGAGGCGGTGGCCGCGTCGGTGACGACCCGGACGGGGCCGGTCTCGTCGGTGTCGATCTCGACGACCTCGTTGTCGAGACGTCCGGTGACGGCGGTGGCGATGACGAGTGCGGCCTCGTCCCTGATCTCCTGGGGCAGCGCCTCGGCGTTGTCCCCGTCCAGGGAGAAGTCGATGGTCGGCATCTGCTGCTCGTCGATCGCCCGGAGGACCGGTTCCACCACGCTGAGCAGCAGCTGGTATTCGTCGTTCGGCATGCGAACGCGCAGGAGGTCGAGGTAGACGTCCACGGGACGTCCGTCCGGCGGA
This sequence comes from Streptomyces sp. NPDC085944, assembly GCF_040686295.1. Taxonomy (NCBI): domain Bacteria; kingdom Bacillati; phylum Actinomycetota; class Actinomycetes; order Kitasatosporales; family Streptomycetaceae; genus Streptomyces; species Streptomyces sp. NPDC085944. The sequence continues at coordinate 514,325 of NZ_JBFBJX010000002.1, read as the reverse complement.
GGAATCTCGTGTTCGTTCATTCGCCCCGTGTTCCCCGTGCCGGACCGCTCAGACCCTCCGCCAGCGGGCGAGCGTGAAGGAGAACACGCCGAACAGCACCAGGCCCGCGGCGACGCCGACCAGCAGCCAGGGGCCGAGGGGCGTGTCGGCGAAGGACCGGAGGGTGTCGTCCATGCCCTTGGCCCGGTCGGGTTCGTACTCGACGGCGGCCCGTAGGGCGAAGGCACCCGCCCCGGCGAAGACCAGACCGCGGGCCGCCCCGCCGGCGACACCGGTGACGTCGACCAGCCGCCGGACCCGGGGGCTCAGCCCGCCGAGCTTCATCTTCTTGTGGAAGGTGCGGCGGGCCGCCTGTACGCCGATCACCACTCCGGCGACGACGATCGCGGCTCCGGCGGCGCCCACGAGCCAACGGCCCGCGGGCATCTCCATCGCCCTGGCCGTGACGTCCCGGGACTGACGGTCACTGGAGCCGCCGCCTCCGGCGCCGGCCGCGAAGGCCAGTACGGAGTAGGCGACGAACGCGTAGAACACACAGCGGGCGGCGGCCGGCAGACGCTTCTTGGCCGTGTGACCGTCCTTGCCCGTGACGCCGAAGAGGGCCTCGGACAGCCTCCACAGGGCCATGCCGACGAGCCCGGCGCCCAGCGCCCACAGCAGTACGGCGCCGAGCGGCTTGTCCGACAGCTCGGCCAGGGCACCGCTCCGGTCGGCCTGCCGGCTCCCGCTGCCGAAGGCGATCTGGAGGGCCAGGACACCGACGAGGAGGTAGATGACGCCACGGGCCGTGAGTCCGGCCCGGGCGGCCCCCTCCGCCGCCGATCCGTTCGCGGCCCGCCGGGCCTTCGCATGGCCGGTACCTGCAAGGACACGTGCGTTCATGTGGATCCCCTCCCCGATTCCGGATGCCCCGGTGTGGTCCGCGCACACTCGGTGCGGTGGTGGTCCGCGCACACTCGGTGCGGTGGTCGACGCCGCGGTTGCCCGTCCCCTTCCTCGGGCGGGGACGGGCAACCGCGGCGTCGTGCCCCTGCGGTTGCCGGTCCGTCCCCCCGGCGTCCGCCTTTCGTCAGTTGGCCGCGCCCGCGTGCGCGCCGCCGGGCGCGGGCGTCGGCTCCAGCGCGTCCGCCAGCTGGCGCCGGGCCGCCTCCAGGGCCCGCCGCACGTCACGGGTGCCGGTCGACACGCACAGCGTGTAGGCCAGGTCCCGGGTCCGCGGGCCCGGTTCGCCCCCCGCACCGGCGGGCTCGTCCACCGCGGCGGCCTCGTACTCCGCCAGGAGCCTGCGCAGTACCTCGGGGTGTGGCATCAGCATCCGTCTCGTCCCTCCCTGGTCTGCTGTCCGCACGGCGCGCCCTCCGTCCGCCGCATCAGGTCCGCACCGCGTGGCCGGGGCGCGCGGTACGCTGCCCCATCGCCTCGTCGCGCACACGTGCGCAGCTGCGGCTGATGAGCCGCGAGACGTGCATCTGCGAGATCCCCAGGCAGTCGGCGATCCGGCTCTGCGTCATGTCCTCGAAGAAGCGCATGTAGAGAATGGCGCGCTCGCGCTCGGGCAGCCGGCGCAGGCCCTCCTTGGCGGACTCGCGGTCGATCACCGTGTCGTACGAGGTGTCGGCGGCGCCGAGGGTGTCGGCGAGGCTGTAGCCGTCGTCGCCGGCCGACAGCTCGGCGTCCAGCGAGAGGGTGCTGAAGCTCTCCAGCGCCTCCATCCCGGCGCCGACCTCCTCCTCGGTCAGCCCGGTGTGGGCGGCGAGGGCGGTCACCGAGGGCTCGGGGCTGCCCGGGCTCTGGGCGAGTTCCCGGCGGGCGACGCGCACCTTGTTGCGCAGTTCCTGGACCCGGCGGGGCACCCTCAGGGCCCACATCCGGTCGCGGAAGTGGCGCTTGACCTCGCCGGTGATGGTGGGCACGGCGTAGCTCTCGAAGGCTCCCCGCTCCGGGTCGAAGCGGTCGATGGCCTTGACCAGGCCGAGTGCCGCCACCTGACGGAGGTCTTCGAGGGACTCGCCCCGGTCCCGGAACCGACCGGCGATCCGGTGGGCCATGGGCAGCCAGGCCGTGACCAGTTCGTCGCGGACGGCGTCGCGTTCGGGCCCGTTGGGCAGTGCGGCCAGCCGACCGAAGAGTGCCATGGTGTCGGGAGCGTCGTCGTGCCGACGGCGGGCCTGCGTGGCGGAGGGGTCGGCGGACTCGGGGGTGGTACCGGGACGGATGGTGGGCGTTTCTATGAGCATGCGGATCCGCTCCTGAACGGTGGTCTCAGGGGACTTTCCGCGGGAACGGCGCTGTCCGGGTCGCCCCGGCACAGCCGGAGTACCGAAACAGCCGTACCGCTCCCGCTGCTGCGCCTCCGGTCCGAAGCACGAATCTGCGACTGCCCCTGCCCCGGTGGAACAAACTCCGCTTTTCCAAAAGTCATCAGGACAGCGGAACGACCACGGTGATGCACTTGCCTCCCGAGGGAAGATCTGCCACGCGCACCTCCCGGGACAGCCGGCAGACGATGGGCCAGCCCCGGCCTCCGAGGCGGCGGCGGCCGCGGTCGTCGGTGGGCGGCACGGCCACCGGGAGGTCGTGGCTGCGGTCGCACACCGACAGCCGCACGCCGGGTCCCACGACGTCCACCTGGAAGTCGGTGATGCCGCCGCCGTGCAGGATGGCGTTGGTGGTCAGCTCCGAGGCCACGAGCACGGCGTCCGACAGGGCGCCCACGTCGCACGTCGCGGCATCGTGGAGGCCGGTGCACGCGGTGACGGCGTGCTCGACCGCTCTGCGCGCGTCGGCGGGCCTGCACGGCCGGTGGTGGCGGTGCGGGTCCGTGCCGCACTCTTCGACGGGCCGGGTCGTCGTGTCCCTCTCGCTCATCCGTCGGCTCCCCTGGTCGGTGGACGGTTCGGTCTGGCCGTGCGCGCGCCGTGCGGCCCTGTCACTCTCGGCTCACCTCTGCCGGTACCGGCAAACCTCCGGTCCTCCGCGCGGCCCAAGAGCCATCCGGCCGCCGTGCGGGGGTACGCGGAGTGCATGACGGATGTTGTGGACTCGGACGAACTGCTGCGTCGCATGCACCGCGCGAGGGCCTGTGCCCTGGAGGAGGAACGGAGCTGGCGGGCGCGCAGCGAGGCGCTGCGGGCGACCGACCCGGAGGGTTCCCGGGAGGCCGCGGTGCGGACGATGGCCTACGAGGCCGTGCTGCGGGTGCTCGACGAGGTGCTGACCCCGGGCCGGAGGGCGCGGTGAGGGACGGCGGGACGGATTGACGCACCGACGGCGAGGAAACCGGGCGGCATGTCAGCCGACCACCGCCGCGCACCGGTCCTGGAAGCCCTTGTCGAATACCGCCGCGAGGGGCGGCTGTCGTTCACGCCGCCCGGGCACAAGCAGGCGCGCGGTGCGGATCCGCCGGGCATTCCGGCCCTCCTGCCGGGTGAGCGGCTGGCCGAGCCGGTCCTGCGCTATCCGCGCAGCGGTCTGGAGGCCGGGATGTACCTACCCGATCCGACCGATCCGGCACTGGAGACGATCAGGGTCGTCGCGGAGCGTGACGGCTGAGGAGCGAGCCCGGGGAGGGCGAGTGAACCGGCTCACTCGCCCGGTACCGGATTTCACGGAACACCCGGAGATGGTTTAGCGTTCATCCATACGTGGCGACGGAGTCGACCGAAACGTCCTCCGCGGTCACCGCTTACGGCCCTGGCCGGCCTCCCCCGTCCGGCCAGGGCTTTTTCACGCCCTTCTCCCGACCTCGCGCCTGCGTCCCCGGGCCCCGCACGGAATCCGTACGGGACCCGTCGTCCGCCGAGGTGCTCAGGGCACCGGCAGCGACTGAAATGGACATAGGGAAAGCCCCGGATCCGAATCGCCGGCGAGGAGCCCCGTGCCATGACCAAAGCGATCAAACTCCTGACCGCCCTCCCCCTGCCCCAGCGCGCGCGGCTGATGGAGCTGGCCCAGGAGGTCGTCTTCCCGGAGGACCACCGGATCTTCGAGGCGGGAGGCAGGGCGGACCGCTTCTGGGTCGTCCGCTCCGGCGCGGTCTACCTGACCCAGCGGGTGACGTCCCTGCAGCGAGTCACCGTGGCCACCCTCGGCGTGGGTGACCTGCTCGGCTGGTCGTGGCTGTTCCCGCCCTACGAGTGGGACTTCGGCGCCGAGGCGTTCAGTCCGGTGCGCGCCTACGAGTTCGAGGCGGCCGCGGTGCTCGACCTGTGCGAGCGGGACCCGCAGCTGGGCATCGTGCTGGTGCGCTCGGTCGCGGAGATCCTCGCGCACCGGCTGGAGAACACCCGGGGCCGGCTCATGGAGCACTACGCGCTGCACGGCCGCGGCGCCCTGTGAAGTGCCCTCAGACGCGGTAGCGGCGCAGCGCCGGCATCGCGGCCGCCAGGGCCAGCATCACCGCCACGACCAGCAGACCGCCCCCGGCCACGGCCTCCCGGGCGCCGAGGGCGGAGCCCGCGCCGCCGTGCAGGACGTCGGCCAGGCGCGGGCCGCCCGCCACGACGACGGTGAACACGCCCTGCATCCGACCGCGCATCTCGTCCGTGGCCGCGGACAGCAGGATCGTCCCGCGGAACACCATGGAGACCATGTCGGCGACTCCGGCCACGGCCAGGAACGCCACCGCGAGCCACAGGCTGCCGCTCAGTCCGAAGCCGGTGATGGCCGCGCCCCACACGACGACCGCGCCGATCACCATCCAGCCGTGCCGGCGGGCCTGTGAGAAGGTGCCGGAGAACAGCCCGCCGGCCACCGCGCCGATGGGGATCGCCGCGAACAGCAGGCCCAGCGCGAGCCCCTCGCCGTAGGACGCGTACGTCTCGGCGGCGAGCTGCGGGAACAGGGCGCGGGGCATGCCGAGGACCATGGCGACGATGTCGGCCAGGAAGGACAGCAGCAGCACCTTGTGCCCGGCGATGTAGCGGAAGCCGGCCACGACCTCGCGCACGCCCGCGCGCCGCACCGCCGTGCCGGCCAGGGGCGGCAGGGCGGGCAGCCGGTAGACCGCCCACACGGTGACGCACAGGGCCAGGGCGTCGATCAGGTACAGCTCGGGCAGTCCGATCAACGGGATCAGCGCACCGGCCAGCAGCGGACCGACCACCTGCCCGGTCTGCATCACGGTCGAACCGAGCGCGTTCGCCGCGGGCAGCTCGTCCTCGGGCACCAGGCGCGCGATGGAGGCGTTGCGGGCCGGGGCGTTGAGGCCCCAGAAGGCCTGCTGCAGGGCGAGCAGCAGCATCAGGGCGCCGACCGACTCCATGCCGGTGACCGCCTGTGTCCAGAAGAGCAGCGAGGTCACGGCGATGCCGGTGTTGGTGATCAGCAGCAGTCTGCGGCGGTCCATGGTGTCGGCCACCGCGCCGCCCCACAGCGCGAACACGATGAGCGGCAGCAGGCCGGCGAGGCTCGCGGCGCCCACCCAGGCGGAGGAGCCGGTGATGTCGTAGATCTGCTTGGGCACGGCGACCGCCGTGAGCTGGCTGCCGACGGCGGTGACGATGGTCGAGGACCACAGCCTGCGGTAGGCGGGGCGGCGCAGCGGGCGGGTGTCCATGGCCCAGCGGCGCCACCCCCGCCGGTGTGTCCCGTCCGGCGCCGGGTCCTTGGCCGGCGATTCGGTGCCGCTCCCGCTGCTGCTCCCGCTCGTGTCCACGCGCTTCCCACATGCTCGATACATCTTTCGACTGCGGGGATCACTATCGCAGGCCCGTTCGAGTCCGCCCGGACGCGTGTGCCGGATCCGGCCGCGGTCAGGCTCCGGCGACCAGCGAGACGCCGAGGACGATCATGGTGGCGGCCACCAGGCCGTCCAGGACGCGCCAGGACGAGGGCCGGGCCAGGAAGCGGCCGAGGTAGCGGGCGCCGAAGCCGAGCGCGGCGAACCAGACCAGGCTGGCGAGCGCGGCTCCGAGGCCGAAGGTCCAGCGCAGCGGCCCCCGGTCGGCGGCGACGGAGCCCAGCAGGAAGACGGTGTCCAGGTAGACGTGCGGGTTGAGCCAGGTCAGCGCCAGGCAGGTGAGCACGGCCCGGCGCCGGGAGCCCGCGGCGTCGCCGTCCGCCCGCAGCGCGCCCGACGGACGCAGCACCCGCCGGGCGGCCAGGGCGCCGTAGCCGAGCAGGAAGGCACCGCCGATCCGGCCGACGGCGGTCAGCGCGCCCGGCCAGGCCACCACCACGGCGCCGACCCCGCCGACACCGAGGGCGATGAGCACGGCGTCGGACAGCGCGCAGATGCCGACCACGGCGAGCACCGCGTCGCGGCGGGCCCCCTGCCGCAGAACGAAGGCGTTCTGGGCGCCGATGGCGACGATGAGCGAGAGTCCGGTGCCGAAGCCGGCGGCGGCTGCCGTGAGGGCGTTGTTCATGCCCACGACGCTAAGCGGACGATCATGGGACGTACAGCTAAAGATTCTTACGTATCATCAGCGAATGTGATGATGAATGGGACGACGGCCTTCGCGGAACTTCCGCTGGACCATGTGCGCACCCTGCTGGCCGTCGTGGACGAGGGCACGTTCGACGCGGCGGCCGCCGCCCTGCACGTGACGCCGTCCGCGGTCAGTCAGCGGGTGAAGGCGCTGGAGCAGCGCACCGGCCGGGTGCTGCTGCTGCGCACCAAGCCGGTGCGGGCGACCGACTCCGGTGCCGTGCTGGTGCGGCTGGCACGCCAGGTGGCGCGGCTGGAGCGGGACGCCTCGGCCGAGCTGGGCCTGCGCGGGGAGGGGGAGCCGACCCGGGTGTCGGTGGCGGTGAACGCGGATTCGCTGGCCACCTGGTTCCTGCCCGCCCTGACCCGCCTCCCCCGGGAACCCGCTCTCTGCTTCGAACTGCGCCGCGAGGACGAGGGCCACACGGCGACGTTGCTGCGGGAGGGCGTGGTGATGGCGGCGGTGACGTCGTCGCCCGAACCGGTGCCGGGCTGCACGGTGCGGGCGCTGGGCCGGATGCGCTATCTCCCCTGCGCCGCACCGGACTTCACCGCCCGGCATCTGGCGGGGCCGCCGCGGGAGGCGGTCGCCGGCGCTCCCGTGGTGGTCTTCGACCGGCGGGACGACTTCCAGGACGCCTTCGCCCGACGGCTCGGTCACGGCGGCGCGAGTACCGCGCGGCACTACGTGCCGACCTCGGAGGGCTTCGTCGAGGCGGTCGCCGCCGGACTGGGCTGGGGCATGGTCCCGCAGCCGCAGGCGGAGCCCCTGCTGCGCGGCGGCCGGCTCGTCGGCTTCGCCCCGGACCTGGCGGTGGACGTCCCGTTGTACTGGCAGCAGTGGAAGCTCGACTCCCCGGCGCTGGCCGCGGTGGCGGACGCGGTGGTGACGGCCGCCGCGTCGGCGCTGCGGCCGTAGGACCGGGGCCCACGGGTGGGATCCGCGCCGGTTTCGGCCCGCTGCCGACAGGTCACCCGCAACGGAGTAGGCCGTGCACGAGGGCGCGAACGAAACCGATCGCAGGTGACTTTGATGGACAACTGGCGAGAGCACGCCGCATGCCGGACGGAGGACCCCGACCTGTTCTTCCCGATCGGCACGACGGGACCGGCCGCACTGCAGACCGAGCAGGCGAAGGCGGTCTGCCGGACCTGTCCGGTGCGGGAGCAGTGTCTGCGCTGGGCGTTGGACACGGGGCAGACCATCGGCGTGTGGGGCGGGACCAGCGAGCTGGAACGCCGGGCGCTGAAGCGGCGCGAGGCAGCGCGCCGCAGGTCCGGCTGACCCGGGCGCCCGCGCCGGACGTAGGTTCGCGAGAGCGTCGTCGGCCACGGGAGGACCGTCGTGAGCGTGCGGGTGCGCCGTGTCGACGAGCCGCCGGACCCGGACGACGGGGTGCGCGCCCTCGTGGACCGGCTGTGGCCCCGAGGTGTGGCCAGGGACGCGGCGCACGTGGACGAGTGGCCCAAGGGGCTCACCCCGTCGAGCGAGCTGCGCCGCCGGTACCACGCGGGCGAGGGCTCCTACGAGAACTTCGCACGGCGGTACGAGGCCGAGCCGGCCGCCCCGGCGGCGGCCGAACTCCTCGACCGCGTACGGCGGGCGGCGGGCGGCGGGCGGCGGGCGGCGGGCGGCGGGCGAGGGGACGTGAAGCTGCTGACCGCGTCCAAGTCCCCCGACCGGAGCCACGCCGCCGTGCTGCTCCGCCTCCTCGGCCGGCGGTGAGAGGGGCGGAGCAGCCGGCGCGGGCCCGCGTCGCTCAGCCGGTCTGCCGTGCCGCGGCCCGGCCCGCCGCCCGTCCGGAGAACAGGCAGCCGCCGAGGAAGGTGCCCTCCAGCGCGTTGTACCCGTGCACCCCTCCCCCGCCGAAGCCGGCCACCTCACCGGCCGCGAAGAGGCCCTCGACCGGAGTGCCGTCGGCGCCCAGGGCGCGGGAGTCGAGGTCGGTCTGGATGCCGCCGAGGGTCTTGCGGGTGAGGATGTGCAACTTGACGCCGATCAGCGGGCCGGCCGCCGGGTCGAGGAGGCGGTGCGGGGCGGCGACGCGGCCGAGGCGGTCGCCGATGTAGCGGCGGGCGTTGCGGATGCCCTGCACCTGGGCGTCCTTGGCGTACGGGTTGGCCAACTGCAGGTCCCGCGCCTCGATCTGGCGCCGGAGTGCGACGGCGTCCAGGAGGGGCTTGTCGGTCAACGCGTTCATCCTGTCGACCAGTTGCTCCAGGTCCGGCGCGGTGACGAAGTCCGCGCCGTGTCGCAGGAACGCGTCCACCGGACCCGGTGCTCCCTTGCCCAGCACGCGTTCGCGCAGGAAGCCGGCCCGGTCCTTGGCGGTGATGTCGGGGTTCTGCTCGGAGCCGGAGAGCGCGAACTCCTTCTCGACGATCTTCTGGGTGAGGACGAACCAGGAGTGGTCGTGTTCCGCGAGGCCCTCGGCCGTGCGCAGGTGGCGCAGGGTGCCCAGGGTGTCGTAGCCGGGCAGGTACGGCTCGGGCAGCCGGCGGCCCAGCGCGTCGAACCACATGGAGGACGGTCCGGGCAGGATGCGGATCCCGTGGCCGGGCCAGATCGGGTCCCAGTTGCGCACGCCCTCGGTGTAGTGCCACATGCGGTCGCGGTTGACCAGGCGGGCGCCCGCCTCGGCGGTGATGCCGAGCATCCGTCCGTCGACGTAGGCGGGGACGCCGGTGACCATCTCGCCGGGCGGGGTGCCCAGGCGTTCGGGCCAGTGGCGGCGGACGATGTCGTGGTCGGCGCCGATGCCGCCCGAGGTGACGATCACGGCCTGGGCGGTGAGTTCGAACTCCCCGGCCGCTTCGCGGTTGGAGGCGACGCCGCGCGGTGCGTCGTCCGGGGCGAGGACGGTGCCGCGCACCCCGCGCGCGACGCCGCCCTCGACGACGAGCTGGTCGACGCGGTGGCGGTGGTGGAAGGTGAGCAGCCCGTCGCGCACGGCCTGCTTCGCGTACCGCACGAACGGCTCCACGACCCCCGTGCCGGTGCCCCAGGCGATGTGGAACCGGGGCACGGAGTTGCCGTGGCCGCCGGCCCTGAGGTCGCCGCGTTCGGCCCAGCCGACGGTGGGCAGGAAGGTGATGCCGTGCCCGGCGAGCCAGGACCGCTTCTCCCCCGCCGCCCACTCGACGTACGCCCGCGCCCAGCGCACCGCCCAGGAGTCCTCGTCGTCGGTGCGGTCGAAGGCGGCGCTGCCCTGCCAGTCGTTCCAGGCGAGGTCGAAGGAGTCCTTGACGCCGAGGCGGCGCTGCTCCGGGGAGTCGACCAGGAAGAGGCCGCCGAAGGACCAGAAGGCCTGCCCGCCGAGGTTGGCCGCGTTCTCCTGGTCGACCAGGGCGACCCTGCGGCCCCGGCCGGTCAGCTCGTGGGCCGCGACCAGCCCCGCGAGACCCGCTCCGACCACGATGACGTCGGCATCCATGGCGACCGTCCCTTCTTGTTGTGTCGGTGACCCTCGGGTCAGTGACGCGTGCTGCCGTCGGTGAGCAGCGCGGTGAGCAGTTGGCCCAGCCACACCCGGGCACGGACGACGTCCCGGTCGAGGAGCAGCTGGACGGTGACCCCGTCGTACGCGGCGACCACGGCGTGCGCTGCGCCCTCGACGTCGCCCGGCACGGCGGGCAGGGCGGTGTGCCCGCGGGCCCGGGCGAGCCGGTCGGCGATCGCCCGCCTGAGGCGGGCCCGGTGCTCCAGCAGGGTCCGGGCGACCTGCGGGTCGCGGGCGGCGTGCACCAGGAAGTCCGTCTTCACCAGGAGCCAGTCCCGGTCCAGGAGCAGCACCTCGGTCACCCGGTCCACGGCGGCCGGCACGTCCGGGCCGGGGCCGTCGGAGGCGAGGGCGGCGGCCACCTGCTCCGCGATCAGGTCGGCCCGTTGCTCGTAGAGGGCGAAGAACAGCTCGTCGAGGCTGTCGAAGTTCGAGTAGAAGGCGCCCCGGCTGTACCCGGCCGCCTCACAGACCTCCTCGATCGAGACCCGCCCGAACCCCTTGGCGGCGAACACGGCGAACGCGGCGTCCAGGAGGTTGGCGCGGGTGTGCGCGCGCCGCCTGGTCACGCGCCCGCCGGTCGCCTTCGCCGTCATGCCGGGCCCCCTCGCTCGGTTCGATGCGTGAATGTATCGGATGCACCGGTGTATCGAAAGGGCTGCGACGGGGACCGCGGGCCTCCGCAGTCCTTCACGGACGTGAATAGAACACAGTTTCGATACAGGGGTACGCTGGTCCCATGACCACGCATCTCCAGGGCTCGCTCTTCGACCAGACCGACGAGGTCCGGCTGGGGCCGCTCGACGGGCTGCGCCGCACCCACCTGGGGTCCGGGGCCTGGATCGACCTGCTCCCCGGGTGGCTGAGCGGGGCCGACGCGCTGTTCGAGCGGCTGGCCGCCGAGGTCCCCTGGCGCGCGGAGCGGCGCGAGATGTACGAGCGCGTCGTCGACGTTCCCCGGTTGCTGGCGTTCTACGGCGCGGCCGATCCACTCCCGCACCCGCTGCTGACCGAGGCGCGCGACGCCCTGTCCGCGCACTACGCCGAGGAGCTGGGCGAGCCCTTCACCACCGCCGGTCTGTGCCACTACCGCGACGGCCGGGACAGCGTCGCCTGGCACGGCGACCGGATCGGACGCGGCGCGCGCCAGGACACGATGGTCGCGATCCTCTCCGTCGGCGCACCCCGCGACCTGTTGCTGCGCCCGGCGGGCGGGGGCGGCGCGACCGTGCGCCGCCCGCTGGGCCACGGCGACCTGATCGTGATGGGCGGCTCCTGCCAGCGCACCTGGGAACACTGCGTCCCCAAGAGCACCCGCGCCGCCGGGCCCCGCATCAGCGTCCAGTTCCGTCCGCACGGCGTGCGCTGAGGGCCGGGCAACCGTCCGCGCCCCGTTTCTGGTTGGCTGTCCCTCGCCGGCGCAACCAACCTGAGACGCGGGAGACCATGAGCGCGGACGTACGGCAAGTGGCCGACGGCACCTACCTGGTGCACGGCGGCAACACCAACTGGGTCATCCTCACCGACGGCGACGCGGTGACGCTCGTCGACACCGGCTACCCCGGCGACCGCCGGGCGCTGCTCGACTCCCTGGCCGCCGTGGGGAGTTCGCCCGAGGCGGTGGCCGCGGTGCTGATCACCCACGCCCACAACGACCACCTGGGCTCGGCCGAGTACCTGCGGGCCACCCACGGCACCCCGGTCCTCCTGCACGAGGCCGAGGTCCCGCACGCCCGGCGCGACCACCTCCAGCAGGTGTCGGTCGGCACCGTGCTGCGCAACGCCTGGCGGCCCGGCGTACTGCCGTGGATGCGGCACGTGCTGCGCGCCGGCGGCACCGAGCAGCACCCGGTGACCGTGCCCGCGGCCTTCCCGGCGGACGGCGCCCTGGACCTGCCCGGCCGTCCCGTACCGGTGCACACGCCCGGGCACACCGACGGCCACTGCGTCTACCACCTCCCGGACGCCGGGGTGGTGATCTCCGGGGACGCGCTGGTCAGCGGGCACGCCATCTCCCGGATCGAGGGGCCGCAGCTGCTGCCCGACCTGTTCCACCACGACCGTACGCGCGCGATCGCCTCGCTCGACGTCGTCGCCGGGCTGGAGGGCGACCTGCTGCTCCCCGGCCACGGGCCGCTCCACCAGGGGCCGGTGAAGGACGCCGCGGACCTGGCCCGGGAGCGGGCGCTCTAGAGTCGGGGCATGGCCTTGCAGATCAGTGCCACCAATCCGGAGCACCCCGCGCTCCTGCTCGAACTGCCCTGGCAGCTGCCGCTGGAGCAGTGGCCCGAGGAGTACCTCGTGCCGCTGCCCCGCGGCATCTCCCGGCACGTGGTGCGCTACGCGCGCGCCGGGGACGAGGTGATCGCGGTCAAGGAGCTGGCCGAACGGCCCGCGCTGCGCGAGTACCAGCTGCTGCGGGACCTGGACCGGCTCGCCATCCCGGCGGTGGACGCGCTGGCCGTGATCACGGGCCGCACGGACGCCGCGGGCGGCGCGCTGGAGCCGGTGCTGGTCACCCGGCACCTGGGCGGCTCACAGCCGTACCGGTCGATGTTCGAGACGACGCTGCGCCCGGCGACCATGCACCGGCTGATGGACGCCCTCGCGGTGCTGCTCGTGCGGCTGCACCTGGCCGGGTTCGCCTGGGGGGACTGCTCGCTGTCCAACACGCTCTTCCGGCGCGACGCGGGCGCCTACGCCGCCTACCTGGTCGACGCCGAGACCGGGGAGCTGCACCCCCGGCTGAGCCCCGGGCAGCGCGACTACGACCTCGACCTGGCCCGGGTCAACATCAGCGGCGAGCTGCTCGACCTGGAGGCGTCCGGGGCGCTGCACCCCTCCGTCGACCCGGTCGACTTCGGCACGGAGATATGCGCCCGCTACCGGAGCCTGTGGGAGGAGCTGACCCGCACCTCCGTCTATCCGGCGGGCAAGTACCACTACATCGAGCGCCGGATCCGGCGCCTGAACGACCTCGGCTTCGACGTGGCCGAGATGCAGATCGAGCACGCCTCCAACGGCGACTCGGTCACCTTCGTGCCCAAGGTCGTCGACGCCGGCCACCACCAGCGCCAGTTGCTGCGCCTGACGGGCCTGGACGCCGAGGAGAACCAGGCCAGGCGGCTGCTGAACGACCTGGAGTCCTGGATGGCCACCCAGGACGACTACGCCCCGGGCGACCCGCTCGGTGCCCGCCCCGAGGTCCTCGCCCACCGCTGGGTGCGTGAGGTCTTCCGGCCCACCGTGCGCGCCGTTCCGGTGGAGCTGCGCGGCGCGATGGACCCGGCGGAGATCTACCACGAACTGCTGGAGCACCGCTGGTACCTCTCCGAGCGGGCCCAGCACGACATCGGCCTGGACACGGCGGTCGAGGACTACATCGTCAACATCCTGCCCAGGGCGCGGGAGACGCTGCAGCCCACGGCGGACTGAACGGCGTCCCCCATCGGGTCCTCACCGGTGCGGGACCACCGCCACGGGGCACGTGGCGTGGTGCAGCACGCCGTGCGCCACCGAGCCGATCCGGGCCCCGACGGCGCTGCGCCGGGCGCGGCGGCCGACGACCATCAGCTGGGCGCTCCCGGCCACCGACAGCAGCACCTGGCCGGCGCTGCCCATCTCCACGTGCTCGACCACCGGGACGTCGGGGAAGCGCTCGCGCCACGGTGCGAGCGCCTCGCCGAGCGCCTTGCGCTCGTACTGCTCCAGGCCCCCGGCCTCGTCGGCGAGCGCCATGGAGGCCGGGCTGTAGGTGAAGACGGTCGGCAGTGCCCAGGCCCGCACGGCGCGCACGGTGGCGCCCCGCGCGGCGGCGGCCTCGAACGCGAACCCGATGACGTCGGCGCTGTCCTCGGGTTCGCCCTGCTGGCCCACGACGACCTCGCGGCCGGCCGCCTCGGCGCTCGCCTCGCCCCCGGCCCGCACGAGGACGACCGGCCCGGGCGCCTCGGCGATCACCTGCCGGCCGACCGAGCCGAGCAGGAAGCCGACGACGGGTCCGTGGCCGCGCGAGCCGAGGACCAGCGTCTCGGCCTCGCCGGCGGCGGCGAGCAGGGCCGCGACGGCGTCGCCCTCGCGCAGGTCGGTGGTGACCGTGAGGCCGGGGTGGCGCTCGGTGACGGTGCCGACCGCCGAGGCGAGGGTGTCCCGCGCCCACCCCTCCTGGGTCTGGCGGGTCACCGTGCCGGCCACGCCCCGGTCCTGGAACCGCCAGGCGTGCACGGCGTGGAGCGGGGCATCGCGGCGGACCGCCTCCCTCGCCGCCCAGGCCAGTGCGGCCAGGCTCTCCTCCGAACCGTCCAGGCCGGCCGTGATCGGGCGCGTCATGCGGGTCCCTCCCTGTGTCGCGGTCACGTCGTTCATGACGCCCAGTCTTCCCCACGCCGTCCCGGTCGCCGCGCAGGGGAGCCGGTCGGCACCGGTGCCGCTCCGCTGCCTGAGCGGGACGCGGCGATCGAACATACGATGGGCTGCAGGCCGGTGCGGTGACGGGGACGCCGTGCCGTGAACCCGGCCGCTCGACGTGGGGGACGCATGGCACAGGCCGACGGGGAGACACGGACCGTCATCATGACCGTGGACGACGATCCGGGGGTGTCCCGTGCCGTCGCCCGCGACCTGCGGCGGCGCTACGGCGCGACGTACCGGATCGTGCGCGCGGAGTCCGGGGAGTCGGCGCTCGACGCACTGCGGGAACTGAAGCTGCGCGGCGATCTGGTGGCCGTGATCCTCGCCGACTACCGGATGCCGCAGATGAACGGCATCGAGTTCCTGGAGCAGGCCCTCGACGTGTACCCGGGTGCCCGGCGGGTGCTGCTGACGGCCTATGCGGACACCAACGCGGCGATCGACGCGATCAACGTCGTGGATCTGGACCACTACCTGCTCAAGCCCTGGGACCCGCCCGAGGAGAAGCTCTATCCCGTCCTGGACGACCTGCTCCAGGCCTGGCGCTCGGGCGACCACCGCCCGGTGCCCAGCACGAAGGTCGTCGGGCACCGCTGGTCGGCGCGGTCCTCGGAGGTCCGGGAGTTCCTGGCCCGCAACCAGGTGCCGTACCGGTGGTACTCCTCCGACGAGCCGGAGGGGCGGCGGCTGCTGTCGGCGGCCGGGCAGGACGGGCAGCGGCTGCCGGTGGTGATCACCCCGGACGGGACCCCGCTGGTGGAGCCGGAGGCGCCCGAGCTGGCCGCCCGGGTGGGCCTGGCGACCACGCCGACGGCCGATTTCTACGACCTGGTGGTGATCGGCGGCGGCCCGGCCGGGCTCGGCGCGGCCGTGTACGGGGCCTCGGAGGGGCTGCGCACGGTGCTGGTGGAGCGGTCCGCGACCGGTGGGCAGGCCGGGCAGAGCTCGCGCATCGAGAACTACCTGGGCTTCCCCGACGGCGTCTCCGGCGGCCAGCTCACCGAGCGGGCCCGGCGCCAGGCGGCGAAGTTCGGCGCCGAGATCCTCACCGCGCGCGAGGTGACCGGCCTGGAGGCGAACGGCGCTGCGCGCGTCGTACGGTTCTCGGACGGCTCGGCGATCGCCGCGCACAGCGTCATCCTGGCGACCGGCGTCTCCTACCGGCAGCTGACCGCGCCGGGCACCGAGGACCTGGCCGGCTGCGGGGTCTTCTACGGCTCGGCGCTGACCGAGGCGGCCTCCTGCCAGGGCCACGACGTGTACATCGTGGGCGGGGCCAACTCGGCCGGGCAGGCGGCGATGTATCTGGCCCGGGGCGCCAAGTCGGTGACGCTGCTGGTGCGCGGCGGCTCCCTGGAGGCGTCGATGTCGTACTACCTGATCCAGCAGATCGATCAGACGCCCAACATCCGGGTGCGCTGCTCCACCGTCGTCGAGGGCGCGCACGGCGACGGCCACCTGGAGCGGCTCACGCTGCGCGACGCGGACAGCGGCGCCACCGAACTCGTCGACGCGCAGTGGCTGTTCGTGTTCATCGGCGCGGCCCCGCTGACCGACTGGCTGGACGGCACGGTGCTGCGCGACGAGCGCGGGTTCATCCTCGCCGGGCCCGATCTGACGCCCGACGGGCGGCCGCCGGCCGGCTGGGAGCTGGACCGGCCGCCGTACCACCTGGAGACCAGCGTCCCGGGCGTGTTCGTGGCGGGCGACGCCCGCGCGGAGTCCGCCAAGCGGGTCGCGTCCGCCGTCGGAGAGGGAGCCATGGCCGTGATGCTCGTCCACCGTTACCTGGAGCAGTCGTGAGCGGCCGGCCGATGCCGTGCAGCCCCGCGGAGATCGGGAAGCTTTTCCTGTTCGAGAAGCTGACGCCCGAGCAGCTGGGCCGGCTGTGTGCCGAGGGCCGGGTGGAGCTGTTCGAGCCCGGTCCGGTGTACACCGAGGGCGAGGACGCCACGTGCTTCTACGTGATGCTGGAGGGCTCGGTCGTGCTGTCCCGCCGGGTCGGCGCGGACGACGTGGAGACCAACCGCACCTCGCAGCCCGGGGTGTACGCGGGCGCGATGCAGGCGTACGTCGGCGACCGGGTGCCGCAGGTCTACACCAACTCGATGCGGGTCACCGTGCCGACGCGGTTCTTCGTGCTCCCGGCGGACACCTTCGCGGCCGTCATGCGGGAGTGGTTCCCCATGGCGGTGCACCTGCTGGAGGGGCTGTTCTTCGGCTCCAAGAACACCCAGCGCACCATCGGGCAGCGCGAGCGGCTGCTGGCGCTGGGCTCGCTGTCCGCGGGTCTCACCCACGAGCTGAACAACCCGGCGGCGGCCGCGGTGCGGGCCACCTCGACGCTGCGGGAGCGGGTGGCGAAGATGCGCCACAAGCTCGCCGTGATCGCCGAGGGTCCGTTCTCCCGGGACGCGCTCGCGGGGCTCATCGAGATCCAGGAGCGCACGGCGGAGCGGGTCGCCAAGGCTCCCTCGCTCAGTCCGCTGGAGGCGGCCGACCGGGAGGACGCCCTCTCCGACTGGCTGGACGACCACGGGATCGAGCAGGGCTGGCAGCTGGCGCCGACCTTCGTGCAGGCCGGCCTCGACACCGAGTGGCTGGAGCAGGTCGCGGCGGCCGTGGACCCGGAGATCCTGCCCGGAGCGGTCGGCTGGCTCAACTACACGGTCGAGACCGAGCTGTTGATGAACGAGATCGCGGACTCCACCGCCCGCATCTCGCACCTGGTGGACGCCGCCAAGCAGTACGCGCAGCTCGACCGGGCGCCCTACCGCACGGTCGACGTGCACGAACTGCTCGACAGCACCCTGCTGATGCTCTCCGGCAAGATCGGCCCGCGGATCGAGGTCGTCAAGGAGTACGACCGTACGGTGCCGCGGATCCCGGCGTACCCGGCGGAACTGAACCAGGTGTGGACCAACCTGATCGACAACGCGGTCGCCGCGGTGAACGACGCGGGCGGCGAGGGGACGCTCACCGTGCGGACCGCGCTCCACCACGACCGGCTGCTGGTGGAGTTCCGCGACACCGGCACCGGGATCGCCCCGGAGGTCCGGGGGCGGATCTTCGACCCGTTCTTCACCACCAAGCCCGTGGGCGAGGGCACCGGGCTCGGCCTGGACATCTCCTGGCGGATCGTGGTCGACAAGCACCACGGCAGCCTCCAGGCCGAGTCCGAGCCGGGCGACACCCGTTTCCAGGTGCTCCTGCCGCTCACCGCCGCGCAACCCGATCCGACCGATCCAGTCGACGCCACCGAGGAGCCGGTATGACCAGCGACACCGGAATCGACCCCAACGTCCCGCCGAGCGGCACGGGCTGCGCCGAGTGCGACGCGGCCGGCGGCTGGTGGTTCCACCTGCGGCGGTGCGCGAGCTGCGGCCACGTCGGCTGCTGCGACAGCTCCCCCGGGCAGCACGCGACCGGCCACTACCGGTCCACCGGGCACCCGGTGGTGCAGAGCTTCGAACCGGGCGAGGACTGGTTCTGGGACTACGCCACCGACGAGGTGCGCGCGTCGGGCCCGGACCTCGCCCCGCCCGCCAGCCACCCGGACGACCAGCCGTCGCCCGGCCCGGCGGGCCGGGTCCCGGCCGACTGGGCGAGCGCCCTCCACCGCTGACCCGGCCGCAGGTCCGGGAAACGGGGAGGCCCGCCGTCCGGCCCGCGTGTCAGGATGGGCGGCGTGCCGCTGACCTCTCTCACCAGCCCGCTCGTCGGCCGCGAGGACGAACTCGCGCGTCTCGCCGGCGTACTGGACCGCGCCCGCGCCGGCGAGGCCCGCGCGGTGCTCGTCGCCGGGGACGCCGGGGTCGGCAAGACGCGGATCCTGGACGAGGTCGCCGCACGCGCCGCCGCGGCCGGGACGACCGTGCTCACCGGTCACTGCGTGGACCTGGGGGACGTGGGTCTGCCGTATCTGCCGTTCACCGAGATCCTGGGCGTGCTGGCGGCCGACGAGCGGTTCGCCTCCGTGCTGGCCGGCCATCCGGTGGCCGAGCGACTGCTCGGCGGCGGCCCGGACGACGCAACGGACGCCGCGCCCTCGCGGCTGCGGCTCTTCGAGGGCGTGGCCGCCCTGCTGACCGAGCTGGCGGACACCGCGCCCCTGCTGCTGGTCCTGGAGGATCTGCACTGGGCCGACCAGTCCTCCCGGGACCTGCTGAGGTTCCTGCTCAGCCGGGGAGTACTGCAGCGGCCGGCGGGCGGGACACCCGGCCACCGCCTCGCGCTGTTCGCCTCGTACCGCGCGGACGACCTGCACCGCCGCCATCCGCTGCGCCCGCTGCTGGCGGAGCTGGTGCGCCTGCCCTCGGTGGAGCGGCTGGAGCTGCGTCCGCTCCCGGACGCCGACGTGGCCCGGCTGGTGCGCTCGCTGCGGGAGCAACGGCTGCCGGACACCACCGTGCGCCGGATCGTGGAACGGGCCGAGGGCAACGCCTTCTACGCCGAGGAGCTGGTCGCCGCCACCGACGTGCCCGCCTCGGGTGTGCCCAGCGGGCTGGCCGACGTGCTGCTCATCCGGTTCGAGCAGCTGTCCGAGACCGCCCAGCAGGCGCTGCGCACCGCGGCCGTCGCCGGGCGCCGGGTGGGACACGACCTGCTGCGGGACGCCGTCGGGCTGCCCGAGGAGGAACTGGAGTCGGCGCTGCGCGAGGCGGTGGAGCGGCAGTTGCTGGTGTCCGGCGACGGGGACACGTACTCCTTCCGGCACGCGCTCGCCCGGGAGGCGGTCTACGCCGATCTGCTGCCCGGCGAACGGGCCCGGCTGCACGGCGCGTTCGCCCGGCTGCTCGCCGGTCCCGGCCGACGCCCGGACAGCGCGGCCGAGCGCGCCCACCACAACCGCGAGAGCCACGACCTGCCCGAGGCGCTCGCCGCCTCCCTGGAGGCCGCCGACCACGCCCAGCGGATCGGCGCGCCCGCCGAGGAGTTGCGGCACGTCGAGGCGGCCCTCGACCTGTGGACGGCGGTCGACGCGACCGCGCGCCCCGCCGGACCGGACGCGGTGACGCTCACGCTGCGCGCCTCGGCGGCCGCCGTGCACGCCGGTGAGCTGCACCGCGCGGTCTCACTCACCCGGTCCGCGCTGGCCGGCCTCGGCCAGGACGCGGACCTGGAGCTGGCCGCCCGGGTCCGCTACACCCTCGCGGGCAATCTGCTGGACGTCGACAACCTGGAGGCCGCTTACGCCTACAGCAGCGAGGCGCTGGGCCTGATCCCCGCCGAGCCGCCCTCCTCGACGTGGGTGTGGGCGGCGGCCACGCACGTGTCGACGGCCCGCCAGGTCGGGGAGCACGAGACGGCGCGGCGGGTGGCCCGACGGGCGCTGCGGGCCGCCGAGGCGCTGGGGGTCACCGACGCCCGCGCCGATCTGCTGATCTCCCTGACGAGCCTGGAGGGCCACAACCGCGCCACCCCCGAAGGCCGTGAGCGGCTGCTCGAGGCACGCGAGCTGGCGCGGCGGGCCGGCAACGCGCCGGTGGAGCTGCGGGCGCTGTTCAACCTGGCCATCGGCTGCTTCGAGTCGGGTGATCTGGAGGAGTGCCTGCCCTGGGCGTCGGAGGGACTGGAGCGGGCCCGCCGCGCCGGGCTGCTGTCCTCGCCGTATCCCCGGGAGATGCGGTATCTGCGGCTGCTGGTGCGGTACACGCTGGGCCACTGGGACGAGGTGCTGCGCGAGTCCGCCGAGGACGCCGGGGAGGGCCGGGCCGTGGACGGCCACGCCCTCGGGCCCGGGCTGTACGTGGCGCTGGCGCGCGGCGACCTCGGGGCGGCCGACCGGGCCAGGGCCCTGCTGGAGGGACCGTTCGACTGGATGGCGCGGATGGTCGCGGCCGTCGTGCTGACCGACGCGGCGGCACTGCGCGGGGACGCCGAGGACGCCGTGCGGTGGATGCGGTCCAGCGTCGAGGCGCTCACCGAGGCGGGCACCCGGCCCACCGTGACCCTCCGGCTCGCCACCCTCGCACTGGCCGCGGTCGCCGACACGGTGTCCGAACTGCGCCGTGCCGGGGACACGGCCGGGGCGGCCCGCTGGACGGACACGGCGGCGGAACTCCTGGCCGACGCCCGCTGGTCCGCCGAGCACGGTTACGACGACACCCCGCAGGGCCCGGAGGGCCGGGCCTGGCTGGCGCGGGCGGAGGCCGAGTGGTCCCGGGCCGGCGCCGACGTGCCGGATCCGGCGGCGTGGGAGAGGGCGGTGGCCGCCTTCGCCTACGGCGACTCCTACGAGCGCGCGCGGTGCCGGCTGCGGCTGGCCGAGGCCCTGCTGGCGGCGGACCGCCGTGAGGAGGCGGCCGCCGAGGCGGACGCCGTGCGCCGGGAGGCCGACCGGCTCGGCGCGACGCTGCTGCGGGAACGGCTCGACGACCTCGCCCGCCGCGGCCGTCTCACGGACCCGGCGCCGGCCGGGGCGGGCGCCGCGGTGCTGACCGCCCGCGAGCGGGACGTGCTGCGGCTGCTCGCCCTGGGCCACAGCAACCGGCGGATCGGCGAGGAGCTGTTCATCAGCGCCAAGACGGCGAGCGTCCACGTGTCGAACATCCTCGCCAAGCTGGACGCGGCGAGCCGCACGGAGGCGGTCGCGGTCGCCCACCGGCGGGGACTCGTCGCCCCGGAGGCCGCGTCGTCGTAGCCCGGTCCCGCCCGATCTTGGCGGAACGGAACGGTCCGGGCCAGGATGCCGTCATGAAGGGTGACCTCTTTTCCAGCGAGCACATGGTGCAGCCCGCCACGGCGCCGGGCATGACCGTCGAGAACTCCAAGTGCATCCGGTACGCGGTGAACGGCGAGATGCTCGCCCGGCAGGGCGCGATGATCGCCTACCGGGGCAGTCTCCAGTTCGAGCGCAAGGGCCAGGGCGTGGGCGGCATGCTCAAGCGCGCGGTCACCGGGGAGGGGCTGCCGCTGATGGCGGTGCGCGGACAGGGCGAGGCCTGGTTCGCCAACGAGGCCCAGAACTGCTTCATCGTCGAGGTCGAGCCGGGTGACGAGTTCACGGTCAACGGCCGCAACGTCCTGTGCTTCGACGCGTCGCTGTCGTACCGCATCGCCACCGTGAAGGGCTCGGGCATCGCCGGCGGCGGGCTGTTCAACAGCGTGTTCACCGGCCACGGCAGGCTGGGCCTGGTGTGCGAGGGCGACCCGCTGGTCATCCCGGTCTCGCACCAGTACCCCGTCCACGTGGACACGGACGCGATCGTCGGCTGGTCCGCGGGGCTGGCGACCTCGCTGCACCGTTCGCAGTCCATCGGCTCGATGCTGCGCGGCGGTTCGGGCGAGGCGGTCCAGCTGGTGCTCCAGGGCGAGGGCTTCGTCGTCGTACGGCCGAGCGAGGCGACGCCGCAGAAGACGCAGCAGCACTGAGCCCTCTCCGCCCCGGGACTTGTTGACCTTGGGGACCTCGCGCGAAAGGCTGCGAACGGGCGCGGATCACCGCCCGCGCCGGAAGGAAGACTGCCTTGATCGCGATCACGGAGATCGAAGCCGCGGCCGAGCGGATCGCCGGACATGTCGTACGCACCCCGACCGTGCCCAGCCCGGGGCTGTCCGCGCTGCTCGGCGTCCCGGTCACCGCGAAGCTGGAGCTGCTCCAGCGGACCGGTTCGTTCAAGGCGCGCGGCGCGACGGCGAAGCTGCTGTCGCTGACCGAGGCCGAGCGGGCCGCCGGTGTCGTCGCGGTCAGCGGCGGCAACCACGGCATCGCGGTGGCGGTGATGGCAGCCGCCCTGCACGTGAAGGCCACGGTGGTCATGCCGCGCACGGCGCCGGCCCGTTCGGTGGAGATCGCCGAGGAGGCGGGCGCCGTGGTGCGCCTCACCGACGGCATGGACAGCGCCTTCGCGCTGGTCACCCGGCTGCGCGAGGAGGGGCTGACCCTGGTGCACCCCTTCGACGACCCCGTGGTGATCGCGGGCCAGGGCACCGTGGGGCTGGAGTTCGCCGAGGACGCCTCCGACCTCACCGACGTGCTGGTGAGCATCGGGGGCGGCGGGCTGATCGCGGGCGTGGCGGCGGCGCTGCGGGCGCTGCGGCCGGGGGTGCGGGTCTGGGGCGTGGAGACCGAGGGCGCCGAGGCCATGTCCCGGGCGCTGGCGGCGGGCGGGCCGCTGGCGGTGCCGCTGTCGTCGGTCGTCACGACGCTCAGCGCGCCGTCCGTCTCGCAGCTGACGTACGACCATGTGGCGGAGCTGGTCACCGAGGTGCTCGTGGTGCCGGACCGGGAGGCGGTCGGGGGTTCGCTCGCGCTCGCCGAGCACGCCAAGGTGTGGACCGAGCCGGCCGCCGGCTGTCTGCTGCCGGCGGCCCGGCGGGTGGTGGAGCGGGTGGGTGACGGCGCCCGGATCGGGCTCGTGGTGTGCGGCGGCAACGCCACGGTGACGGACATGGCGGGGTGGGCGGACCGTTTCGGACTGCGCTGACGCCCTGACTCCGGGCCGAACCCCGCGCCGAGGCGCCCGCTTTTTGAAGAAGGGTCAGAAAGCGGGCCGGAAGGCGCGTTCGCTGAACGCATCCCGGCCCCCTGGACGTACCCCTGGTCGAGCCGAGAGCCGACGGTGCGAACGAGGGATGGCCATGGTCAGGGCGCACGTCTCCCCACACGAGCGGGTCGCCGGGCGCTACCGCCTGTTCGAGGTCGTCCAGCGCGAGACGAACCGCGTCTGCTGGTCCGGCGAGGACGCCACGACCGGCCGTCCGTGCCTGGTCACGCAGATCGCGCTGCCGCCGGACCGGGCCGGCGAGACCGGCCGCCGGGCTCCAGGCCGGGTGATCCGCACCGGTGCGGCCATGGCGTCGCTGTGCCCCGGGCGGATCGCCGCGGTTTCGGACGCGATGGTCGTGGACGGCACGCTGTGGACGGTGTCCGAGTGGGTCGGCGGCGTTCCGCTCGGCGACCTCCTCGACCGCCGGGGCGCGTTCGGCCATGCCCGGGCCGCACGGGTCGGCCTGGAGTTGCTCGCCGTGCTGGAGGCGGCGCACGCGCACGGCGTGACGCACGGCGAGCTGAGCCCGGGGCAGGTGTTCGTGCGCGAGGAGGGATCCGTCGTCGTCACCGGTTTCGGGCTGGCCGGCGCCACCCTCGCCCCCCGGCTGACGGCGCCCGCGTACGCCTCGCCCGAGCAGGCCCGCGACGAGCGGATCGGGCCCGCGGCCGATCTGTGGACGCTGGGCGCGATCCTCTACACCATGGTCGAGGGCCGTCCGCCGTTCCGTGACCGGGGCCGTCCCGAGGCGACGCTGAGGGGCGTGGACCGGCTGCCGCTGCGCACACCGGTGCGCGCGGGTCCGCTCACCCAGGCCGTGCAGGGGCTGTTGCGCAAGAACTCGCGGGAGCGGCTGACCCGCCCGGTGGTGCGGGCGGCCCTCGCCCGGGCGCTGGCGGAGGAGCCCGAAGCGTCCGCGGGCGAGGAGAACCGGCCCGGGCCGCGCGGCGGATACGCCGTCGTCCGGAGCGCGGGCGGCGACCGGCCGCGAGGGACCGTCGTCGCCGGGATCGCCCTGGCCCTCGTCACGGTCGCGGTCACCGTCCTCGCCGTCACCGGCCGGCTCCCCGGTACGGGCGACGGCGCCACCGGCGCCGGGCAGCGTCCCTCCTCCCCCACCACCGGCGCCGGGCAGCGCCCCTCCGCACCCGCCGCCCCGCCCACCGGTTCCGCGCCCTCCTCCCCCACCGGCCCGCCGGGCGCGAGCGCCTCGTCCTCGCCGCCCGGCCCCCCACCACCGGCCGGGTTCCGCCGCTACGACGCGCCGGAGGGCTTCTCCGTCGCCCTTCCCGAAGGCTGGCGGCGGCTGGACACCGCACGGGTGCCGGACGGCGCCTACCGGGTCGTCTTCGGTGCCTCCGGCGACCCGCGCACGCTCGCCGTCACCTACAGCAGGCGCGCGGGCGACGACCCGGTGGCCGTCTGGCGCGACGACGTGGAGCCGGGCCTCGCCCGCTCCGGCGACTACCGGCGGATCGGCGACATCAGCGCGACGACCTACCGGGGGC
The DNA here is from genome assembly GCF_040686295.1 of Streptomyces sp. NPDC085944. Classification (NCBI taxonomy): domain Bacteria; kingdom Bacillati; phylum Actinomycetota; class Actinomycetes; order Kitasatosporales; family Streptomycetaceae; genus Streptomyces; species Streptomyces sp. NPDC085944. The sequence goes on along the minus strand of NZ_JBFBJX010000002.1, from coordinate 489,985 downwards.
GCGAGGCGGCGGACATGGAGTGGCTGGCCCGGGACGACGGCGCCCGGGTCCGCACCTTCGGCCGCGGCTTCCTGCTCGGCGGGGGACGCAGCTTCTCGCTGCGCTGGACGACGCCGGCCGGTGACTGGGGCGACACCGAGAACGAGCGGGCGCTGGCCGCCGTCCTCGGCACCTTCCGGGAGGGCGGGAGCTGACCCCTTCCGCCCCGTTTCCCCCGGTTTTCCCTCGCGCCTCGCGGGGACTCGGCCGCCATGGCACACATCGGATACACGATGATGACCGAGCAGGCCGGCCCGCGAGAACTCGTCGGCCATCTGGTGCGCGCCGAGGAGGTGGGGTTCGACTTCTCGGTGACCTCGGACCACTACTTCCCCTGGCTGCGCTCGCAGGGCCACGCGCCGTACGCATGGAGCGTGCTGGGCGCCGCGGCGCAGGCCACCTCCCGCATCCCGCTGATGACCTACGTGACGTGTCCGACGTTCCGCTACCACCCGGCGGTGGTGGCGCAGAAGGCGGCGACGCTGCAACTTCTCTCCGAGGGCCGGTTCCGGCTGGGTCTCGGCTCCGGCGAGAACCTCAACGAGCACGTGGTGGGCGGCGGCTGGCCGTCGGTCGACGTACGGCACGAGATGCTCCAGGAGGCGGTGGAGATCATCCGCGCGCTGTTCGGGGGCGGCCACGTGAACCACCGCGGCGCGCACTTCGACGTGGAATCGGCCCGGCTGTGGGACCTGCCGGACAGCCCGCCGCCCATCGGCATCGCCGTCTCCGGGGAGCGCTCCGCCAAGCTCGCGGGCGAGTTGGCCGACCTGGTGATCGCCACCGAGCCGAAGGCGGGACTGCTGGACGCCTTCGGCCGGCACGGCGGCGAGGGCAAGCCGCGCGTGGGCCAACTGCCCGTCTCCTACGACCCCGACCGGGACACGGCGATCAAGCGGGCCCACTCCCAGTTCCGCTGGTTCGGCAGCGGCTGGAAGGTCAACTCCGAACTGCCGCACCCGGACTCCTTCGAGGCCGCCACCCAGTTCGTGACGCCCGACGACGTCGCCGAGTCCATTCCCTGCGGCGACGACCCCGACGCCTTCGTGGCGGCCGTACGCCCGTACGTCGAGGCCGGGTTCACCGAGATCGCCCTGGTGCAGATCGGTGGGGAGTCCCAACCGGCCTTCCTGGACTGGTCGCAGAGCACTCTGCTGCCCGCACTCCGTGAGGCGTTCGGCCGCGACTGAGACCGGCGACCGAAACGGACGGACGGGCGAATCACTCGAACGACCGAGCATCTTGCGCGTGAACCGGGTACTAGAGGGCTCTACGTCCGTCCCCCCTGGAGGCATTCGTGAACACCGTCGCGCACAGGACCATGGTCGTGCAGCTCCAGGCGGGCGACGCCGGCGACCGGTTCCCCGTCCTCGCGCACCTCGGATACGACGCGGCGGACCCGTTCGCCCTCACCATGGTCTTCAGCCACGACGGACGGGTGCTCGCCGAGTGGACGCTGGACCGGGAGATGGTCGCCGAGGGCCTCACCCGCCCGGTCGGCGTGGGCGACGTGCGGATGCGGCCCGAGTCGCGGGGCATGTGGGACGAGCTGCGCATCGAACTGCTCGGCGACGACCGGGCCGACGGGGAGCGCCACCGCGCCGTCGTGTTCGTCTGGGCCGCGGCCGTCGAGGCGTTCCTGCGTGAGACGCACACGGTGGTCCGGCCAGGGGAGGAAGAGGTGTGCGTCGACGACTTCCTCGCGGCGCTGACCGCCGAGGGCTGAGGGCCGGCCCGGCCGCCGGGGGACGGTGCCTCGGCTCAGCGGGCCGTGTGGCGGTGCCGGGTCCACAGCGGGATCCCGAACCAGCACAGCAGGTACCAGAGCACCACGCCGGTGACGAGGTAGGGCACGAAGCCGTCGTGGGTCGCGACGCGCAGGATCAGCAGGAGCGAGCAGGCCGTCGTGGCGAGCAGCAGCACGAGGCCGAGCAGCGTCAGCCGGGACGCCCACCGCACCGCATGGGGTTTCACCCGCCGCCCGGAGACGAGGCGGTGCAGGGACACCGGTCCGATCAGGGCGCCGGTCGTCACGGCCCCGAGGACCACCGTGACCAGGTAGATCGTCTGATCGGTGTCCGAGAGGGTCTCGTACTTGGGCTGGAACACGACGGTGAGCAGGAAGCCGAACAGGATCTGCACGCCCATCTGCGCGACGCGGACCTCCTGGATCAGCTCCGTCCACATCCGGTCGGCCCGCTCCTCCTCGGTCTCGTTGCGCCCCCTGCGCCTGGCCTGTTCCTCAGCCGAGCGCGAGTCCGAGTGCGTCACGTCTGCCTCCCGTCGACCGTCGTCTGCGTCTCCTTCCCTGTTCCCGGGATCCCCGTACTCAAGGCGCCGCTCCGTGCGGGCGACGCCCGGTTTGGGTGGTCGGGGGGCGGTTACACGGGCCGGGAACGACCCCGGCGCGGCAAGGAAGGCCAAGATGTCCGACACTCAGCTCACCGTGACGTTCGACGGCGGCGGCATCGACGACGCGCGGGCGGTCGTCCGCGCACTGGAGGGCGTCTTCGGGGCCCCCGGCGACCTGCCCGCGGACGAGGGGGCGACGGTGCGTACCGCGACCTTCGACACCCCGGACGCCCCGCGGGCGGACGCCGCCCCGGCGGCGGGCGGATCGCTGTCGGCGCCGGTGACCGTCACCGTGCAGGGCACACCGCAGGCCGTGGAAGCGGCGAGCGAGACGCTGGCCCGCGCCTTCGGCGCGCGGGACGAGGGCGCGGCCTCCGGCGACCAGGAGCGGGAACGGCAGTTGCGCCTGGTGCCGTGAGGCCGGCCGCGGGCCCCGCCGGTCAGCCCGCTACCAGCGGCTGGCGACCTGGTCCTTGATACGGCGGTCGTAGAGGTCGCGGATCGCGGCGAGGGTGTCCTCGGACAGCTCCGGCAGTCGGGCGGCGTCCGTGTTGGCGCGGGCCTGCTCGGGCGAACGGGCGCCGGGGATCACGCTCGTCACGCCTGGCTGCTGGACGATCCAGCGCAGCGCCAGCTGGGCCGGTGTGTATCCCTCGGGCGCGAGCGCGGCGAACTCGGCGGCGGCCTCCACGCCGGTGGCGAAGTCGACGCCGGAGAAGGTCTCGCCCTGGTCGAAGGCCTCGCCGTGCCGGTTGAAGTTGCGGTGGTCGTTGGCCGCGAAGACCGTGTCCCTGGTGTACTTGCCGGTCAGCAGGCCGGACGCCAGCGGCACCCGGGCGATGATGCCCACGCCGGCCTCGCGGGCCGCGGGCAGGACCTCGCGCAGGGGCTTCATACGGAACGGGTTGAGGATGATCTGGACGCTCGCCACGTTCGGCCGGGCGATCGCGGTGAGCGCCTCCTCGCACGTCTCCACGCTGACGCCGTACGCGGCGACGCGCTCCTCCTCAACGAGGGTGTCCAGGGCGTCGAACACCTCGTCGCTGGAGTAGACGGGCGTCGGCGGGCAGTGCAGCTGCACCAGGTCGAGGCGGTCCACGCCGAGGTTGCGGCGGGAGCGGTCGTTCCACTCCCGGAAGTTGTCCAGGACGTAGTTCTGCGGGATCTGGTCGACCCGGCGGCCCATCTTGGTGGCGACCAGCACGTGCAGGTCGGGCCTGCTCGCGAGGAAGGTCGCGATGGTCTGCTCGCTGCGGCCGTCACCGTAGACGTCCGCCGTGTCGAAGAAGGTCACCCCCGACTCGGCCGCCGCCTCCAGTACCGCGAGGGCTTCCTTGTCGTCCACGTCTCCCCAGTCGGCACCCAGTTGCCAGGTGCCGAGGCCGACCACCGAAGCGTGCTGATCCGACCTGCCGAAAGTGCGCTCGTCCATGGCGTCAGTCTGTCATCCGCGGTGCGCGGGCACCGCGTCGGGACGCCCGGCGCGGTCCGGCCGTTTTCCTGGGGCGAGCCTGCGCGCCTGGACCGTGCGCGCGAGCACGGGTCCCAGTCGGCGCTTGAGCCGGCGCAGCGTCTCCAGCCGGCCGGCCGCCCGGTCCATCCGGTAGTAGAGGCGCGGCGGGAGGTACGGCAGCAGCGGTGAGTGCCGCTGGCCGAGCAGGGCGAACATCTGTTTTGGGGGCAGGTGGATGTAGCGGGGCAGGTTCTCGTACCACTGGGCGCTGAGCCGGGCCGCGCTCTGCACCGGCAGCAGGGCCGTCCGGCGTTCGCGCTCGTAGCGGGCGAGGGCGTCCGGGAGGGGAGTGTCCGGCTCGCGCAGTGCCGCGGCCAGCGCCATGGCGTCCTCCAGCGCGAGCGTGGTGCCGGCGCCGACGGAGTAGTGCGTGGTGTGGGCGGCGTCGCCGAGCAGGACCAGGTTGCCGCGGGACCAGGTGCGGTTGGTGAGGGTGCGGAAGACGGGCCAGGCGGCGCTCGCCCGGCCGGAGGAACGCGCCGTGAGCGGGTGTCCGTCCAGCACGTCGGCGAAGAGCTTCTCCAGCAGGATCAGTGCCTCGGCCTCGTCGGCGCGGTCCAGGCCGAGGCCGGTCCAGGTCTCGGGCGCGCACTCGACGACGCAGGTGCTGCCCTCGGGGCCGTAGCCGTAGCCGTACGCCCAGATCCAGCCGTGGCCGGTCTCGGCGAAGGCGAAGGTGAAGGCGTCGAAGACCTTGGGGGTGCCGAGCCACACGTAGTGGTTGCGGCCGCCGGTGATCTCGGTGCCGAAGTGGCCGGCGTGCCGGCCGCGCAGGGCGCTGCCGGCACCGTCGGCCGCCACCACGAGGTCGGCGGCGGGCGGGTTCGCGCCGGTCACGGGGTGCTCGAACGCCAGGCGTACGCCGAGGTCGCGGGCGCGTGCGGCGAGAAGCGCCAGGAGCCGGTGGCGGCCGATGCCAAAGCCCTCGTCGCCGTGGTGCCGGGTGGTCAGGTCGCCGACGTGGGCGACGCCGTCCCGCCAGCGCACCGAGTGCTCCTCGACGGCGCGCGCCGACTCCGGGTCGTGCTCCTGGAGCCGGTCGAGCAGTCCGCGCCAGTAGGTGACGCCCCAGCCGTAGGTGGAGCCCTCCGGGTCGCGTTCGTACACGGTGACGTCGTGGGCCGGGTCCTGCCGCTTCAGCAGGATCGACAGATAGAGTCCGGCGGGTCCACCGCCGACGCAGGCGACCTTCACACACACCCCTGATATGCACTCATAACGGTCATTCGGGACCGCAGGGTAACAAGGGGAGGGTGGCGGACCGCCGCTACGCGGCCGTGGCCGGCGCGGATTATCCGGCGGCCGCCGTGCGGCACTCCGGGTGGCCCCAGCCCTGGTCGTTCTTGGCGATGGACTCGCCGGCCTCGTACGAGCGGCCGCACTGGCAGCGTCCGGGGAACTTCGCCTTGATGGTGCGGGAGGAGGAGCCGCTCTTGCTGGCCGCGCCCGGTCCGCGGCGCGGTGCCTTGCGGGTCGCCGGGACGTCCGGGGCGGGCGGCGGCTCGGGAGAGCCGAGAGCGCTGCCCGCGGCTTCCTGGACGACGGCCGCCCGACTGGCGGCGCGGTCGGCGAAGTCGTTGAGCCGGTCGCCGTCGACCTGGTGGGCGGGCACGTAGCGGAACTCGACCGAGCGGCCGTCGAGCAGCTCGTCGATGCGCACGACCAGTTCCTGGTTGGCGACCGGCTTGCCGGCGGCCGTCTTCCAGCCGTTGCGCTTCCAGCCCGGCAGCCAGGTGGTGACGGCCTTCATGGCGTACTGCGAGTCCATCCGGACCTCAAGCGGCATGTCGGGGTCGGTCGACGCCAGCAGCCGCTCCAACGCGGTCAGTTCGGCGATGTTGTTGGTGGCCCTGCCGAGCGGGCCGGCCTCCCACCGGACCGGGGCCTGAGACGCGTCGGCCACCACCCAGGCCCAGCCGGCCGGGCCCGGGTTTCCCTTCGAAGCCCCGTCGCACGCGGCCACTACTCGTTCACGCATGCGCTCGATCATGCCATGGTCCGGCGGGGCGTCCGGACGAGGTTCAGGGCACGTCCGCGACCTCCGGCATCTCCCCCTCGGTGGTCGTGATGTCGATCACCGAGAAGCCGGCGCCCTGCGGGTCGCTCAGCGCCGCGAACCGGCCGAACGGGGTGGTCATCGGGCCGAACCGCAGGATCCCGCCGAGCTTCGTGGCGCGGGCCACGGCGTCGTCGCAGTCGGCGACGGTGAAGTAGACGTTGATGTACGGCGGGACCTCGGGCGGGAAGTCCTCCGTCATGGTCATGCGGCCCAGGACGGGGTCGGAGCCGAGGTCGAAGAGGCGGAAGTCGACCTGGTCGTCCCGCATCTGCTTGGCCCCGTAGGAGAAGACCGCCGGGAAGAAGGCGTCCGACTTCGCGGGTTCACGGGTGAAGACCTCCGCCCAGCAGTACGCGCCGGGCACGGCCGTCGCCTCGAAGCCCTCGTGCCTCTCGCCCTGCCAGACGCCGAAGACGACGCCGCCCGGGTCGCGGGCCAGGCACATGGTGCCGAAGTCGCCGACCCGCATCGGCTCCAGGAGCAGCTCTCCGCCGGCCTCGCGGATCCGGCCGGCGGTCGCCGCCGCGTCCGGGGAGGCGAAGTAGAGGCACCACTGGGACTGGTCCTCGTGACCGGGCGGGGGCGGGACCACGGCGGCCACCGCCTTGCCGTCGGCGTAGCACTGGGTGTAGTCGCCGAACTCGGTCGACGACTCGCCGAAGGTCCAGCCGAGGACGTCGCCGTAGAACCTCTTGGCTCCCTCGACGTCCGTGAACATCGCGTCGGCCCAGCAAGGGGCCCCTTCCGGTGATACGGCCATGTCTGCCGCCTCCTCGGCGAACGTGGGTGTGGGCCGGGTGCGGGCGGGTGGTCACTCCCCGGCGTACGCCTGTTCCAGCGCGGCGATGTCCAGCTTGCGCATCGACATCATGGCCTTGTTGGCGCGGGCCACCTTGGCGGGGTCGGGGTCGCGGAACATCTCCTCGAGCCGGCGCGGGACGACCTGCCAGGACACGCCGAACCGGTCCTTGAGCCAGCCGCAGGGGCCGTCCTCGCCGCCGCCCTCGGTGAGCGCGGTCCAGTAGTGGTCGACCTCGTCCTGGTCCTCGCAGGTGATCTGGAAGGAGATCGCCTCGTTGAACCGGAACTGCGGGCCGCCGTTGAGGCCCACGAACTTCTGTCCGTTGGCGGTGAACTCGACGGTGAGCACCGAGCCGACGGGCTGCGGCGCTCCCTCGGGATAGCGGGTGACGGCGCCGATGCCGGAGTTCTCGAAGACGGAGACGTAGAAGTGGGCGGCGTCCTCGGCGTCGCCGTCGAACCACAGGCACGTGGTGAACCCGTCGGTGCTCATGACTACCTCCTGGGGGCGGAACACGGTCACCAGTACCGACCGGTGCGGGCCGCCGGACTCATCGCTCTGCCCGTGGCGAATCTGCCGCGGGCAGAGAAATGCCCGGCGGGGGCCGCGGCGGGCCGACAGTGGAGGAACCGCGGTGCCGTCGGCCGCGCACCGCTCCCCCACCACTACCACCCCTTACGACTGGCTACGACTCGACAAGGAGTGCCGATGTCTCCACTCATCGCAGGCCCCGCCCCCGCCGCACCGCCCAGGGCCGAGGACGGCGACACCCCCGCGACCCGTTTCGACGACCGGCTCGCCGAGCAGTTGCTGGACCAGCGGATCGTGCTGCTGGGCACCCAGGTGGACGAGGTCTCCGCGAACCGGGTCTGCGCCCAGCTGCTGATCCTGTCCGCGCAGGATCCGCGCACCGACATCAGCCTGTACGTCAACAGCCCCGGCGGCTCCGTGCACGCGGGGCTCGCCATCTACGACACCATGCGGCTGATCCCCAACGACGTCTCGACGCTCGCCATGGGGTTCGCCGCCAGCATGGGGCAGTTCCTGCTGAGCGTGGGCACGGCGGGCAAGCGCTACGCCCTGCCGAACGCGCGGATCATGATGCACCAGCCGTCGGCGGGCATCGGCGGCACCACCGCCGACATCGAGATCCAGGCGGACAACCTGGAGTTCACCAAGCGGACCATCGAGCGGCTCACCGCCGAGCACACCGGTCAGAGCCCGGAGACCATCTCCCGGGACGGCGACCGCGACCGCTGGTTCACGGCCGAGGAGGCCAGGGAGTACGGAATGGTGGACCAGGTCGTGCAGTCCCTCGCGGACGTGCGCCCGGCCGCCACCCGGCGACGGATGGGGCTGTGACATGGGGAGCTACACGATTCCGAACGTCGTCGAGCGGACCCCGCAGGGCGAGCGGTCCTACGACGTGTTCAGCCGGCTCCTGTCGGAGCGGATCATCTTCCTGGGGACCGAGATCGACGACGGCGTGGCCAACGTCGTGATCGCGCAGCTCCTGCATCTGGAGTCGTCGGCCCCGGAGAGCGAGATCGCGATCTACATCAACTCCCCCGGCGGCTCGTTCACGTCGCTGATGGCGATCTACGACACGATGACCTTCGTGCAGGCGCCGATCTCGACGTTCTGCGTCGGGCAGGCGGCGTCCACGGCGGCGGTGCTGCTGGCGGGCGGGGACCCCGGGCGGCGGTTCGTCCTGGAGCACGCCCGGGTGCTGCTGGGGCAGCCGGCCAGCGGCGGCCGGCAGGGCACGGTCTCCGACCTGGCGCTCCAGGCCAAGGAGATGGTGCGGATCCGCTCCCAGGTGGAGGAGGTGCTGGCCCGCCACACGCGGCACGACGTGGCGACGCTGCGCGCGGACATGGACCGCGACAAGGTGTTCACCGCCGCGGACGCGGTGGCGTACGGACTGGCCGACGAGGTGCTCGTCCGGCGCCAGGCGCGGGTGTGAGCGCACGGGCCGGTGCCCCGCTTCGGGCGGGGCGCCCGGCCCGTGCGCGTCCGCGCGCTCTCAGGCGGCCAGGCACATCCCGTCGAACCGTGCGCCGGACGTCGGCGTGGACCGGCGTGCTCCCGCGCCGGTGTGCCGGGAGGCGAGGCGGACCAGCTCGCCCTGGGCGCGGGCCAGTAGGTCGCCGAGGCCCAGTCCGAGGGCGCCGGCGGCGGCCGCCAGCACCTCCGAGGACGCCTCTTTGCGGCCACGCTCCACTTCCGACAGGTAGGGCATGGAGATCCGGGCGGCCTCCGCGACCTCCTTGAGGGTGCGCTCCTGGTCGAGGCGTTCCCGCCGCAGGACGTCCCCGACCAGGTCCCGCCACAGGGGCTCGCGCACGGTGGGCGGCCTTCGCTCCGGGGGGACCGGTGGGGCGGCGGGACGGGCCCCCGGGCGCGCGGCCTGCGGGCGCAGCGGAATGACGCGGGCTTCGTTCGGCACGTGGCTGGTCACCTCCTCAGCCTAGGGTTGCGGGCGGATCACGGAAGGGGGCGCCGTTCCGCCCTCAGGGAAATCCCGGTGCCGTCGGGATTCCCGGCCCCCGGAGTGTCCCGGATGGCCGTGGACCGTCGGCGGGACTACGCTCGACGGAAACGGGGGCATGAGTCGTCGCGACCCGGGTACCCGCGAGCGCGAAACGCCTAGGGAGACGTCGAACCGTGACTTTCGTGGGAGAGGCAATGGAGACCGCCGTGGTCCGGCCGGAAACACAGGACGCCGTGGACACCCGCACCGTGGATCCCCGTACCGTGGCGCCGCGCGACGCGCGGCAGCTGTCACGCCAGTTCTTCCGGCGCCTGACGGAACTCGAAGAGGGCACGCACGAATACCAGTACGCGCGCAACACGCTCATCGAGATGAACATGTCGCTCGTGCGGTTCGCCGCGGGCCGCTTCCGCGGTCGCGGGGACGACATGGAGGACATCGTCCAGACCGGCATGATCGGCCTGATCAAGGCGATCGACCGCTTCGAGCTGTCGCGCGAGGTCGAGTTCACGTCCTTCGCGCTGCCGTACATCGTCGGCGAGATCAAGCGTTTCTTCCGTGACACGACCTGGGCGGTGCACGTGCCGCGTCGCCTTCAGGAGCTGCGCGTGGAGCTGGCCAGGGCCCGCGAGGAGCTCTCCTCCCGCCTGGACCGCGAACCCACCGTGGCCGAACTCGCCACACTGATGAACATCGGCGAGAACGAGGTGATCGAGGGCCAGATCGCGTCCAACGGCTACAACTCCTCCTCACTGGACGCCGCGCTGACCGGGGACGGTCCCGAGAACGGCGAGTCGGTCCTCGCCGACTTCATCGGCGTGGAGGAGGACGGCCTGCGACTCGTGGAGGACTTCCACTCGCTGGCCCCGCTGATGGCGGAGCTGAGCGAGCGCGACCGGCAGATCATCCACCTGCGGTTCGTGGAGGAGGCCACACAGGCGGAGATCGGCGAACGGCTCGGCTGCTCGCAGATGCACGTGTCCCGGCTGATCAAGCGGATCATCACCCGGCTGCGCGAAGGCATGCTGGGCGAGCTCGGCTGCGCCTGAGCCTCGACCCCGCACAGGCGATGACGACGGTGCCCTTCACCCTTCGGTGAGGGGCACCACGGCGCGTACGCGCTTGCCGACCGGGACGCGTTCGATGACGACCGTCTCCACCAGGGCGTGCACGATCTCCAGCCCGTGCCGTCCGACGCGCTCGGGGTCCCGGGGGAAGCGCTCCGGCACCGCTCCGCTGCTGTCGTAGACGGTCACCGCCACCGAGGCGCCCGTACCCTCCAGCTCCAGGATGTACGGGCCTTTGCTGTGCCGGTCGGCGTTGGTGACCAGCTCGCTCACCACGAGGAGCACCGCGCCGTCGGCGCGGGGACCGATCGTGGCGCACCACTCGGTCCTGAGCTGGTCGAGGAAGAGCGAGGCGAAGGAACGTGCCTGCGCTATGCATCCCGGCTCACCGGAGTAGTGCGCCGCCCGCCTCAGCGGTTCAACGGGTACGTCGAAACCAGTCGGTATCACTGCCCCGTCCAGGTACTCGGTCATGCGTTTCTCTCTCGGACGCCGGACTGGCCGGACTCTGCTGCACCTGTCCTCGTACCCCGAGTCGCGCATCGCAGTCCCCGTCTCTGCGCAGTGCGGGCATCGTCACAGTCGTGCGGGGAACCCGTGGGTGCGAGAAGGGTGTGCGAGCGGTCGGGGAAGGGTGTGCGATGAACGAACTGATGGCCGCACGAAGCCTCACCACCCGGCCGGTGGTCACCCTCGGCGGCGAGGCCGTCGCCCATGTCAAGGACACCGTATGCGACGCCGCCGCGGGCCGGATCACCGGTTTCACCCTGACCGGACGGAGCCTGCTGTCCGGCCCGCTCAAGGAGGGCCTGCCGTGGCAGGCGGTGTACGCGCTGGGCCACGACGCGGTGATGATCCGGGACCGGCGCGGCCTGGTGAACGCGGCGGCTATGACGGCGCACCAGCAGAACCTGCGGGCCCGGTTGCTGGGGGCCAGGATGCTGACCGAAGCGGGGACGGAGATCGGCACGGTGCTCGACGTCGTCGTGGAGGGCGGCACCGGTGGACGGGTGGTCGGCTTCCGGCTGGCGGCCAGCCGGCGGTTCGTGCCCGGCCCCACCCGGCACCGGCGCCGGGTGTACGTGCCGCGGGGCGAGTCGCTCACGGTCACCGGCCGCGCGCTGGTCCTGCCCGAGGACGCCGTCCGGCACGTCGCGGACGACCTGCCCGGCTTCACCGCCCTGGTCGGCGGCGTGCCCGGTCCCTGGAAGGGCTCGCTGCCGTGATGCTGTTCACCGAGGTGCGCGGGCTGCCGGTGCTGGTGCCGGACGGCGGCGGACCGCTCGGCACCGTGACGTCCCTGACCGTCGACGTCCGGTCCGGATCGCTCAGTCGTGTCCGGTTCCGCGGTGGCAGGTTCGGCCGGGAGAAAGAGGTGGCCTGGGACACGGTGGAGTCCGTCGGACCGGGCGCCGTCCGCCTCCGGTCCGCCGCCGCCCCGGAGCCGGCGCCGTCGTCCCACCACGAGCTGCTGGGCCACCGGGTCCTCGTCGACACGGGCACCGAGCACGGCACGGTGCTGGACGTCGCGTTCGACACCCGGACCGCCCGCCTCCTCGCGCTCTTCACCACCCGGGGCGAACTGCCGGCCGGCCGGCTGCTCGGCCTCGGCGACTACGCCCTGGTCGTGCGGGCGGGCTGAGACCTCGGCCGGTCCATGGCGACGGCCGGTCCAGGACGGCGAACGATCCATCATGGCGGCCGGTCCACGACGGTCCGTACGCCGCCGACAGGGGCCGTCTCCCGGCGCGGACGGCCCTGTCGGCGGGCGTGGCCGGCGGCCGCTGCTTAGCGTGGCAGCGTGAGTCCGCACCCCCCGCCCGTGCCCCCCGTGCCGCCCGTACCTCCCACGTCTCCCGGACCGTCCGGCCGGGCGGTCGCCCGTCACGGCTGGGTACAGGCGCTGGGCACGGTGCTGGCCGGGCTGGTCACCATGGGGGTCGTGGCCGCGCTCGGGCTGTGGGCGGCCGGTGCCGCGGACCTGCCCGACAACGCCTTTCCCCGGGTCGTCGTGGCGACCGTCGTCACCGCCGTGGGCGGCGCCCTGGAGCTGTCCGGCGACGCGGGTGAGCTGGCCGCCACCGACGCGGGGCTGACCGTGATGCCGCTGTCCGTCACCCTGACCGGGGCTCTGGTGATCGCCCGGGGCTTCCTGCGGCCGCTGCGCCGGCGGGCCGTGACCGGCGTCCCGGAGCTGGCCGGCTGGGCCGCGCGGATCGCCGTCCTGTGGCTGCTCGCCCTCCTCGGGACGGCGTTCGCCGCCCGGCAGACCTTCGAGGTCTCCCTCGGGGAGGGCCTGCTGAGCGACCTCGGCGACCTGTTCGGCATCGCCCCGACGGTCGGTTTCACCACCGACGTGCCGCTGACCGTCCTCTTCGGGCTGCTGTGGCTGGCGGGGGTGCTCGTCCTCGCCCTGTTGGTCTCCCCCGGGGCGCCGCTGCCCGGACGGCTGCTGCGGCTGCGGACGTCGGTGCGGCCGGCCGCGTACGCGATGGTCGCGCTGCTGCTCGCGTACGTGGTCGTCGGCGTCGTCGTCGGCCTGGTCGCCGCCGGTACGCGGGGGCATCCGGCGGACACCTTCGCCGTCCTGCTGCTCGGGTTGCCGAACCTGGCGTGGCCCGCGCTCACCATCGGCCTCGGGGCGACCTGGAACGGGCGCGTGGAAGGGCCGTTCGGGCTTCCGATGCCGCACGTGCTCGACGAGGTGCTGCGCACACCCGACGTCTCGACCGTGGACGTGGGCACGCTCGCCGAGCAGGACGGGCGGATGTGGTGGCTCCTGGCCGCCGCGGCGGTCCTGGTCCTGGCGGCCGGATTCCTGCTGGCGTCACGCTCCCCGGCGGGGGTGCCGGCCTGGCTGCTCGCCGTGCACATGGCGATCGCGCTGGGGCTCACGGTGCTCATGATCGGCCTGGTCGGCCGGATCTCCGCCCACTACGGGCTGTCGGTCATCGGCATCGGCGACCTGGGCGGCGGGCTGGCCGGGAAGCTGTTCCTGCGGCCGCGTCTGTGGGGCGCGGTCGGTCTCGGACTGCTGTGGGGGCTGGTCGCCGGCTTCCTGGGCGCGCTGCTCGCACGGTGGGTGCGCGGACGGTCCGGCCGGGTCGGGGCCTGAGGCGTGGCGGTGCGGCGCCGCGGAGGTCAGGCGACGGGGACGACCAGGAACGGGGCGGCCCGCTGCATGCGCAGCGCGTCCACGGACTCGGCCATCAGCTCGTACTCGGTGGTCTCGTCGCTGGTCGCGACGCGCACCAGATGCCCTGCGGCCAACTCGTCGGCGACCAGCTCCTGCTGTACGTCGTCGGCACACCAGGCGCGCAGCATGCGCGGCACGTCGGGCGCGTCGTCGGCGACGGGAGTCAGGGCGCCGCGCGGTAAGTGGGGGGTGTCGGGCTGCGGATCCAGCCGCTGGGCGATCCACGACGCCCGGTCCCGCAGCCACCACAGGGCCAGGGCGAGGGTGGGCGCCCGGTAGGTGCCCAGGGGGACACCGATGCGCCGGCCGTCGCAGACACCGTAGGCCGTGACATGGCACAGGAACTCGTCGTGCACTGCTGCCCTCCCCCGTCACCCAGCGCGCCTGCCGGTCCGGCATGACGTCCGTGCGGCTCGTGTGCTGTGCGTGAGGGCGCTGTCGCGTGGTGTGAGAGGCCCTAGTGGTGAGTATGTTCACGACTGAACCACTGTCACCATGAATTTCCGGCCAGTCTCCTGGCATATTCACGGCAGTGATTGGCCGAAATGCCGCGCCGACGCCATGACTTCGGGGGTAATCGACGCTGCCGGCGGGGGCGGGCATGGTGGTCGCACCGGGTCACCGAGACCGGGATCCGGTCCCGGCCGGCACACCCACCCCATTGGAGGATGATCGCCATGTCCGCACCCACCCTTCGTTACGAGAACGCCGTCGCCCGCTACTTCGAGGCCTGGAACGCGGCCCCGGACGCGGTGGCCAAGGCGGTCGCCGCGGCCTGGGCGGAGGACGGGGGCTACACCGACCCGCTGGCCGACGTGCGCGGCCACGAGCAGATCGCGGCCGTGGTGGCGGCGGCGCACGAGCAGTTCCCCGGCTTCTCCTTCCGGCTGTCGGGCGCCGTGGACGGGCACCACGACACGGCGCGGTTCTGCTGGGAGCTGGTGAGCGACTGTGGGGGTGCCCCCTCTGGGGGAGGTTCGGCGCCGGTCGCCGGCTTCGACGTGATCACGCTGGACGGCGAGGACCGGATCCGGTCGGTGTTCGGCTTCCTGGACCGGGTGCCCGAGGGAGCGTGAGGAGGCCGGGGCGCACACGCCCGCGAGCCGGGTCCGGAGGCGGCGTCACCGCCTCCGGACCCGGCTCGCGTCCGTTCGGCCCTTCAGCCCTTCAGCCCTTCAGCCCTTCAGCCCTTGACGATCTTGTCGATACGGGCCAGTTCGTCGGCGTCGAAGTCGAGGTTCCCGATGGCCGCGACGCTGTCCTCCAGCTGCCGCGGGCTGCTCGCTCCGACCAGGGCGGAGGTCACCCTGCCCTGCCGCAGCACCCAGGCCAGCGCCAGCTGGGCCAGTGACTGTCCGCGCAAGGCGGCGATCTCGTGCAGGGTGCGCAGCTTGCCGACCAGTTCCTCGGTGACCGCGTCGGAGTTGAGGAAGGGGCTGTCGCTCGCGGCGCGGGAGTCCTCGGGGATGCCGTCGAGGTACCGGCCGGTCAGCAGGCCCTGCTCCAGCGGGGAGTAGGCGATGGAGCCGACCTTCAGCTCGTCCAGGGTGTCGAGCAGGCCGCTGGTCTCCGGGCGGCGGTCGAGCATGGAGTAGCGCGGCTGGTGGATCAGCAGCGGGGTGCCCAGTTCGGCGAGGATGCGGGCGGCCTCGCGGGTCTGCTCCGGCGAGTAGTTGGAGACGCCGACGTACAGCGCCTTGCCCTGCTGCACCGCCGTGTGCAGGGCGCCCATCGTCTCCTCGAGGGGAGTGTCCGGGTCGGGGCGGTGCGAGTAGAAGACGTCGACGTACTCCAGGCCCATCCGGGACAGGCTCTGGTCCAGGGACGACAGCAAATACTTGCGCGAGCCCCACTCGCCGTACGGGCCGGGCCACATCAGGTAGCCGGCCTTGGTGGAGATCACCAGCTCGTCGCGGTACGCCGCGAAGTCGGCCCTCAGGGCCTCCCCGAGCGCGGACTCGGCCGAGCCGGGGGGCGGGCCGTAGTTGTTGGCGAGGTCGAAGTGGGTGACGCCGAGGTCGAAGGCGCGGCGGAGGATGGCACGCTGGGTCTCGACGGGGCGGTCCGGGCCGAAGTTGTGCCACAGGCCGAGCGAGAGCGCGGGGAGCTTCAGGCCGCTGCGTCCGGTGCGCCGGTAGGGCATCTCCGCGTAGCGGTCGGGGTGTGCGGTGTACAACGCGACTCCAGAGGGGTTGGCCCCCGAGGTACGGGGCTTGGGCGGAACCGTCCCCCACTCTCCCGTGGCCTGCGGGCAGTGGTCCAACAGAAGAATCCGATGGGATTGCGCGGTTACGCTTCTCAATCATGGAACTGCGTCATCTCCAGCACTTCGTGGCGGTCGCCGAGGACCAGCACTTCACCCGGGCGGCGGAACGGCTGCTGGTGTCCCAGTCCGGGCTGTCGGCGTCGATCCGGGCACTGGAGCGGGAGCTGCGGGCGCCGCTGTTCGTGCGTACCACCCGCCGGGTGACGCTGACGGAGGCGGGGCGGGCGCTGCTCGTCGAGGCGGAGCGGATCCTCGCGCAGGTGCGGTCGGCGCACGAGGCGGTCGCCGCGGTGCAGGGGGTGCTGCGCGGGACGCTGTCGCTGGGGGCCGAGCAGTGCATCGCCGGAGTGCCGGTGGCCGGGCTGCTGGCCGGCTTCCGGCGGCGCCACCCCGACGTGGAGATCCGGCTGCGGCAGGCGGGCTCCGGGGAACTGGCGGAGGAGGTCGCGGCGGGGCGGCTCGACCTGGCCTTCGCCTACCGCACCCAGGCGGACACGGACCAGCTCCGGTCGGTCTCGCTGGCCGGTGAGCCGATGACGGTGCTGTGCCACCCGGACCACCGGCTCGTGGCCGACGGCGCGGTGCTGACCCCGCACGATCTGGCCGACGAGGTCTTCGTCGACTTCCACCCGGACTGGGGTCCGCGCCGCGTCACGGACGCCGTCTTCGCCGCGGCGGGCGTACGCCGGACCGTGCCGCTGGAGGTGAACGACGTGCACGGGCTGCTCGACCTGATCGACGAGAACCTCGGCATCGCCGTCGTCCCGCGTCACTTCCGGCACAAACGCGCCGCGCTGACCTCGCTCCCCCTCAAGGACGCGGACGGGACGGAGTACGAGACCATCGCGCTGCTGCCGCCCGCGCAGGCCACCAGCCCGGCGGCGCGGGCACTGATGGGGCTGCTGGACGCGGGAAGTGTGTGAACGGGGCGCGCGGAAGGGCCGTCTGCGCGATGGTGGACGTATGCATGCGAAGGACATCCTCATCGAGGGCCACGGCCGCATCCGGGAAGAAGTCCACGCCGCCGTCGAGGGCCTGGACCCGGACGGCCTGAACGCCCGCCCCGCCGCCGACGCCAACTCCGTCGCCTGGCTGGTCTGGCATCTCACCCGCGTCCAGGACAACCACGTCGCCGACGCCTTCGGGCTCGACCAGGTGTGGCTCACCGGGGAGTGGGAGAAGCGGTTCGGCCTCGACCTGCCCCGCCGGGCCACCGGGTACGGTCACGGTTCCGCCGAGGTCGCGAAGGTCCGGGTCGACTCCGGCGACCTGCTGACCGGCTACTACGACGCCGTGCACGAGCAGACGCTCACGGCCCTGCGCTCCCTGACCGCGAAGGACCTGGAGCGGGTGGTCGACGACAGCTGGGATCCGCCGGTCACCCTGGCGGTGCGGCTGGTCAGCGTCCTGTCCGACGATCTCCAGCACGTCGGACAGGCCGCCTATGTGCGCGGGCTCGTTCAGAGAGCGGACGCGTAGCCCGGGAGGACCACGTCCTCGATGAGGGCCTTGCGCTCGTCGAACGGGACGAAGGCGCTCTTGAGGGCGTTCACGGTCACCGTGCGCAGGTCCTCGACGCTCCAGCCCGCCTGGTCGACCAGCAGGGACATCTCGCGCGTCATCGTCGTCCCCGAGACCAGGCGGTTGTCGGTGTTGAGGGTGACGCGGAAGCCGAGGTCCTTCAGCGCGGTGATCGGGTGCTCGGCGATCGAGGTCGCGGCGCCGGTCTGGAGGTTGGAGGTCGGGCACATCTCCAGGGCGATCCGGCGGTCGCGCACCCAGGCGGCGAGCCGCCCGAGCTTGCCGGCGGCGAGGTCGGGGATGTCGTCGGTGATGCGGACGCCGTGCCCGATGCGCTGGGCGCCGCACACCTGGAGGGCCTGGTGGATGCTGGGCAGCCCGTGCGCCTCGCCGGCGTGGATGGTGAAAGGCACGTTCTCGCGGCGCAGGTGCGCGAAGGCGTCGAGGTGGTCGGCGGGCGGGAAGCCGTCCTCGGCGCCGGCGATGTCGAAGCCGACGACACCGGCGTCCCGGAAGGCGACGGCGAGGTCGGCGGCCTCCCGGACCCGGTCGAACATCCGCATGCCGCAGAGCAGGGTGCCGACCCGGACGGGCGTCCCGGCGGCGGCGGCCTTGGCCATGCCGGCGGCGAGCCCCTCCTGGACCGTCTCCACGACCTCCGCCATTGACAGCCCGCCCCTGGTGTTCAGCTCGGGGGCGTAGCGGACCTCGCCGTAGACGACGCCGTCGGCGGCGAGGTCGAGGACGTATTCCTCGGCGGTGCGCAGCAGGCCCTCGCGGTTCTGCATCACGGCGAGGGTGTGCTCGAAGGTGGCGATGTAGCGCACCAGGTCACCGGAGTTGGCGGCCTCGTAGTACCAGGCGGCCAGCTCGTCGGGGTCGGTGGTGGGCAGGGTGTGGCCGACGCTCTCCGCCAGCTCGACGACGGTGGCGGGACGCAGGCCGCCGTCGAGGTGGTCGTGGAGGACCGCCTTGGGGAGGCGGCGGAGGGTCCCGGCGTCTATGCGCGTAGATGACATGTGCGGTGGTTCCTCGGCGGTTCTGTGCGTGAAGGCGGGGACGGTTTCGGGCGGGGACGGTCAGGGGACGGCGGGCTGGAGCAGGTCCCAGCGGTTGCCGTACAGGTCCTGGAAGACGGCGACCGAGCCGTATGACTCGTGGCGGGGCTCCTCCAGGAAGGTCACGCCGGCCGCGGTCATCCGGGCGTGGTCACGGGCGAAGTCGTCGGTGTGCAGGAAGAAACCGACGCGTCCGCCCGTCTGGTCGCCCACCCGGGCACGCTGGACCCCGCCGTTGGCGCGGGCCAGCAGCAGGGCGGCGCCCGCGCCCGGGTCGCCGGGTTCGACGACGACCCAGCGGGAGCCGTCGGGCCGGGGCGTGTCCTCGGCGAGGCGGAAACCGAGGGCCTCGGTGTAGAAGCGGATCGCCTTGTCGTAGTCGTCGACGACGAGGGCGATCAGGGCGATGCGGCTCATCGGCACCTTCCGGGACGGGCGATTGACGGGAGAGGTTATACGTAAAACCCACCGGACGCCAAGTCCTGGCGACGAAGCTCGGCTCCATCGGCTCCGGAGCCCGGCACTGCGGCGGTGCGGGTCATCCCGTGCGGGCGTCGTCCAGTCGCGCCAGTTCCGCCTCGGTGAGGCGGAGGGCGCCCGCGGCGACGTTCTCGGCGAGGTGCCGGGGGTTGCCGGTGCCGGGGATGGCGAGGACATGGGGGCCCTGGTGCAGGGTCCAGGCGATCCTCACCTGGGCGGGGCTCGCGCCGTGGGCGTCGGCGACCGCGCGGACCTCCTCCTCGTGCGCCGCACCCGCGCCCCGCGGGCCGGCCTCGCCCGCGATGGCGTAGAAGGGGACGAAGGCGATGTCCTGCTCGCGGCAGAGGGCGAGCAGCTCGTCGGTGGCCGGGTCGTGGAAGCCCAGTCCGTACCGGTTCTGGACGCTCACCACCGGCGCAACGGCCTGCGCCTCGGCGAGGTGCCGGGGCTCCACGTCGGAGAGGCCGAGGTGGCGGATCAGGCCGGCCTCGCGCAGGTCGGCCAGGGCGCCGAAGTGCTCGGCGATCGACTCCTGCCGCATGCGGCGCAGGTAGACGACGTCGAGGTGGTCGCGACCGAGCTGGCGCAGGTTCTCCTCGACGTGGGCGCGCAGGTCCTCGGGGCGGGCGGAGGTGCCCCACTCCCCCGACCAGTCGCGGTACGGGCCGACCTTGGTGGCGACGACCAGGTCGTCGGCGTAGGGGGCGAGCGCGGTGTTGATCAGTTCGTTGGCGGAGCGCAGGGAGGAGAAGTAGAAGGCGGCGGTGTCGATGTGGTTGACGCCGAGTTCGACCGCCCGGCGCAGGACGGCGAGGGAGTTCTCGCGGTCGCTCGGGGTGCCGAGGTGGAAGGCGGCGCTGCCCGTCAGCCGCATCGCGCCGAAGCCGACGCGGCGGACGGGCAGGTCACCGAGGCGGAAGGTGCCCGCGGACTCCGCGATGATCGTTTCCGAGGTCATCGGCGGAGTTTCGCACACCGGGGGTTGGTCAGCAGTACAGGTTTCCGCCCGGGGAGACGCCGAGGATCTGGGCGAACTGCTGGTACTTGGTGACCCGGCTCTGGACCTGCGCGGGGTTCCTGCCGTCGCACTCCAGCGAGCCGTTGATGGAGCGGATGGTCTGGCCGAAGCCGGCGCCGTTGACCATCGCGTTGTGCGGGGTCATGGTGCCGGGTCCGGACTGGGTGTTCCAGTACCACAGGCCGGTCTTCCAGGCCACGGCCGCGTCGTTCTGCACCAGCCAGGGGTTGCCCAACAGGTCGATGCCGAGCGCGTCGCCCGCGGCCTTGTAGTTGAAGTTCCAGCTGAGCTGGATCGGACCACGCCCGTAGTAGGCGGCCTGGCCCGCCGGGCAGCCGTAGGGCTGGCTCCAGTCGCAGTAGTGCGGGTAGTTGGCGGTGTTCTGCTCGACGATGTGCACCAGGCCGCCGGTCTCGTGGCTGACGTTGGCGAGGAAGGCCGCGGCCTCCTGCTTCTTGGTGGTGTCGCTGCCGGTGTTGGCGAAGCCGGGGTAGGCGCTCAGCGCGGCGGTGAGGCCGCTGTAGGTGTAGAAGGAGTTCCGGTTCGGGAACATCTGGTTGAACTGGGCCTCGCTGACGACGAAGTCGCCGACCGGCGTCTGCGAACCGCCGCCGTCACAGGCGTACGGGTCCCAGTACCAGGTGCTGATGAGCGGGTCGTAGCCCGGGTTGGCGTGCTCGGCGATGTAGGCCTTGCCGTCGGTGTAGCGGACGACGTCGCCCGCGTTGTAGTTCGCGTCGGCCGACCAGGCGGGATAGCTCGAACACGCGGCGGCGGAAGCCTCGCCCGCGGGCATGAGCAACGGCACTGCGCCGGCGAGGGCGAGAGTGGTCACCAATGCGGATATACGGCGCCTCGACACAGGTTGTCTCCTTCTGCGGAGCACGGCCGCTCCCGTACCGGGGCAGGGCGGAGCGGAACCTGGCGCGCACGTGCCGGCCGGGCCGGCCACGGCGTGGGGGCGGCCGTGGAGGGGGGTGTGAGACCTACTCAACCGCCTTGGTCTGTACCAGTCAAGGGTGTAGACCAATTCAATCCGCCTGGCCGGTCCAGGAGTTGAGACCGCGGAGTCGAGCCGGAAGCGTCGCGTGTCGTCAACTGGCCGCGGCCGGCGCCGTCTGCGCGGGGACGGCCGGGCGGGCGGTCAGTGCCGCCGAGAACTGGTCGACCACGTGGTGGAGCGCCTCCGCGGCGCCCGGGGCGACGGTGACCGTGCGGTCCTCGTGGTCCGCGATGTCCCGGTCCAGGGTGAACCAGCCCTGGACGACGTGCGCCGCGCCCATGGAGTTCAGCACGGGCGCAGCACGTAGTCGATCGCCAGGACGTGGGCGGCGGAACCACCGATGGCGAGCGGCAGCACCGTCTTGCCGGTGAGGGCGTACTGCGGGAGGAGGCCGAGCAGAACCTTCGGGACGCCGGAGTACGAGGTCTTGTGGACCGGCGCGCCGACGACGACGCCGTCGGCGCGGGCGAACAGCTCGGCGGCCTCGCCGATCGCGGGATGCCGGAAGTCGGCGCCGAGCAGCGCCCGGGCGGGGACGGTGCGGAGGCCGAGCGGGATCAGCTCGTGGCCCTGTGCGGCCGGCCGGTCGTCGAGGTGACGCGGCAGCCGGTTGGTGCGGGAGGAGGCGGACGGGCTGCCGGAGAAGGACGGGACGGTGGCCATGGGTCCTTCTTTCGGAATGCCGGCGCGACTCTTCGGGAATGCGGGCGCGACGGGCTGCCCGGCGGAAGTGGCGGACTGAGTCTCCTGCGGGAGCGCACGGGCAGCTCACGTCGCCAGGGACAGGGGAAGCACCGGGCGACCGGCTCGCGGCGCGGGTGGGGTCAGGCGGTACGGAGAGTCGCCGGCAAAGCAGTGCCGGGGGGCGGCGTTGCCAGGGGGTGCCGAGGCGGCGGATCGGCGGGATCAGGCCGCGGTGCGACAGGAGGCGCTGGAGACGCGCGCGAGGTCGACGTGGCGTCGCCGCGTGAGGTCCGGTCGCGCCGCCATGCCGACGATCGTGGCAGCCGCGGTCGAGAGGGGGCAAGGAGAACGGGACCCGTCTCGGCTGCCGGTCCCGGACTTCACGGGGGTGCGGCAAAGCGAACCAGCCCGACCTCCAGCACTACACATAAGGGCAAAGTAAGAGCAGAATGGACTTATGCGGCGCTACCGCACACCGCACCAGAAGCGGATGGCCCTGCAATTCAAAGGAGACGACTTATGGCCAACGTCTCGCACTCCCGTGGTGACATCACCAGCCACCCGGATGCCCCGGAAATGCAAGCGCGCTACGCGCGCATGCTCGGTGGTCGTGACGTGGCACTCGTGGACGGGCCGGTGTTCCTGCTCGGCCTCTACTGTGCCGTGTCCCCGTGGATACTCCACTTCACCACCAGCCAGCCGTCACTCGTGGCCCACAACCTCATCGTGGGCGTCGCCATTGGTCTGCTGGCCCTCGGATTCACCCGCGCCCCGGAGCGCATGTACGGCCTCAGCTGGGCCATGTGCGCGATCGGCGTATGGATGATCATCTCGCCATGGATCGTCGGCTCCAGCCCGGACGCCGGCGTCATCTGGAACAACGTGGTCATCGGCGCACTGGCCGTGATCCTGGGCATGGTCTGCGCCGGCACGGCGGCGCGGAGCGCCCCCCGCAGGCACTAGACGCACCGGAAGGAGACGGCACGGGCCGGTCCCGCCACAGGCGGGCCGGCCCGTCGCTCTCACCTCGGCCCCCGCCCCTCCGGCTCCCCGCCCGTCCGGCCCCCTGCGACTCCCGCCCGTGGAGCCCTCGCGCGTCCGGCCGCCGGCGGACTGCGTCCGCCCGCAGCGGGCAGACGCACCGGTGCGGGGCCTTGACCTGAAGGGGTGGAGATGGAGATCGACGGCATAATCAGCGCCATCGTCATCGGTGTCGTCATCGGCGTACTGGGCCGGCTCGTCGTTCCGGGGCGGCAGCGCATCGGTGTGCTGTGGACGATTCTCGTCGGCATCGTCGCCGCGTTCATCGGATCGTGGATCGCGTCGGCGTTCGACGTGGCCGACACCGACGGCGCCGACTGGGTCGAGTGGGTCATCCAGATCGGCCTGGCCGCGGTAGGCGTGGCCGCGCTGGACCGGTCCCGGCCACGGTCGGGGCGTCGGGGCAGGGCCTGAGGGTCATCGATTGCGGAGCCACGCCTCGTACCAGGCGACGGTCGCGTCGACGGTGTCCTCGAGTGGCGTGGGGGCGACCCCGAAGAACCGCTCGAAGGCGCCGGAGTCCATGATCTGCGGCTCCGTGTGCTGGTAGAACATCTCCTCGTACTCGGCCATCATCCGCTCGTCGAACGGGCCGAAGGCGCGGGGCCGTTCGAGTACCACGACGTTGAGCGGGCGGCCCACCCGCCTCTCCACCATCGCGTGGATCTCGCGCGTGCCGACGGCGGGCGCGGTCGGCAGGTGCCACACACGGCCGTCGCCGTCGGGACGCTCACCGAGCGTGGCGAGGCCGGCCGCCACGTCCGCTATGGCCGTGTAGCTGTGCGGCAGATCGATGTCGCCCATGGCCACGACGTCCCCGCCGGTGAGCGCGCCCGGGAAGACGGCCGCTCCCAGCGACGAGTTGAGGACGCCGGGCCCGACGAAGTCGGCACTGCGCCCGAGGACCACCCGGGCGCGGCCGGACCGGTGGGCGGCGAGGTAGCGCTCGTCCAGTTCGGCGCGCATCCGGCCCTTCCTGCTGGTCGCATTCCAGGGGCTCTCCTCGGTCATCACCGCTCCCCCGGTCTCGCCGTACGGGTAGAGCGTGTCGAGCACGACCAGCCGGGCACCGCTCGCCTCGACGGCGGCCAGGACGGCCTCCTGGACCCGGGGCATCACCTCGACCTGCAGGTGATAGGCGACGTTGACGCAGTGGTACACGACGGCGGCGTCACGTACGGCGGCCACGGCGCCCTCGACCGTGCTCACGTCGGCGGCGATCCGCTCGACGCCGTCGATCTCGGGACCCGCGGCCCTGCGGTCCACCAGCCGGACGGGGTGCCCCCGGCGCACCAGCTCACGTGCGAGCGCGGTGCCGGCGGGGCCGGACCCCAGGACGGTGTGCTGAGCCTGCGGCTGCGGGGTTTCGGTGGACATGGCACTCCTCCGCCTCAATGGACTATTGCCACTCTCTTTCGTTATAGACTCTAACTTGCGCGAATGACGATAGCAAGAGGCGTCGGATCGCGTAGCCCCAGCCCTCGCTAGGCTGGGTGTGAACGATCACTTCACGAGGAGGACCGCGCCATGGCCGTGAAGGACGCCGAGCTGCCCCACCTGCGCCGTTGCGTGGAACTGGCGGCCGAGGCGCTGGAGGCCGGGGACGAGCCGTTCGGGTCGGTGCTGGTGGGCGGGGACGGCACGGTGCTGGCCGAGGACCACAACCGGGTGGCCTCCGGCGACCGCACCCGTCACCCGGAGTTCGAACTCGCGCGCTGGTCCGCCGCCCGGCTGAGCCCCGAGGAGCGGGCCGCGGCTACCGTCTACACGTCCGGCGAGCACTGCCCGATGTGCGCCGCCGCCCATGCGTGGGTGGGCCTGGGGCGCATCGTGTACGTCGCTTCTTCGGAGCAACTGGGAGAGTGGCTGACGGAGTTGGGCGTTCCGGCGCCTCCGGTGCTTCCGCTCCCGGTGCGGGAGGTGGCGCCCGGCGTGATCGTGGAGGGCCCGGTGCCGCAACTCACGGAGGAGATCCACGCCCTGCACAGGCGATTCCACACCGGACGTGTCTGACCCGGGGCGCCCGCCCGGACAGGTGATGGGGCGCCCCGATCGGTGCGCTCAGCCCTCGGCGCCCGGACGGAAGCGGCGGTGGAGGGCGGTCCCGCCCAGCACGAGCGCGGCGGCGCCGGCGAGGGCCGGCAGGGTCGCGTCCGCCCCGGTGCGGGCGAGGGAGACCTGTTCCCGCGGCGGGGCGGCGTGCGGGGACGCTTCGGACCCGGCGCGCTCCTCCTCGGGGGCGGACGGCTCGGGCCGGGCCGGGGGCCGTACGGGCTCCGGGTGGTCGCCGGAGTCGTTCACCGACTCGTTGCCGACGGCCGGGTTGCCGATTCCGACCACGTTGACGCTGTTGCCGCTGACGTTGACCGGGAGGTGCACCGGCAGCTGGACGCCGTCGCCGGAGAGCACGCCCGGCGAATCCTGCGCGCTTCCCTCGGCCACCGCGCCGCCCGACGTGCCGCCGGAGGCGCTCTGGGACGTACCGTCCGGGGTGTCCGCCGCGTGGTCCGGCGCGTCCGGGCGCGACGCCTGCTTCTCCCCGGTGTCGGCGCAGCCGTTGCCCGCGGCCGGGTTGAGGAGCCCCACCACGTTCACGGTGTTGCCGCACACGTCGACCGGCACGTGCACCGGGAGCTGAACGGTGTTGCCGGAGATCAGCCCGGGGGAGCCGGCCGCGGATCCGTCGGCGCCGGCACCGTCGGACGCGAACGCCGCGTACGCCGGCATCGTCACGGCGAGCGCGCCCGATGCGGCGACGGCGAACACACCGTTTCGGGTAACCCTTCTCATGAGCTTCCCTGCCTTCCAGACATGGTCGCGGGCGTTCGCCCGCACCGGTTGAACCGCGGGCGCACCATCCGAGTTATGGCTTGTCGGTCTTTCACCCCATCGAGTGGGCGTTTCATCGAACAAGCGGTGTCCCGACCGGTGTCCCGTCGCCCGGAGGCGCCGGGTGCGCAGCCCGCTTATGGTGAGCGAGGGCGCCGGCCACCGGTCCGCGACGGGGCGCCCGGGAGGCATCGATGCAGGCCAAGCAGGAGACTCGGCGCTCGGTCCGGCGCTGCGCGGTCACCGGAGCGCTCGGCCTGGCCCTGCTGGGTACGGGACTGCCCGCCGCGAACGCCGCGAACACGGCGGCCGTACGGGACGCCGGATCCGGCCTGTCCCGGTTCTACGACCAGAAGATCAAGTGGTCGGCGTGCCACGGCACGGAGATGCCGAAGGACCTGCAGTGCGGCAAGGTCACCGTCCCCGTCGACTATGCGCGCCCCCGGGGCAGGACCCTCGACATCGCCCTCGCCCGCTACCGGGCGACCGGCGACTCCCGGGGCTCCGTCCTGCTGAACTTCGGCGGCCCCGGCGGTTCCGGTGTCAACGAACTCGCCGTCGGCGGCAAGGAGTTCATGCACCTCACCAACGGCTACGACGTCGTGACCTTCGATCCGCGCGGCGTCGGCCGCTCCTCGCCGGTCTCCTGCGGGCCGGCCACCCTGAAGATCATGGAGGCGACGGACAGCGACGAGGGAACGGCCGACCCTGAGCAGGCGCTGGATCGGCTGCGGGACGCGGCGGCCGAATGCGTCAAGTACTCCGGTCCCGTGCTGCCCCACATAGGCACGGTCGACGCCGCGCGCGACATGGACGTGATGCGCGGGGCGCTCGGCGACGACCGGCTCAACTACCTCGGCTTCTCCTACGGGACGCGGCTCGGCGCGGTGTACGCGGCCCAGTTCCCGGACAAGGTCGGCAGGATGGTGCTCGACGGCGTGGACACGCTGACGGAGCCGCTGACCGAGCAGGGGCTGGCCGGCGCGCGGGGGCAGCAGACCGCGCTGGACAACTTCCTCGACTGGTGCGTCGAGGACGTCGCCTGCCCGTTCGGCCAGGACGCCCGCAGCGCCCGGGACCAGGTCGTGCGGCTGGTCGGCTCCCTCGACTCCGACCCGGTGCCGTCGGCATTCGGCGAGCCGTTCACCGGGCAGGACATGGTCGGCGCGATCGGTCAGGCGCTGTACAGCCGGGAGCTGTGGCCCTCGCTGGAGCGGGCGCTCGCGCAGTTGCTGGAGGCCGGTGACACCGGCGGTCTGGAGAGCTTCTCGTCCGGCGGCGTCACCTTCCCGGTCCGTGCACCGGGACGCGCACCGGTCCGCGCACCGGCCCCGGAGGACAAGGGCGGCGCCGGACTCACCGACGAGGAGGACGTCCCCATGGACAACCTCCCGGCCGCCCTGATGGCGATCAACTGCGCGGACGACCCCGACCGCCCCACGGCCGCCCAGGTCACCGCGTCCCTGGGACGACTGCGCGCCCGGTACGAGGAGGCCTCGCCGGTCTTCGGCCGGTACCGGCTCACCCAGGTGCTCATGTGCTACGGCCGGCCCAGGGGCACGGACTACATCCGGGACGAGGTGAAGGACCTCGACACCGCGAGAATGCTGCTGGTCGGCACCCGCGGCGACCCGGCCACGCCGTACCGCTGGACGACGGAGACGGCCGACCGGATCGGCCCCTCGGCCGTCGTCCTGGACAACCGGGGCGAGGGCCACACCGGCTACGCCTCCTCCGAGTGCGTGCACCGCAAGGTCGACGACTTCCTGCTGTACGGCTCCCTGCCGCCCGACGGCAGCTCCTGCGGGCCCGAGTCCGCCGGCGAGGGGTCGCACTGATCGGCGGTCCGCTCCGAATGCCCGATATGCCCATGCGTCCTATCGTGCTGACATGGAGCACGATCTGAGTCCCGCCACCCTCGCCGAGCTGCGGCGCCCCCGCCCGTACCCGGCCGTGTCCGTCCTGACGCCGACGCATCGCCGTGAACCGGACAACGCCCAGGACCGGGTCCGGCTGCGCAACGCGGTCGCCGCCGCCAAGAAGCAACTGGAGGAGGATCCGTCGGTCGGCCGCGACCGCCGCGCGGAGGTGTCCCGCGAACTCGACCGGGCCATGGCCGAGGTCGACCTGACGTACGCCGAGGACGGTCTGGCCATCTTCGCCGCCCCCGGCGAGCACCAGGTGTGGACCCTGAGCCGTTCCGTGCCCGAGCGGGTGGTCCTCTCGGACACCTTCCTGACCCGCAACCTCGTCGCCGCGCAGGCCGCCGAGCGGCCGTTCTGGGTCCTGTCGGTCGCCGCCGACCGCGTCACGCTCTGGAGCGGCGGCGCGGGCCGGGTCGTGGAGGAGCACCTCGGCGGCTTCCCGCTGGACCGGCCCGCGGAGGACTTCGACCCCGAGCGCCAGGAGCGGATCGGCGACGCGCCGAGCACGTTCCGCGACGAGGGCACCCGCAGGTTCCTGCGCGACGCCGACGCCGCGATGGGCAAGGTGCTGCGCACGAACCCCCGGCCGTTGTACATCACGGGTCCCGAACCGGCCCTCTCGCTGTTCGACGAGGCGGGCGCACTCGCCGCACACTCGGTGCTCGTCCCGCACGGCGGGCTGGCGCACGGCAGCGCCGAGGCGGTCTGGCAGGCGGTGCGGCCGGTGCTCGAGGACGAGGCGCGCGGGGCGGTCCGGGCGGTTGCCCGGGAACTCGACGCGGCTCGCGGCCGCAAGGACTTCGCGGCCGGGGTCGACGAGTTGTGGGAGAGCGCCCGCACGGGCCGCGTCCGGCTGCTGGCCGTCGAGGAGAACTTCAAGGTGACGATGCGCGACGACGGCGAGCACCTGCTCCCGGCCGAGGACGGCGATCTCGACGCCCGGGGGGACATCGTGGACGAGATCGTCGAGCAGTGCCTGGAGACGGGCGCCGAGGTGCGCTTCGTGCCGGACGGCACGCTCGGGGACGTGGACGGCATCGCGGGGGTGCTGCGGTACTGACGTCCGCCGCCGGCCCCGGACACCGCCCCTCCGCGGCTCTTGACGGGCGTGAAAGCCTGTTCGCCGTACACGTGCCCGCTGCTCGCGGGTGTGCGGCGGACGGCGAAGGAGCGGGTGCTGCGTGAGTGAACTTCTGGGCGTGGCGGTCCTGGGCGCGGGCCACATGGGCGCCGACCACGTACGACGACTCGACCGGGTGGTGAGCGGCGCCCGGGTCGCCGCGGTGGCGGATCCCGACGCCGAGCGGGCGAAGGAGGCCGTGGCCGGCGTCGACGGGGCCCTCGTGCACACGGAGGCCGAGGCCGCGCTCGACGCGCCGGGCGTCGAGGCCGTCCTGATCGCCTCGCCCGGCGAGGCGCACGAGGAGGCGCTGCGGGCCGCCTTCGCGCGAGGGCTGCCGGTCCTGTGCGAGAAGCCGATGGTGCCGGACTCCGCGGGCGCGCTGCGTGTGGTGGAGGCCGAGGCGCGCCTGGGCAGGAGGCTGGCGCAGATCGGGTTCATGCGGCGGTACGACGCCGAGTACCTGCGGCTCAAGTCCCTGCTGGACGGCGGGCGGCTGGGCCGGCCGCTGATGCTGCACTGCGTGCACCGCAACGTCTCCTCTCCGCCGCACTTCACCTCGGCGATGCTGATCAGCAGTTCCGTCTCGCACGAGATCGACGCGGCCCGCTGGCTGCTCGGCCAGGAGCTCGGCGCGGTCACGGTGCTGCGTCCGCGCCCGTCGACCGGTGCGCCCGACGGCCTGCTCGATCCTCAGTTCGTGCTCTTCGAGACCGAGGGCGGCGCCGTGGTGGATGTGGAGATCTTCGTCAATTGCGGCTTCGGCTACGAGGTGCGGTGCGAGGCCGTCTGCGAGGCGGGCAGCGCCCGGATCGGCCAGGCGCACACCATGGTGGTGACCGCGGCCGGCGACGCGCGGGAGGAGGTGCCGCAGGACTACCTGGTGCGGTTCGCGAACGCCTACGACCGCGAGGTGCAGAGCTGGGTGGACGCCACCCGGCGGGGCCGGGTCACCGGGCCCGGCGCCTGGGACGGTTACGCGGCCGCCGCGGCCGCCGAGGCCGGAGTGCGAGCCCTGGAGACGGGCGCGCGCACGCCCGTCGAACTGGCACCCCGCCCGGCCCTCCACGCTCCGGCATAGAACACGGGTCCGCCGAACTCCGGCGCGACGACGTTCCCGAGCCCGAGCCTCCCTCAAGTCCCTCAGTGCGTCTACGACTTGCTCTCTGCCCGGGACATGCCGAATGCGTAGTCGGGTCACTCCGGGAAGACTGTGGCATATGCCGGAAGCACCACCGTATCGTGTGTTGCCAAATCACTTACGGGGCGTGGCGGGCTGTGCAATGGTCATAACGGTCCTTCCGCCAGCCTCGGTTCCGCCCTGGTCGTACCGTCAGCACATCGGAGTGCGTCATGTCGTCCCATCTCTCCGCGGACCACCCGGCCGCCCAGCCACCGGGGAACGGCTCGGTCGAGGCGCTCATATCGCAGGCACGGCGACTGCGGGGCGACGTGGACGCGGTACGGCGAGACAGCCAGGAGGAGGACACGACGGACGCCCGTGGGCGCTGGCAGCGCGCCCTGTACGACCTGGCGCTGCACCAACTCACGGACCTGGACGCGCACTTGGCCCAGCTGCGGGACGGCCCGGCACCCGCACCCCGCCCCGGTTCGCTGCTCAGCCGGGTCGGCAGCGCGGAGTGGGACCTGCTGACCGACGAGGCCGCGTGGTCCGGGGAGCTCTTCCACATCCTGGGCCGCGACCCCGCGTCCGTCCCGCTGAGCCTGGACGAACTCCCCTCCCTGGTCCTGGCCGAGGACCGCCCGAAACTGACCGCGATGGTCACGGACTGCCTCGTCGACGCCCGCCCCATCGACGGCGAGTTCCGCGTCGTGCACCCCGACGGGGCCGTACGCACCGTGCACATGATGGGCGAGCCCGTCCTCGACGCCGACGGCAGCACCGCATCGATGTGGGCGGTGCTGCGGGACGTCAGCGAACTCCGCCGCAGCCAGCAGGCCGTGAGCGCGACCCGTGAGTCGCTCCGGTACCCTCCGCCGCCGCCCTGGCACGGGCTTTTGCGGTTCCCCGACGAGGGGCGGCCCGGACTGGACCTGGCCGCTGCCCACCTCCCGTCCGCATCGGCGGCGGGCCCGCGATCCCGGTACGGCGGCTGGTACGACGCGTGTCCGCTCGGCGACGACGGCGAAACCCTCCTCACCGTGGGCGACTTCGAGCACCCGGGGCCCGAGGCGCCCGGTCCCGCGGCGGTCATCGGCGCCCTGCGCGGCCTGGCGCTGGCCGACATCCGACCGGCGCGGCTCGGGGACCGGCTCGGCGCATGGGGCGGAGCGACCGCCCTGCCGCCGGTGCGCGCCGGCGTGTACTGCGGCTACCGGCCGCTCACCCGCACCCTGACATGGGCCCACGCCCGAGGCCCCGCCCCGCTGCTGTTCCGCGGCGGGACGGGGCGTGAGTTGTCCGGGCAGGAGGGGCCGTCCGGGCAGGCCGAAGCACCCCTCGAAGCAGGCGACCTGCTGCTCCTGCGCACCGAGGCACTCGAGCCGGACGCCGTGGAGCGCCTCCTCTCGCTGGCCCCCCGCCTCACCGGGGCGGACTCGGCACAGGACGCCGTACGGATGGTGACGCGTGAGCTCGGTGAATCGCCGGGTCGCCGCGACGTCTGCGTCCTGGTGGCCCGGGTGACGCCCTAGGCGGGCGCGACGGTGCCGTCCGGTCCCTTCCCCTTCGGCGACCTGGCCTTGGGCAGTGCCAGTTTGATCTCCTCGCGCAGCTCCTGGATCTTCGGATAGCCGGCGTACTCGGCGGTGAGCCGGTACATCTGGCGCAGCCGGTCCCAGGTGCGCTGGGAGGAGTTGGACCCCATCGAGACCAGGGCGAGGCGGGCGTACCGGTCCGCCTGTTCGGGGTCGTCGGCGATGAAGCAGGCGGAGGCCATCGACAGATAGTCGAAGATCTTCGACCGCTGCCGGCCGTCGATCCTCAGGGCCAGGGCCTTGTCCGCGTAGTGCTGTGCGTGCGCGGCGGCCCCCGGCTCGAACTCGGCGAGCGTCCGGTAGGCCAGGGCCTGCATGCCGTACAGGTCCTCCTCCTTGAAGGTCTGCATCCAGTCCGGGGGCGGTACGTCCGCCTTGTCGGAGACGAAGAGGTCCTCGGCCCGTCCCAGGGTGCGGCGCATCGCCTGGCCCTTGCCCATCGAGGCCTGCGCCCAGGCCTCGATGGTGTAGAGCATCGCCTTGGTGCGCGGCAGCACCTGCTCGCCGGAGCCGGACTGGGCGAGCTTCATGAGGTCCAGGGCCTCGTCGGGCTTGCCCAGGTGCACCATCTGGCGGGCCGCCCGGGACAGGGCCTCGCCCGCCCGGGGCCGGTCGCCGCCCTCGCGCGCGGCGTGCGCGGCGATGACGAAGTACTTCTGGGCCGTGGGTTCCAGGCCGACGTCGTGCGACATCCAGCCCGCGAGGACGGCGAGGTTGGCGGCGACGCCCCACAGGCGACGCTGGAGATGGGGTGGGTGGCGGTAGGCGAGCATGCCGCCCACCTCGTTGAGCTGGCCCACCACGGCCTTGCGCTGGAGGCCGCCGCCGCGGGCGGCGTCCCAGGCGCGGAACACCTCGACCGAGCGCTCCAGTTCCTCCACTTCCTGCGACCCGATGGGGGCGGCCTCGTAGCGGTCGAACCCGGCGGGGTCGGCGTGCAGGGGTTGGTGGAGGTCGGGGGCGTCGGCCGCCGGCACCGGATCGGTGTGCAGCCAGTCGCGCATGGCGCTGCTGAGTGCGGAGCCCGCGGCGAGCGCGGCGCCCGCGCCCACCAAGCCGCGTCGGTTGAGCATGAGGTCCATTCCCGTGAATTCGGTGAGGACCGCCGCAGTCCGCTCGGGCGCCCACGGCACACCGTCGGGATGCTCTTCGCTCCCGCCCTGTGGCCGTTTCCCCGCACGCCCGTGCCGGACCAGACCGAGGTCCTCGATGGTCACGACACGGCCGAGACGCTCGGTGAACAGAGCTGCCAGCACCCGCGGCACCGGATCGCGCGGGATCTCTCCCATGTCGATCCACCGCCGCACCCGCGAGGTGTCGGTCGCCAGCTGGGGGTGGCCCATGGCCGCCGCCTGCCGGTTGACCAGCCTCGCGAGTTCGCCCTTGGACCAGCCGGCCAGGCCGAACAGGTCCGACAGACGGGTGTTGGGTTCTTTGCTCACGTCAAGCCCCCAGGTTCTCGGCTGAGTTGACAGTAGCCCCGTGCGGGTTGCCGGGCGACTATTCGCCACCGTTCGCCAGGGTGCGCCAGATGGTGTGCCACGGGCAGCCGGGTGTCAGGTAGGAATGCGCCACCCCGACCCGGTCGCCGCGGGGACACTCCCCAGGGTGGCCCCGGGCGGCCGGTCGGGCGGCGCGACGGCTTTCGGAAGGCGTGCCCCGGCACCGAACGGGTCGGTCGGGCACCGCTCTTCAGGCAGGCACAGCAGGCACACGAAGGGATCTGTCTCGCCCATGTACGCAGCATCGTCCTCCGTGTCCGCCCCGCAGCGCTCGCTGCACCCCCGTCCGACGGCGGGCGGCGGCCCCTATCTCGCCCCCGCTCGTCCGGCGGCCCCGGTGCTCGGGGCCGGCAGGGCGCGGCTCGGCGCGGGGCCCGGCACACAGCCGCTCAGCGGAAGAATCGACCTGTCCGGCCCCCAGGGGGCCCAACTGCGCACGGCGATCGCGGCCGTGCACCGGATCTGCCCGGAGTTCTCCCCCGTGCAGGTGCTGCGCCGCAGCGGGCGGTCCGTGCTCCTGGTCGGCACGACCGGACGCAGCACGGCGGTGGCCAAGTGTTTAGTGGACCACTCCCCCGCGTGGGCGGAGCGCAGCCGGCACGAGATAGGGGCATACCGCTCGTTCGTCCGGCAGCGCCCTCCGGTGCGGGTGCCGAGGCTGATCGCGGCGGATCCGGACAACGGCACACTGGTGATCGAGCGGATGCCCGGGCGGGTGGCGGCCCTGCAGCGCCACCCCTTGGAGGCGCCGCCCCGGGCCGACATCAGGGCGGCGATCGGAGCGGTCTGCCGGCTGAACGCGTGGCGGCCGCCGGCCGGCACCTTCGACGCCCCGCTCGACTACGCGGCCCGGATCTCCCGCTACCACGAGCTGGGGCTGCTCACCGACCGGGACCTGGGCGATCTGCAGAAGCTGCTGCACGGCATCGCCCACGCGGGCGGACGCCAGGGCATGGGCCAGTTCTGTCACGGTGACGCGCTGCTCTCCAACGTCCTCATGTCCCCGGCCGGTCCGGTGCTGGTGGACTGGGAGCACGCGGGCTGGTACCTGCCGGGCTACGACCTGGCGACGCTGTGGGCCGTCCTCGGCGACGCCCCGGCGGCCCGCCGGCAGATCAGCCAGATCGCCCAGTCGAGCGGCACGGCGGCGCGCGACGCGTTCCTGGTGAACCTGATGCTCGTCCTGACCAGGGAGATCCGTACGTACGAGACGGCCGTGCAGCGTTCGATGCACGACACGGTCGCGGCGACGCCGGCGCCGACCCATCCGGGTGCCGCGCCGACCGGCGAGGAGCAGCGGTTGCTGCTGCGCCGGCTGCACGACGACTGCCAGCTGGCCCGGCGGGCCGTGCGGGCGGCGGTCGGCACGCGCTGACAACAGCCACGCGAGGACGACGACGGTCCGCGGTGCGCCCCTCGCAAGTGGGGCGCACCGCGGTTTTCGTTTTCTCGCGGACCGGTCCGCCGGGAGCCATTGGTGTGAGCCACTGACGCCGCGCAGGCCCGTGGGCCGCCGCCGCGAAACTCGCCACACCCCTCGCTGACGTGGGAAATCGCCACTGTGACGGCATGATTGACGGATCGTCGGACCGCCGGGTACCACTGACCCACGCCCGGCCCCGCACGTCCCGCCACGCCCGACCGTCACAGGAGGCCGTTTTGCGAGGATCCCCCGTCGTGCCCGCCCTGGCCACCGCGGCGTTGCTGCTGCCGCTGCTCGGCGCGGCACCGGCCGCCGCCGCGCCCCCGGACGCGCCGCCCGGGCCGGACCGCCTCCAGCGGGCGTTCGCCACCGCGGCGGCCGAGTACCACGTGCCGCAGAGCGTCCTGCTCGGCGTCTCCTATCTCCAGTCCCGCTGGGACGCGCACGACGGCGCGCCGAGCGTGACCGGCGGCTACGGCCCGCTGCACCTCACCGACGCCCGCACGGCACTGGCCGAGGCGCCCCGGTCCCACCACGGCGAGGGCTCGGAGGACCCGCGCGGCGACGACACGCGCGCCCCGCTGCACCCGGCGGACGCCGCCGCCCCGTCGTCCACCGACCTGCCGGCCCGGCTGACCACGCTGCCGAAGGCCGCCGGACTGACCGGGCTGAGCCCCGAGGCGCTGCGCACCGACCCGGCCGCGAACGTGTCCGGCGGCGCCGCGCTGCTCGCCGCCGCACAGCGCGAACTGGGCGAGCCGCTCAGTTCCGACCCGGCGGACTGGTACGGGGCGGTGGCCCGCTTCTCGGGCGCGGAGGACTCCGCGACGGCGGCGGCGTACGCGAACGACGTGTACGAGGTCATCCGCACGGGTGAGCGGCGTACCACGGACGCCGGCCAGCAGGTCACGCTGGCCGCCCGCCCCGACGTGGCACCGGACACCTCCCAGCTGGACGGCGCGGGCCTGCGCACGGCGTCCGCCGCCGGCACGGAGTGCCCCAGGTCGGTGTCCTGCGAGTGGATCCCGGCGCCGTACGAGGAGTTCGGCGATGGCGACTACGGCAACCACGACCTGGGCGACCGGCCCGCCGCCCAGCGCATCCGGTACATCGTCGTGCACGACACGGAGGGCACCTGGAACGGCGTCCTCAACATGGTCCAGGACCCCACCTACGTGTCCTGGAACTTCACGCTGCGCTCCACCGACGGCCACGTCGCCCAGCACGTGAGGGCGAAGGACGTGGCCTGGCACGCGGGCAACTGGTACGTCAACGCCAAGTCGATCGGCCTGGAGCACGAGGGCTTCCTGGCGGAGCCGGACGCCTGGTACACGGAGGCGATGTACCGGTCGTCGGCGCGGCTGGTGAAGTACCTGGCGAACAAGTACGACATCCCGCTGGACCGGCAGCACGTCCTCGGCCACGACAACGTGCCCGGCACCACCACGGCGACGATCCCGGGCATGCACACCGACCCGGGGCCCTACTGGGACTGGCGGCACTACTTCCAGCTGCTCGGCCGCCCCTTCGAGCCGACCGCCGGCAAGAACTCCTCCCTGGTGACGATCCGCCCGGACTACGACGCCAACCGTCCCGGGTACACCGGCTGTGAGACGGCGGGCGAGCCGTGCGCCGCCCACGGGTCCAGCGAGGTGCGCCTGTACTCCGACCACGACGTGAACGCGCCCCTGATCAAGGACATCGGCCTCGGCACCACCCCCACGACGGGGGTGAACGACCTGTCCTCGCGGGCCTCCACGGGCCAGCAGTACGCGGTGGCGGACCGGTGGGGCGAGTGGACGGCCATCTGGTACCTGGGCCAGAAGGCCTGGTTCCACAACCCGCGGAAGAGCCCGGCGGCGCTCCCCGCGTCGGGACGCGTGATCACGCCGAGGAAGGGCCTCACGAGCGTCCCGGTGTACGGGCGCGCGTATCCGGAGAAGGCCGCCTACCCGGCGGACGTGCCCGCCCAGGCGGTGTCGCCACTGCCCTACACCCTGCCCGCGGGGCAGAAGTACGTGGCGGGTGAGAAGGCGCCGGGCGAGTACTACTACGCGGTCACCTTCGACGAGGCGTCCCACCGGGTGGTGACCGGCAAGGACCAGTACTACGAGATCCAGTACGGCCACCGGGTGGCGTACGTGCGCGCCGCCGACGTGACGGTCTCGGCCGCTCGCTGACGGCCGGCCTCAGCCCTGCTGGAAAAGCTCCGCCGGGAGCGGCTTCAGCAGGGCGTACAGGTCGTCGGTGATGGGGCGGTCCCAGGCGGCGATGGTCACCAGGACGCCGTCGCTGCGGTCGAACTGCACGCAGGAGATCCGGCTCTCGGAGAGCTTGAGGCGGCGCACGATCAGCAGGTTGTCGCCCTGCATCACGGGGACGTCCTCGGCGCCGACGACGGTGATCTCCTCGTCGTTCTCCAGGGCGAGCAGCAGCTGGGCCACCTCGAAGGGGATCTCACCCTCGGGGACCTCGCGGGCCGGGGAGCCGTCCGGTAGATTGCCGATGATCATCGCGGGGCCGCGGCCGCCGAACAGGTCGTAGCGCAGGAAGACGCCCTGACAGCTGCCGTCGGGCGCGGGCAGCAGGCCGGCGCCGAGGTTTCCGGGCCAGTCGCCCGGGTCCATGGCCAGTACGTCGAAGTCGGGCCCGGCGGGCGTGGCGCTGCGGCGGCGGAGGAACGACATGCCGCCATGGTACGTGGCCGGGCCGGGTGAACGACGTGCGGGCGGACGCCGGCCGGGCTACCCGGTCCGGCGGTGCCGCTCCTGGTGGCGGGCCACCCGCGCCCGGTTGCCGCAGGAGGGCTTGCACCACTCCTGACGCGGGTGCTCCTTGAGGAAGTAGCGCACGCAGCGCGGCGCGTGGCAGGCGCGCAGCCGCTGCCGGTCGGGGCCGGCGAGGAAGCCGATCACGGCCTGTGCGAGGACGGCGGCGAGGTCGGTCCGGGTGCCCTGCGCGGGTACCGAGCGCACGACGGGGGCGGCGGCGTCGCCCCAGGCCAGCACGGGGACCGTCGGGGTACGGGCGGCCGCCTCGTTGAGCCGGCCGAGGGCCTCCGGCACGGGCAGCAGCCGGCCGGCGTCGGCGGGGCTGGGCTCGGCGGGGAGCACGGCGCGGGCGAAGAGGGAGCGGGCGGCGGCCCGTACGTCCCGTACGGCGGCCAGGGTGGACGCGTCGGCGGCGAAGCCCTCGCCGTCCGGCACGATCCCGGGGTGGTTCCCGGCCCAGGCGGTGAGTCCGGCCACGTCGGCGAGGTCGTCGGCGACCGAGCCGTGTCCGTCGTGCCGGACGGTCAGCGCGAGGTCGAGCGCGATCCGGGTGTCCGCGCTGGGCGAGTCCTGCATGGACCCGATGATAGGCAGGCGGGACCGTGTGAGGGCCGGGCGGACGCCCCGGAAGAGCCGCGGACGGGTCGCCGCGTCGAGCCGCCGAGCGCGCGAGGGCGAAGGGTACGGGCGGGCACACGAGGCGCCGGACGGCCCACCTGCCGGCGCCGTCACTCCTCCGGCGGCTCCGGGGGCACGACGGCGACCGGGGAAGCCGCGTGCAGCAGGACGGCGTGGGTGACCGAGCCCATCATGCGGGCCGGGGCCAGCAGGCGCCGCCGGTGGCGGCCGACGACGACCAGGTCGGCGTCCCGGGAGGACGCGACCAGGTGTCCGGCGGCGTCGCCCGGCGCGACGTACGGGTCGGCCCGGACGTCGGGGTGGCGTTCGCGGTAGGGGGCGAGGAAGCCGTCGGCGAGGACCCGGGTCTCACTCTCCAGGGACACTTCGTCGATCACCGGGGGCACGATCTGACCGGCGGCGGCCCAGGTCTGCACCGGCCACGGGTAGGCGGCGACCACCTGAAGGCGGGCGCCGCGCAGCTCGGCCTCGGTGAAGGCGAAGGACAGGGTGGCTTCGTCGGGGCTGTCCACGTGCAGGCCGACCACCACCCGGGGCCCGGGTTCCTCCGGTGCCTCGCCGTGGACCTCGCGCCCGGGACGGGGCACCACGACGACGGGGCACTCGGCGTCGCGGGCGGCGGCCATGCCGTTGGAGCCGAGCAGCAGGCCGGTGAAGCCGCCCCGGCCCCGGGAGCCGAGCACCAGCAGCTGGGCGTCGGCGCCCAGTTCCGGCAGCAGGGCGCCCGGTACGCCCTCCATGCCGACGTACTCCGTCGGCACCGCGTAGGCCCGCCCCTGAAGGTGCGCGCGGGCCTGTTCCAGCGCCGGGTCCTCGGCGGTGTCCGGCGGGCCCGCGACCAGGACGTCGGTCTGGGCCCAGGCGGCGTACTGGCGCACGTGCACCACCCGCAGGGGTGCCTCGCGCCGGTGGGCGGCGTCGAGCGCCCAGTCCAGGGCGCGCAGGCCGTCGTCCGAACCGTCGACCGCCGCGATGACCGGCAGGGTGCTCATGGGTCCTCACCTCCGGAGTACGGACTTCCCCCCCGGCGGCGAACCGAACACCCCGGTTCGGCCGGTCGGCGCACCCGCGGTCGCCCCGCGATGCCCCGCGGTCGTCCTAGGTGAGGTCGAACTCCCCTTCTCGTGCTCCGGACACGAACGCCCCCCATTCGGCCGGGGTGAAGATCAGGGAGGGGCTTTCCGGGCTGCCGCTGTTGCGCATGGCGATGAACCCCTCGACGAAGGCGATCTGGACATCCCCCAGGCCTCGGCTGCTGGACTGCCACTGCGCGTTGCTGAGATCCAGCTCCGGCTTGTCCCAGCCCATGAGCGGGCGCTGGTGGGTGGTGCTCTCGGCCACGTCCGTGCTCCTCCCGGTGTCGTCGTCCGCGGCCAGCCTAGCGATCCGGTCCGACCGCCGACAGGCCGTCGCGGCGTCAGGAACCGGCGAAGCGGTCCCGCAGCTCGCGCTTGAGGATCTTGCCGCTGGCGTTGCGCGGCAGGGCGGTCACGAACCGGACGCGCTTGGGTGCCTTGAAGGCGGTGAGTTTCTCGCGGGCGTGGGCGATCAGTTCGTCCTCGGTGACCTCGCCGCGCGGGACGACGAAGGCGGTGACGGCCTCGATCCACCGTTCGTCGGGCAGGCCGACCACCGCCACCTCGGCGACGGCGTCGTGCGTGTAGAGGGCGTCCTCGACCTGTCGGGAGGCGACCAGCACGCCGCCGGAGTTGATGACGTCCTTCACCCGGTCGACGATCGTGTAGTAGCCGTCGGCGTCCCGTACGGCGAGGTCGCCGGAGCGGAACCAGCCGTCGCGGAAGGCGGCCTCGGTCTCCTCGGGCCTGTCCCAGTACCCCTCGCACAACTGCGGGGAGCGGTAGACGACTTCGCCGGGTGTGCCGTCGGGAACGTCCTTGCCGTCCTCGTCGACCACGCGGGCGTCGACGAACAGGACGGGGCGGCCGCAGGAGTCCATCCGGCCCTCGTGCTCGTCGGGGCCCAGGACGGTGGCCAGGGGGCCGATCTCGCTCTGGCCGAAGCAGTTGTAGAAGGCGAGGTGCGGGAGGCGTGCGCGCAGCCTCTCCAGGACGGGCACCGGCATGATCGACGCACCGTAGTAGGCCTTGCGCAGGCCGTCGAGGTCCCGGGTGGCGAAGTCGGCGCGGTTGGCGAGGCCGATCCACACGGTGGGCGGGGCGAACACGCTGTCGACGCGGCCGGCCTCGATCAGGTCGAACAGCCGGTCGCCGTCCGGTGCGTCCAGGACGATGTTGGTCGCGCCGACCGCGAGGTAGGGCAGCAGGAACACGTGGGTCTGCGCCGAGTGGTAGAGCGGGAGCGCGTGCACGGGGCGGTCGCCGGCACGGAGATCGAGGGCGGTGATGGCGCTCAGGTACTCGTGCACGAGCGCGCGGTGGGTCATCATCGCGCCCTTGGGCAGTGCGGTGGTGCCGGAGGTGTACAGGAGCTGCACCAGGGCCTCGGCGGCCGGTTCGGGTCCGTCGTACGGGGGCGCCGACCCGAGGCGGGCGAGGAGCGAGTCGTCGGCGTCGCGCAGCGGCAGGGTGCGGGTGCCGCCGGGGAGCCCGGCGGCGAGGCCGGGGTCGGTGAGGACGAGTGCGCTGCCGGACTGGGTGACGAGGTAGGCGAGGTCGTCGCCGGTGAGGTTCTGGTTGACCGGGACGTGCACCAGGCCGGCCCGGGCGCAGGCGAGGAAGGCGATCAGGTAGGCGTCGGAGTTGTGGCCGTAGGCGCCGACCCGGTCGCCCGGGGAGAGCCCTTCGGCCAGCAGGACGCTCGCCGCGCGGGAGACCGCGGTGTCGAGTTCCCCGTACGTCCAGGTGCGGTCGCGGTACTCCACCGCGACGCGGGCCGGAGTGCGTCGGGCGCTGCGCCGCAGCACCCCGTCGACCGTGCTGCCGTGTCCGGGCGTCATGACATGATCCTCGGCCGGTCGCGGGGGCGGGTCAAGCCGTGTGCGGCGGTCCGCCGGCTCCTCGCGCCGTGCTGCGCACGCCCCATTGACACAGCCCGACACTGACAGGAAAGTTTCAGTCCGCACGGCGATCCGGGAAAGATACTTTCAGCTTCGGCGGCGGGAGGCTCTTCGATGGCGGGTCAGGCGACGAGCGGATGGACACGGCGTCAACTGGGCGCCGGGGCCCTGGCCCTGGGCGGTGCCCTGGCCATCGCCCCGTTCGCGGCGGGTCCGGCCGCGGCCGTCTCGGACAGGGGCCGCCGCCCCACTCTGCGGCACGGGTCCGCCGAGCGCGCCGGACTGCTTCCGGGCCATCTGCGCCGGCTGGTCACCGACGCCGAGACGTTCCTCGGGCCGTCGCCCCAGCACCCCTGGTACGCGGGGGCGGTGCTGCTGGCCGGCCGGGGCGGCACGGTGGCGCTGCACGAGCCGATCGGCATGGCGGTGCGCTACCGGGCCTACGACGAGACGACCGACACCGGTGTGGAGTTCCCCGCGGGGCAGCAGATCCCGATGGCCGAGGACACGGTGTTCGACCTCGCGTCGATCTCCAAGCTGTTCACCTCGATCCTCGCCGTGCAGCAACTGGAGCGGGGCGCGCCGGAGCTGGAGGCGCCGGTCGCCTCGTACCTGCCGGACTTCGGACGGGCGGGCAAGCAGCATGTGACGATCCGTCACCTGCTCACCCACACCTCGGGCTTCCGGGCCTGGATCCCGCTCTACAGCGCGCCCACGTACGAGGAGAGGGTCCGACTCGTCTACGACGAGGCGCCGGTGAACCCTCCCGGCACGGCGTACCTGTACTCGGACCTGAACATGATCTCGCTCCAGCTGGTGCTCGAGAAGGTCACCGGCCGCACCCTGGACGTGCTGCTGCGCGACGGGGTCACCCGGCCGCTCGGCCTCACCCGCACCCGCTACAACCCGCCCGCCTCCTGGCGGTCGGCGATCGCGGCCACCGAGGACGCCCGCCTGCCCTGGTCCGGCCTGGACCGCGGCCTCGTGTGGGGCGAGGTGCACGACGAGAACGCCTTCAGCCTGGGCGGGGTGGCCGGCCACGCGGGGGTGTTCTCCTGCGCGTGGGACCTCGCGGTCCTCGGCCGTACGCTCCTCAACGGCGGCTCCTACGGCCGGGTCCGCATCCTGCGGCCGGAGTCGGTGGAGCTGATGTTCACCGACTTCAACACCGATTTCCCCGGCGACGAGCACGGCCTGGGCTTCGAGCTCTACCAGCACTGGTACATGGGCGCGATGGCGACTCCGCGCACGGCCGGGCACACTGGTTTCACGGGCACCTCGCTGGTGCTGGACCCGACGACCGACTCGTTCCTCGTCGTCCTCGGCAACTCCGTCCATCCGGTCCGCAGTTGGCGTTCCGGATCGGCGCCCCGGGTGGCGGCGGGCACCAACCTGGCGCGGGCGGTGCCGGTGCGGCCCGCGCACGGACGCACCGCCTGGTTCTCGGGGACCGCGAGTTCCACCACGGCCACACTGACGCTGCCCGCGCTGGACACCTCGGCCGGAGGGGCGCGGCTGCGCTGCTCGCTGTGGTGGGACACCGAGCCCGGCTCGGACGCCCTCGTCCTGGAGGCCTCGACCGACGACGGGACCTCGTGGCAACCGGTGCCGTTCACGACGTCCCGGCGGGGCGAGGCGCCCCGGGAGCATCCGGCGGGCTCGGCCACCGGCTGGTCGGGGCGCGTCTGGCACCGGCTGAGCGCCGGCCTCCCGGCCGCACGCGGCCTCACCCTGCGCTGGCGGTACACGACCGACCGGCTGTACGTGGGCCGCGGTGCGTACGTGGACGGGGTGCGCGCGGAGGCGGGTGGCGACGTCCTGTTCCACGACGCGCGCCCGGCGGACGCGGCGCGCGTCGAGGCGGTGGGCTGGTCGGCGTCGGCCGACTAGGACCGGCCTGCGACGGGCCGCGCGGGGCCGCTAGCCGTTGAAGACGGCCTTCTGCACCTCGTTCGGACCGTCGAAGCTGTTCTCCTCCAGTCCGTCGAGACGGCTCACGACCTTGTCGTCGGCCTTGTTCCTGCGGGCGCGGTCGACGAGCGCCTTCCTGTCGGCCGGGTAGTCCATGCCGCTGAGGGCCTTCTGCAGGTCGATGGGGCTGAGGTCAGCCATGACGGGCTCCTTGTCGCGGGGGTGGCGTGCGAAATGTCCGTTGTGTCGCGGTACCCCGCCCCGTCCTGGGCATGCACGCGTGACCGTCAGCTCCCGGTCCCCTCCAGCACCGCCATCGCCGCGTTGTGCCCCGGCACCCCACTCACCCCTCCCCCGCGCACGGCGCCCGCGCCGCACAGCAGGACGTTGGCCCGGTCGGTCTCCACGCCCCAGTGGCCGGTGCCCTCCTGGGCGTGGGGCCAGGACAGTTCGCGGTGGAAGATGTTCCCGCCGGGCAGGCGCAGGTCGCGGTCGAGGTCGAGCGGCGACCTGGCCTCGATGCAGGCCCGCCCGTCGGCGTCGGTCGCCAGGCACTGCGCGAGGGGCTCGGCGAGGTGGGCGTCGAGCTGGGCGAGGGTCGACTTCAGCAGTTCGTCGCGTACGGCGTCGTTGTCCCGGGCGAAGAGGCGGGCGGGCGTGTGCAGGCCGAACAGGGTGAGGGTGTGCATGCCCTGCGCGGCCAGGTCGGGACCGAGGATGGTCGGGTCGGTCAACGAGTGGCAGTAGATCTCGGAAGGCGGCGCGCCGGGCAGTTCACCGGCGGCCGCCCGGGCGTGCGCGGCGGCCAGTTGCCCGTAGCCCTCGGCGATGTGGAAGGTCCCGGCGAAGGCCTCGCGCGGGTCGGCCTCGGGGTCGCGCAGCCGCGGGAGCCGGGTCAGCAGCATGTTCACCTTGAGCTGGGCGCCCTCGGCGGGCGGGGGCGGCGGCTGGCCGGTGAGCGCGGCCAGCTCCCGCGGGGAGGCGTTGACCAGGACGTGGCGGGCCGCGCTCACGTGCTCGCCGTCGGCGGAGCGGTGGCTGACCTCGGCCGTCCGCCCGTCGGCCTCGATCCGTACCGCCTCGTGTCCGGTGGCGAGCACGGCACCGGCGGCCCTCGCCGCGTCGGCCAGCGCGTCGGTGAGGGCGCCCATGCCGCCGACCGGCACGTCCCAGGTGCCGGTGCCGCCGCCGATGACGTGGTAGAGGAAGCAGCGGTTCTGGACCAGGGAGGGGTCGTGCGCGTCGGCGAAGGTGCCGATCAGTGCGTCGGTGAGGGCGACGCCCCGGACCAGGTCGTCGGCGAAGTGCTCCTCGATCGCGACGCCGACCGGTTCCTCGAACAGGGCCCGCCAGGCCGCGTCGTCGTCGACCCTGCGGCGCAGTTCGTCCCGGGTGGGCAGCGGTTCGGTGAGGGTCGGGAAGACCCGCTGGGCCACGTGGCCGGTCATGGCGTAGAACCGCTGCCAGGCCGCGTACTCCCGGTCGGAGCCGGTGAGCCGGGCG
Source organism: Streptomyces sp. NPDC085944 (assembly GCF_040686295.1). Lineage (NCBI taxonomy): Bacteria > Bacillati > Actinomycetota > Actinomycetes > Kitasatosporales > Streptomycetaceae > Streptomyces > Streptomyces sp. NPDC085944. Next base: position 446,074 of record NZ_JBFBJX010000002.1, on the reverse strand, counting down.
AAGGACTCGCGCGTGCGCCGCTCGCCCCCGCCGACGAGGAGCCCGGTGGGCCGCCCGCCTCGCTCGACGGGCGTGTACGAGGAGACGGTACGGGTGCGCACCCGGAAGTCCAGGCCGAGGTCCCGCACGATCTTCCGGGGCAGCAGGCTGACCAGGTAGGAGTAGCGCGACAGCCGGGCGTCGATCCCGGCGAACGGACGGGTGGACACGGCCGCTCCGCCGGTGTGGTCCAGCCGTTCGAGCACCAGCACCGACCGGCCGGCCCGGGCCAGGTAGGCGGCGGCTACCAGACCGTTGTGGCCGCCGCCGACGATGACGGCGTCGTAGCTGCGGGAGGTGCGCGCGGTGCTGGGCGGGGTCGTCATGGCTCTTGGTAACACGGGCCCGTCGGGGGCGGCCAGCCCGCCGCCGGTCACCGTCCGGAGCCTGGGCCGGCGTCCTGGGCCGGCGTTCCGCCTCAGTGCGCCGCCGCGCCGCGCAGTCCCGCGACCCTGCGGTACAGCTCCGTGGCCTCGGCGCCGCGGCCGAGCTGTTCCAGGCAGTGGGCCTCGTCGTCGCGGGCGACGAGGGTGTCGGGGTGGTCGGGGCCGAGGGCGCGTTCGCGGGCCGCAGCGACCAGGCGGTACTCGGTGAGGGCGGCGGACCAGCGGCCCAGCCAGCCCAGGGCGACGGCGACCTCGCGGCGGCTGACCAGGGTGTCCGGGTGGTCGGGGCCGAGGACCCGGTCACGGATCGCGCGGACCTCGCGGGCCTCGGCGAGGGCCTCCCCCCAGCGGCCCAGCCTGCCGAGGTTGACGCCCAGGCCGTGCCGGGCGCGCAGGGTCTCGGGGTGCTCGCCGCCCTGGGCGCGCGTCCGGTCGTCGATCAGCCCCGCGTACACGGTCAGCGCTTCGGCGCAGCGGCCGAGGCGGCCCAGGGCGATGCCGGTCTCGTAGCGGGCGGCGAGGGTGTCGGGATGGTCCGGGCCGAGCGCTCTCGCGCGGGCGGCGGCGACCTCGCGGTAGGTCGCCAGGGCGTCCTGCCAGCGGCCCAGCCGCCCGAGTTCGTAGGCGACCTCGTAGCGGGTGACGAGGGTGTCGGGATGCTCGGGGCCGAGCACGCGGGCCCGGGCCGCGGCCACCTCGCGGGCCGTCCGGTGGGCTTCCTCGGTACGGCCGAGCCGCCCGAGGTTGAAGGCCAGGTTGTGCCGGCAGCGCAGGGTGTCGGGATGGTCGGGGCCCATCGTCCGTTCACGGGCGGTCAGGACCGACGCGTACACCTGGTGGGCGTCGGCGTACCGGCCCAGCCGGCCCAGGGTGTAGGCCATCTCCTGGCGGACGGCGAGGGTGTCGGCGTGGTCGGCTCCCAGCATCCGGATCCGCGCCTCGGCGACGCCCTTGTACGCGCGCAGCGCGTCGGCGGCGCGACCGGTGCGGCCGAGGACGAAGGCGGCCTCGTAACGGCTGGCGAGCGTGTCGGGGTGGTCGGGGCCGAGCAGGCGCTCGCGTTCGGCGGCGACCGCGCGGTGCACCTCGCCCGCCTCCGCCCAGCGGCCGAGCCGGCCCAGGCTCAGCCCCGCCCTGTGCCGTCCCGCCAGCCTGACGACGGCCTCGGGCGCCGGGGTCGGCCGTCCGGCCGGGACGGGTCCGGCGGGCCGGTCCCCGGCGGTCCGCCCTCCGGCGCCACGGTTCACGGAGGCCGAGGTCTCGGCGGTCCGGTCATCGGCCGCCGGGCCGAGGGCGGGACGCGGGATCCACGCGCCGGACAGGCCCGCCGCGGGGTCCGGGGGCGTGGCGCGCGGGCCGGTGCCGGTCGCCTTGGGGCCGGTGGTCATGGAGCGGGTCCAGGACGGCAGTGCGGCGCGGCGGCCCCCGGCCGGCTCACGCGCCGGCGTCCGGGACGTCGGCAAAGCGACGGGCGCAGGTCCCGCCCGGCCCGTACCGATCCGGCGGGCCAGTTCACGGGCGTCGTCCGGACGCTGCTCGGGCCGTTTGGCCAGCAGGTCCAGGATGATCCGGTCCAGGTAGGCGGGTAGTTCGGCACGGCGGGTGCGGGGTGGTGCGGGCTCGGTGTCGCGGTGGCCGACGAGGATCGCCCAGGCGTCGTCGAGGTCGAAGGGCGGGGCGCCGGTGGCGATCTCGTAGAGCACGCAGCCCAGGGAGTACAGGTCGCTGCGCCGGTCGACCTCCTCGCCGCCGATCTGTTCGGGCGACATGTAGTGCGGGGTGCCCATGGCGATGCCGGTGCCGGTGAGCCGGGCGGTGAACCCGGCGTCGTGACCGAGCCGGGCGATGCCGAAGTCGCAGATCTTCACGGTGCCGTCGGCGGTCCGCACGATGTTCGCGGGTTTGAGGTCGCGGTGGACGATGCCCTGATCGTGGGTGTAGGCGAGCGCGGCGGCGACCTGTTCGGCGATGTCGACGACGTCGGGGACCGGCAGTGGGTGGCCCTTGTTGTCCTCCAGGAGCCGGCTCAGGTCGTGCCCCTCCAGCAGCTCCATGACCAGGAAGAGCACGCCGTCCCACTCGCCGAAGTCGTGGACGACGGTCACCCCCCGGTGCTGGAGCGCGGCGGCCACCCGCGCCTCGCGCCGGAACCGCTCCCGCAGGACGCGGGTGAAGGAGTGGTCGTGCTGCGTGCCGAGTGGTTTGAGGCACTTGACGGCTATGCGACGGCCCAGTGACTCGTCCCGTGCCCGCCACACCTCGCCCATGCCGCCGCGCCCGATCCTCTCGAACAGCCGGTACCGGCCCTGGATCAGCGTGCTGTCCCCCATGACTTCGCCGCCCCCGTGGTTCAGTCCGCCGCGCCCTCCCCTGGCGGGTCCAGTATGGCCGCTTGTCGTCCGATTTTGTATGGCGCCGGGCGGGCGGCCGGGCCGAGCCGGTCCATGGCCCGCAGGATGTGCTTGGGCGGCAGTTGCCAGCGCAGCCGGGCGGGGATCGCGCGCAGCACGGTGCCGGTGGCGCGGAGCCGGCGGGTGACGGTGGCGGGCGCGGGCGCCGGCCGGCCGTAGAGCTCGTGCGCGTACGGCGGCAGGGAGTCGTACGCGAGACGGGCGAGGCGCCGCCACAGCAGTTCGCGGGCCGGGAACAGGAGGGGGTGCGTGGGCGGGCGGCGCAGGAAGTCGTCGACCTCGTGTGCCTCGGGCCCGGCGGCCAGCTCGGGCCGGACGCGCGCGAAGTAGGCGGCCAGCTCGGCGCGGTTCGCGGGTACGGAACCGGGGTCCAGGCCGACGAGGCGGGCGCTGTGCCGGTGTTCGGCGAGGTAGCGGTCGGCGTGGGCGGCGGTGAGCGGGAAGCCGGAGCGGCCGAGGACGTGCAGGTAGGAGCCGATCTCGGCGCAGTGCACCCACAGCAGCAGGGCGGGTTCGTCGACGCCGTAGCGCTCGCCCGTGCCGGGGTCGGTGGCACCGAGCATGCGGTGGATCTTCCGTACCCGGGCGCCGGCCCGCTCGGCGGCCTCGGTGGTGCCGTACGTGGTGGTGCCGACGAAGCCCGCGGTGCGCATGAGGCGGCCCCAGGCGTCGCGCCGGAAGTCGCTGTTCTGCATCACGCCGCGCACGGCGCGCGGGTGCAGCGCCTGGAGGTAGAGGGCGCGGACGCCGGCCACCCACATCATCGGATCGCCGTGCGCCTGCCAGGTCACGGAGTCCGGGCCGAAGAGCCCCGGATCGCCGCCGGTCCGCGTCGCCGCCATACGGGCAGGCTAACGCGGCGCGGGTGCCGCTCCCAGGCCTCAGCGCAGGGTGGCCAGGAACTCTCCGCAGGCGCGGGCGCAGTCGCGGCAGGCCTTCGCGCTCTCCTCGGCGCCCGGATGGCCGTCGAAGACGTGGGCGCTCTCCAGGCACACCTGGCGGCACCACTCCAGCTGGTCGCGGATGGCGGCCTCGTCCACCTGGTTCTGTTCGGACAGCACCCGGCAGGTCGCGTCGCAGACCTCCGCGCACATGATGCCCTTGCGCCGCACGAGCTCCTGGTTCTCGGTCCCGTCCGGATCCACGAGGCTCGCCCGCAGGGCGCAGGCCCGGGCGCACTCGGTGCACGCCTGCGCACACGCGAAGCGGTCCTCGAGGAAGCGGAACAGTTCCTGCTGGGAAGTCGTCGTCGATGTCACACCGGGCGGGTTGCCGCAGGCGGCGGTGCCAAACCGCCGGACCCGTCGGCACCGGGGGCTCCGGGCCGTTTTCCGGGCGGGTCGCAGGGGACCCGTGGACCGCCCCCGCGACCGGTGGGGGCGACGCGACCGAAGACGCACGGAGGTGCACGGACATGCCGGGACGACAGGAACTGCCGTCGACCCTGGAGCGCTCCCCGCAGGAGGCCCGGCGCACCTGGATCAAGGCCCACGACTCCGCCGTCGAGGAGTACGGCGAGGGCGAGCGGGCCCACCGGGTGGCGTACGGGGCGCTCAAGCACAAGTTCGAGAAGGTGGGCGACCACTGGGAGCGCAAGGAGGGCGGCCGCAAGGGCCCCTCCGACCCCCAGTCGGATCGGCCCCGCGGACGGGGCGGGCGCAGCGGCGAGGGCGTCGACGAGAAGGCCTCGAAGGAGCACCTGTACGGCGTCGCCCGGCGCCTGGGTGTCGAGGGCCGGTCGAGGATGTCGAAGGCGGACCTGCTCGAGGCGATCAGGAAGGCCAACCGTTCGCGGACGCGGGCGTCGCGGTCGGGGTGAGCGGGTTGCTGCCGGGGGCCGGGGGTACCCGCGCTCCATGACCAACGCATGGATGGACCTGGCCGCGGGCTCCGGCGGTTTCCCCGTCTGGCTGATCGTCGCGGCCGTCGTGGTGGTGGGTGTGCTGATCGGCGCGTTCGCGTTCGGCAGCCGCCAAAAGCGCCGCGAGCCTGCGCCGCCGACGGCCGAGGAGCAGCCCCGCCTGCCCGACGAGGGACCGGTCCACGAGACGCGGGAGCGTCGGGAACCGAACGAGATGCCGCGCAGTGACGCACGCACGCTGCCGCACGAACTCGGGCACCAGGGCAGCCGTACCGCATCCGATCAGCAACGGCCCCGCTGGGACGAGGGCAGCAGCGGTTCCTTCGGCAGCGGCGGCCCGGGCGCACGCTGACCCGCGCAAGATGTCGTACAGAGGAAAGTGAGAACCATGGCGGACCCCGCTCGCAACGACCTGCCGTTGCCCGACTACGACCATCTGCCGATCGGCGGGCTGGAGAGCCGGATCCGGACACTGGGCGCCGACGAGGTGGAGGACCTGCTGGCCTACGAGCGGTCGCACGCCGACCGGGTGCCGGCCACGGAGGTGCTGTCGACCCGTCTGGAGCAGTTGCGCTCCGGTGCCGAGCCCTCCTCCGGCGACCCGGGCGCCGTACGGCCCGAGCAGGGCGAAGGCCGTACGGGCTCCCCGGTGTCGCCCGCGACCTCTCCGCAGCCGTCCTCCCCGCCCCCGCACGGCACCCCGGACCAGCGGGGCAAGCCGAAGGGTGACCGAACCTAGCCGGGGCGTAGTTTCCGGCACGGGGCTCGGGGAACCCATGCGCCGTGCTGTTGTTGCAGAGGAGAAGGGCCCGCGCCGGTGCGCGGGCCCGTCACGCGGCCGAACACACCGTCAACTGGGCCGACCGGCGGCTCCCCGTCTCCGAGGGCGGGGGGCTGCTGCGCAAGGCCTTCCCCGAGCACTGGTCGTTCCTGCTGGGCGAGATCGCCCTGTACAGCTTCGTCGTGCTGCTGCTGACCGGGGTCTGGCTGACGCTCTTCTTCAAGCCCTCGATGACGGAGGTCGTCTACGACGGCTCGTACGAGCCCCTGCTGGGGGTGAGCATGTCGGAGGCCTACCGCTCGACGGTGGACATCAGTTTCGACGTGCGCGGCGGGCTGTTGATCCGGCAGGTGCACCACTGGGCGGCGCTGGTGTTCCTGTCCGCCATCGGGGTGCATCTGCTGCGTATTTTCTTCACCGGGGCGTTCCGCCGGCCGCGTGAGGTCAACTGGCTGATCGGTGTCACGCTGTTCATGCTGGCCCTCGTCGAGGGCTTCGCGGGCTACTCCCTGCCCGACGATCTGCTGTCCGGGACGGGGCTGCGCATCGCGCAGGGCGTCATGCTGTCCATCCCTGTCGTGGGGACGTACATCAGCATGTTCGTGTTCGGCGGCCAGTACCCCGGCGAGGACATCGTGCCGCGGCTGTACTCGTTGCACATCCTGCTGCTGCCCGGGCTGCTGCTGGCGCTGGTCACGCTCCATCTGATCCTGGTGTTCTACCTCAAGCACACCCAGTGGGCGGGCCGCGGGCGCACCAACCGCAACGCGGTGGGCAAGCCCTTGTTCCCGCAGTTCATGACGAACTCCTCCGGCCTGTTCTTCATGGTCTTCGGCGTTCTGACGGTGCTGGCGGCGGTGGCGCAGATCAATCCGATCTGGACGTACGGCCCCTACCGCCCCGACCTCGTCTCCACGGGCTCGCAGCCGGACTGGTACGTCGGGTTCCTGGAGGGTTCGCTGCGGATGATGCCGCCGTTCGAGACGGTGGTGGCGGGACACACCGTCATGTGGAACGTCCTGGTGCCCGCGGTGCTGCTGCCGGGCGCCCTGTTCGTGGTGCTGTACGCCTACCCGTTCTTCGAGCGCTGGGTGACCGGCGACCACGAGGAGCACCATCTGTGCGACCGGCCCCGGGACAAGCCCGTGCGGACCGGGCTGGGCGTCGCCGCGATCGTCTTCTACGCGGTGCTGCTGCTGGCAGGCGGCAACGACATCCTCGCCCGCACGTTCGACATCTCGCTGAACCTGCTGACCTGGATCTTCCGGGTCTCCCTCGTGGTGGCGCCGGTGCTTGCGTTCGTCGCGACCAAGCGGATCTGCCTGGCGCTGCAGGAGCACGACCGCGAGCGTCTGACCGAGGGCGAGGAGACGGGCGAGGTGCATCAGACCCTCGCCGGCGGCTACGCCGAGCGTCACGGCCCCCTCAATCCCGAGGAGCGCCACGTGCTGCGGTCCCGTCGGGAGCCCGAGCCGCTCGCGCCGTCGCCGAAGGAGGGCGACGCACCGCACGTGGGACGGCTGCGGGCGACGCTCAGCGGGTGGTACTACGACGACCGGGTCGACGTCGAGGAGGAGCCCGAGCCGGGTCGGGAGCGCGGGCGGGAGTCGGCGCTCGAAGCCGGGCGCGGGGCGGCGGCCTCCGAACCCGAGACCTACTCGGGCGAGTCGGAGCGCTGAACGCCCCGACCGGCGTACTGGAAGAGCATGCCGCAGACCCCCATGGCGAGCAGGCCGAAGCCGATCAGCGCCAGCCACAGGCCGAAGACGATGCCGGAGGCGAGCACCACGGCGGCCAGCGCGATCGTGATCGGCCAGGGGCTGTGCGGCGGGAAGAAGTCGAGCGGGCCCGCGGTGTCGACGACCTCGCCCTCACCGCGGTCCTGCGCCCGCAGGCCCCGCTTGCGGTACTGCGCGCGCAGGAAGAACGCGATGAGCGAGGCCATCAGGAAGGCGATGACGAGCGCGGCCGTGCCGGCGAGCTCGCGCGACCACCAGCCGTAGAGGGCTGCTTCGCCGCCGAAGAAGACCGCCACACCGGCGAAGAGACGGAATTCGGTCCTCACTGCACATGCCTCTGGTCGTGTCGGGTGATGTCGGGGTGGTGGAGGTCGAACGCCGGGGACTCGGAGCGGATCCGGGGCAGCGACGTGAAGTTGTGGCGCGGCGGCGGGCTGCTGGTGGCCCATTCGAGGGAACGGCCGTAGCCCCACGGGTCGTCCTGCTCGACCCTTTTCCCGTACTGGTGGGTGCGCCACACGTTGTACAGGAACGGCAGCGTGGACAGGCCGAGGAGGAAGGCGCCGATGGAGCTGATGGTGTTGAGCGTGGTGAAGCCGTCCGCGGCCAGGTAGTCGGCGTAGCGGCGCGGCATGCCCTGCTCGCCGAGCCAGTGCTGGACGAGGAACGTGGTCTGGAAACCGACGAAGAGCGTCCAGAAGTGGATCTTCCCGATGCGTTCGTCGAGCATTTTTCCGGTCAGCTTGGGCCACCAGAAGTAGAAGCCGGCGAACATCGCGAAGACGACGGTTCCGAACAGCACGTAGTGCAGGTGCGCGACGATGAAGTACGAGTCCGTCAGGTGGAAGTCCAGTGGCGGCGAGGCGATGAGGACGCCGCTCATGCCGCCGAGCAGGAAGGTCACCAGGAAGCCGCAGGCCCACAGCATGGGTGTCTCGAAGGACAGTGAGCCGTGCGTCATCGTGCCGATCCAGTTGAAGAACTTCACCCCGGTCGGCACGGCGATGAGGAACGACATGAGGGAGAAGAAGGGGAGCAGCACGGCGCCCGTGGCGAACATGTGGTGGGCCCACACCACCGCCGAGAGGAAGGTGATGGCGATGGTGGCGCCGACCAGGCTGACGTAGCCGAAGACGGGCTTGCGGCTGAAGACCGGGATGATCTCGGTGACGATGCCGAAGAACGGCAGCGCGACGATGTACACCTCGGGATGGCCGAAGAACCAGAACAGGTGCTGCCACAGCAGCGCCCCGCCGTTGGCCGCGTCGAAGACGTGCGCGCCGAACTTCCGGTCGGCCTCGAGCATCAGCAGCGCGGCGGTGAGCACGGGAAAGGCGATCAGCACCAGGATCGACGTGAACAGGATGTTCCAGGTGAAGATCGGCATCCGGAACATGGTCATGCCCGGGGCGCGCAGGCAGATGATGGTGGTGATGAAGTTGACGGCGCTGAGCGTGGTCGACACACCGCTCACCACCAGGCCCATGGTCCACAGGTCGCCGCCCGGGCCCGGGCTGAAGGTCGCGCCGTTCAGCGGCGCGTAGGCGAACCAGCCGAACGAGGCCGCGCCCCCGGGCGTCAGGAAGCCCGCCACCACCATCAGGCCGCCGAACAGGTACATCCAGTACGACAGCGCGTTCAGCCGGGGCAGAGCCAGGTCGGGAGCGCCGATCTGCAGGGGCATGATGGCGTTGGTGAAGCCGGCGAACAGCGGGGTCGCGAACAGCAGCATCATGATGGTGCCGTGCACGGTGAACAGCTGGTTGTACTGCTGAGTGCTGAACAACTGCAGGCCCGGGCGGGCGAGTTCACTGCGCATCAGCATGGCCAGGACGCCGGCGAAGACGAAGAAGCCGAACGACGTCGCCAAGTAGAGATGGCCGATCACCTTGTGATCGGTCGTGGTCGCCCACCGCGCCAGTGCCCGCCCGAGCGTGCGGTTCGTCCGCTGCCGAGCCGGTGTCCGGCGCGGCGGCCCGGTCCTTCTGTCCACCGCCATGCCGCGGAGAGTACCCAGGGGTCCTGGGCTCAGACGTACGACCACGCCGTGGTCCACGCCGGGCGTCCGGCGGATGGGCCACCCGGCGCCCGCGGAGGCTGCTCCGCGGGTCGTCAGCCGCCGGTTCCGCCGACGCCTTTGCCGGTCCCGGGGGGTACGGCGGCTTCCGGGGCGGCGGCGGTCCCGGCCGAACCGGCGGGCTCGCGGGGCGCGCCGGACGGGCAGTCGTCGCTGGAGCGGCCGGCGAGTCGGCCGCCGGGCTGCTCGACGGTCACCTGTGCGCTTCCCAGCGCCGGGTCCTGCCGCAGCCGGGCGACGGCGACCGTGCAGGCCAGTTGGTCGACGGCCGTGTCGCTGAGGCTCGCGGCGGTCCGCGGCAGCTGGACGTTGACCACCGTGCCGTCGGTGCGGATGGTGGGGGCCACGGCCGCGGGCGGCAGCTCCGTCGTCAGCCCCCTGCGCCGCTCCCGGGCGTCCGGTCCCTTGAACAGCATGAGAACGGTGCTGCCGAGGTCGGTCGTGCCCGCCACGGTGCGGGAGACCGCCGTCAGGGCGCCGTCCTCGACGAAGTAGAGCGGGACCTTGACGAGGGGCACCGCTTCGGGCGCGCTCTTCGACGGCGCGGCCGTGACGCCCGGCTGCAGGACTCCGGTCGCGGGTTCGCCCGCCTCGACCACTCCGGTCTCCGGGATGCCGCAGGCGGAGAGCGGGAGCAGCGCGGCGAGCAGGACGGGGAGCGCGCGCCGGGCGCTTCGGCCGGCCCCGCCGCCGGGCGGCTGCGGGGCCGGGGCGGTGACGACCGCACCTGACCGAGCCGACGCCTTCATGTCCGTACCTCCGTCACCGAGTCCACCTGCACGCCGGGGTCCGACGCCTTCTTCGACTTCGGCTTCCCGTGCGAGCCCGGGCCCAGGACGGGGTGCGTGGCGGGGGTGTCCGTGTTGTCCGGGTGCAGGGGAAGGACGACCGTGAAGACGGCGCCGCCGTCCGGGTGGTTGGCGGCGTGGACGGTGCCGTCGTGCAGGCATACGTTCTCCGCGGCGATGGCCAGCCCGAGGCCGCTGCCCTCGCTCCGGGCGCGGGCGTCGGCCGACTTGTAGAAGCGGTCGAAGACATGGGGCAGGACGCTCTCGGGGATGCCGTCCCCGCCGTCGCGAACCGTGACGACCGCCTGCCGCCCGGCGCCCGGGTCGTCCTGGACACGGAGGCCCAGGCGGACCGGGGGCGCGCCATGTCTCAGGGCGTTGGCGACGAGGTTCGCCACGATCACGTCGAGGCGACGCGGGTCGACCCGGCCGCGCAGCTCCCCCGGTCCCGGCAGACCGGTCTCCACGGTGTCCTGCCAGCCGCGGGAGGCGAGCGTGCGTCGCAGCGACTCGGCGAGGTCGATCTCGTCCAGGTGCAGTGCGGCCGCCCCCGCGTCGAACCGGGAGATCTCCATCAGGTCGTCCACCAGGGCAGCCAGCTTCGTGGTCTCGGTGCTGATCAGGCGCACGGCCGTCGCGGTGTCGTCGTCCAGGCCCGCCGCGTCCTCGTCGAGCACGTCCGTGACCGCCGACATCGCCGCCAGCGGGGTGCGCAGTTCGTGGGAGACGTCCGCGGCGAAGCGCCGGGCGCCGGCCTCCATGCGCCGCAGTTCCGCCACCGAGCCCTCCAGCGCCGCGGCGGTTTCGTTGAAGGTGCGGGAAAGATCCGCGAGTTCGTCGGAGCCCTGCACGGCGAGCCGGGTGTCCAGGCGGCCCTCGGCGATGCTGCGGGTCGCCCGGCGCAGCGCCCGCACCGGCCGCAGGACGCCGCGAGCGGCGAGGAGCGCGATCAGGACGGCCAGGATCAGGGCCGGCACGGTGGCGCGTTCGATGGCGGCGACCAACGCGTCGACGTAGCCCTGCTCTTCCTGCTGCGGCACCGTGAGGTAGACCTCCAGCCCGGAGGCCGGCCGCTCGGTGGTGTACTCGCCGGCGAAGGTGACGGGCATGCCGACCACCAGTGAGGAGTCGCCGTCATGGGACACGCGCTGGAACACGGTGGCCCGGCGGGAGCTCACGGACTCGCGCATCGCCGGGGACAGCTCGCCGAACGAGTCCCCGGGGACGGAGGTCGCGCGCGTGTCCCGGTAGGCGACCAGCACCCGCCACGGCTGGGACCGCCCGCCCCTGGAGACGTCGTCGGCGAACGCCTGCAGGTCGGCCGGTTCGGGCGGGAACCGGTAGTTGGGGACGAGGGTGTTGACACGGTGCCGGAAGTCCTCGATCACCGTGTCCTGGCTCTGCTGCAGCACCCCGGTCCGCGCCTCGCGGAAGGTCAGCGCGCCGGTGGTCACCGTGGCCACGACGGCGACGAGGGTGAAGGCCACCACCAGCCGCAGGCGCAGCCCCACCAGTGCCCGCAACACCCGCGGAACCCTCACCGGGGGCCGAACCGGTAGCCGAAGCCGCGCACGGTGTGGACGTAGCGCGGACTGCCCGGGGGTTCGCCGATCTTGGACCGCAGCCGCTTGACGCAGGCGTCCACCAGTCGCGCGTCCCCGTGGTAGTTGTGCTCCCACACGGCCTCCAGGAGCTGCTGGCGGCTGAACACCTGACCGGCGGAGGCGGACAGGGTGAGCAGCAGCCGCAGTTCGGAGGGGCCGAGGGCGACCGGCCGTCCCTGGTGGGTGACGGTCAGTCCGGCGCGGTCGATGACCAGGTCGCCGTGGTGCTCGGTGCGCGGGGTGCCCTGGTCGTCCGAGGCGCTGCCCACCCGACGGAGCACGGCGCGTATGCGTGCGTCCAGTACGCGGCCGCGGACCGGTTTGACCACGTAGTCGTCGGCTCCGGACTCCAGCCCGACCACGATGTCGGTGTCGTCGCCGCGGGCGGTGGCCATGATGATCGGCAGCTGGTCGTGGGCGCGGATGCGACGGCACACCTCCAGGCCGGACATGCCCGGCAGCATCAGATCGAGGACCACGGCCTCGGGCCGGAACGTCCGGAGCTGTTCCAGACCGTCCTCGCCCGTCGCGGCGGCGGCGACCTCGTGCCCCTGCCGGCGCAGGGCCAGGAGCAGGCCGTCCCGGACCGCGCGGTCGTCTTCGATGATCAGGACCCGTGGCATGGACCTCAGTATGCGCGTGCGCGGGCGCGAGTCCGCGTGCGGGTGACGGCTGTTACACAGCGGTCCAAAAGGCGTCCCCGCACGATCACACGCCCGCGGCACGCTTTGTGATCATGAACGAGCGCCGTCGACCGACTCCCCCACCGTCCTCCGCCGCGGGCCGCCGACGCCGCGGCGGCCGTGCCCGTCGCCGAGGGGGCGGCCGGCCCCGCCTGCTGTGGCCGGGACTCGCGGCCGGGGCCGTCCTGGTGCTCGCCGGTGGTCTGGCGCTCAAGGGGGGCACGGAATCCACCGGCCACTCCACCGGCTCGGCCGGTGCGTCCTCGGTAACGGAGACCGGTGGGACGGAAACGGCGCGGAAGGACGCCCCCACGCCCGAGCCGGAGAAGCCGGAGAAGGGGGACGCAGGGAAGAAGGACGCCGACGCGGGTGGCGAGGAGGGGTCGGGCGAGAAGCCGGACCCCGACTCGATACCGTCGTCCGGACCCGGTACCTTCGCCACCGCCGACGGCGGCGGCGACCGGGTCGGCGGCAGCGCGCGGACGCTGACCTATGTGGTGCAGGTCGAGGACGGCATCGGCATCCCGGCGCGGGAGGTCGCCTCCGAGGTCGAGCGTGTCCTCGCCGACGAACGGGGCTGGACGGCCGACGGGAAGGTGGGCTTCCGGCGGGTGGCGGACGGCTCGTCCGACTTCCGGGTGCGGCTCGCCACGGCGGGCACGGTGGACGACGTATGCGGCCGGTACGGCCTGGACACCGGCGGCGAGGTCAACTGCAACGTGGGCCAGGACGTCATGGTCAATCTCAAGCGGTGGCTGCTGGCGACGCAGTACTACGCGGACGACGTGACGTCGTACCGGGCGCTGATCATCAACCACGAGGTCGGGCACTTCCTCGGCCACGGCCACGAGGGCTGCCCCGGCGCGGGGCGCCCGGCGCCGGTGATGATGCAGCAGATCAAGGGCCTGCACGGCTGCCGGACCAATGTCTGGCCCTACGACGCCGACGGCCGGCCGATCACGGGGCCGGCCGTCGGCTGAGTGCTCACGCGGCGTGGCCCTCGGGGGGCACGCCGTTGGCCCTGGCCGCGTCGGCGAGCGCCTGGGCAGCGGCCTCCGCGGCCTGTGCCGTGTCGCTGGCCGCCTGGGCGGCCCCGTCGTCCGACGGGTGCTCCCGGGTGGCCGGCGACTGCGGCAGCGCCTCGGTGAAGGCCCGGGACACTCCCTGGAGCGCGGAGGTGACCTCGCTGGGGATGACCCAGAAGGTACTGCCCGAGCCCTGCGCCAGCTGGGGCAGCACCTGGAGGTACTGGTAGGCCAGCAGTTTGGGGTCCGGGTCGTTGCGGTGAACGGCCTGGAAGACCTCGTCGATGGCCCGGGACTGGCCCTCGGCCTTGAGGATCTCGGCGGTGCGGTTGCCCTCGGCGCGCAGGACGGCGGCCTGCTTGTCGCCCTCGGCGGTGAGGATCTGCGACTGGCGCTGCCCTTCGGCGCCCAGGATCGCGGCCCGCTTGTCCCGCTCGGCCCGCATCTGCTTCTGCATGGCGTCCTTGATGGTCTGCGGCGGGTCGATCGCCTTGATCTCCACCCGGTTCACCCGCAGTCCCCACTTGCCGGTGGCCTCGTCGAGCACACCGCGCAACTGGCTGTTGATGGTGTCGCGCGAGGTGAGGGTCTTCTCCAGGTCCATGGATCCCACGACGTTGCGCAGGGTGGTGACGGTGAGCTGCTCGACGGCCTGGAGGAAGTTCGCGATCTCGTAGAAGGCCGCGCGCGGGTCCGTGACCTGGAAGTACAGCACGGTGTCGATCTCGACGACGAGGTTGTCCTCGGTGATGACCGGCTGCGGTTTGAAGGAGACGACCTGTTCGCGCAGGTCGATCACCGGATAGACGCGGTCGATGTACGGGATGACCACGTTGAGTCCGGGTTTCAGGGTGCGGTGGTAGCGGCCGAGCCGTTCGACGTTGCGGGCCCGGGCCTGTGGCACGATGCGCACCGCCCGCACCACGGTGAAAACGGCGAGAAGCGCGACGATCACACCGGCGATGAGGAACGCCGAGGCTTCCATGGTCACTCCCGGGGATAGACGAATGCGGTGGTGCCGCTGATCTCCAGAACGTCGACGGTCGCGCCCCGGGGAATCACCAGCGTCTCGTCGTAGGAACGGGCCGTCCATTCCTCACCGCCGATTCGGACCCGGCCCTCCATTCCCGTCACGTCGGAAACGACGTAGGCGGCCTGGCCGACCAGGGCGTCCACCCCGAACCGCTCGGTCTGGGGCTGGTGGAGGTGGCGCACCGCGACGGGGCGCAGGAAGAGGAGGGTGACCGCGGAGACGACCGTGAACACCAGGAACTGGAAGGGCGTGGAAAGGCCGACCGCCGCGGACGCGGAGGTGATCAGCGCGGCCACTCCGAGCATTCCGAGTGCGGCGGTCAGGGTGAAGATCTCCGCCACGATCAGAACGGCGGAAACGATCAACCAGATCAGCCACGGATCCATTGCGACCCCCTTTCCGCTTTGAATTTATTTTACTGGCTTTCGGGGAAAGCGGACCCGTTCGGCACCGCGGATCGCCGGTGCGCCGCCGGTGGGCCGGCACGCGCCTCGGTCGGCGCGCGCCGCCCCACCGCGGACACGTGGCCGGACGGTCAGGGGGCCGCGCAGGCTCCGAGGTCCTCCCAGACACCCCACTCACCGGTGGTACCGGGCTCCTCGCCGGTCACCCACCACTTGGCGCGCCAGGTGTGGCCGCCGTAGGAGACGGTGTCGCCGCCGCCGTAGACGCTGCCGGCGTTCCACAGCGGCGCGTCGCAGGCGCCCGGGTCGCCGTCTCCGCCGCCGTCGCCCCCACCGGTGCCGCCGATGTTGACGTCGATGCAGGAGTAGAACGCGTTGCCGGTGTCCGCCACGTTCCAGACGGCCAGTACCTTCTGGCGGCCGGTGAGGCCGCCGAAGTTCACCTGGTGGCTCACGTCCGGGGCGGGCTGGGCACCGTGGCCGTCGAATTCGGCGATCTTCTGATTGCCGATGAAGTACTGCCAGTTGGCGGTGGCGTGCCGCGCCGTGTGGTGCCAGGTGAAGGTGTGCGTCGTGCCGACCGGGGTGACGCGCCAGCCCTTGCTGTCGTCGTCGAGCTCGGCGAACTGGCTGTTTCCGCCGCTGCAGCTCTTCAGGCCCTTGGGGCCCTCGACGCTCTGGGGCTCGTACTTGATCTGGCCGCAGTCGACGATCCCCGCGGCGCACTGGTCCTGCCGGCTGCCGGGCGAGGTCACCCACCCGTGGGCGTTGGCGGTGCTCGCCGGAAGGCTGACGGCGAGCAGCGGAGCGACCAGCGCCCCGACCGCGAAAGCCACCCGTCTCTTGGTGCGCATCTCGTGCCCCTTTCGAATGCTGGTCTAGACCTGACAAGTTCAGGTCTAGACCATAGCGGGGAAGCCGGTGCGGTCAAGGGTCTGCGCAGCATCAACCGATGGCCGGTGCTGGACACTTGGCGCGACGCCCGCCGGCCGCAAGTCGTGGCGCTATTGGTCTAGACAAGGCTTGCCGCGATGGTTAAGAGTCGAATGGGCCGCGCGTCTCCCCCTCCCTCGGGACGCCGTCGGGCCCTGCCCCCGTGCTGCGCACCATCCCCACCGGCCGCCCGCTTCGCCCGCGGTCGTTGCGCCAGAGAGGAGCACCACCGTTGGAAGCGTTGGAGAAACGCAGGGAGTACGTGATCGCGCTCTTCCGCATCGTCGTAGGCCTGCTGTTCGCCTGCCACGGAGCCGCCACCCTGTTCGACGTCCTGGGCGGTCCGCACGGAGTCGCCCCCGACTTCGCCGCGTGGCCCGGCTGGTGGGCCGCCGTGGTGCAACTCGTCGGCGGCACACTGGTCCTGTGCGGCCTCGCGACCCGCGCCGCGGCCATCCTGTGCTCCGGATCCATGGCGTACGCCTACTTCGTCGAGCACCAGCCCGACGGACTCTTCCCCATCGAGAACGGCGGGGAGGCCGCGGCGATGTTCTGCTGGTCCTTCCTCCTGGTAGCCGCCGTCGGACCGGGCCGCTGGAGCCTGGCCTCCCGCCTCCGCCCCCGCCGGCGGGACGACGACCGGCCGGTCACCGGGTCGCTGCCCACGGACACGCCGACGTCCGCCTGAGTCGCCACTTGACGGCGCACACGCCGAGCCGCACCTCGGCGTGTGCGCCGTCTCACGTATCCCGAAGCCACCCACGTTGCGTGGGTCACTGCGCAAATGCCCCTTTCGCCCCCATGCTCGAAGGAGCAGGGGCCGCTCGCAGCCACCCGAAGTGGTGTGCTCCGGCGTCGACTTGGTCGCCGACCTGCCCGAGCGTGCGCCGCCCCCTTCCCTCGCAGCTCCGAAGAAAGGTGCCGATCGTGGCCGCATACCTGTGCGCTCCCGCCGTGATACACGGCGAGCACTCCGTGAGGACCGAAGAGATCGTGGCGGAAGTGCACGGCCGGCACCCGGACGCGGCCTGGGCGCCGCGCGTCGACGGCATCGCGGCCAGTACGGGCATCGAGACCCGCGGCTGGATGCTGCCCCTGGAGGCCGCCGTCGCGCCCGGCAGGGGGAGCGGTCCGGGGTCCGCCGGTCCCGCCCGGGAGGCGCTGATCCGCGAGGGGTTCACCGAGCAGGACGCCGACCGTGCGATCGCCGCTCTCGATGCCGTGCCCGCACCGCAGACCGTGCAGGAGCGCACCGCCCCGGCCTGGGAGGCCGTGCAGTCCTACGGGGAGCGGGCGGCGCGCGGGGCCCTGCAGATCGCCGGGCTGGACGTCGCGGACGTCGACTGCCTGATCACCAGCAACTCCACCACCCCGGCGCTGCCCGGACTGGACGTCGCCCTGGCCAACCGGCTTCCGCTGCGCGGCGACGCCATGCTGCTGCCCGCCACGCAGTGGGCCTGCGTGGCCGGGACCCGTTCCCTGGCGCTGGCGGCGGACCTGGTGGCGGCGGATCCCGACCGGGTGGTCCTGGTCGTGATCTCCGAGGCGCTGAGTACGACCTACCAGCCCGCGGACGACACCCTGGAGTCCCTGATCGTCCGGCTGCTGTTCGCGGACACCGCGGTCGCCGCGGTGGTCACGGGCCGCCCGAGGCCCGAGTCGGTGCTCCGGCTGGACGCCTCCTGGCACCACACCCTGCCGGGCACGCAGGACCTGCACCGCCTGGAGACGCGGGCGGACGGCACCCACTTCGTGATGGACCGGCGCGGGCCGCGGGCGGTGCAGGACACGGTCACCGCGATGTGGGAGTGGCTCCGCGTCCGCTACGAGGACGACCCCGCCGCCTGGCACCCCGACGTGCTGCTCGCGCACCCCGGCGGCACCCGGGTGCTGGAGTACATGGAGCAGACGATGCCCGCCGCGTGGCCGTCGGGACTCCTGCGGTACAGCCGGGACAGCTACACCACCGGCAACCGCGGGGGCGCCGCCGTCTTCGACATCCTGCGCCGGGCGCACGACGCCGGGCAGAAGGCGGGCAGCCGCGCCGTGCTGTACGCGGCGGCGCCCGGCCTGACGGCCACCGCCCTGGAAGGGGAGTGGCTGTAAGGGGGCGACGGTCGAGGCTCGCTCCGTCACTGTCGGTGTTCGCCGTGCGTTCGCTGGTGTGGGCGAAGCGTCCGCCGGTGTTATTGAATGGGGTGTGCGGTCGGGGTACTCGGGGCCCTTCCGCACGGGTTCGGGTACGGCCCCGGCACTGTGCCGGGGTGGGCGAGCGAGCTGAGGGAGCCGCATGGACTCCACACCCCCCTCTTCGTCCTCGTCGTCGTTCAACCTGGTCAGCAGCGCCCTGGGGCGCTACATCCCGCGTGGCCAGGCGGCGGGGTCCGACCCCGCCGGGTCGAAGGCCGACCACGCCGGGCAACCGCCGGAGCACGATCTTCCGGCAACGGGCCCCCAGGAGCAGATCCTCGGTGCGGTCAATCTCGACCGGGAGCTGAGAGTCACCCACCGCAATCTCGATGCCCCGGTCTTCGCGGGACTGGACGCCGCGATCGGGAGTCCGTTCGTCGATCTGCTGCCGCAGGGCGACGTGCCGACGGTCACCCGACGGTTGCGGCAGGTCCTGGAGACCGGTGAGGCGCACGTCGCCCGGGTGCAGCGGCTGCGGCGGGCGGACGGGTCGGAGCTGGTGGTCTCGATGAGCATCCTGCCCGCGGCGGCTCCGCAGGAGGGCCTGACCGTCTCCATGATCGCCATGGCCAGAAGGCTGCACCTGTACGCCGCCGAGACCGCGATCGGCACGTCGCTGGACATCGGCGAGACCGCGCAGTCGCTCGCGGAGTCCCTGCTGGCCTGGGGAGACGTGGCGGCCATCGATCTCGACTTCGCCGTGTGGACGGGCGAGGGGGTCACCGAGCGGGCGCAGGGCCGCATCCGGCTGCGGCGGGCGGCCCTGGTGCCGGACCGGGCGTGGCCGGAGGGCTACGTCACCCTGGGCGAGGACCTTCCCAGCGACGCCAGTCGTCTGCTGGCGCAGGCGATACGGCGTGCCGACGCCCCGCAGTCCATCGTCATTCCCGGCCGTGAGGCGATCGAGCGCGTACTGGGAAGCCCGCGGCTGGTACGTGCCCTGGTGCCCGGGGAGCGTTCGGCGGGGGTGGCGTGCGTACCGCTGGTCCTGGAAGGCGATCCGCCGGTCGTCCTGGGCGTGGCGGAGGTCTGGCGGCGGGCGGACCGTCCCTTCGCCGACAGCGAGCTGCTCGACCTGCAGGAACTGGTGGCCAGGACCTCCCATCACGTGGACCTGGCCCGCCAGCACCAGCGCGAGCACACGCAGGTGCTGGCCCTGCAGCGCCGGCTGCTGCCGAGGTCCGGCGGCAGCACCGTCCAGACCGCCAGCGTCTACCAGCCCACCACACCCGACAGCGCGGGCGTCGGCGGTGACTGGGTGAACAGCTTCCCGCTGCCGGACGGACGTACCGCGCTGGTGGTCGGTGACGTCGTCGGCCACGGGCTGGGAGCCGCCGCGACCATGGGCCAGTTGAGCATGGAGGCCCGCGCGCTGCTGTCCGCGGGACTCGCGCCCGACGAGGTGCTGGAGCACCTGGACGAGACCGTGACGCTGCTGGACGACGCGGAGTCCGGGCTGGCGGCCGGCTACAGCGCCCTCGGGTCGACCTGCTGCATCGCGGTCTACGACCCGGTCAGCCACCGGTTGGCGTTGTCCAACGCGGGCCACCTCCCCCCGATCCTGGTGGCGCCGGACGGAGGCGCCGGTCCGCTCGCGGTCCACCCGCATCCCGGTCTGGGCGCCGAGTTCGCCCTGCGGGAGCCGTTCGGCGTGCACACGTTCGCGGCGCCCCCGGGCTCTCTGCTGGCCCTGTACACCGACGGCCTGGTCGAGGACCCGGCCGTGCCGATCGACGAGGGCATCGGCAGGCTGACGCGGGCCGTGGCCGCGCTGCACCCGTGGGACGCGCTGCCGCAGGCCGCACGGCGGGTGGTCGCCGAGGTGATGCCGGAGCGCCGGCGCGACGACGTGACCCTGCTGCTCGCGCGCCTGATCGGCTACCGCAAGGGGGACACGACGACCTGGCGGCTGCCGGCCCGCGAGGACGCGGCCGCGCGGGCCCGGGCGCTGGTCTTTGCGCTGCTGCGGCAGTGGCGCACCCGGGAAGGCACCCGGGACAGTGTGCTGCTCCTGGTCAGCGAGCTGGTCACCAACGCGGTCCGGCACGCGGGCGGGCCCATCACCGTACGGCTGATCAGGGCCGGTCCCGGTCTGCTGTGCGAGGTCGGCGACACCGGCAACGGCAGGCCTCGGCTGGGCCGGGCCGGGCTCCTCGACGACGGTGGCCGCGGCCTGCACGTGGTGCACCGGCTCACCAGCCGGTGGGGGGTGCGCTGGACGGAGACCGGCAAAGTGGTCTGGGCGGAGGTCGTACGGTGACGCTCCCGCCCGAACCGCGCGTCCGAGGGGGGCGCTCGCTCGTCCGCCCTACATGTTGATCATGTGCCCGGCGAGCCCGTGCACCGCCTCCTTGACGGCCTCGCCGAGTGTCGGGTGCGCGTGGACGTTGCGGGCCACCTCGTGCACCGTGAGGTCCCACTGCTGGGCGAGGGTCAGTTCGGGCAGCAGTTCGGTGACGTCCGGGCCGATCAGGTGGCCGCCGAGGAGTTCGCCGTACGTGGCGTCGCTGATCAGCTTCACGAAGCCGGTCGTGTCGCCCAGGCCGTGCGCCTTGCCGTTCGCGGTGAACGGGAACTTGGCGACCTTGACGTCGTAGCCCTTCTCGCGGGCCTGCGCCTCGGTGTAGCCGAAGCTGGCGATCTGGGGCTGGCAGTAGGTGGCGCGCGGGATCATCGCGTAGTCCAGCTCCATGGTCTCGGCGCCCGCGAGGGTCTCGGCGGCGATCACGCCCATCGCCTCGGCGGCGTGCGCGAGCATCAGCTTCGCGGTGACGTCTCCGATGGCGAAGATGTGCGGGACCGAGGTGCGGCAGCGCCCGTCGACGTCGATCGCGCCGCGCTCGGTGACACTCACGCCGGTGTTCTCCAGGCCGTAGCCGGCGGTGTTCGGCGCGAAGCCGATCGCCTGGAGGACCTTGTCGGCCTCGATGACCTGTTGCGCCCCGTCCTTGCCGGTGACCGTGACGCGGACCCCAGGGCCCGATTCGTCGATCGACTCGACGCGGGTCGAGGTGAGCACGTCGATGCCCGCCCTGCGGTACTGCCTGGCCAGTTCGGCGGAGACCTCGGCGTCCTCCAGGGGGGCGACGCGGTCCAGGAACTCGACGACGGTGACCTTCACGCCGTAGTTGTTCAGCACGTAGGCGAACTCGATGCCGATGGCCCCGGCGCCCGCGATCACGACGGACTGCGGCAGGTCGTCTGAGAGGATCTGCTCCTCGTACGTCACCACCCTGGAGCTGCGGCGGGTGCCGGGCAGCAGCTTGGGGGTCGCGCCGGTGGCGATGACGCAGTGGTCGAAGCCGACGGTGCGGACGGTGCCGTCGGGTGCGGCCACCTGGAGCGTGTGCGGATCGAGGAAGGTGCCACGGCCGTCGATCTCGGTGATGTTGTTCTTCTTCATCAGGTAGTGGACGCCCTTGACCCGGCCGTCCGCGACCTTGCGGCTGCGCCGGAAGGCCTCCCCGTAATCGAAGGAGACGGTGCCCTCGACCCTGAGTCCGAAGGTCTTCGCCTCCCGGGTGAAGATGTGCGCGAGCTCGGCGTTGCGCAGCAGAGCCTTGGTGGGGATGCAGCCCACGTTCAGGCAGACGCCTCCCCAGTACTTCTCCTCGATCACCGCGACGCTCTTGCCGAGCTGCGCCGCCCGGACGGCGGCGACGTAGCCGCCGGGTCCCGCCCCGAGTACGACGACGTCGAAGTGCTCACCCTGCTGGTTCATCGATGGTTCCTCTCTGCCGGACGACCCTGCGGATCGGCACGCTAGCGGACTCGGTCGAAGCGCAGCCCCGGCTCACTGCTTTCGAAGCCGACCGGCCGACACGCGCGGTGCGGCCCTCGATCGCATCGCCTCACGTGACCTTCACCGGTGCAGGACCGATACTGCCTCTGCGGGACTCGAAGGCCCAACCACCAACCTCGCCAGGAGATTCCCTTGAAAATGCTGATCAACGTCCCCGAGACCGTCGTCGCGGACGCGCTGCGCGGGATGGCGGCCGCCCATCCCGAGTTGACCGTGGATGTCGAGAACAGGGTGATCGTGCGGCGCGACGCCCCCGTGGCCGGGCAGGTCGCGCTGGTGTCGGGGGGTGGTTCCGGGCACGAGCCGCTGCACGGCGGGTTCGTGGGTCCCGGAATGCTGTCGGCGGCGTGTCCGGGTGAGGTGTTCACCTCGCCGGTGCCGGACCAGATGGTGCGGGCCGCGGCGGCCGTGGACAGCGGGGCCGGCGTGCTCTTCGTCGTCAAGAACTACACCGGTGACGTGCTGAACTTCGACATGGCCGCCGAACTGGCCGAGGACGAGGGCATCCAGGTCGCGAAGGTGCTGGTCAACGACGACGTGGCGGTGACGGACAGTCTCTACACCGCCGGCCGGCGCGGCACGGGGGCGACCCTGTTCGTGGAGAAGATCGCCGGGGCGGCGGCGCGGGAGGGACGGCCGCTGGAGCAGGTGGAGGCGATCGCCCGCCGGGTCAACGACAGCTCGCGCAGTTTCGGGATCGCGCTCAGCGCCGTCACGACGCCGGCCAAGGGGAGCCCCACGTTCGACCTCCCCGTCGGCGAGCTGGAGCTGGGCATCGGCATCCACGGGGAGCCCGGCCGGGAGCGGCGGCCCATGATGACGTCGGGCGAGATCGCCGAGGCCGCCGTCGACGCGGTGCTGACCGACCTCGGCCCGCGCAACCCCGTCCTGGTCCTGGTCAACGGCATGGGCGCGACGCCCCTGCTGGAGCTGTACGGCTTCAACGCGGAGGTGCAGCGGGTACTCGGCGAGCGGGGCGTGGCCGTCGCCCGCACCCTGGTCGGCAACTACGTCACCTCCCTCGACATGGCCGGCGCCTCGGTCACCCTGTGCGAGACCGACGAGGAACTGCTCGGACTGTGGGACGCGCCGGTCAGCACCCCGGGTCTGCGGTGGGGCATGTGACGGCGAACGGGGGAAGAATCGCGACGTACCTACCAGGCAAGGAGATCCCGTGCTCGACGCCGACTTCTTCCGCCGTTGGATGACGGCGACCACCGCACTGGTCGACCGTGAGGCGGAACGGCTCACCGCTCTCGACTCACCCATCGGCGACGCCGACCACGGCAGCAACCTGCAGCGCGGATTCACGGCCGTGGCCGCCGCGCTGGACAAGGACGCACCCGACACTCCCGGCGCCGTCCTGGTCCTCGCCGGACGGCAGCTCATCTCCACGGTCGGCGGCGCCTCGGGGCCGCTGTACGGGACGCTGCTGCGCCGTACGGGCAAGGCACTCGGGGACACCGCCGAGGTGAGTGCGGAGCAGCTGGCCGAGGCGCTGCGGGCGGGAGTGGACGCCGTCCGGACGCTCGGCGGTGCCGCGCCGGGCGACAAGACCATGGTCGACGCCCTGGTGCCCGCCGTGGACGCCCTGGGCGACTCGTTCGCCGCGGCCGGCACCGCTGCCGCGGAGGGGGCCGAGGCGACCACGCCGTTGCAGGCCCGCAAGGGCAGGGCAAGCTATCTGGGCGAGCGCAGCATCGGTCACCAGGACCCGGGGGCGACCTCCTCCGCGCTGCTCTTCGAGGCGCTGAGGGAGACGGCCGGTGAGTGACGAGCAGCAGCTGGTGGGGATCGTGCTGGTCTCCCACAGCGCCGAGGTGGCCGCCTCCGTGGCGGAGCTGGCGAAGGCCCTGTCGGGCGGCGCCGGGGCGGTCGCCGTCGCCCCCGCGGGCGGTACCGCCGCCGGCGAGTTCGGCACCAGTTCGGAACTGGTCGCGTCCGCCGCCGCGTCGGTGGACCGGGGCGCGGGGGTCGCCGTCCTCACCGATCTCGGCAGTGCGGTCCTCACCGTCAAGGCGCTGCTCGCCGAGGGCGACGAACTCCCGGACAACACCCGTCTGGTGGACGCGCCCTTCGTCGAGGGCGCGGTGGCGGCGGTCGTCACGGCCTCGACGGGCGCCGATCTCGCGGCCGTGGAGGCGGCGGCCGCGGAGGCGTACTCGTACCGGAAGACCTGAGCGGACGGTCCGAGCGGCCTCCCGGCCGGCTCCGGGTCGTCCCCCGGCCGTCTCCGGGCCGCTCAGCCCCCGTCCACGAACCTGCGCGCCAGCCGCTCCCCCGCCTTCCCGGCCGCGGCCGCGTCCTCGATGGGCCGCACCTCGGTGTCCTTGAAGACGATGTAGGTCACGTCGGAGGCCACCCCCCCGCCCGCCGGGTCCGCCGGGATGCCGAGGGAGCGTGCGGCGGCGTAGGAGGCCTCGCCGATGAGGTCGGTGGGGCCCACGTCGCCGACGACGGCGTACCGCACCCGGTCCCCGTGGACCAGCGCCGCGAGCGATCCGCCGCGGACGTCGTCCTCCCCGGGGTCCCAGGTGTCGCCGGGGCCGGGCACGACCACGTAGGGCAGGCGCTCGGCGTCCAGCGGGCGGCCGTCCGACTCCGTGTAGGCGGTGGCGGGGGTGAAGTGCGGGTCGGTCCGGCCGTTGCACCGGTCGCCGGGCCGGCCGTCGCAGTCGACGTCGAGGTCGGCCTTCCAGTACACGGCGTCCCGGGTGTCGCAGACCGGGATGTCCGCCGGTGCTCCGGCGTCGCTGCGGTATCGCCCGCGCGAGACGGGGTCGCAGTCCCGCACCCTGGCCAGCAGCTCGGCGGCGCGCACGGGACGGTCGCCCCCGGTCCGCTCCCCACGGCCACCGGTCCCGGAGTCCGGCCGGGCCGTCGAGGAACGTGCGGGCTGCACGGCCGGGACGTGGGGAAGGGGGCCGACCCGGACCCCGGACCGGTCCGCCCGCAGCGGCACGGCCCGGCCCGGGGCGCCGGACAGCAGGATCCGCGCCGGGTCGGGCAGTGGCGCGGGCGGTGCGTCGGGGAACGTCGACGGGGCGAGCAGGGCGGCGCTGGCCGCGACCAGTGTCAGCGACTGGACACGCACGATGTGGCCTCTCCTCGGGGGCATGGGCAGCACTCGGCCCCATCTGTCCCCGAAACGCTCGCGCGAGCACCTTTCGCAGGGCCAGACGGTGCACACGCGCCGGCCGGCCGGTGTGGGGAGGGAGCGGTCGACGGGGGCGGGCGGGCCGGGCCCGTTCCGGCTCCGGCCCGTCCGGCCGCCCGCGCCGGCGCGGGGCCAGCGACGACAGCGGTCCACGCGCCATCGGCCCGAACCGCCTGCCGCACACGGGGAGTTCGGCCGTGAGGAGACTCGGCACACGTAACCCGTCCGAGTGACCGTGCCCCGTGACCCTCTTGATGTGGCCGCGTCACAGGCGTCATATTGGTCCGGACCATTGCCGGTTGGTGGGGAGGCGGAGCCGTGCGAGACGTTCCCGTTGCCGCTCTCGCGCGCCGGTGCGCCCCGCTCTGCGGGGCGCTCGTCCTGCTCACGTCCTGCGGCTGGGGCGCGGGCGGGGACCACACGGACGGCACTGGGCTGCCCGGGGTGCCCACGGGCGTCACCGCGCAGGCCGGCAGCGCGACGACCGTGCACGTGATGTGGAACGCGGTCGAGGATGTCGAGACCTACGAGGTGTACCGGGGCAATTCGCTGGTGAGGGAGGTTCCGGCGGCCGAGCGGATGGTGGACGTCACGCGGCTGCGCCCTTCGACGGCGTACGCGTTCACCGTGCGGGTGCGGGACGCCGACGGGCGGCTCGGGCCGCGCAGCCGGGAGGTGCGGGCGACCACTCCGGCCGCGGTGGCCGACGAGTCCGCTCCGACCCGCCCCGGGGACGTGCACGGCCGTGCGGTGGGCAGCCGGGCGGTCCAGCTCGGCTGGTCGGCCGCGAAGGACGACCGCGACGTCGTGTCGTACGACGTCTACCAGGGCGACGCCAAGGTGCACAGTGTCGGTGGTGGCCAGACGGCGGCCGTCGTCACGGGGCTGCGGCCGGGCACCCGTTACGCGTTCACCGTCCGGGCACGGGACGCGGCCGACAACGTCTCCCCCGCGAGCGCCGCCGTCCGGCTCACCACCCGGGGCACCGACGACGGGCACGCCACCGCGCCCACGGAGCTGCGCGCCGCCTCCCACCGGGCCGACGGGGCCTATTACCTCGACCTCTCCTGGGTCCCGCCGCGCACCGACCCTCCGGTGACCGAGTACCAGCTCCACCTGGACGGCCGTGCGGCGACCTCCTTGGTCTACGGTGCCGACGCGCCGCGCGACCGCGCCGAGTACAGCTTCTACGCCGGACGCGAGGCCGGGGTCACCCACCGGGTCCGGATCCGGGCGAGGCTGGCCGACGGCACCTGGGGCGGGTTCTCGGCGGAGCGGAAGGTGACCACGGGCGCGGGTCGGTGACGCCCGGCCGGTGCGGCGTTCGGGCGGGGCGGTGAACGCGTCACCTGGGCGGTCGCGCTCCGCATGCGGGCGCGGCCCGCGCGCTGTTGGCTGCCAGCGGGGGCACGGGCGTTCCCGATCCCGGCGGCGCAAGGGATGTACCGCCGACCGTGCCGCCGGAGGGCAGTCCACATGCGCATCTCATCGCCACTTCTCCGCTCCGGTGCGACCGTGGCAGCCGTCGCCGCGCTGCCCGTCGCCCTGGCCGCAGGACCGGCCCTGGCGGGCCCGGGGATCTCCGTGAGCACCACCGGGACCACGGTGTCGGTCAAGACCACGGCCTGCGCCCAGCTCAACGGCAGTTGGGGCACCGCGTCGCTGCTCACCAGCAGCCAACGGGATTTCGCCCAGGGGCGTCAGGTGGCGCTGTCCGGCAGCGCTTCGGGGCAGTCCGCGGCCTGGTCGGGCATCACGCCGGGCACGTACACGGTGATCGTCATGTGCTCGAACAACAGCACCGCCGGCACCCAGACGGTCATCGTCTCCTCGGCGCCCTCCCCCTCGCCCAGCCGTTCCGCCGCTCCCTCCCCGTCCGCGACGCCGGGCGGTGTCATGGGCGGTCTGGGCGGGGCCGTCCAGGACTACGGCACGGCCACCCTGGTGGCGGGCGGCGCCTTGGTGGGCACCGGAGTCATCGCCGCGGCCTGGTTCCTGCGCCGCCGCTCGAAGCCGTACCGCTTCTGAGGGACACGCCGCACGGCGCACGCCGCGCGGAGGCCGGCCCGGTCAGGCCGGTTCGTCGCCCGGCAGCTCGGCGAACTCCGCCAGTGCGTGCCGGAGCCACTGGGTCCAGAACGTCTCCAGGTCGATGCCGGCCCGCAGCACCAGGTGGCGCAGCCGGTTCTCGGTGCTGTCCCGGCCGGGCGGGAAGTCCCGCTTCTCGATCTCCTCGTACCCGGCCAACTGCCTCTCGTGCAGCTCCAGATGCCGGCGCAGGTCCGCCTCGAGACCGGCGGTGCCGACCACGGCGGCGGCGCGCAGCCGCAGCAGCATCGTGTCCCGCAGGGGCCTCGGGTCGTGCGGGGCGGCGGTCCAGCGGGCCAGTTCGGCGCGGCCCGCGGGCAGGACCTCGTAGGACTTCTTCTGCCCGCGGGCCGGCTGCCGGCCGGGCAGGGCGCGGATCAGGCCCTCGGCCTCCAGTTTTCCCAGCTCGCGATAGATCTGCTGGTGCGTGGCCGACCAGAAGTAGCCGATCGACCGGTCGAACCGGCGGGTCAGCTCCAGCCCGGACGACGGCTTTTCGACCAGGGCGGTGAGGATCGCGTGCGGGAGGGACATGGGCTCATCCTAGGGACGGCCCATCCGCCCCTACAGCGCCGCCGCCAGTTCGGTGCCCTGCTTGACGGCGCGCTTGGCGTCCAGTTCGGCGGCCACGTCGGCGCCGCCGATGAGGTGGGCGCCGACACCGGCGGCGACCAGGTCGTCGTACAGGCTCCGGCTGGGCTCCTGGCCGGTGCACAGGACGACCGTGTCGACCTCCAGGAGCGTGGACTCGCCGTCGACGGTGATGTGCAGTCCGGCGTCGTCGATCCGGTCGTAGCGGACGCCCGGGACCATGGTGACGCCGCGCTGCTTCAGCTCGGTGCGGTGGATCCAGCCGGTGGTCCTGCCGAGTCCGGCGCCGACCTTGGTGGTCTTGCGCTGGAGCAGGTGGACGGTGCGCGGCGGGGCCGGGCGCTCGGGCGAGGCGAGGCCGCCGGGGGCGCGGTAGCCGGTGTCGACGCCCCAGAGGCGGAAGTACGTCTCGGGGTCCTCGTGCGCCTTGTCGCCGCCGTCGGTGAGGTATTCGGCGACGTCGAAGCCGATGCCGCCCGCGCCGAGGATCGCGACGCGCTCGCCGACGGGGGCGCCGTCGCGCAGGACGTCGAGGTAGCCGACGACGGACGGGTGGTCGACGCCGGGGATGTCGGGCGTGCGGGGGGTGACGCCGGTGGCGACGACGACCTCGTCGTGGCCGGTGAGGTCGTCGGCGCCGACGCGGGTGTTCAGGCGTACGTCCACGCCGTGGGCCGCGAGCTGGGTGCGGAAGTAGCGCAGCGTCTCGTCGAACTCCTGCTTGCCGGGGACCTTGCGGGCGACGTTGAGCTGTCCGCCGATCTCTCCCGCGGCGTCGAACAGGGTGACCTCGTGGCCGCGTTCGGCGGCGCTCACCGCGCAGGCCAGTCCGGCCGGTCCGGCGCCGACGACGGCGACGCGCTTGCGCAGCCGGGTCGGGGCCAGGACCAACTCGGTCTCGTGGCAGGCGCGCGGGTTGACCAGGCAGGAGGTGATCTGCCCGCTGAAGGTGTGGTCCAGGCAGGCCTGGTTGCAGCCGATGCAGGTGTTGATGGCCTCGGGACGGCCGGCCGCGGCCTTGGCGACGAAGTCGGGATCGGCGAGCATCGGGCGGGCCATCGAGACCATGTCGGCGGTGCCCTCGGCGAGCAACTGTTCGGCGACTTCGGGGGTGTTGATGCGGTTGGTGGTGACCAGCGGGACGGACACCTCGCCCATGAGGCGCTTGGTCACCCAGGTGTAGGCGCCGCGCGGCACGGAGGTGGCGATGGTGGGGATGCGCGCCTCGTGCCAGCCGATGCCGGTGTTGACGATCGTGGCTCCGGCGGCCTCGACGGCCCTGGCGAGGGTGATCACCTCGTCCAGGGTGGAGCCGCCGGGCACCAGGTCGAGCATGGACAGGCGGTAGACGACGATGAAGTCCTCACCGACCGCCTCGCGCACCCGGCGGACGATCTCGACGGGGAAGCGCATCCGGTTCTCGTACGAGCCGCCCCAGCGGTCGGTGCGGTGATTGGTCCGGGCGGCGATGAACTCGTTGATCAGGTAGCCCTCGGAGCCCATGATCTCGACGCCGTCGTACCCGGCCTCGCGGGCGAGGCGGGCGGTGCGCACGTAGTCGTCGATGGTGCGCTCGACCTCGGCGTCGGTCAGCTCGCGCGGCACGTGCGGGCTGATCGGGGCCTGGAGCGCGCTCGGGGCGACCAGGTCGAGGTGGTAGGCGTAGCGGCCGAAGTGCAGGATCTGCAGGGCGATGCGGCCGCCCTCGCGGTGCACGGCGTCGGTGACGACCCGGTGCCGCTCGGCCTCCGCGTCGGTGGTGAGCTTGGCGCCGCCCTCGTACGGGCGGCCCTCGTCGTTGGGGGCTATGCCGCCGGTGACGATCAGGCCGACTCCGCCGCGGGCCCGGGCGGCGTAGAAGGCGGCCATGCGCTCGAACCCGCGCTCGGCCTCTTCCAGACCGACGTGCATGGAGCCCATCAGGACCCGGTTGGGCAGCGTGGTGAAGCCCAGGTCGAGCGGGCTCAGCAGGTGCGGGTAACGGCTCATCGGGCCCTCCGTGCGCGGTGTGGTGCCTCTGTTGTAGAGGACCGCCACCCTATTTTGCAACTAGTTGCATAACGGGGTGGCGCACACCTCACCGCACGCGGCCAGACCGGGTCAGCGGCTTTCGAGCCGTACGTGCAGCTCCCGCTCCTGGTCCCCGGAGGCCGTGCTCAGGTCCTGCACGGTGAACAGGGAGTCCAGGGTGGTGCGGAACCGCTCGATCGCCCAGTAGCCGCCCTGCACGTCGGCCTCCACGGACGCACCGAGCCGGGCGGGGTCGCACCGGCCGCCCCGGGCGTCGGCCACGTCGAAGGTGCCGAGCCATACGGTCGGGCGCACCTCGTGGTACTCCCGGGTCACGTCGCCCGCGTGCCGGTCGGAGGAGAAGCACGCGCACAAGGTGTCGAACACGGTCCGGGCGTCTTCCTTGCTGCATCCGCTCAGCTCCACCGAGACGGACTCCGGATGCAGTCGCTCACCGTTCATCGTGATCGCTCCCTCTCGTCGGCACGGCCGATACCACCAGAAAAGCACCACCCGCCGCCCGGCGCGAGGGACCGGGTCAGTCGAGGGTGAGCCGGTACGTCTTGCTGTCCGTCAGCACGCAGAAACCGGGCGACACGACGATCACGCGCAGGGTGCCGGTACGCCGGTCGTAGTCGACGCCCTCCGCCTCGAAGGAACCCGAGCAGGCGCTGCGCAGGGGCAGCTGCCGCAGGACGGTGACGTGTCCGGTGACGTCGGCGGCGCCGGTCGGCGGCGCCGACAGGTCGATCCGCAGCAGTGGTTTGGTGATGCCGAACAGCGTGCCCTCCGGGTCGTCGGAGGAGCAGAGCAGTGTGGTGGCGTCCAGGAAGTCGCAGCCCTGGACGTCGCGCACGGCATGGTCGAGGTGGACGGTGGCCGCCTGCGGGAGGTTCGCCGAGGGCGAGGTGGCGGGGTTGACGCCGGGGGTCGGGAAGACCAGGAGCCGGTTCATGGTGCCCCACTCACCCGCCAGCATCCACTGGCCGTCGGGCGAGATCGCGGACCACGAGTTGTTCCGCGCCTCCCCGGCGCTCAGCGTGTGCACGTACTCCGACCAGCCGCCGTCCGGCGCCTGCACGCGGAACATCTTCGTGTTCCCGTCGTCGCGCTGGTACGGCTCGATGTAGTGACCGTCGTAGGCGGCGTCGGGGTCGCCGACGTGGTTCCAGCCCCGGATGCTCAGGCCGAGCGGGATGGTGCCGATGCCGGTGTAGCGGTTGGGGCTGCCCGCCGGGACCTCGACCGAGGCCAGGCCCTGGCTCTCGGTCAACGGGTCGGCGCGGTCGGAGCCCACCTCGGTCCAGGTGCTGCCGACCGCGGGAGCGGCCGCGTGCGACGGACCGGCGAGGCCGAGGGAGAGGGCCAGGACGGCGAGTCCCGTCAGGGCGGCGTGACAACGTTGCCGGGCGCTCAGGGTCATGGAGGCTCCTCGGTGGGGTCGGCCGGGGCGGCACGGGCGGGGCTGCGGCGCTCGGAGCACAGTCTGGACGGCCCGCACGGTCATGTACAGACCAACTCCGGACGCCTTCGTGCGGCGCTCCCCGTCCCGCGGGGAGATGCTGGGGGAGACGGCGGCGCCCCGCAGAACCGGCTCCGGCCGCGGTGGAACGCGGTACAACAAGGGAGTCGGCGCCGAAGGGCGTGCCGCGTCGGACGGTGAAGGCGGGGCGCGGGATGAGCGCAGCGGGGTCTGCCGGGTTCGAGGGCGAGCCGTCGCCTCGCGGACCCGTGCGGCCCAGTGGACTGCTCGACCTGCTGAACGTGGCCTCGATCGTGCTGGACTCCGAGGGCCGGATCGTCCTGTGGAGCCCGCAGGCCGAGGAGCTGTTCGGGTACTCGGCGCCGGAGGCCCTGGGGCGGTACGCCGCCCGCATCATGGTCCACGAGCGCCACCTCGACCTGGTCGTCAAGCTGTTCGGCGACGTCATGAAGACCGGCCGGAGCTGGGCCGGCGCCTTCCCCGTCCGGCACAAGGACGGCAGCACCCGTCTGGTCGAGTTCCGCAACATGCGGCTGCTGGACGACCGCGGGGACGTCTACGCCCTCGGGCTCGCGGCCGACCAGTCGATGGTGCGCCGGCTGGAGCGGGACGTGGCCCTGTCCACGCGGGTCATCATGCAGTCCCCGATCGGCCTGGCCGTCCTGGACACGGAGCTGCGGTACGTGTCGGTCAACCCGGCCCTGGAGCAGCTCAACGGCATCCCCGCCGAGGAGCACCTCGGCCGGACGATGCGCGAGCTGCTGCCGCAGGTCGACGCCGACCCGCTGGAGGCGGCGGCACGCGAGGTGCTGGAGACCGGGCGGCCGGTCGTCGACCGGCCCGCGACCGGGCGGACCCCCGCCGACCCGGACGAGGAGCACACCTGGTCGGTGTCGCTGTACCGGCTGGAGGACGCCCTGGGTGCCGTACTGGGCGTGGCGGTCTCGATCGTCGACGTCACCGAGCAGTACCGGACGGCCGCCGAGGCCGAGGGCGCCCGGCGCCGGCTGGCCGCGGTGGCGGACGCCTCCGCCCGGATCGGGACCACCCTGCGCCTGGACCGCACCGCGTACGAGCTGGCCGACGTGGCCGTGCCCGGTCTCGCCGACATCGCGGCCGTGGACCTGCTGGACGCCGTGGTGGCGGGCCGGCGCAGCACGCTGGGGCCGGCCGAGCCCGCGGTGATCAGGGCGCTGGCCGTGCGGGCCGACGACGCCCACGACGCGCTGCGGGCGGCCGACCGGCCCGGCGAGGTCGCCCGGTACGGACCGGACCGCCTGGTCACCGAGTGCGTGCGCACCGGCCGGCCGGTGATGGTGGCGCGGGTGACGCGCGAGGACCTGGGGCGCATCGCCCGCTCCCCTCGGGCGGCCGAGTTGCTGGGCCGGGCGGGGGTGCACTCCTACCTGGCCGTGCCGCTGACCGCCCGGGGCGAGGTGCTGGGCGCCCTGGACCTGAAGCGGGCCGCCAATCCCCTGCCGTTCGGCGAGGACGACCTGCTGCTGGCCCGGGAGCTGGCCGCGCGGGCGGCGCTGCAGATCGACAACGCCCGCTGGTACCAGAACGCCCGCGACACCGCGCTCACCCTCCAGCGCAGCCTGCTGCCGAGCCACCCGCCGGTGACGGGCGGGCTCGAGGTCGCCTCCCGCTACCAGCCGGCCGGGGGCACCAGTGAGGTAGGCGGCGACTGGTTCGACGTGATCGAGCTGGCGGACGGCAGGACCGCGCTGGTGGTGGGCGACGTGATGGGCAGCGGTATCGCGGCGGCGGCCTCCATGGGGCGGCTGCGCACCGCGACGAACACCCTGGCCGCCCTGGAACTGGACCCGGCGCAGCTGCTCGGGCATCTGGAGCGGACCACGGCGGGCCTGGACCAGGCCATCGCCACCTGCCTGTACGCCGTGCACGATCCGCACCGGCGGCAGTGCCGGATCGCCAACGCGGGGCATCTTCCCCCGGTCCGGCTGCGGGCCGGCCGGCCGCCCGAGCTGCTCGACCTGCCCACCGGGGTGCCGCTCGGGGTGGGCGGCGTCGCCTTCTCCACCACCACCGTCGGCCTGGAGCCGGGCGACCGGCTGGTGTTCTACACCGACGGTCTGGTCGAGACCCGCCGGCATCCGCTGGACGAACGGCTGGACGCGCTCCTCGCGCTGCTGGAGGGCCCGGACCGCCCGCTGGAGGAGGTCTGCGACCTGCTGCTGCGCACCCTGCACGAACCGGAGAACTCCGACGACGTGGCCCTGCTCATCGCGCGGGCCACGCCACTGGTGCCGTAGGCCCCGGCGACGCCATGCACGGTCCCCACTGCCGCAAGGGCGTGGGAGGTGCCCCCGCTCGCCGCACGGGGCGCCGACCGCGTACAACCAGTACGTCGGTCGACGCCCGGCACTCCCCCAGCCTCCGGCCCCGGGGAAGCCCCGAAGCACGCACCTCACGCCGCCGGGGCCCGCCCTTCGGGCTGACGACGGGCCTGCGACGGCAGGACCTGACGGTACGGGGAGTGGGCGGTCAGTTGCTGACGCCGGTCACGACGTGGGCGTACAGGTCCTCGCAGACCGAGAGGCGGGGGGTCAGCCCGGCCCTGGTGAAGGCGTCGACGGCGTCGGCCGCCTGGCGTTCGCTCGTCTCGACGAGCAGGCAGCCGCCCGGGGCGAGCCAGTCCGGCGCCGCGGCCGCGACCCTGCGCAGCACGTCGAGGCCGTCACCGCCGCCGTCGAGGGCGACCAGCGGTTCGTGCTCGCGGGCCTCGGCGGGCAGCAGGGCGACCTCATCGGTGGGGACGTACGGCACGTTGGCCGCGAGGATGTCCACCCGGCCGCGCAGCGCTTCGGGCAGCGCGTCGAACAGGTCACCGGCGTACACCCGGCCGCCCGCGTCGGCGAGGTTGCCGCGGGCGCAGTCCACGGCAACCGGGTCGACGTCGGCGGCGTGCACCTCGGGCCGGTCGAGTGCGGCGGCCAGGGCCGCGCCGACGGCGCCCGACCCGCAGCACAGGTCGACGACGACGTTCGCGTGCGGCGCGTGGGCCAGGGCCTCGGACACCAGGAACTCGGTGCGTCGGCGGGGCACGAAGACACCGGGGGCGACGGCGATGCGCAGACCGCGGAACTCGGCCCAGCCCACGACGAGTTCCAGGGGCAGGCCGCTGACACGGCGCTCGACCAGCGCGGTGAGTTCCGCGGCGGTGCGGGCCGCGTCCAGGATGAGGGCGGCCTCGTCCTCGGCGAAGACGCAGCCGGCGGCGCGCAGCGCGGCCACGACGGCGTCACGCGACAAGAGCGCCTTCGGGAACGCCGTGAGGGCGCCGGGAGAGGACGGGGGCGGGGCGGGGAAGGAGGAGGGCATGGAAGCCGAGAGCCTTTCGGGAACCGAAGGGCGCTCTCCCGGTCACTCGTTTCCGGTGACCGTACTGCGGTGAGGTGAGAGCACCCGGGCCGACACAGCGGTAATCGGTCTCACCTCCCAGACGTCCGGCGGCCGGGGCGGTCCGCGGCCGCCGGTCACATTACCGCAATGATCAGCCGCCGTGGCTTCCCGGACGCGGCTGATTTCACGCGACCCGCCGACTGAGTTGTAGTCTGCAACCAGCGACGCGAGGAGGATCCGTGACCGCTGCCGAGACACCGGACGAGACGACCGCCGTCCTCGACCCGACTCCCGCGGACGCGGCCGTGGAGAGCATCCACCGTGAGCTGACGGCCTTCGCCCGCCGGGCCAGGGCCTCGGCGGGGCGCATGCATCCGCAGCTGTCGCTGGTGTCGTACACGCTGCTCGGGCATCTGGAGGAGCGGGACGGCCGCCGGGCCACCGATCTGGCCGCCCACTACGCACTGGACAAGTCCACCGTCAGCCGCCAGGTGTCCGCGCTGCAGCGCGCGGGGCTGATCGAGCGGCGGGTCGACCCGGAGGACCACCGCGTGCAGGTCCTGCACCTGACGGAGTCGGGGCGGCACATCCTGGGCGAGGTCACCGAGAGCCGCCGGGCCGCCTTCCGGGAGCGGCTCGCCGGCTGGCCCGAGCAGGACCTGCTCCGCTTCGCGGCGTATCTGGAGCGGTACAACGCGTGGCCGGGCGGGGCACCGGACGAGGAGCGTGACCGTCCGGCGCTCCGGGGCACGTACCGTTGACGGGTACGCACTGATCACGCCGGCCGCGGGCGGAGCGCCCCGGCGGCCCGAAAGGCACCCACCGCATGAACACCACCCGAGGCTTCACCGGGCGCCGGCGCGCCGCCCGGCCGGGGCTGCCGCCCGGCCAGTACGACGCGGGCGACGACTGGCCCGTGCTGTCCGCCGAGGTCACGCCCGAGATCGCGCCCGCCGACTGGACGTTCCGGGTGGGTGGTCTGGTGGCCGGGCCCCGTACCTGGGACCTGGCCGCCGCGCGCCGGCTGCCGGCGTCCGAGTACGCGGGCGACATCCACTGCGTCACCGGCTGGTCGAAGTTCGGGGTGCGGTTCGGGGGTGTGTCCCTGGACGCCTTCCTGGACGCGTCGGGTCCGCTGCCGTCCGCCACGCACGCCGTCGCCCACGCGCACACCGGCTACACCGCGAACCTGCCGCTGGCCGACCTCACCGGCGGACGGGCCTGGATCGTGTGGGAGTACGACGGGCGGCCGCTCGCCCCTGAGCACGGCGGTCCGGCCCGGCTGGTGGTCCCGCACCTGTACTTCTGGAAGAGCGTCAAGTGGATCGCGGGTCTCGAGCTCCTCGACCACGACGAGCCGGGCTTCTGGGAGCGGAACGGCTACCACGCGCGCGGCAACCCCTGGGAGGAGCAGCGGTACTCCGGTGACTGAGACAGCGACGCACACGGCAGGGGCCTTCACTCCCCCGACGCGGTTCGCCGTGCCCGGGCGCATCGAGGTGAACGGCGAGGTGGCCGGGGCGTGGCGGACGGCCGTGCTCACGGAGATCCGACGTGAGACGCCCCGCGCGTCGACGTTCCGGCTGGCCGTGCCCGGCTGGGCGGGCCACCTGCCCGGTCAGCACCTGATGCTGCGGCTCACCGCCGAGGACGGCTACCGGGCACAGCGCCACTACTCGCTGGCCTCCGCGCCGGACGACTCCGGGCACATCGAGCTGACCCTCGACCGGGTGCCCGACGGGGAGGTGTCCGGCTGGTTCCACACGGTGGCGCGGCCCGGCGACGAGATCGAGGTCCGCGGCCCGCTCAGCGGCTTCTTCGCCTGGCCGGGCGACCGGCCCGCCCTGCTCCTCGGCGCCGGCTCCGGGGTCGTCCCGCTGATGTCGATGGTGCGGCACCACCGGGCGCGGGGCCTGACGGTGCCGCTGCGCCTCCTCGTGTCGGCGCGCGGCCCCGAGGAGCTGATCTACGCCCGTGAGTACGGCGCGGAGACGACGCCCGTGTTCACCCGTACCGCGCCGGCCGGCACACCCGTGGGCCGGCTGGCACGCGCGCACCTGGCACCGCTGCTGGCCGAGCCGCCCGCCGGCGGCTGGGAGGCCTACGTGTGCGGATCGAACGCGTTCGCGGAGCACGCGTCGCGGCTGCTGGTGGCCGCCGGGCAGCCGGTGGACCGGATCCGGATCGAACGCTTCGGCTGATCCGGCCCGCATCGTGAGCGAGGCCCGCCGGACTGGGTACCAGTCCAGAGCGGGCACTCGCACACGTGGCGCGACACGAAGGCGCGGCGGCCCTGCCCGCACTCGCCCGGCCGTCCGTCCGCTCCTCCGGTCGCGGTGATCGCGGGGAGGTCGACATGCGAACACGGGTACGCGGCTGGCGCTGGCGGCGCAATCCGCTGCGGCGGCGGTGCGACGTCGTCGAGGCCTGGACCCGGGTTGTCGTCGCCCTCCTGCTGGTCGTGGGCGCACCGCTGCTCGGCGCGGCCACCGCCTGGTGGGGCTACGGACAGGCCCAGGCGATCGTGGCCGAACAGCGGGCCGAGCGGCACCAGGTCCGCGCCACGGTGGTCGACCGCGCGCCCGGCTCCCTGCCGACGGGGCAGCTCGGCGGGCAGCACTCGTACCGCGCCACCGTCCACTGGAAGACACCGGACGGCACGGAGAAGAGCACCACGGCTGCGGTGCCGGCCGGCGCCCGCAACGGTGACACCGTCGACGTGTGGCTGGACTCGCACGGTCAGCGCGTTCCGCCGCCGTCGGACGGTGCCGAGATCTGGCAGCACAGCGCCACCGTCGGCTCGTTCACGGCCCTCGGGACGGCGCTCACGGTGCTGCTCGCGCACCGCACCGTGCGCGCGTTGACCCTGCGGCACCGCATGGCGGAGTGGGACCGGGACTGGGCGCTCACCGAGCCGCAGTGGACCCATCGCCGGGCCTGACGGCCGGACCTGGCGGGTTCTTCGGCCGCCCACGTACGGTGTGATCATCCGTACGGTCTGCCACATCCCCGCAAAGGCGGTTTTCGATGGCCCTGTTCGACCTTCCGCTCGACGAACTCCAGGCGTACCGCAGTGCGTCGGCCGAGCCCGAGGACTTCGACGCGTTCTGGAGCAAGACCCTCGCCCAGGCCCGGGAGTACGAGCTGGACGCGCGCTTCGAACCGGTCGACACGGGACTGTCCACGGTGCGGGTGTACGACGTGACGTTCGCCGGGTTCGGCGGTCACCCGGTGAAGGGGTGGCTGACCCTGCCGGCCGCGGCGGCCGAGCCGCTGCCGCTGGTGGTGGAGTTCGTGGGGTACGGAGGCGGGCGCGGGCTGCCGCACGAGCACCTGCTGTGGGCGTCCACCGGCCGTGCCCACTTCGTGATGGACACCCGCGGCCAGGGCAGCGCCTGGGGCGGCGGTGGCGGGACCCCGGACCCCGTCGGCGGCACGCCCGCCTACCCGGGCTTCATGACCCGCGGCCTGGACGCTCCGGAGAACTACTACTACCGCCGGGTCTTCACCGACGCCGTGCGCGCGGTCGAGGCGGCCCGCTCCCACCCCCTGGCCGACTCGTCCCGCACGGTGGCGCTGGGCGGAAGCCAGGGCGGCGGCATCACGATAGCGGTGGGCGGTCTGGTGCCGGATCTGGTCGCCGTCGCGCCCGACGTGCCGTTCCTGTGCGACTTCCCGCGCGCGACCACCCTCACCGACCGGCACCCCTACCGGGAGATAGGCCTGTATCTGAAGACGCACCGCGGCCGGACCGGGGACGCGCTGCGCACGCTGTCGTACTTCGACGGCGTGCACTTCGCGGCGCGGGGCCGGACGCCGGCCCTGTTCTCGGCCGCCCTGGAGGACCAGACCTGCCCGCCGTCGACCGTTTTCGCCGCGTTCAACGCCTGGACGCACGAGGACAAGAGGATCGAGGTGTACGACTTCAACGACCACGAGGGCGGCGGGCCGTTCCAGGAGGCCGCCAAGCTGCGCTGGCTGAGCTCGTACACCTGAGGTCCGGGGCCGGTGACCGTCGTGCGCGGGCGGCGACCGGCGGCCGTGGGTGGTGTTTCGGCCGAACCGGCGGTCCGGCCTTCCCAGCTGGTTTAGACCAATGGTAATTCTGGTGGCGCACCGAGCCCACGCGGCTACCGTACGTCATCAACAGGAGGCGCGGCATGGCCCGCACCACCCCCCGCGACCAGTCCACCGCCGACACCCGGCCGCCCCTGTACCGACGGGTGGCGGACCAGTTGCTCGCCGAGCTGCGGGACGGCACCGTCCCACCGGGTGAACGGCTGCCCGGCGAGCGCCGGCTGGCGGAGCACTTCGGGGTCAGCCGGGAGACCGTGCGCCAGGCACTGGACGTGCTGCGCCGGGACGGTCTGCTCAGCACCGACCGGCGAGGCAGTCACGTCGCCCTGCCGGGACCGCCGGCCGGAAGTCCGGCACCCCTCGTCTTCCCGGTGGGCGCCCGGTCGGCGGAGCCCCGCACCGGCGACCGGGCCACCGTCGTGTGGGGGGCGCCGCCGCCGGAACACGCCGCGGCGCTGGGGCTGGTGCCGGGCCGGCCGACCCTGGTGCACCGCTACACGTCGGCGGCGGCCGGCCAAAGCGGCCGGCGGACGGCCGTGACATCGTTTTCCGCGGTGGCGCTCGCCGAGGTCGAGGAGCTGGCCCGCTACCGCGACCGCGCCGACGGTGTCGCCTGCGCGCAGCTGCGGCGGACCTACGACTGGATGCGCCGGGCCGGCCTGACGCTGCATCACCGGGACACCATCACCCTCCAGCCCGACACCGCGTCGGTCCGGGTCGTGCGGCGGGTGCACGACCAGTACGCGCGACCGCTCGAGATCACGGACCTCCTGGTGGACACCCGGCAGGACGCCCTGGTCTACGAGTTCACCCTGCCCGCGGCCGGCTGACCCGGCCGGCTACGCGAGGCGCCGGGCCACGACCAGCCGGGCCCGCGGGCTGCCGTCGGGGCGGTGCCCGAACTCCGGCAGTGCGTGCAGGTCCGCCCGGAACCCGGCGCGGGACAACTCGCGGCCCACGTCCCCGAGCCGGAAGGTCCGGTAGTACATGACGAACGGCGGCCGCCACAACGCGTTGCGCACCCGCATCGCCGCGTCGAAGCCGAGCAGCGTCCAGTACCCCGCGGAGCCGGGCCGCGGCGGGGCGGCGACGGGGAAGGCGAAGCAGCCGTTCGGTCGGAGCACGGAACGCACCTGACCGAACAGGCCCGGCAGTTCGCGGGGCAGGAAGTGACCGAACGCCCCGAAGCTCACCACGAGGTCGAAGGCGGGGCCGAACGGCAGGGCGCGGGCGTCCGCGCGCACCCAGGAGACCGCCGGGCCCGGCGGCGGGACGCGGCGGCGCGCGACCTCCAGCATGCCCGCGCTGAAGTCGACCCCCGTCACGCTCCGACGGCACACCCGGGCCAGGACCCCCACGCCCGCGCCGGTGCCGCAGCACAGGTCGAGTCCGGCGGGGAAGGGCCCCATCGGCTCCAGCGCGCGGGCCACGGCATCCAGCACCCGGTCCGGTGTCCGGTACGGGGTGTGGTCGAACTTCGGGGCGAGCAGGTCGTAGCCCCGCTCGACCGACGACAGCGCCTGGACGGCGAGTTCGCGCAGGGTGGGGCCCTCGGAGCTGAACATCAGGTCACCC
Source organism: Streptomyces sp. NPDC085944 (assembly GCF_040686295.1). Classification (NCBI taxonomy): domain Bacteria; kingdom Bacillati; phylum Actinomycetota; class Actinomycetes; order Kitasatosporales; family Streptomycetaceae; genus Streptomyces; species Streptomyces sp. NPDC085944. The sequence continues at coordinate 405,971 of NZ_JBFBJX010000002.1, read as the reverse complement.
TAGGGGCTGTCCGGCGGGCCCCGCGGGAGCGCGGCGCTCGTCGAGCACGGTGAGCACGCGCTCGCACCAGCGGGCGTTCTCCCGCTCGAACGCGATCCCGGCGGCCAGGGTGAGGTAGGGGCCGACGCGGTCGGCCTCCCGGAGGTGCTCCTCCTCGGTGCGGCCGTCCAGGAGGCGTTCCCGCACCCGTTCGTAGCGGGCGAGTTTGCCCAGCGCCCAGGCCCTGCGCTCCTCGACCAGCTCGCGGACGGCCCGGGGGTCGACGCCGTCCATGGCCTGCATCTTGATCAGGAACTCGTCGCGGATGGCGGTGGGCCGCCGGGTCGGCTCGGCGGCGAACGCGTCCAGCTGCCCCCGGCCGGCCGCGGTGAGCGAGAACAGCCGCTTGGTGGGCCTGCGTTCCTGCGGCACGGTCCGGGCCTCGATGAGTCCGTCGCCCGCGAGGCGCTCCAGCTCCCGGTAGAGCTGCTGCGGTGTGGCGGGCCAGAAGTTGGCGAGCGACACGTCGAAGATCTTGGACAGCTCGTAGCCCGAGGCCTCGCCCTCCAGGAGGGCGGCCAGGACGGCGTACTTGAGAGACATGTCGACACGCTAGCAAGCACGGATCACGACGACTACTCTACTCCACACCTATTCAAATAATTCAGTATGAAGGAGTGGCGATGCGGGCTTTCCGCGAGGCGGTCGAGGCACACGACCTGGACGCCGTCGAAGCACTGCTGGCCGACGACGTGGTCTTCTCCAGCCCCGTCGTCTTCAAGCCCTATCGGGGCAGGGCGATCACGGCGGCGATCCTGCGCGCGGTGGAGCGCGTCTTCGAGGACTTCCGCTACGAACGCGTCATCGGTGAGGCGGGCGGCCGCGACCACGCCCTGCTCTTCGCGGCGCGGGTGGGGGACCGCGAGATCAGCGGCTGCGACTTCCTGCGCCTCGACACGTCCGGCCGGATCGCCGAACTGACGGTGATGGTGCGTCCTCTGTCGGGTGCGCACGCCCTTCAAGCGGCCATGGCCGCCCAGTTCGAGCGGATCGCGAAGGAGGCGGAGGAGGTTCGGGAGCGTTCGGCCGGCTGAGCCGGCACGGCATGCGCGGAAGGAAGAGGAGATGTCGTGGTAGGGTGACGGCAGCACTTGCGTACGCCCCCCTGGTTCGGGGCGCCGGTGCGAGTTTCCCTTCGGTTCGCGGACCTGCCCGTCCTGATGCGACCGGCGCGTCCGCTTCTCGGCACAACCTCGTGAGCAGGGCTTTCGCTCCTGCTGGATCCCAGGTGCCGTTCCGCCGCCCGGAGGCGTGTCGTTTCCGACCCCTCGCGGCTCCCCCCTTCCTTCCGCATGTCCCATGCCCGTGTCCTCGAAAGGACCGACCACATGACCACCACACTCGAACATCCCCCCGTACAGCAGTCTCCGGCCGAGATCGCGAGCGGTGTCCTCGACATCGAGGCGGGCGGCAAGGGTCGCCTGCGGGGCGAAAGCCTGCGGCCCGGACCCTCCGACCTCGCCCTCTCCCCCGCCCTCATCCGCCGGCACGGGTTGCGCAGGGGCGACCTCGTCGAGGGCGTGCGCGGCGACCGGCACACCCTGACCGAGGTCGTCCGCGTCAACGGGCGTACGCCCGACCGGCACGGCCACCGACGGCACTTCGCTGACCTGACCCCGCTGCACCCGCACGAGCGGCTGCGGCTGGAACACCCGGCGGCCGGCCTCACCGGACGCGTCACCGACCTGATGGCCCCGGTCGGCAAGGGGCAGCGCGGCCTGATCGTCGCTCCGCCGAAGACCGGCAAGACCGTCCTCCTGCAGCAGATCGCCGCCGCCGTGGCCGGCAACCACCCCGAGGCCCGGCTGATGGTGGTGCTGCTCGACGAACGGCCCGAGGAGGTCACCGACATGCGGCGCTCGGTGCGCGGGGACGTGTATGCCTCGACCTTCGACCAGGGCGCCAAGCAGCACATCGCGCTCGCCGAGTTGGTGATCGAGCGGGCCAAGCGGCTCGTCGAGGGCGGTGAGGACGTCGTGATCCTCCTCGACTCCCTCACCCGGCTGTGCAGGGCGCACAACAACGCCGCCTCGTCCGGCGGCCGCACCCTCAGCGGCGGTGTCGACGCGGGGGCGCTGCTGGGTCCCAAGCGGTTCTTCGGCGCCGCCCGCAAGGCGGAGGAGGGCGGTTCCCTCACCATCCTCGCCACCGCCCTGGTCGAGACCGGCTCGCGCGCCGACGACTTCTACTTCGAGGAACTCAAGAGCACCGGCAACATGGAACTGCGGCTGAGCCGGGAACTGGCCTCCCGCCGCGTCTACCCGGCCGTGGACCTGACCGGCTCCGGCACCCGGCGCGAGGAACTCCTGCTGTCCGCCGCCGAGACGACCGCCGTGCGCGGGCTGCGGCGGGCCCTGGGGACGCGGGACGGGCAGCCGGGCCTGGAGACCCTGCTGGAGCGGCTGCGCCGCACACCGGACAACGCGACGTTCCTGCGGCAGGTACAGCCGACACTGCCCGCGGACTGACCCCTCCCACCGACGGCACGCACCGATACGCACTCCGTTGCGGCATCCGGGTGCTTGCGGGCGCGACCCGGCCCGGTCAGCGTGGCGGTTCGGGGGGCCATTCCTACGTTTACGGTATGACTATCGGATTCTCATCCCGGACGGCTCGGTCCGCCTGCATGCTCTGTCTGGCTGGGCTGCTGACCCTCATGCCGGCCGCCGCGGCCGCCCGTGCGGGACGGCCGGAACCCGGGCCGCCCGGTGGTGCGACGGACCGGCCGTCGTCGCTGTACCGCTCCGGCACCCAGGTCCGGCCGCACCCCGGAGCTCCCCGGGTTCCCGATGTCTCCGCCCTGTCCTGGGTCGTGGCCGACGCAGGCACGGGCGACGTGCTGGCGGCGAACGACGCGCACCGCAAGCTGCCCCCGGCCAGCACCCTCAAGACCCTGTTCGCCCTCACGGTGCTGCCGGTCCTGCCGGGGGGCCTCCACCACGAGGTCAGTCCCGAGGACCTGTCCGGCATCGGTCCGGGCAGCAGCCTGGTCGGGGTCGTCGAGGGCGAGACGTACCGCGTCTCCGACCTGTGGAACGGCGTCTTCCTCAACTCCGGGAACGACGCCGTGCACGTCCTCGCCGCGCTCACCGGCGGCTGGAGTGCCACGGCCGCCCGGATGCAGGCGAAGGCCCGCGCGCTCGGCGCCCGCGACACCCACGTCCGTTCCCCCGACGGGTACGACGCGCCCGGGCAGGTTTCGTCGGCGTACGACCTCGCCGTCTTCGGCCGGGCGGGGCTGCGCCGGCCCGACTTCGCGCGGTACTGCGCCAAGGTCGACGCGATGTTCCCCGGCCGCGACGGGAGTTCGTACGGGATCATGAACACCAACCGGCTGCTCACCGGGGCCGGCGGCGTGGAGCGGTATCCAGGGCTGATCGGCGTCAAGAACGGCTACACCAGCAACGCCGGCAACACGCTCATCGCCGCCGCCCGGCGCGACGGACGGGCCCTGGTCGTCACGGTGATGAACCCTCAGGACGGCGGCGGCCACGCCGTCTACGAGGAGGCCCGTGCCCTGCTCGACTGGGGCTTCGAGGCGGACGGGGAGGTCGATCCGGTGGGCTCGCTGGTCCCCGAGGGGTCCCGGCCCCGCCAGGGACCGCAGACGGTGCCCGCGGCGGCGACCGCGGCCAAGCCGGCCGAGGACGAGCCGGGCTGGCCGAAGGCCGGCGCGATCCTGGGCGTGGCGGCGCTCGGCGCGGGCGTCACGGCACTCGCCCTGCGGCTCAAGCTCGTGCGGGACGACGGGAGTTGACCGGGGCGGTTCAGAACACCGACAGTCCGGTCAGCGTGGTGAAGCGGTCCAGGGCGGCCACCCCGGCCACCGAGTTGCCCCGCTCGTCCAGGCCGGGGCTCCACACGCACAGCGTGCAGTGGCCCGGTACGACCGCGATGATGCCGCCGCCCACCCCGCTCTTGCCCGGCAGGCCCACCCGGTGCGCGAAGTCGCCGGCGGCGTCGTAGGTCCCGCAGGTCAGCATCACCGCGTTGATCTGCTTGGCCCTGCTGCGGCTCAGCAGCCGGGTGCCGTCGGCGCGGATGCCGTGCCGGGCCAGGAAACCCGTCGCCAGGGCCAGGTCGGCGCAGGAAGCGGCGACGGAGCACTGGCGGAAGTACTGGTCCAGGAGCACCGGTACGGGGTTGTCGACGTTGCCGTAGGACGCCATGAAGTGCGCCAGCGCCGCGTTCCGGTCGCCGTGCGCGGCCTCGGAGGCGGCGACCTCCTCGTCGTGGGCGAGGTCCGGGTTGCCGCTCTCGGCGCGCAGGAACGCGAGCAGTTCGCCGGCCGCGTCGCCGGTCCGGGTGTGCAGCCGGTCGGTGACGACGAGGGCGCCCGCGTTGATGAACGGGTTGCGCGGGATGCCGTTCTCGTACTCCAGCTGCACCAGGGAGTTGAACGGGTTGCCGGACGGCTCGCGGCCCACGTGCTCCCAGAGGGCGTCGCCCTCCCTGGCCAGGTCGAGGGCGAGGGTGAAGACCTTGGTGATGGACTGCGCGGAGAACGGCTCCCGCCAGTCCCCCACCCCGTACACCGTGCCGTCCGGCTCGGCGACGGCCATGCCGAAGCGGCGCGGGTCGCGGGCGGCGAGCGCGGGGATGTAGTCGGCGGGCCGGCCACTGCCCGGGGTGCGCTCGATCTCCTCGGCGATGCGCTCCAGGACCGGACGGAAGGTCGTCGGTGTGCTCATGATCGCCATTCTCCCTCCGGGCCGGACCCGGCGGCGGGAGGCCTACGGTGGGTGGACCCCCGCACTTGGGGTGGTGCTGGCCTCACCCCGTTTCGGGGGCGGACGTCATTCTGCGCCCGGCGAGCCGTTCACATACTCAAGTACATGGTCGATTCAACGGTGCTCGTCGAGAGCCTGCCCACGGGCGCACAGGAGAAGAGTCGCGACAAGGGAAGCGACTTTTCCGAACTCTCCCGGCGCATAGCCGACGCGGGGCTGCTCCGGCGCCGCCCGCTGTACTACACGGTCCGTTTCGGCGCCGTCGCCCTCGCGCTCGCGGGCGGTGTCGCCGCGTTCGTCGCCCTGGGGGACAGCTGGAGCCAGCTCTTCGTCGCGGTCGGGCTCGCCGTCGTCTTCGGCCAGCTGGGACTGGCGGCCCACGACCTGGCCCACCGGCAGGTCTTCTCGCGCCGGCGCCCCAGCGAGGCGGGCGGCCTGCTCGCGGCCAACCTGCTGCTCGGCATGAGCTACGGCTGGTGGATGAACAAGCACACCCGCCACCACGCCAATCCCAACCACGAGGAGAAGGACCCGGACGTCTCGCCCGACATCCTGGTGTGGTCGCGGGGCCAGGCGAGCAGGGCGACCGGGCTTCCGCGCTTCGTCGGCAAGCACCAGGCCGCCCTGTTCTTCCCGCTGCTGACGCTGGAAGGCCTCAACCTGAGCTTCAACAGCTTCAAGGCGCTGGGCAGCCGGGCCGTGAAGCGGCCGGTCCTGGAGGGCACGCTGCTCGTCGCCCACTTCGCCGTGTACTTCGGCGGACTGTTCACGCTCCTCTCCCCGGGCAGGGCGCTCGTCTTCCTCGCGGTGCACCAGGGTCTGTTCGGGATCTATCTGGGCTCGGTCTTCGCGCCGAACCACAAGGGCATGCCGATGATCGAGGAGGGCACGCGGCTGGACTTCCTGCGCCGTCAGGTCCTGACCTCCCGCAACGTGCGGGGCGGTGTGCTCGTCGACGCCTTCATGGGCGGCCTCAACTACCAGATCGAGCACCACCTCTTCCCCAGCATGCCGACCCCCGCGCTCGGCCGGGCCCAGGCCCTCACCGAGGCGTACTGCGCCGAACTGGGCGTGCCGTACCACCAGACGGGGCTGCTGGCCTCGCACCGCGAGGCCCTGCGGCACATGAGGAGCGTCGGGGAGCCACTGCGCGCCGCACGCTGAGCCGCGGTCGGCGGCGCGGCGGTCAGCCGTGCAGCACGCCGGTGCCGAGCAGCCCGAACAGCAGGACGCCGACCGCGATCCGGTAGACGACGAACGAGTTGAAGGTGTGCTTGGCGACGAATTTCAGCAGCCAGGCGATGGAGGCGTAGGCCACCACGAAGGAGACGAGGGTGCCGACGGCCAGGGGCGCGGCACCCGCCCCCGTGCCCAGGGCGTCCTTCAACTCGTACAGTCCGGCCCCGGTCAGGGCGGGGATGCCGAGGAAGAAGGACAGCCGGGTGGCGGCGACCCGGTCGAGGTCGAGCATCAGGGCGGTGGACATGGTGGCACCGGAACGGGAGAAGCCCGGGAAGAGCAGGGCGAGGATCTGGGAGCCGCCGACCAGCATCGCGTCCTTGAAGGACGTGTCGTCCTCGCCCCGCTTGTGCCGGCCGGTGCGGTCGGCCCACCACATCACACCGCTGCCGACGATCAGCGAGCCGGCCACCACCCACAGCGAGGCGAGGGGGCCCTTGATCAGGGGCTTGGCGGCGAGGCCGACGAGGACGATGGGGATGGTGGCGAAGATGACCCACCAGGCGAACCTGTAGTCGTGGTGGTGGCGCTCCTCGCGGTCGCGCAGCCCGCGCGCCCAGGCGGAGACGATCCGCGCGATGTCCTTGGAGAAGTAGACGAGGACGGCGGCGATCGCGCCGACCTGGATGACCGCGGAGAAGCCGATCACGGCGTCGTCGTCGACCGGGATGCCCATCAGCCCCTCGACGATCTTGAGGTGTCCGGTGGAGGAGACGGGCAGGAACTCGGTCACCCCCTCGACGGCTCCGAGGACGACGGCCTGACCGATGCTGATGGTGCTCATGGCATCCAGTTCCTACTACACGTTGCTGTGTGCCCGGCGTCAGGTCCAGAGCGCGTCGGCCAGAGTCACCCCCGCGAACGCCGCCGCGAGGCCGGCCACCACACTCCCCACCAGGTTGGCGGCGGCCTGCAGGCGCGCGCCGGTCTCGGTGAGCCGGAGGGTCTCATAGGAGAAGGTCGAGTACGTCGTGAGCGCGCCGCACAGGCCGGTGCCCAGCAGCAGCCGCAGGTCGGAGCCGACCGCTCCGGCCAGGGCGGCGCCGGTCAGCAGGCCGAGGACCATGCTGCCGACCACGTTCACCGTGAAGGTGCCCCAGGGGAAGACGGAGTCGTGCCGGGACTGCACGGCGCGGTCGGTGAGGTAGCGCAGCGGGGCGCCGACCATGCCGCCCACGACGACCGGCAGCCAGTTCACGACGGCCTCCGGCCCTCGTACCTGACGACCTCGCACGGGTCGAGGGTGACCAGGCCCTCGGTGACGAGTTCGTCGAGCTGCGGCAGGAAGTCCCGGACGCGCTCCTCGGTGTCGACGACGACCACGGCCACCGGCAGGTCCTCGCTCAGGGAGAGCAGCCTGGTGGTGTGGACGATCGAGGAGGCGCCGAAGCCCTCGACGCCCCGGAAGACGCTGGCGCCCGCGAGGCCCGCCGCGTGGGCGCGGTGGACGATCTCCGAGTACAGGGGGCGGTGGTGCCAGGTGTCGTTCTCGCCGACGAAGACGGTCAGGCGCAGGGCGCCGCCGGTCAGCCTCGTCATGTCTGCCTCCACTTCAGGACCCGGCGGGTCGCCCATGCGGCGAGCCACACCGCGGTGAGTGCCGCGAGCGGGGTCGCGGCGAGGTAGGCCAGGCCGGCCGGGACCCGGCCGTCGGCGAACAGGGACCGGCTGTCGACGGCGTAGGTGGAGAACGTGGTGAAGCCGCCGAGCACTCCGGTGCCGAAGAAGGGCCGCACCAGGCGGTGGGCGGGCCGGACCTCGGTGATGACCACCATGAACACGCCGATGACGGCACAGCCGACGACGTTGACCCCTAGGGTCGTCCAGGGGAAGCCGCCGACCTGCGTCGGCCACCACAGGGAGGCCGCGTGGCGGGCGGCGGCGCCGGTGCCGCCGCCGAGGGCCACGACCGCGACGACCGGCGCCTGGGCGCGCCACCGCGGCCGTCCCGGGGCGCCCGGCCGAACCCGGCCGGCGCCCCCGGTCTTCGGGACTGTCATGGTCGTACGTCTCCTACTCGCCGGGCAGGGGGATGCCCCCGGTACGCAAGTAGGGACCGTTGGCGGCGCCTGAGCCGCGGTTCGGGTACGGCGGGCCCCACCGCCGCGCCGCGTCCCTGCGGGCCGCGGCTGATCCTCAGCGTAACGCCGGGGCGGCGCACGGGTCACTCCGGGAGGTGCGCCCGCGCCTGCCGGCCCTTCTCGAACATCCGCGCCGCCTCGGCGATCCGCACCTCGTCGCGCCGGTAGTACGTACGGCGGCGGATCCGCGTGGCGCGCAGGAGGCCGAGGCGGGTGAGGAGGTCGAGGCGGGTCCGGGCCGCACGGCGGGACACACCGAGCTTCGCGGCGACTGGACCGGCGTGGACACCGTGCTCGACGGGATCCACGCGACGCTGCCGGGGAAAGTGCGCCGCCGGATCCTTCAGCCACTCCAGGACGTCGAGGCGCGTGCCGTGCACGGGACTCCCCGGCGGCTCGTCCTCCTCCGTGCGGTCCCGGCTTCGTGCCGTGGCCCTCCACCTTCCCGCAGCCGGAGCCCCGTTGTCCGACAACCGGGCTATTTACACATTCAACCAATATCGGTTGCGGTGCTACCGTTCAGTCATGGCAGCCAGGACCGCCGGCGCGCGGCTCGAGGAACGATGGCGGGACATCCTCGCGGTGCACGCGCGCACGATGTGCGAGATCGACCGGGCACTGCATCCGCACGGTCTGGGCGCGAGCGACTTCGAGGTGCTCGACCTCCTCGTGACAGAGGCGCCCGGGGACGGCGACCGCTGCCGGGTGCAGAACCTGGTGGGCCGGGTCCACCTGAGCCAGAGCGCACTGTCCCGGCTCATCGCCCGCCTGGAGCGGGACGGACTGGTGACGCGCTCGGTCTGCGCGGAGGACCGGCGGGGTGTGTACGTCGCGCTCACCGCCAGGGGCCGGGACCTGCACGCGGCGATTCTGCCGCTCCAGCGGGCCGCGCTGGCGCGCACGCTCGGCGACGACGAGGGCCTCCGCCCCTCCTGAGAGGGACGGAGGCCCAAGGGCGGAGCGTCTACGGACGCGCCAGCAGCGTGCGCACGCCGTCCGAGGTGAGGGTGAGCCGGTGCTCCGAACCGGCGTCGATGGACAGGGACAGGTCGTCGGCCGGCCACTGCGCGGCGAGTGCGCCGAGCGGCACCATGCGGTAGCGGGAGACGTACGGCAGCAGGCCGGCCATCTCCAGCTCCGAGGTGAACACGGGCACCACCTGGCGGCCGCCCTGCTGTTCCAGCACCGGCAGTGCCAGCATCCCGGGGTCGGCTGCGTCCTGGTCGTTCGCGTCGTCGGGCACCGGCACGAGGACGTCGCTGCTCGCGAGAGTGTCGAGCGCCGCCGTGTTGTCGGCGGTCTCCGGGGACTCGGCCAGCGTGTCCAACGCTCGCTGAGCGGGCGTGACGGGGTGGTCGTTCGCGGGTGTCTCCATGGCAGATTCCCTGGTAGCGGCGGCGGTACGGCCCGCGCGGACAATCGGCACGGACGCGGTCCAGGCTCGTGTACCCCGGTCGTCCGCGGCGCAATCATGTTCGACTCCCGCACCCGGTCCCGGCAGGATCCCGTACTCATCTGATCGGCGAGGGGCCCACTTGATCGATCAGAAAGGCGGTCGGGTTAGCATATGAGCGCCGCCTAGCTCGAAAGATAGAGACGTGACTGTCAACGACGACTCGTTCACCAACTGGAAGCACCGCGAAGAGATCGCGGAATCGATGATCCCGATGATCGGGAAGCTGCACCGGGAGCAGGACGTCACGATCCTGCTGCACAGCCGTTCCCTGGTGAACAAGTCTGTGGTCAGCATCCTCAAGACGCACCGCTTCGCCCGCCAGATCGCCGGCGCTGAGCTGTCGGTCACCGAGACGATGCCCTTCCTGCGGGCACTGACCACCCTCGATCTCGGGCCCTCGCAGATCGACATCGGCATGCTCGCCGCGACCTACCGGGGCGACGACCGCGGTCTGTCGGTCGAGGAGTTCACCGCCGAGGCCGTCGCCGGGGCCACCGGCGCCAACAAGATCGACCGGCGTGAGGGCCGCGACGTCGTCCTGTACGGCTTCGGCCGCATCGGCCGGCTCGTCGCCCGGCTGCTCATCGAGAAGGCGGGCTCCGGCAACGGGCTCCGGCTGCGCGCCATCGTCGTACGGGGCGGTGGGGAGCGGGCCGCCGAGGACATGGTGAAGCGTGCTTCACTGCTGCGCCGCGACTCCGTGCACGGCCAGTTCCAGGGCACGATCACCGTCGACGAGGACAACAGCACGATCCTCGCCAACGGCAACGCCATCAAGGTGATCTACGCGGACGACCCGGCGCAGGTCGACTACACGGCGTACGGCATCAAGGACGCCATCCTCATCGACAACACGGGCAAGTGGCGCGACCGTGAGGGTCTGTCGAAGCACCTGCGTCCGGGCATCGACAAGGTCGTCCTGACCGCGCCGGGCAAGGGCGACGTCCCGAACATCGTCCACGGCGTCAACCACGACACCGTCAAGCCGGACGAGCGGATCCTGTCCTGCGCCTCCTGCACCACCAACGCGATCGTCCCGCCGCTCAAGGCGATGGAGGACGAGTACGGCGTGCTGCGCGGTCACGTGGAGACGGTGCACTCCTTCACCAACGACCAGAACCTGCTGGACAACTACCACAAGTCCGAGCGCCGCGGCCGCAGCGCGCCGCTGAACATGGTGATCACGGAGACCGGTGCCGCCTCCGCCGTCGCCAAGGCGTTGCCCGACCTGAAGGCGCGGATCACGGGCAGCTCGATCCGGGTGCCGGTGCCGGACGTGTCGATCGCGATCCTCAACCTCCAGCTGGCCCGCGAGGCGAGCCGCGAGGAGGTCCTGGACCACCTGCGCGAGGTGTCGCTGACCTCGCCGCTCAAGCGCCAGATCGACTTCATCAGCGCCCCGGACGCCGTCTCCAGCGACTTCATCGGCTCGCGCCACGCCTCGATCGTGGACGCCGGCGCGCTGAAGGTCGAGGGCGACAACGCGATCCTCTACCTCTGGTACGACAACGAGTTCGGCTACTCCTGCCAGGTCGTCCGCGTCGTCCAGCACGTCTCCGGGGTGGAGTACCCGACGTACCCGGCTCCGGCGGCCTGATCGCCGCGTACCGGAAAGGGGCGGTGGGCGACAGTCTCCCGCCGCCCCTCGCGCGTGCCGGGTCAGGACGTGAGGCAGTCCGCGAAGAGCCGGGAGGTACTGAGCGGAGGCTGACACGTATCGGCCGGCCGAGGGCGGGGCATGCGTCTGAGGGCACGTCCCTTCCGGACGCCGTGCGGCACGGCGTCCGGCCGATACGAGAATGGTTCCATGAACGCACTGGTTCGGCGCTCGCCCTGGGTCGAGGTGCTGGTCTGGTGCGTGGCGGTGCTGAGCCTGACCGTCCTGGCCGCCGCGGCCGTCGTCCGCAGTACCGTGCTCGACCCCCACTTCTACGACCAGGTGCTGGAGGACGAGCGGGCCTACCAGCGCTTCTACGACGAGGTGCTGGTGGACCCGGGCAGTACGCCCTTGACCAGCGACCTGCTGGACCGGCTGCCTGTGCCGCAGTCGACCATCACCTCGAACCTCAAGGTGGTGATTCCGCCCGAGACGCTGCGGACCATGGGCGAGGGGCAGATCGCGGAGGTGGTCCACTATCTGGAGGGCGACCGCGACCGGCTGCGGATCAGGGTCGATCTGGAGCCCGTCGTCGCCAACGTCGAACGGCTCAGCCAGGCGTACTTCGGTGATGCCGTCGCCGCGCTGCAGAAGCGGTCCGAGCCCGACTTCCAGGCCTTCGTGCAGCGCCTGTCCGAACTGGTGGCACGGGTGGTGGCCGGGGAGGCGCCGCTCGACGAGCTGCCGACGCTGCCGCTCTCCCACAGCCAGGCGGCCGCGGCCACGGACGCCCTGATGCGTCTGGTGCCGCACGGCGCGGCGCAGGGCGGGGTCAGATCCACGGTCCAGACGGCGCTGGACCGCGGCGACGTGGCCTCGGCCCTGGCCGCGATGGCCCCGGTCGCCCTCACCGACCAGGTCCGGGACGCCGCCGCGGAGCTGCTGGCGGAGGCGAGAGAGGGCACGTGGGTCGTCACCGTCGACGTCGAGCCGGGCACGGAGGCGCTGGCCCCGCTGGACCGCGCCCGCAAGGTCACCCGGCTCTTCCAGGACGTGGTGGAACCGGCGGCGGCCGTGCTGTGCGCCGCCGCGCTCACCCTGCTGTGGCTCCTGCCCCCCTCGCCCGCCAAACGCCGGCTCATTCCGCTGGGCTGGGTGCCGGCCGCCGCGGCCTCGCTGATGGCGCTCACCGTGCTCCTGCTGCGCCTCACGCTGGGCGACACGCTGTTCGGCATCCCGTCCTCGTGGCCACCGTCGGCCTCGGGTCTACTCGCCGACGTCCAGGCCGCCGCGCTCGACCGGCTGCTGACCACAGCCGTCGTCGTCGCGGTGATCCTGCTCGCCGCGGGCGCCCTGCTGATCACCGTGGGCTGGGTCTGGCAGACCCGGCCGAGCATGCCGGTCCTCACCGATCCGCGGCACCTTCCGGCGCTGACCTTCACCGTCACCGCCGTCGCCCTCGTCGGGACGATGCTGGCGCCGGTGGCGATCACCGGTTCCTCCCCGCGCATCTGCCAGGGCAGCGCGAAGCTCTGCGACGCCCGCTACGACGAGATCGCCCAGCTCGCGTCGCACAACGCGATGGCGACGACGGCGGACCGGTTCATCGGCCCGCTGCAGGACCCGGACATCGTCGGTCAGCTGGGTGCCGGGTCCCGGGTCCTGCTCCTCGACACCCACCGCTGGGAGCGGCCCGAGGAGGTGGCGGAGCGGCTGAGCACCTCGGACTTCTCCCCGGCCGAGCGCCGCCGGCTGACCGCGATCCTGGGACGGGTGAACCCGCCCCACTCCGGCCTGTGGCTGTGCCATTCGGTGTGCGGCGCCGGCGCTCTCGAACTGGAGCCGACGCTGCGGCAGATCGGTGACTGGCTGCGCGACAACCCCACGGAAATCGTCACCCTGATCCTCCAGGACGGCGTGGACGCGGTGGCGACCCAGGAGGCCTTCGTCCGGGCGGGCCTCTCCGACCTGCTGTACGCGCCGGACCGGGACCCGGACCGCCCGTGGCCGAAGCTCGGGGACATGATCGACAGCGGTCGGCGGCTGGTCGTCTTCGCGGAGAAGGCGGACGGACCCGCGCCCTGGTACCGGAACCTCTACCGGTACGCCATGGAGACGCCCTTCGCCTTCCGCAGCCCGGACGAGATGTCCTGCCTGCCCAACCGGGGCGGCCCGGACAAGCGGCTGTTCCTGCTCAACCACTTCGTCACGGCGGGCGGCGGGCTGCGCCTCGACGCCGGGGTCGTCAACTCCCGGCAGCGGGTGCTGGAGCGGGCGCACACCTGTGAACGCCAGCGCGGCAGGCCGGTCAACTTCATCGCGGTGGACTACGCGACGATCGGCGACGCGCTCGGCGCGGTGAACGAGCTCAACGCCGAGCGCCTGGAGGACGACGGCCCCCGCGTTCCCGTCGAGCGCTCGCCGGGCCGGCTGGAAGGGGCGGCGGAGGCCCGGCGGCGCGGTGGTCCTCCGCGCCGCCGGGCGGGCGACTGCTGACCCGCCGCCGCGGGCCGGCTCCTACTGGCTGATCCTGAACTGGGAGCCGGGTTCGATCCGGATGTCCTCCTTGGCCGAGTTGGTGATCGTGACGTCGGTCAGGGTGGCGCTGCCGCGGGCGCCGCCCATCGCGAGGATGCCGGAGCCGTTGTTCGACTTGTCGATGCGGACGTTCTCGATCTTCACGTCCGGCATCGCACCGCCTCCCGTCTTGAACTGGATGCCGTCGTAGGTCGAGTCGAGGATCTCGGTGTCCCGGACGGTCACGCCCGGGATGTCCTGCCCCTGCGCGAAGAGGGTGATGGCGCCGAACTCCTGCGCTTCGCCCCAGAACGCGCCGCCCGTGCGGTGCAGGGCGTTGCCCGCGACGAGGGTCTGCCCGGAGAAGGGCAGCGGGTCGTGGTCGGTGGCGAGCATGATGCCGGGGTAGTTCATGGTGTCGGAGACGACGTTGTTCTCGATGGTGTTGCCGTAACCGCCGTACACCGCGATGCCGTTGGCCCGCCACGGCAGCTGGATCGTGTTGTTGCGGAAGTGGTTGTCGTGGCCGATGTCCACGGCCGGGTCCTTCACGTACTTGTTGGCCCAGACCGCGAGCGAGTCGTCGCCGGTGGTGCGGAAGGAGGAGTTGTAGACGGTGGAGTTGCGGGTTCCGTTGGAGAAGTTGATGCCGTCCGCGTAGGTGTCGCGGATGCGCATGCCGGTGAACTCCAGACCGTCGGCGGGGCCCCACAGTTCGGGGATGTTCGAGTAGTCGCGGCCGACCCAGACGCCGACGTTGGCGTGCTCGATCCACACGTTGCTGATCCTGGTGTCCTTGCCGAAGCGGCCGTTGAGCCCGACACCGCCCTCCGCGTTGCCGTCACCGCCGCGGATGGTGCCCGAGCCGAAGATGGCGAGGTCGGAGATCTGCGTGTTGTCGTCGATGTCGAAGCCGAAGTTGCCCTCGTGCGGGTGGTTGATGCCGCCGGCCTCCTGCGGCGGGGTCAGCGTGTAGAGCTGGGAGTGCCACATGCCGGCGCCCCGGATCGTGACGTCGCTGATACCGACCTGGTTGTACTGGCCGCGGTCGAGCGGGTCGTCGGTGAGGATCTTCTGCTCCTGGCGCCACTGTCCGGCGGGGATCCACACGCAGTCGATCCTGCCGTTCTGGTCGTCGGTGACGGCGCGCTGGATGGCGTCGGTGTCGTCGAGTCCGTCGCCGGGGACGGCCCCGTACTCGGTGATGGAGGTGCACTCGGCGGGCTTGGTCTTGGCGGGCGCGACCTGCTCCAGGTCGATCAGGTCGATGACGTAGAAGGCGGCCGCGTCGCCCGCGTCGCGCTGGAGGCGGAACTCGGTGCCCTGCGGGAAGGTCCGGTCGAGCAGCGCGTGGGACTCGTCGAAGAGGCGCCGGGCGTCGCCGCCGGGCCGGTTGGTGAGGCCCTCGGGGTCGTCGGTGCTGCCGTAGAGCCAGCTGTGCTTGGACGAGAGGGTGAGCTTCTGCACGAACTCGCCGTCGGCGTAGAGGCTGATGGTGGCCTCGGCTCCGCCGCCGCCGGGGGCGTCGGGGACGGAGTTGCGCACCACGATGGAGTTGGTGGGCGTGGTGGAGGTGAACTCGACGTACTGGCCGGTCGAGTCGAGCCGGACGGACTTGCGGCCCGAGGACTCGGTGCCGAAGTTGGTGTGCCCGAAGGTGCGCTTGGCGTCGGTGGTGAGCAGGGTGCCGGTGTAGCGGCCGTCCTCCGCCTCGTACTCCGTGTACGGGACGGCGGCGCCGCGTCCGACGACGAGGGACTTGGCGAGCACGTTGTTGTTCTCGTTGGTCTCGGTGATCCGGGCGGTGGCGTCGGCGGTGGCGGTGAGGGTGACGCCGCCACCGGTCGCCTTCCAGGTGCCGCCGATCGGCACGTTCACCGTGGCGCCGGCCTCGACCCGCCCGGTGGTGCCGTCCAGGGTGGTGGAGCCGGCCTGGACCCGGGTCACCGAGCCGGCCTCGACGGCGCTGGTGCCGCGGTTGTGCACGGCGACGGTGAAGGAGACCGCGGCGCCCACCGCCGGGTTGGCCGGGTTGGTGGTGAGGGAGCGCACTTCGAGGTCGGGTCCGGGTGCCCGGTCGACGACGAGGCGGTCGGCGGCGGAGCGGCTGTTGTTGGTGTCGTCCAGTTCGGCGACGGTGTCCTTCGGGTCGGCCACGGCGGCGACCGCGTAGCTGCCGGCCGCGTGGGTGCCGGTGGTGACGGCGACCTCGGCGGACTCGCCGGGGTCGAGGGCGGGGACCGCGGCGCTCCCGGCCGTCTGCCCCTCGACGGTGACCTCGGTGGTGGTCGCGGCCGAGGCGGCGGTGCCGGCGTTGCGGACCGTGGCGTTCACGGTGACCTCGTCGCGCTCGTTCGGTGCGGCGGGCGTCCAGTCGAGGCCGGTGACGGTGAGGTCGGGGGCGGGTGCCGCGGTGCCGAGGACCTGGAACTCTGCGACCTGTCCGCCGCCGGCGCCGGTGTTGGAGAAGAACCTCAGCCGTACGTCGGAGACCCGGCCGCCGACCGGGATGGTCACCGTGTTGTCCTGGCCGGGGCTGAAGGCGTAGTCGGCGCGGTCGCGCAGCGAGGTGAAGTCGCTCTCGCCCTGGGCCCGTCCGAACACCTGGATGCTCTGGGTGCGGGCGGACCACACCGGGTCGGGGTTGAGCTTGACGACGACACCGCTGACGTCGGCGTCGGCGCCGAGCGCGACGGTGAGGTCGGCCGGGTTCCCCGCGGCCTCCCAGTACGTGGAGGTGGAGTCGTCGGTGGCGTTGGCGGCGACGTAGTTCTGGGTCGTCGAGGTGGCCTCGACCGGCTTGTTGCGGGCGAGGTTGGTGCCGGTGGGCGGCGGGCCGGTGTCCACGTCGCCGCCGTAGACCTCCAGCTCGGCCAGTTGCGCGGCGTTCCAGCCGGTGTTGCCGGTGATGTCGACGCGGACGTAGCGCGCCTCGGCGGGCGAGTCGAGGTCGACGGTGACGGTGCCTGCCTGCGCCGGGCCGAACGCCCGTCCGTCCGAGGCGTCGAGGGTGCGGAAGGTGGTGCCGTCGGTGCTGCCCCGCAGGGAGAGCGTCTGGGTCCGGCTCTCCCAGCCCGCGGGCAGTTTGAGGACCACCCGGTCGACGTCGCGGGCGGTACCGAGGTCGACCTGGAGCCACTCGGGGAAGGTGCCGGCCGGTCCCTCCCAGTAGGTGGCCTGCTGCCCGTCGGTGGCGTTGCCGGCCGGATAGGCGCCGTGCGAGCCGCCCGCCCTGGCCGGGCGGCCGAGGGCCAGATTGACGTCGGCGGCGGCCGTCACCGGCGCCGGCGCCGCCTGCGCGGTGGCGGCGAGGGGCAGTGGCAGCAGCCCGGCCGTCAGCAGCCCGGCGACGGCGGCGCCCGTGAGCGTCCGCCGGCCGAGGGATCTCCGTCTCATGGGGTCCTCTGTTCGGTGGGGAGTCGGGGAGGGCGCGACGGTCCGGCAGTTGAGGGGGAGCACCGAATCTGCGCGCCAATTGAGCAAGACAGTCGATTCTTTGCGGAAACTGCGTCATCAGGTTTCTAGCGCGTCACCTGTTTGTCAACGGTCGCGGTTGGGGCCGAAGTTGGAACGCAAACCGCTTGCTCTGCTTGCGATGCCATTGCGTAGCGCTTGAACTGGCAGTCAGACCTATGAGGAGGTGGACCGAGTCGCGGAAAGCTCGCAACACACGCAAGTCATGCACGGTGAAGAGAAAACAGAAGGGCCGGCCCGGCGCCCTGAGGCGTCGGGCCGGCCCTTGCCGGTGTGCCGTCCCCTCGGAGCGGGGACGAAGGGGATCAGTCCGTGCCGGACTCCATCGCGGCGCGGTCCAGCAGCTCGTCGTCGCCGGAGACCTCGCCGCGGGAGGCGATGGCCTGGGCGCCACCCTCGGGCATGGCGCCGATCAGCCCGGTCGCGGCGGCCTGCGCGGCGCCGATGGCGGGGTTGGCGGTGCCGATGAGGCCGAGACCCGCGTACTGCTCCAGCTTGGCGCGGGAGTCGGCGATGTCCAGGTTGCGCATGGTCAGCTGGCCGATCCGGTCCACCGGGCCGAACGCGGAGTCCTCGGTGCGCTCCATGGAGAGCTTGTCCGGGTGGTAGCTGAACGCCGGGCCGGTGGTGTCGAGGATCGAGTAGTCCTCGCCGCGCCGCAGCCGCAGCGTGACCTCGCCGGTGACCGCCGAGCCGACCCAGCGCTGCAGCGACTCCCGGATCATCAGCGACTGGGGGTCGAGCCAGCGGCCCTCGTACATCAGCCGGCCGAGCCGCCGTCCCTCGGTGTGGTACTGGGCGAGCGTGTCCTCGTTGTGAATCGCGTTGACCAGGCGCTCGTAGGCGGCGTGCAGCAGGGCCATGCCGGGGGCCTCGTAGATGCCGCGGCTCTTGGCCTCGATGATCCGGTTCTCGATCTGGTCGGACATGCCCAGGCCGTGCCGGCCACCGATGGCGTTGGCCTCCATCACCAGGTCGACGGCGGAGGCGAACTCCTTGCCGTTGATCGTCACCGGGCGGCCCTGGTCGAAGCCGATGGTCACGTCCTCCGGCGCGATCTCGACCGACGGGTCCCAGAACCGCACGCCCATGATGGGCTCCACGGTCTCCACGCCGGTGTCGAGGTGCTCCAGCGTCTTGGCCTCGTGGGTGGCGCCCCAGATGTTGGCGTCGGTGGAGTACGCCTTCTCCGTGGAGTCCCGGTAGGGCAGGTCGTGGGCGACCAGCCACTCCGACATCTCCTTGCGGCCGCCGAGCTCCGTCACGAAGTCCGCGTCGAGCCAGGGCTTGTAGATCCGCAGCTGCGGGTTGGCGAGCAGGCCGTAACGGTAGAACCGCTCGATGTCGTTGCCCTTGAACGTGGAGCCGTCGCCCCAGATCTGGACGTCGTCCTCGAGCATCGCCCGGACGAGGAGGGTGCCCGTGACGGCACGGCCCAGCGGCGTGGTGTTGAAGTAGGCACGCCCGCCCGAGCGGATGTGGAACGCGCCGCAGGTGAGCGCGGCCAGCCCCTCCTCGACCAGCGCCGCCCGGCAGTCGACCAGGCGCGCGACCTCGGCGCCGTACGTCTTGGCACGGTCGGGCACCGAGGCGATGTCGGGCTCGTCGTACTGGCCGATGTCGGCGGTGTACGTACAGGGGACGGCGCCCTTGTCACGCATCCACGCGACCGCGACCGAGGTGTCGAGGCCGCCCGAGAAGGCGATACCGACGCGCTCGCCGGCGGGGAGGGAGGTGAGGACCTTGGACATAGGAAGAGTATGCATGATTACGCATGACCATGCAAAGCCTCGTCCGGCGTCGCCCGCGTCACCCGGTCGGCAGCGCCACGTACTGGTACTCCAGGAACTCCTCGATCCCGACCCGGCCGCCCTCCCGGCCGAGCCCCGACTGCTTGACGCCGCCGAAGGGTGCGGCGGGGTTGGAGACCAGGCCGGTGTTGAGCCCGACCATGCCGACCTCCAGGCGCTCGCTGACCCGCAGGGCGCGGTCCAGGCCCTCGGTGAAGACGTAGCCGACCAGCCCCCAGGGGGTGTCGTTGGCCCGGCGGACCACCTCGTCCTCGTCGTCGAAGGTGAGGATCGCGGCGACCGGGCCGAAGATCTCCGTCGCCATCAGGCGGCTGTCCGGGGCGACGTCGGTGAGCACCGTGGGCGGGTAGAAGCAGCCGGGGCCGTCCGGCGTGGTGCCGCCGACCAGTACCCGGGCGCCGCGCTCCACGGCGTCGGCGACCAGTTCCTCGACCTTGGCCCGTCCGGCGGCGTCGATGAGCGGGCCGACGTCGACGCCGTCGCCGGTGCCGGGGCCCACGACCAGCGCGCCCATCCGGCGGGCCAGCCGGTCGGCGAACTCCCCCGCCACCGAGCGGTGCACGAAGAAGCGGTTGGCTGCGGTGCACGCCTCGCCCATGTTGCGCATCTTGGCGACCATCGCGCCGTCCACGGCCGCGTCGAGGTTCGCGTCGTCGAAGACCACGAACGGCGCGTTGCCGCCCAGCTCCATCGAGGTCCGCACGACGGTGTCCGCGCACTGTGCCAGGAGCAGCCGCCCCACGGCCGTCGAACCGGTGAAGGACAGCTTGCGGATGCGCCCGCCGCGCAGGAGCGGTTCGCACACCTCCCCCGCCCGCGAGGTCGTGACGACGTTCAGCACCCCGTCGGGCAGCCCCGCCTCCTTGAGGATCGCGGCCAGGGCCAGGCTGGAGAGCGGGGTCTGCGGGGCCGGCTTGAGCACCATGGTGCAGCCGGCCGCGATCGCCGGGCCGATCTTGCGGGTGCCCATGGCGAGCGGGAAGTTCCACGGAGTGATCAGCAGGCAGGGGCCGACCGGGCGCCGGGAGAGCAGCATGCGGTTGCGGCCGTCGGGCAGGACGCCGTGGCCGCCGTCGATCCGGACGGCCTCCTCGGAGAACCAGCGGAAGAACTCCGCCGCGTAGGCCACCTCGCCGCGGGCCTCGGCCAGCGGCTTGCCCATCTCGGAGGTCATCAGTCGGGCCAGCGCGTCCGTGCGCTCCAGGACGATCTCGTAGGCGCGGCGCAGGATCTCGCTGCGTGCCCTCGGTGCCGTACGGGCCCACTCCTCCTGCGTCTGGACCGCCGCCTCCTCGGCGAGCCGGGCGTCCTTGGGGCCCGCGTCGGCGACGTGGGCCAGGATCTCGCCGGTCGCGGGGTCGTCCACGGGCATGACGGCGCCGTCCGCGGCGTCCACCCAGGCACCGCCGAGGAAGAGCCGCGTGGGGGTGTCGGTCATGGGGTCCCTCCTGAGTGCCTGTGTGTCGTCCCCGCTGGGCGGGTCGTGAAGCGGTGCGCGGCGGCCGTCATCGGCCCGCCGCTCCCGACGTACCGGCCTCGACGGCGGCGGCCCACGCCCGCAGGCCCTCGTCGACGGCCGTCTCGTCGATCACCAGGGCCGGGATCATGCGCACCACCTGGTTCCACGCCCCGCACAGCAGCAGGAGCAGCCCCTCGTCGACGGCGGCCCGCTGCACCCGGGCGGCGGTCTCCGGGTCCGGCTCGCCGCCGGCGGTGACGAACTCGCTGGCCAGCATCAGTCCCATGCCCCGTACGTCGCCGACGGCCGGGTTCCGCGACGCCACCGCCTCCAGGCCGTGGCGCAGCCGGGCGCCCATCGTCTCGGCGTTCTCGACGAGCTTCTCGTCGCGTACGACGTCCAGCGTGGCGCAGGCCGCCGCGCACGCGACCGCGTTGGCGCCGTACGTCCCGCCCTGCGAGCCCGCCCAGGCCCTGCGCATCAGCTCCTCGGGGGCGGCGATGCCGGACAGCGGGAAGCCGCTGGCCAGCCCCTTGGCGGTGACCAGGATGTCGGGGGTGACGCCGAAGTGCTCGTGGCCCCAGAACCGGCCGGTGCGGCCCACGCCGGTCTGCACCTCGTCCAGGATCAGCAGGAAGCCGTGCCGGTCGGCGCGTTCGCGCAGGCCCTCGACGAAGGCGCGGTTCGCGGGCACGTACCCGCCCTCGCCCAGGACCGGCTCGACGATGACGGCGGCGGTGTCGGCGGGCGAGGAGATCGTCTGAAGGGTGTAGTCCAGCTCCTGGAGCGCGAAGCGGGTGGCGGTCTCCTCGTCCCAGCCGTAGCGGAAGGCCGTCGGGAAAGGGGTGACGACCACGCCGCTCATCAGCGGTGAGAACCCGGACCGGAAGCGGGTGCCGGAGGTGGTCATGGAGGCGGCGGCCACCGTACGGCCGTGGAAGCCGCCGTGGCAGACCAGCACGTTGGGCCGTCCGGTGGCCTGGCGGGCCAGGCGCAGCGCGGCCTCGACCGCCTCGCTGCCGGAGTTGGTGAAGAAGAGGCTGTCCAGGCTCTGGGGCAGCACCTCGCCGAGCCTGTCGACCAGGCGCCGCAGCGGCGGGTGCATGACGGTGGTGTACTGCCCGTGGACCAGGGTGGCGACCTGCTCCTGGGCGGCGGCCACGACCCGGGGGTGGCAGTGGCCGGTGCTGGTGACGCCGATGCCGGCGGTGAAGTCCAGATAGCGGCGGCCGTCCTCGCCCTCGATGTGGACCCCCTCGCCCCGGACCGCCACCACGGGGGTGGCCTGGCGAAGGTGCGGCGACAGTGCGGTCATGCTCGTCTCCCGGCCTGCTCGTCGGTCTCCTGCGGTCTTGCGAGCCTTCCCGTCCCGGCGGGCGCGGCAACGCGTGATGTGTCCGGCCGGGGCAGCGTGTCCGGACGATGTGTCAGGCGTTCGGCGTAACGTGAGTTCCCATGGAGGCACAGTGAGCGAGAACCCGGAGCCGGGCCCGGCGGGCCGGTCGCCCACCGTGGCCGACGTACTGGCGCTGCCCGTACTGGCGGGGGGCGAGCCGCGGGTCGTCGCCGGCGAGGAGCACGTGGACCGTGCGGTCCGCTGGGTCCACATCACCGAACTGACGGACCCCGCCTCCTTCCTCAAGGGCGGCGAACTCGTCCTCACCACCGGCATGCCGCTGCCCGACGACCCCGCCGGGGTGCGCCGCTACGTCGACGAACTCGCCGCCGTCGGTGCCGCCGCCCTGGTCATCGAGCTGGTCCGCCGCTATCACCGGCCGCCCGACGTCCTGGTGGGAGCCTGCCGTGCGCGCGGTCTGCCGCTCGTCACGCTGGGCAAGGACGTCAACTTCCTGGAGGTCACCCAGGTGGTCCACACCCTGATCCTCGGCCACCAGGCGGAGGCGATGCGCCGGACGCAGGGGGTCCACGAGGCGTTCACCGCCCTCACCCTGCGCGGCGCGGGCCCGGAGGAGGTGCTGCGGGCCGCGGCCGGGATGAGCGGCCGCACGGTCGTGCTGGAGGACCTGGTGCACCGGGCGCTGGTCTGCGAGGCCCCGGGGTCCGCGGCCGGGGCCGCGCTCACGGACTGGGAACGGCGCTCACGCACCACTCCGGTCACCGACCGCGCGGGGGTCTCGGGCCCCGAGGGGTGGCTCACGGCTCCCGTGGAGTACCAGGGCGAGCGGTGGGGGCGGGTGGTCATGCTGCCCGCCGTGCCGTCCGGCCGCGCCTTCGGCCCCGAGGACGTCACGGTGCTGGAGCGGACCGCGATGGCGCTCACCATCGCCCGTCTCACCCGCCCCACGCCGTGGGAACGCACCGCCCACCGCAACGTCCTGCGCGACCTGGTGGAGCAGCGCCACCGCTCTCCCGGGGAGGCGCGGGCCCGGGTCGCGGCCCTCGGGCTGCCCGTGGGGGACGCCCGCTTCGTCGCCGTCCTGGCGGACCTGCTCGCCCAGGAGGACACCGGGGCGGCCGAGACACGGCTCTCCGGGGCACTGAGCGCGACGGGGGCGCGGGTCCTGGTCGGCCTGCTCTCGCCCACCCGGCTCGGCGTGCTGCTGGCGCTTCGCCCGTCCCGGCCGTGGCGCGAGGCCGTGGAGCAGGTGAGCCGCACCGTCCTGGACGCGGCCCCGGGCGCGACGGTGTGCGTGGGCTCACCGGCCGGCGACCTGGCCGACGTGGCCCGGTCGTTCCGCGAGGCGGCCCGGGTGGCCGAGGCCACCGCACCCGGCCTGCCCCTCCCCTTTGGCCGCTCCTTCCACGAGCGGTCCGACATCGGCCTGCGCGGCCTGCTGTTCGCGCTGCGCGACGACCTCCGCGTCCAGGACTACGCGGAACGGCAGCTGGGCCCGCTCCTCGACCACGACGCCCGGCACGGCACCGATCTCGTGCCGACCCTGCGGGGCTACCTGGAGGCGGCGGGCAACAAGACGGTCGCCGCCCGCGCGACGGGGCTTTCCCGGGAGACCGTCTACCAGCGGCTGCGCACCATCGAGCGGCTGCTCGGCCATGACCTGGAGTCCGGCGAGCAGCGCACCGAACTCCACGCGGCCCTGCACGCGGTCGACGCGCTGCGGGCCCGCCCGCACCCCGGCGACCGCGACCGATGAGTTTTCCACCGGCCACCGGTCGTAAGGGTGGACCGACCGCACACGAGACATCGAGGAACCCCGCATGCGCACTCTGATCAGCACCGCCTTCGTCTCGCTCGACGGTGTCGTGGAGGCCCCGGGCGGCGAGCCCGGCTACCGGAACACCGGCTGGACCGTCAAGCTGGTGGACTTCCTCCCCGAGGCGTACGAGATCAAGGGCCGGGAGCAGGAGGAGGCGGCGGCGCTGCTCCTGGGCCGGGTCAGTTACGAGGCGTTCAGCCCGGTGTGGCCGGACATGGCGGAGTTCCCCGGGTACCGGGCGATGCCGAAGTACGTCGTCTCCACCACGCTCGCCGAGGACGACCTGGTCACGAACTGGGGCGAGACGACGATCCTGCGCTCGCTCGACGAGGTCGCCGCCCTGAAGGAGACCGAGGGCGGTCCGATCATCGTCCACGGCAGCGCCGCCCTGAACCGGAGCCTGTCGGACGCCGGTCTGATCGACCGCTACCACCTGCTGGTCTTCCCGCTGCTGCTCGGCGCGGGCAAGCGGCTGTTCAGCGACTCGGACACGGACGCCCGGAAGCTGAGGCTCGTCGAGCACGAGGTGTACGCCAACGGCATCCAGAAGAACGTCTTCGACGTCGTCCGCTGAGCCGGCGGCGGGCGGTGGTGCCGCGACCACCGCTCGCCACCGGTGGTGGCTCAGACGCCTTCGACAGCCTCCTGGGTGAACACCGCGTGCAGCTGCCGTGTGTGGTCGACCTGCCGCACCGCTCCGGTGAGCGCGACCGTCGCCGCCAGGCGCGGCTCGGTGCTGGACGCCGCGAACCGCAGCTCCAGGTCGCCCGGTTCGACGACGCGGCGGCCGTCGCGGCCGGTGAAGGAGGCGAGGTCGGCGGGGACCTCGACCCGCACCCTGCGGGCCTCGCCGGGGGCCAGCGGCACCCGGGTGTAGCCGATGAGGCGCTGTACCGGCTGGACGACGGAGGCGACCGGGTCGTGCAGGTAGAGCTGCACCACCTCGGTGCCGTGCCGTTCGCCGGTGTTGCGGACGGTCAGTTCCAGCGCGAACGCGCCGTCGGTCGGCGCCTCCTTGGCGTGCGCGACGAGATCGCTCCAGGCGAACGTGGTGTACGTGAGCCCGTGCCCGAAGCCGAAGGCCGGTGTCGGGTCGATGTTGGACACCTCGCTGGCCTGGGCGAGCCGCGCCCCGAGGTAGGTGGTCGGCTGGGCACCCGCGCTGCCGGGCACGCTGACGGGCAGCCTGCCGGTGGGGCTGGTGCGTCCGCTGAGCACGCCGGCGAGCGCCGCGGTGCCTTCCTCGCCGGGGAAGAACGACTGCACGATCGCGGCGGACTCGGCGGTGGCGCGGCCGAGTGCGTAGGGCCGTCCGGCGAGCAGCACGGTGACCACCGGGGTGCCGGAGTCGAGCAGCGCGTCGAGGAGCTGCTGCTGGGCGCCGGGCAGGGTGAGGGACTCGGCGTCGCAGCCCTCGCCGCTGGTGCCGCGGCCGAACAGGCCCGCGCGGTCGCCGAGTACGGCGACGACGACGTCCGCGCCCCGGGCCGCGTCCACGGCCTCGCCGATGCCGGCGACCTCGCCGTCGTCGACGCCGGTGCCGCGGGCGACGGTGATGTCGGCGTCGGGGAACTCGGCGGTCAGGGTGTCGTACAGGGTGGGCAGGTCGATGCCGACCGGGACCTCCGGGTGCCGCACCCCGACGTGGCGCGGGAAGGAGTAGCAGCCGAGTACGGCGGTCGCCTCGGTGGCGTTGGGGCCGATCAGGGCGATGCGGCGGGGCCGGGCGAGCGGCAGGGTGCCGTCGTTGGTGAGCAGGACGACCGCCTTCTCGGCGATCTCGCGGGCCAGTTCCCGGTTCTCGGGCCGGTCCAGGTCGATCCGGCCGCGCAGCGCCTCCGGGTCCGAGACGTCCACCCCGTCGAGCGCGGGCGGGACCGGGCTCCAGTCCGGGTCGAGCAGTCCGAGCTCCGCCTTCTGTCCCAGGACGCGGCGCAGCGCCCGGTCGACGAGGGCCTCGGGCACCCGGCCGTCGGTGACCGCGTCGACGAGCGGGGCCCCGAAGGTCTTGACGGTGGGCAGCTCGACGTCGAGGCCCGCCTTCAGCGCGGCTCCGGCGGCGTCGGCCCAGTCGGCGGTGATGCCGTGCAGCGTCTTGAGGAAGGCGATGCCGAAGTAGTCGGCGACGACCGTTCCCTCGAAGCCCCAGGTGTCGCGCAGCAGCCCGGTCAGCAGCGCCTCGTCGGCCGCGGCGGGCACGCCGTCGATGTCGGTGTAGGCGGACATCACGGAGCGCGAGCCGCCCTCGCGGACGGCCATCTCGAACGGCGGGAGCAGGACGTCGGCCCGCTCGCGGATGCCCACGGAGGAGGGGGCGAGGTTGCGGCCGGCGCGGGAGGCGGAGTAGCCCACGAAGTGCTTGAGGGTGGCGACGATACCGGCGGACTCCAGGCCCTGCACGTACGCGGTGCCGATGGTGCCGACGAGGTAGGGGTCCTCGCCGATGGTCTCCTCGACCCTGCCCCAGCGGGCGTCGCGGACCACGTCGAGCACGGGGGCGAGGCCCTGGTGGATGCCGACGGACCGCATGTCGCGGCCGATGGCGGCGGCCATCCGGCGTACCGCGTCCGGGTCGAAGGTGGCGCCCCAGGACAGCGGGACGGGGTAGGCCGTGGCGCCCCAGGCGGCGAAGCCGGCCAAGCACTCCTCGTGGGCGACGGCGGGGATGCCGAAGCGGCCGGCCGAGGTGATGCGGGCCTGCGTGCGCATGAGCGAGAGGGCGCCGAGCGCGGGGTCGACGGGGACGGTGCCGAAGGGCCGGGTGAGCTGGCCGAGCCCGGCGGGCACGAGCGCGTCGAGGTCGACGGCCTCCTCCATGTCGTGCTGGTGCGGGGCGACTTCGCCGCCCTCGTCGGAGGCGCCCACCCACACTCCGTAGAGCTGGGCGATCTTCTCCTCCAGGGTCATCGCGGCGACGAGCGCGTCGACTCTGGTGGAGACGGGGTGGTTGGGGTCGTTCCAGAGGGGGATTTCGGGGGTGGTCTCTACAGCCACGTCGGCAGTCACTTTCCTCCGACACCCATCAGCCCCTGGACCAGGGCACGACGGGCGAACAGGTAGACGAGCAGGATGGGCACCATGGACAGCACCACGGCTCCCAGCAGACCGGGGATGTCGATGCCGTGCGCGGTCTGGAAGTTGTACAGGCCCAGGGTGACCACCTTGGTGGACTCGGACTGGGTCAGCACCAGCGGGAACAGGAAGCCGTTCCACGCCTGGAGCGCGGAGAACACCACGATCGTGGAGAGTCCCCCGCGGGACAGCGGCACGACGAGCTGGAAGAACATGCGCCGCGGGCTCGCGCCGTCCATGGCCATGGCCTCGTACAGCTCCGGGGAGATGTCCCGCATCGCGCCGCTGAGGATGAGCGCGGACATCGGCAGGCAGAACGCGGCCGTGGGCAGGATGACGCCGAGCAGGTTGTCGTACAGCCCGGCTTCGCTGATCAGGTAGAACATCGGCACGATCACGGCCTGGGCCGGGATGGCGAGGCCGAGCAGGAAGAGCCGGAAGATCGCCGACGTGGCCCGGCCGCGGCTGCGGACGATGGCGTAGGCGAGCGGCGGGACCAGCAGCAGCACGATGCCGATCACACAGGCGGTGACGACGAGCGTGTTGAAGAAGTACTGGCCGAAGCCCGAGTCGAAGGCGCCGGTGTAGTTGTCGAACGTGAAGCTGTCCGGGATGGAGACCGGGCCGTTCTCGGCGTAGTCCTGGCGGGTGCGCAGGGTCGCGGCCAGCATCACGTACAGCGGCAGGCCGACCAGGACGAGCCAGACGAGCGAGCCGGCGCCGGCCAGGTAGTTGGGGCGGCGCCTCATGACACACCCTCCATGGAGCTGCGCATCTTGTCGTAGCCGGAGACCCGGACGACGATCAGCGAGATGATCGTGGCCGCGACGACCAGGGCCAGGGCGATCGCCGAGCCGATGCCGTAGTCGAAGCTCTTGAAGGCCTTGTCGTACATGTAGTAGGCGCTGATGGTGGTGTCGGTGCCGGGGCCGCCCTGGGTCAGGATGAGGACGGTCTCGAACGTGGTCAGGCCGCCGACGATCATCAGGATCATCGAGGTGATCATGGAGGTGCGCAGCTGCGGCAGGGTGATGTGGAAGAACTGCCGGTAGCGGCCCGCCCCGTCGATCTCCGCCGCCTGGTAGAGCACCTGCGGGACGGCGCGGGCGGCGCCCTGGTAGATCAGCGTGTGGAACGGGGTGAACTGCCAGGTGCTGACGAACGCCAGCACGCCGATGGCGGTGGTCTGTTCACCGAACAGGTTGCCGTCGCCGAAGAGCCAGGTCGCCTCGGCCGGGATGCCGAAGTTCGGGTCGAGCAGCGCCCGCCAGAGCACGGACACGGCCGTCGCGGACAGCAGCAGCGGGATGAAGTAGATGACGGACAGGACGGCGCGGTTGCGCTGGTGACCGGCGGCCCAGACGCCGAGCAGGATGCTCAGCGGGGTCTGCAGGACCACGCCGAGCGCGGTCAGCAGCAGGGTCAGCCAGATGCTCTTGAGCATCACCGGGTCGTCGATGAGCCGCGACCAGTTGTCCGTGCCGACGAACTCGGGCGAGCTGATCCCGTCCCAGCTCATGAAGGACAGCACCGCCACCATGATCAGCGGGACGATCGCGAAGAGGAAGAAGAACACTGCGGCGGGCACCGCCCAGCCGAAGCCGGGGCGGCCCACCGTCGTCGCGGACGAGGCGGGCGGCCGCCGCCGGGACTCCTTGCGGGGTCCGGCGGCGGGCCGTGCGCTCGTGAGGTGTGTGGTCATGAGCCGTTCGTCACTCGGTCGGGAGGGCCTGCATGGCCTTGATGAAGCCGTCCGTGTCGAGCTGTCCGTTGAAGAACTGCTGGATGGCCTTGTGCAGGTCCGAGCTGGCCTTCTGCGGGTAGGCCTGGTCCCAGGACAGCTGGAAGTTCGGGGCGTCGGAGACCAGGTCGTACTGGAAGCGCGAGTACTCGGGGGTGCCCGAGCTGTCGATGAACTTGTCGGTGTTGGTCGTGGTCGGCAGGTTGCCGATGTCCAGCTGCGCCTTGACGAACTCGTCGGAGTACATGAGCTTCAGGAACTCGGCGACGGCCTCGGGGTGCTTGGTCTTCTTCATCACCGAGTAGTAGTTGTTCGTGTTGCCGGCCACGTTGGCCGGGTCGCCCTTGCCGCCCTCGACGCTCGGGAAGGCGGTGTAGCCGAGGTCCTTCTCGGCGAACTCCTTGTGGTCCGTGAGCTGCTGGGAGTAGTACCAGGAGCCCATCAGCTCGAAGCCGGCCTTGCCGGAGGCGACCAGCTGGACCGAACCGCCGTTGGTGTACTTGACGGAGTCGTAGTTCTTGCCGAAGGCTCCGGTGTCGACGAGGTCCTTGATCATGCCCAGGGCCTTCTTGCTGTCCGCGCTCTCCCAGGCGCTCTTGTCGCCGCCGACGGCCTTCGCGAACAGCTCGGGACCGGCTATGCGGTCGTAGAGGTACTGGAACCACATCTGGGTGGGCCAGACGTCGCCGCCGCCGAGCGCGATCGGGGTGACCCCGGCGTCCTTGAGCTTGTCCACCGCGGCGAGCAGCTCGTCCCAGGTCTTCGGCGGCTGGACGCCCGCGTCTTCGAGGACCTTCTTGTTGTGGAAGAGCAGGACGGGCTGGGTTCCGCGCATCGGGATGCCGTACGGCTTGCCGTCGACGACCGCGCTGTTGAAGACGGACGGCAGGAACTTGTCCTTCAGGTCCGGGTTCTTCTTGATGAAGTCGTCGAGCGGCAGCAGCAGGTCCGCCTTGACGAACGGCTTGATGCTGCCCCCGCCCCAGTTGAAGAAGACGTCCGGGGCCTGGGGGGTGTTGATGATCGTCTGGAGCTTCGTCTGGTAGTCGGCACCAGGGATGGTGTCGAGTACCGCCTTGACGTCGGACGTCTTGTTGAAGGTGTCGACGATCTGCTGTTCGACCTTGTTGCTGGCGTCCCCGTAGACCAGGACATGGATCTTGCCGTCGTCCGACGACGCCCCGCCGTTCCCGTCACCGCAGGCCGACAGGCTCAGCGCCAGGGCGAGCGTCGCACCGGTGGCGACCAGTCTGGGCAAGCGCGCACGTGTCTTCATCGTTCGCCTTTCGAAAGTTTCGGCACCATCGCCGAAAGTCCATGCTGGTCGGACAGTAAAGTGAGACCCGATTTCTGGTCAATGGCCGTGCGGCTGCCGACTCAAAACGTTATCGATCGCATGACCTATCCTGCCTGCATGCACGATGAAGTTGAGGTGAGCGCCAGAGTGACCCTGGCCGAGGTTGCGAAAGAGGCGGGGGTCTCCCCACCGACAGTTTCGAAGGTCCTCAACGGTCGTTCGGATGTCTCCAGCACCACGCGGGCCCGGGTGGAACGGCTGCTGGAGCTGCACGGCTACCGCCGCCGGACCGCGGGCCGGCCGCGCACGCCACTGGTCGAACTCGTCTTCCACGAGCTGGACAGCGTCTGGGCGATGGAGCTGGTACGGGGCGTGGAGGACGTCGCGAAGGCGCACCGGACCGAGGTCGTGCTCACCCGCAGCGGCACCCGGCACGCGCCCGCGCCGGACTGGATCGAGGGCGTGCTCAGGCGCAGGCCGCTGGGTGTCGTGCTGGTCTTCTCCTCGCTCCCCGGGGAGGTCAAGCAGCGGCTGCGGGCCTGGGACATCCCCTTCGTCATCGTCGACCCGGCCGGCGATCCCGACCCGGACGTCCCGTCCGTGGGCTCCGCCAACTGGGCCGGGGGCCTGGCGGCCACCCGCCACCTCACGGACCACGGACACGGACGCGTGGCGATCATCACCGGGTTCGAGGACATGCTGTGCTCGCTGGCCCGACTCGACGGATACCGCTCGGCGATGACGATGGCGGGCCTGCCGATCGACCCGGCCCTGATCCGCTACGGCGACTACAGCATGGAGAGCGGCTTCGAGCACGGCACGGACCTGCTCGCGGGTCCCGACCGGCCCACGGCGATCTTCGCCGGCAGCGACCTCCAGGCGCTCGGCGTACTGGAGGCGGCCCGCGTCGGCGGCCTGAGGGTGCCTCAGGACCTCTCGGTCGTCGGCTACGACGACGTGCCGCTGGCCCAGTGGTCCAGCCCGCCGCTCACCACCGTCCACCAGCCGCTGCGGCACATGGCGCAGGAGGCCACCCGCATGCTCTTCCGCCCGGACGACCCCGGCCGGGCGGGCCGGCGCATCGAGCTGGCGACGCACCTCGTCGTGCGGCAGAGCACGGCGCCACCGGGCGGCGCACGGCAGGCACCCGGTGGCCAGGTCGCGTGAGGGAGTCCCCGGCGGACCCCCTACCGGGCGGGGCCGGCGGGCACGTCGGTCATGCGCGCGTCGTAGCCGGTGTCGGGGTCGACGACGCGGCCGGCGGCCCACCAGTTCTCCCGCGCCGTCTCGACGACCATCAGCATGACGTCCTCCTCGGGGACGCCCGCGCGCAGCCGGAGGTTGGCCACGATCGCCCGGAAGAGTTCCGCCTTCTGCTCCGCGCCGCGCTCGTTGAAGGCCAGTTGGATGAACAGGGTGCGCCGGCTGCGCGGTATGCCGAACACCACCGGTTGCATGACGAAGTTGTCGTCCGTGACCTCGTGGAAGACGTGGAACTGGTCGTCCCGCGGGATCTTCAGGACGTCGAGCCGGCCCGTGCGGTCTCCGCCGACGTCTCAGGGGCGGACGTCGTCCGCCTGGTGGTCACGGACGCCGGGGACGGCAAGGACTACGACCACGCGGACTGGGCGGACGTGCGGGTCACCTGCGTCTGAGTCACCGGCACGGGGTGCTGCCGCCCGTGGGCACGCCCCGTGCGGTCAGGCGGAACCGGCGGGCTCGAACCACGCGGGGGCGTCGGACAGGGCCTGCTTGACCCTGGTCTGCCCGAACTCCTTGATGTCGGGCAGCGCGTCCACCGCGAACCAGCCCACCTCCAGCGACTCGTCGTCGTTGACGCGGGCCTCGCCGCCCACGGCCCGGCAGCGGAAGGTGATGTCCATGAACTGGCAGACGTCACCGTTGTCGTACGTGACCGGCTTCAGCGCCTGCACGAGGACCAGCCGCTCGACGACGCACCGGACGGCGGTCTCCTCCTCGACCTCGCGGACGGCGCAGGCGGCGGGCTGCTCCCCCGGTTCCGGGATGCCCCCGATCAGCGACCAGCGCCCGTTGTCGGACCGCCGGCCGAGCAGCACTCTGCCCTCGTCGTCGAAGACGACGGCGGTGACTCCGGGGAGCCACAGCAGCTGGTGTCCGGCCGAGGCACGCAGGTCGCGGATGAAATCGGGAGTAGCCATGGGCCCGACCCTAACGGGGCGGGCGGACCGCTCCTGCCGAAGTCACGGGGCGTGCGGCGGGCGTACGGCTACACGTCGCGGGCGCGTCGCCCGCGCACACCGGCGCCGATGGCCCAGCCCAGCCCGCCGGCGGCGACCAGCACCAGGGCGATCTCGGGGGCGATGCCGAGCCGGGTGGCGGGCGTCTCGGAGGAGCGCAGGGGCACCTCCTGGACCAGGGAGTCCGCCACGAACATGCCCGTCTTCTGGGTGATCCTGCCGTCCGGCATGATGATCGCACTGACGCCGCTGGTCACCGGGACGGTGACGGTACGGCTGTGCTCGACCGCGCGGATCCGGGACATCGCGAGCTGCTGGTAGGTCATCTCGCTGCGGTCGAACGTCGCGTTGTTGCTGGGCACGGAGATCATCTGGGCGCCGTCGGTGACCTCGGAGCGCACGGCCCAGTCGAAGGCCGCCTCGTAGCAGGTCACCAGGCCGACCTCGGTGCCGGCCATGGTGAAGACACCGGGCTCGGTGCCCCGGCTGAAGTCCCGGCTGACCATGGTGGTCCAGGTGTCGTTGATCGCTCCGATGAGCGAGCGCAGGGGAAGGTACTCGCCGAAGGGCTGGATCTGTCGCTTGTCGTACGTGTCGACGGGGCCCTTGTCCGGGTCCCAGAGGATCTGTTCGTTGAGCAGCTTCCCGTCACGTTCCACGACGCCGCCGACCGAGATGGGCACCCCGACGGCCTGGGCGGCACGGTCGACGGCCGCGCGCGCGTCCGGGTTGGCGAAGGGGTCGATGTCCGAGGAGTTCTCGGGCCACAGGACGAAGTCGGGGCGTGCCAGCTTGCCCGCCTTCACCTCGGCGGCCAGCCGCAGGGTCTCGCGCACGTGGTGGTCGAGTACGGCCCGGCGCTGGGCGTTGAAGCCGAGACCCGCGCGGGGCACATTGCCCTGGACCACGGCGACGGTCGCGGTGCCGTCCTCCGCCTCGTCGCTGACCAGCGGACGGGCGGCCACGGCGCCCACGACGGGGACGGCCAGGCCGAGCAGCGCCACCGCCGCGGCACCGCGTCGCACCTCGCCGCCCCGGCGGGCCCGGACGGCCAGGCGGACGGCGTCACAGAGGCCGAAGCCGCACAGGACGACCGCGAAGCCGAGCAGCGGGGTGCCGCCGACCGCCGCGAGCGGCAGGAAGACACCGTCCGCCTGACCGAACGCGATCTTGCCCCAGGGGAAGCCCTCGAAGGGCACACGCGCGCGTGCGGCCTCCCCCGCGATCCACAGCGTCGCCGCCCAGACCGGCCATCCGGGCAGCTTCGACACCGCGGCGACGCCGGCGCCGACCGCCGCGACGAAGAGCGCCTCGATCGCGACGAGGGCGAGCCAGGGGCCGGGTCCGACCTCCACGCCGGTCCACACCAGCAGGGGCAGCAGGAAGCCCAGGCCGAAGAGGTAGCCGAGGCCGAGGCCCGCCTTCCAGCCGCGGCCGCGCAGCACCCGGCCGAAGACGGCGAAGGCGGGCAGCGCGAGCCACCACAGGGTGCGCGGCGGGAAGCTGACGTAGAGCAGCACTCCGGAGAGCGCCGCAGCGGCGGCCGGGAGGAGGCGCAGGAGCCGCGCGGCGGCCCGGGAGGCGGGCGTGGTCTGCGGCTGCGTACGGTCCGACTCGCCGACGGAGGTTGCGGTGGCTGTCACCCCCCGGAGTGTACGGCGGGCGCCCGGCCTGCTGACAGGACGGTCCCGGGAGGTCGCGGGGGTGTGGGCGGCCCGTGCCGCGTCGTCCGCCACGCCCGCCCGCCGGCGGCCCGGGTGCGCCGGGTCAGTGGGCCGGGCCCGGTGTCTTCGGGCGCAGCCGGTCCTTGATGACCTGGACGGCGGCCTCCGCGTCGTCCACGGTGACCGTGAAGGTGTGGCCGTCCCACATCCGCAGGATCAGCCCCTCCCCGCGTCGCACGACGACGGCGGTGCCCCGCTCGGGCCGCCACCGGTAGCCCCAGCCGCCCCAGTGGCGCGGGGTGACGTGCGGGGCGAACTCGGCGCCGGCGACGTGCGAGAGGGGGATGCGGCGGCGGGGCACGCCGATGTGGCCGCAGCGCACTTCGAGACAGTCCTCGTCGACTCTCAGCGCGACGTGCACGAACGCGAGCGTGCCGAACAGGACCAGCAGTCCCGCCGCGATGCAGCCGACGACGGCCATGGCGAGCGGGGCGACGCCGGACTCCCAGGCCGATTCGACGGCCAGGGCGATGCCGAGCGCCACGCAGGCGGCGCCGATGAGCGCCAGGAACCACTGGATCCGGCTGGTGGCACGGCCGGTCCAGACGTTCGACTGGGGGACGGTCTCGCCGTGGCGATGCCTCATGGATACGAGGTTACTCATGTTTCGCTGCGCGGGTACCTCGTCGCGCAGGGTGACTGGGCCGACCGGGCGGGCGCGCCCGTCAGCGGGCCGGCGTGACCGCGTGCAGGAGCCTGCCCTCGTCGTAGGCCAGTGCCGGCGCGGGAAGGGTGCCCTCCCGTCCGCTGAGCAGCACGGTCAGGGTGCCCGCCGCCGGGGCGCCGGGGTCGGGCCGGGCACCGATGCGGCGCAGCGCCTGGGCGGCCACGGCCCCGGCGGAGCCGTGCAGGACGAGACGCGGGGCGCCGGGGCGCTGGACGGCGGCCCGGATGCGCTCGGCGACCAGTTCGTAGTGGGTGCAGCCGAGGACGACGGTCGTCACGTCGTTCGGGGTGAGGGCGGCCGCGGCGCCGACGGCCGCGGTGATCGCCGCCTCGTCCGCGTGCTCGACGGCGTCGGCGAGTCCCGGGCACGGCACCTCGGTGACCGTCGCCCCGCCCGCGAACTCCTCGATCAGCCCCCGCTGATAGGGGCTGCCGGTGGTGGCCGGCGTCGCCCAGATCGCCACGGGGCCGCCACCCGCCGCAGCGGGCTTGATCGCCGGGACGGTGCCGATGACGGGGACCCCGGGTTCGAGGTGGGCGCGCAGCGCGGGCAGCGCGTGCACCGTGGCGGTGTTGCAGCCGACGATCAGGGCGTCCGGACGGTGGGCCGCGGCGGCCTCGGCCACGGCGAGGGCGCGTCCGGTGAGGTCCTCGGGGGTACGCGGGCCCCAGGGCATGCCGTCGGGGTCCAGGGAGAGGATGAGATCGGCGTCCGGTCGCAGCCGTCGTACCGCGGCGGTGGCCGCCAGCAGACCGATTCCGGAGTCCATGAGCGCGATCTTCACCCGGCCACCATAGACGATGCGCCGCCACCGGCCGGTGCCGTGGGGCAGACTGCGCACGTGAGCGCCGATGCGTGGACTTTCGTCGTGACCGTCGTGACCTTCGGGTCAGCCCTCTCCCTCGCCGCCTGGCTGTGGCTGCTGCTCGCCCGGGGCTTCTTCTGGCGTACGGACGTCAGACTCCCGGCCCGGGAGGAGCCCGGCGTGTGGCCCCCCGTGTGCGTCGTCGTTCCGGCGCGCGACGAGGCGGCGGTGCTGCCCGCGAGCCTGCCCTCGCTGCTCGCCCAGGACTATCCGGGGCGGGCCGAGGTCTTCCTGATCGACGACGGCAGCACGGACGGCACGGGTGAGCTGGCCTGCGAGCTGGCCCGGCGGCACGGCGGACTGCCGCTCACCGTGGCCTCGCCCGGGGAGCCGCCCGCCGGCTGGACGGGGAAGCTGTGGGCGGTGCGGCACGGCATCGACCTGGCGCGCGCGCGTGAACCCGAGTACCTGCTGCTGACCGACGCCGACATCGCGCACGCGCCGGACAGTGTGCGCGCCCTGGTGTCGGCGGCCGGCACCGGAGGGTTCGACATCGTCTCCCAGATGGCCCGGCTGCGGGTGGAGAGCCTCTGGGAGCGGCTCGTGGTGCCGGCCTTCGTCTACTTCTTCGCCCAGCTGTATCCGTTCCGGTGGATCGGCGGTGGCCGCGCGGGGAGCGGGGGGAAGAAGGGGACGCGGACGGCGGCCGCGGCGGGCGGGTGCGTGCTGCTGCGGACCGAAGCCGCCGAGCGGGCGCGGATCCCGGACGCCATCCGGCAGGCCGTCATCGACGACGTGGCCCTCGCCCGCGCGGTCAAAGGCGCGGGCGGCCGGGTCTGGCTGGGCCTGGCCGACCGGGTGGACAGCGTGCGCCCCTATCCGCGGCTGCACGACCTGTGGCGGATGGTCTCGCGCAGCGCCTACGCGCAATTGCGGCACAACCCCTTGGCACTCGCCGGAACGGTGATCGGCCTCGCGCTGGTGTATCTGGTGCCGCCCGCTGCGGTGGTCGTCGGCCTGGCGGCGGGGCAGGGCACGACGGCCCTGCCGGGCGCCGCCGCCTGGCTGGTGATGGCGGGGACGTATCTGCCGATGCTCCGTTACTACCGGCAGCCCCGGTGGCTCGCGCCGCTGCTGCCCTTCACCGCGTTCCTGTACCTCCTGATGACGGTCGACTCGGCGGTGCAGCACTACCGGGGGCGCGGCGCGGCCTGGAAGGGCCGCACCTACGCCCGTCCCGACGCCGTGCCCGAGGAGGGCTGAGCGCCCGCCCCGGAGCGGGTCACTTGCGGCCGGGGGTCCAGTTCATGCCCCAGCCGTAGGCGTGGTCGACCGTCCGCTGCGGGCTCACCCCGCGATCGGGCACCAGGTAGCGGGCCTCGCGCTGGACGACGAGGTCGTTTCCGGTGTTGGTGATCAGCGCGAGGGCGCACACCGTCGAGGGCACGGTGCACTCGTCGAGCGAGAAGTCGACCGGGGCGCCGTACTGCGGCTGGAGGGTGACCGTGGCGTGCAGGTCGGCGAAGGAGCGGGCGCCCTCGTAGATGGTCACGAAGACGAGGATGCGCCGGAAGTACTGCTTGTGGTCGAGGCTGATGGTGAGGTTCTCGCCGGTCGACACGGCGCCGGTGCGGTCGTCGCCGTCGAGGTGGATGAACGGCGGCCGGTCCAGCGCCCCGAAGGCGTTGCCGAGTGCCTGGACGACGCCCTTGCTGCCGTCGCTCAGTTCGTACAGGCAGCACAGGTCGAGGTCGAGGTCGTCGTGCATCGCGACCGGGCGGCCGAGCTTGCGTCCCCAGCCCGAGAACTGCTTGCGCACCTGCCAGTTGAGGTTGACGCGCATGGCGCCCGAGGTGCCGCCCTGCTTGGTCAGCGAGACGGAGGGCGCCGACTTGGTGAGCGTGACCTTGGTCAGGCGGACCGGCGCGGCGGAGGGCGGCGCGGCGGCCGACGGCCGTGCCGCGGGTGGAGCGGAAGGCGGCATCGTGACCGGCGGAGCGGGAGGTGCGGGAGGCGGCATCGTGACCGGCGGAGCGGGGGGTGCGGGTGGTGTCACCGGCGCGGGAGGCGCGGCCGACGGTGCGTGCTGCGGCTCGTCCACGGCGATGCCGTAGTCGGTGGCCAGGCCCTCGAGTCCGCTGTCGTACCCCTGGCCCACGGCGCGGAACTTCCAGGCGCCCTGCCGGCGGTAGAACTCGCCCAGCACGAAGGCGGTCTCGACGGTCGCGCCCGGGTTGTCGAAGCGGGCGACGACGGTGTTCCGCGCGGCGTCGCGGACCTCGATGTACAGATCGGGGACCTGTCCGAACGGCCCGCCGTCCGAGGAGGCGGCGAGGATCACGGTCTCGATCGCGGGCTCCACGCGCGCGAGGTCGACGAGGAGGCTGTCGGTCACCCGGCCGCCGGCGTCCCGCTTGCCCTCGTGGCGGACCGAGCCGGAGGAGTGGGCCGGCTGGTTGTAGAAGACGAAGTCCGTGTCGGAACGGACCTTGCCGCCCACCAGGAGGAGGGCGGAGGCGTCCGCGTCGGGCACGCCCGGGCCGGATCGCCAGCCCAGTTCGACCCGCAGTGCCGTCGTCGGCACCGGGGTGTTCGATCCTTTCGGCATTGACATGCCCGCCCCCATCACGTGTCACCGAGCCGGGCCGCTTCCCGGCGAATCGTCGAGTTCTCGACGCCCAACCTATTCTCCGGGCCACCCGCCCTTGGAGAGGAGTGCCGCAGAAGGTTCGGTCAACCGCCGGTAACCCTCCCGGAACTCCGCCTTTACCGCAAAAACTCGCGGCATGACGCCCCATTTTGCCAAGTTCGCTCGCATTGAGGATGCCGGGTCACTGCGGACACGGAAAACAACCCTCTTATCGGTCTCCCCAACCAGCACATCGTGGGCTTAACTTATGGCCATGACCTCCCCCCGCTCCACTTATGGCGGCGGCTACTACTCCGCCTCCTTCCCGGACACTCCGATCTACGACTCGCTCGTGGCCGAACGGGGCACACCGCAGATCGCCCCGATCCGGGTCCCCGCCGCGTACGACATGCCGAGCAGCAGCCATCTGCCCGCGCTGCCGTCCGCCCTGCCCGCCCTCCCGGCGGGCCCCTCGCAGCCCTCCTACGGATATCCGCAGCAGGCCCCGCAGCCCGCCCCGTTGCAGCAGGCCCAGGCCGCGTACATCCCGCACCAGGCGACCGCCCCGCGCGGATACCCCGGCCCCCAGCAGCCGCAGCAGCCCCGCCCGGCCGCGCCCGGCCCGGCGGGGTACGAGGCGATGCGTCCCGCGGCTCCCCGGCCGGCCCCCGCGCCGTACCAGGATCCGTACAACCAGCAGCAGTACCGCGGTTACTGAGCCGTCCTCGGGGCTGTCGGTGCCACCTGGCACCATGACACCATGGGATACGCGCGACTGCAGTCGATCCACGTCCATCCGGTCAAGGCCTTCCGGAGCCTGCCGCTCCAGGAGGTTGTCGTGGAGCCCTGGGGGCCGGCCGGAGACCGACGCTGGATGCTGATCGACGACGGGGGAAAGGTCGTCACGCAACGCACGCAGCCGCGCCTCGCCCTGGCCGTCGCCGAGCTCCTGCCCGGCGGCGGCGTACGGCTGTCCGCGCCCGGCATGGCACCGCTCACGGTGCCGGTCCCGCGCGCGCCGGTCAGCGTGACGGTGCGGATCTTCCGCGACAAGGTCGAGGCGCTGCCCGCCGAGGACGAGGCCGCGCACGCCTGGTGCAGCGCACTGCTCGGAGCCGACGTCCGGCTGGTGCACCTCGACGATCCGGCCACCCGCCGCCCCGTGGACCCGGAGTACGCCCTGCCGGGCGAGACCGTCTCCTTCGCGGACGGCTTCCCGCTGCTGCTGACCACCACGGCCTCGCTCGACGCGCTCAACTCACTGATCGCACGGGGCGAGCACGCGGACGAGGGCCCGCTGCCCATGAACCGCTTCCGGCCGAACCTGGTCGTGTCCGGCACCGAGCCCTGGGCCGAGGACACCTGGTCGCGCGTCGCCGTCGGCGAGGTCGTCCTGCGGGTGGCCAAGCCGTGCGGGCGGTGCGTGGTGACCACCACCGACCAGGAGACCGCCGGCCGCGGCGCCGAGCCGCTGCGCAGCCTCGGCCGGCACCGGCGCGTCGACGGCAGGCTGGTCTTCGGGCAGAGCCTGGTCCCCCTCGGCGGCGGCACGGTCAGGGTGGGCGATCCCGTGCGGATCGTCGAGTGACGTGCGGCCGTTCGCGCCGGACGCACGGCACCGGACCACGTTTCGGACGAACGGCCCTGTGACGGGAACCCGTTGCGGGATCGGCGCGTTGGGCTTGATGAGAGGTCCATGAGAACCGGTCCGGCCCGGGCCGGCGAGCGGGGGCGGCACGTTCCCGCGGCCCACCGGTCCGGCCGGGGTCGGCGTGGACGGCTCGGCGGGGGGGATGCGGAGCAGAGCGGGAAGAGGGCGTGGGCGTGCGAGCGATCAGGGGTCTCTGGCGCTGGCGAGGCAATCCCCTGTGCCGCGCGAGCGACCTGGCCGAGGCCTGGGTGGCGCTGACGGCGCTGCTGCTGATGCTGTCCGTGGCCCCTCTGATCGGCGCCCTCGTGGGCGGCGCCGCGCAGCACGCGCTGCAGCGGTCGGTGCGCGAACAGCACGAGTCCCGGCACCGGGTGACGGCCACCGTGGTCCGTGCCCTGGAGCGTTCGCCCCTGAGTGTCGACCCGGAGGGCAGTTCGGGGGAAGGCCTGCGCAGCCGTGTCCTGGCCGGCTGGACGGGGCCGGACGGCTCACGGCACGAGGCCCCCGTCCTGGTGGGCCTCGACGACCCGCGCAGCGGCGACCGGTTCGCGCTCTGGACGGACGCGCGGGGCCGTGAGGTGGCCCGCCCGCTGGACTCCGCCACCGCGACCACCCACGCC
This sequence comes from Streptomyces sp. NPDC085944, assembly GCF_040686295.1. Taxonomy (NCBI): domain Bacteria; kingdom Bacillati; phylum Actinomycetota; class Actinomycetes; order Kitasatosporales; family Streptomycetaceae; genus Streptomyces; species Streptomyces sp. NPDC085944. The sequence continues at coordinate 365,967 of NZ_JBFBJX010000002.1, read as the reverse complement.
GTGCTTGCCGGGTTCGGCACCGCGGTGGCGGCCGCGGCCCTCGTGGAGGCCGTCCGGCGGATCGTGGTCTGGCGCCTGGTCCGCCGCCGGTACGCACGCCTTGAGCGGGAGTGGGAGCGGGCGGGCCCGGACTGGGGCAGGACCGGCGCGGGCAGTTGACGGGCTTGAGCCTCCGGTCAACTCACCGCCTGCGCGCACGCTACGGTGGACCGGCCGAACCGAATCGGCGACGACCCGCGTACGACGAGGTGGGGGCACAGCAACGCCATGGCACAGGGCACGGTCCAGGTGACGCACACCGGCACCTCGCGGTGGCGGCGCCGCACGGGTGAGTACGCATCGCTCGCCGCCGCCCTGGAGGCAGCGGCCGACGGTGACGTGCTCACCGTCGCCCCCGGGACCTACCGGGAGAACCTCGTCGTCCAGCGGGCGGTGACCCTGCGCGGGCCCGACGGCGCCCAGGGCTCGGTGCGCATCGCGCCCACCGACGGTGTCCCGCTGACCGTGCGCGCCTCGGCGGTGATCCAGGACCTGCACGTCGAGGGCCAGGACGCGGCGGCCCCCGCGGTGCTGGTCGAGGACGGAACGCCGGAGCTGCTGGGTCTGCGCGTCGTCGCGCGTTCCGCCTCCGGGATAGAGGTGCGCGGCAGCGCGCGTCCCACGGTGCGGCGCTGCTCGGTCGACAATCCGGCCGGTGTCGGCATCGCCGTCCTGGACGGCGGCGGCGGCGTGTTCGAGGAGTGCGAGGTGGTGGCGGCCGGGCAGGCGGGCGTCGCCGTGCGCTCCGGCGCCCACCCCCGGCTGGACCGCTGCCGGGTGCACCACGCGGCGGGTTCCGGACTGACGGCGACGGGCGAGGGCTCCGCCCTGGAGGCGGTGGGCTGCGAGGTCTACGAGGTCCGGGGCAGCGGCGTCCAGGTGACCGGCCGGGCCACGGCGCACCTGACCGACTGCGACGTGCACCGCACCACCGGCGACGGGGTCACGCTGGACACGGACGCGGTGCTCACCCTCGCCGACTGCCGCATCCACGACATCCCGGAGAACGCGGTCGACCTCAGGTCCCGCTCGGTCCTCACCCTGACCCGCACCAGCGTGCGGCAGTTCGGGCGCAACGGCCTGTCGGTGTGGGACCCGGGCACGCGCGTGGACGCCAACCAGTGCGAGATCTTCGACAGCACCGGCGACTACCCGGCGGTCTGGGTCTCCGACGGTGCCACCGCGGTGCTCGACTCCTGCCGGGTGCACGACGTGCCGGACGCGTTGTTCGTCCTGGACCGGGGCTCGCGCGCGGACGTCGTCGACAGCGACCTCTCCCAGGTGCGCAACACCGCCGTCTCGGTGAGCGACGGCGCCACCGCGCAGCTCGACGACTGCCGCATCCGGGACGCCGCCACCGGCGCCTGGTTCCGCGACCACGGCAGCGGCGGCACCCTGAACAACTGCACCCTGGACGGCAATCGCACCGGTGTGATCGTCACCAAGGGTGCCGACCCCACCATCGAGCGCTGCACGGTCGACTCCCCCTCCGAGGCGGGCGTCTACGTGTCGGCCGGCGGCCGCGGCAGCTTCCTGAACTGCCGGGTCACCGGCAGCGCGGGGTACGGCTTCCACGTGATCGACGGGTGCCGTACGACGCTGCGCAAGTGCCGTACGGAGCGGTGCGCGCGCGGTGGGTTCGAATTCGCGGAGGGCGGCCCCGACGCGGCGTACGACTCCGGGCCGCTGGTCGAGGACTGCACCAGCGACGAGAGCACCGGTCTGACGACGCCCGCCGCGGCGCCCGAGCCGGTGGTGCAGACGGCGGCCCAGTCCCCCGGTCTGCTGGGCTCGATCCCCGGGCAGCGCACCACCGAGCAGGAGCCCCTGGTCGCGGCCGCCGCCTCGCCGGAGCCTGCCCGCACCTCGAAGGCCGTGCTGGGAGAACTGGACGCCCTGGTGGGCCTGGACAGCGTCAAGCGCGAGGTGCGGGCGCTGACCGACATGATCGAGGTGGGCCGGCGCCGGCAGCGGGCGGGCCTGAAGGCCGCGTCGGTCAAACGGCACCTGGTCTTCACCGGCTCCCCCGGCACCGGCAAGACGACCGTCGCCCGGCTGTACGGCGAGATCCTCGCCTCGCTCGGCGTACTGGACAAGGGCCACCTGGTCGAGGTGTCCCGGGTGGACCTGGTGGGCGAGCACATCGGCTCGACGGCGATCCGCACCCAGGAGGCGTTCCAGCGGGCGCACGGCGGCGTGCTGTTCATCGACGAGGCGTACGCCCTCTCCCCCGAGGACGCTGGCCGGGACTTCGGCAAGGAGGCCATCGACACGCTGGTCAAGCTGATGGAGGACCAGCGGGAGGCGGTCGTGGTGATCGTCGCCGGGTACACGACGGAGATGGAGCGCTTCCTGTCCGTCAACCCCGGTGTGGCTTCCCGTTTCTCACGCACCATCACCTTCGGCGACTACGGCCCCGGGGAACTGCTGCGAATCGTGGAGCAGCAGGCCGACGAGCACGAGTACCGGCTGGGACCGGGCACGTCGGAGGCACTGACGAAGTACTTCACGGAGATCCCCAAGGGCCCGGCCTTCGGCAACGGCCGCACCGCCCGCCAGACCTTCGAGGCGATGGTGGAGCGGCACGCGAGCCGGGTCGCCCAGTTGTCCGACCCCAGCACGGACGACCTGACGCTGCTGTACCCCGAGGACCTGCCCGAGCTGCCGTAGCGGAACCGACGGCGGGACCCGGCGGGTCTCAGCAGTTCCCGGTCGCGTCGTCCGCGGCCGGGACGGACGTCGCCGCTCCGCCCGTGTGGCGCGGCGCCGGCACCTCCGGGCGCAGCCGGGCCAGCAGCCGCGCGCGTTCCTCGGCGAAGGCGGGGTCTGCCTGGTAGTCGGAGTGGCCGAGGATCGGCGCGGGCAGCGGGTGGAGTTCGGTGCGGCCGTACGTCAACGGGTCCTTGAGGGGTGCGCGGTCCACTGCGGGGCCCGCGTCGCCCGGCAGCCGCATCGGGCCGCCGATGGGGTCGGTGCGCCGGTACAGGTTGCGCCAGCAGTCGACCTCCTCGTGCAGCGAGGCGAGCGCGTCGGGACCGAAGTGGGCCGGGAACCAGCGGCCGTACAGCCGCTCCAGCGGGGAGCCGTAGGTGAGCAGGGCGACCCGCTTGCGGGCGGACGGCTCGAGCTGCCAGGACGCGGCGGCGGCGAGGACGCTGCCCTGCGAGTGCCCGGAGATGACCAGCCGCCCGCCGGTGACGCGGGTCCAGGTCGCCATGCGCCAGGTCAGGTCGGGCACCGCGCGCTCGGCGTAGCAGGGCGGTGCGAAGGGGTGCGCGGCGCGCGGCCAGAAGGTACCGACGTCCCACAGGATGCCGATGGTGCGCCGCGCGGAGGCGTCCTTGTAGGCGCGCCGGCCCCAGGTGACGAACAGTATGAAGCCGAGGCCGATCAGCCAGGAGCCCAGTTCCTGTGCGGTCTGCGCGGCGCCCTGGACGACGGCGTACGTGCCGCGCGCGGCCTCGCCGGGCACCTGGTCGGTCGCCAGGGCGCCCACCAGGGCTCCGGCGCCGAGCAGCAGGGTCGCGGTGGAGGTGAGGGCGACGAGGAGGGGCGCCCGGTCGGTGAGCGTGGCCGTGGCCCGGGTCAGCGCGATGCGCCGGGTGCGCGCCGGGTCCCCGGTCTGCCCCGGGTGGTCGTGTTCCACCGCGTCCCGTTCCGCGTGGGCCAGGCGCAGCGTGTGCCGGGCCAGCGCGGCGCACATCAGCAGCAGCACGAGAAGCAGCGGCGGGATGACGGACGCCTGCCAGGTCAGCAGGACGGGCGGGCCTTCGAGGAACGTGCCGGTTCCGTCCATCCAGTCGGAGACGCGCTGGGCGACGCCGCCGGACATGACCCCGCCCAGCGCGCAGGCCAGCATGGCCACGGCGGGACCGCCCAGGCCCCGGACGGCGGCCCGGGCGTCGGGGCGGCTGCGGTGGAGCAGGTGGGCGACCACGGCCAGCGCGATGACGAGCAGCCCCTGCACCAGGGCGACGCTGCCGAAGGCCAGGTCCCCCGAGAGCCGCCCGTGCGACGTCCATCCGGGGCGGGCCCAGCCGCCGTACAGCAGGGCGAGGACGAACAGGAGGAGGGCGGCGAGCGGCAGGCTGCGCACGAGGCGGGCGTCGAGTTCCCGGTCGAGGCGCCGCTCGCTGCGGCCCCGGCGGCACACCACCGCCACCACGGCGACCGCCCCCGTGACCAGTGCCCCCAGCAGCACCCATCCCAGTGTGTCGAGCAGCGCGGGTCCGCCCGGCCGGCGGTCGAAGCGGGCCGCCGGAACGCCGACCCCCGCGGCGACGGTCAGCAGCCCGGCGGCGGTGTGGGCGGCACGCAGCCGGGCCACCAGGCGGCGCCCGTACCAGAACCCGGGCCGGCTCAGCGCGCCGCCGCGGGGGTTCTCCTCCGGGTCGTTCTCGCGGGCCATGGGCTGCTGGGACTCGTACGCGCGCCAGGTGCGCAGCGACAGGTACCACAGCAGCCCGGTCAGCGCGGCGGGCACCGCGGCCGCGAGGGCGAGCCTGCGGCCGGGCGGGCTCCACCAGCCGCCGTCCGACATCACCGGCGACAGGAAGCCCAGCCAGGAGTGCCGTTCCACGCACGCGTGCGTGCCCGCGCACTGCCAGGCGACGAGGTCGAGGGCGACCTCGCAGGCGGCGCCGACCAGGAGCACCGTCAGGGTGAGGCCGGTGAGGCGCAGCAGCAGCCCGTAGAGGCGGACCGTGCGGATCCGGCCGTCGGCGGCGGGCCGCATCCAGTGGGCGAGGTTGACCACCATGAAGGGCAGGAGCAGCAGCCACAGGGCGCGGGTGCCGTTGCCGGAGGTGAGGTTGCACCAGACGTAGGCCTCGGGCACCGGTCGGCCGCGGTAGTCCCCGGGCCGGGACTCGGCGTCGGCGTCCTCGCTGCGCCGGAAGACGGCCGCGACGTGGTCGCCGGTGATCCGCACGGTGCGCGGGTCGTCCAGCATCTCGGCGGGTGTCGTGCCGCCCACTCCGTGCACCAGGAGTTCCAGGGCGGTGCCGCTTCTGTCGCCCCTCCCGCCCCTCCCGCCCCTCCTGCCCTTCCCGGCCCTTTCCTGCGCCTCTTTCACTGTCCGCACTCCCCCGTGACGCGCCGTCGGCTGTGTCCGTGCGGGCACAAGGATCTCCACTCCGCGGGCGTCCTACACCCCTCGGCACGCAATCTCCCCGATCCGTGTGACCGGTGCGGCCGGGCAGGCGGTGGCGCGGGCCGTCGCGGGGCGTGCGAGGATGGGACGTCCGCGCACGGGTGCGGGGAGAAGTCCTCATCGGAGCGAGTGCGTCGGCGTGTCGGACGGTTTTGCGGCGAAAGGACCGGAGCGTACGTGAGTGAGAATCCGAACCTCCTCGCGGAGCAGCGACGCGCCCTGATCCTCGACGAGGTGCGCCGCCGGGGCGGGGTCCGGGTCAACGAGCTGACCCGCAAGCTCGGCGTGTCGGACATGACGGTCCGCCGCGACCTGGACGCGCTGTCCCGGCAGGGCGTCCTGGAGAAGGTGCACGGGGGCGCGGTCCCGGTGGCCGAGGCGAGCACCCACGAGCCCGGGTTCGAGGCCAAGTCGGGTCTGGAGCCGACCGCCAAGGAGGACATCGCGCGGGCCGCCGCGGAACTGGTCGCGCCGGGCGCCGCGATCGCCCTGTCGGGCGGCACGACGACGTACGCCCTGGCGCACCGGCTGGTGGACGTGCCGGATCTGACGGTGGTCACCAACTCGGTGCGGGTGGCCGACGTGTTCCACGTGGCGCAGCGCACCTCGGGGGCGCGGCAGGGCGCGGCGACGGTGGTGCTCACCGGCGGGGTGCGCACGCCCTCCGACTCGCTGGTGGGCCCGGTGGCCGACCAGGCGATCGCGACCCTCCACTTCGACGTGCTGTTCCTGGGTGTGCACGGCATATCGACCGAGGCCGGCCTGTCCACGCCGAACCTCGCGGAGGCCGAGACCAACCGGCGGCTCGTGCAGTCGGCACGGCGTGTCGTGGTGGTGGCGGACCACACCAAGTGGGGCGTGGTGGGCCTGAGTTCGTTCGCGACGCTGGAGCAGGTGGACACGCTGGTGACCGACTCCGGCCTGTCGGCGGGGGCTCGCGCGGAGGTCGCCGAGCACCTCGGGCTGGTCGTGGCGGGCGAGCCGGAGCCCGCGGCCGACTGACGTCGGCGGGAGCGGGGGCTTCGGCTTCGGCGTACGCAAGGTCCCCTGCCGTGTGCGGCAGCTCGCGGGCCTGTCCCTGCGATGCGCGGCGCCGGCATTCCGTGTGGCCCCCGCCACGCTGACACTCGACGCGCCCGGGGCTATGGTGGCGCCACCCGGCCGAACGTCCGCACGCGCGGCTTCGCACAAGGGGGTGGTGGTCATGGCGCGCCGACTGCGTCCGGTGGGTCTCGACTTCGTCGAGACGGCGCCGGTACGCCTGGTCTTCGCCCGGGAGATCTCCGCCGCTCCCGACGCGGTCTTCCGCGCCCTGGCCGAGGACGTGCCCGGCTGGACGGCGTGGTTCTCGGCGGTGACGTTCGCCCGGCCCATCGGTGAGGGCGCGGGGCGCGAGATCCGGCTCAGAGGCGGTACGCGCTTCGTGGAGACGGTGCTGGCGGCCGAGCGTCCCGAGGTGTACGCCTACCGGGTCGACGTCACCAACGCACCGGGTGCCCGGGCGATGCTGGAGGAGTGGCGGCTGACACCGGCCGGTACCGGCACACGGGTGCGGTGGACGTTCGCGGCGGACGGCACCGCGCTGTTCCGTTTCGTGCTCGACCGGGCGCGTCCCGGGCTGGGACGCGCCTTCCGGGGCGCGGTGACATCGCTGGACCGGCGGCTGCGGCGTCCGTAGCCCGGCACGGGCCGTGGTCGGTCAGTGGGGCCAGGCGCCCGTGCGCAGCAGGGACCCGATCGCCGCGGTGTACGGCCCGATGTCGAGGCCCTGCTCGGCGAGCCAGTCGTCCGAGTAGTACTTGTCGAGGTACCGGTCCCCCGGATCGCACAGCAGCGTCACGACGCTGCCCCGCTCCCCCGCGGCCACCATCTCGGCGACGATCTTCAGCGCGCTCCACAGCCCGGTGCCCGTGGAACCGCCCGCCTTCAGCCCGATCGCCCGCTCCAGGGCGCGCACCGCCGCGACGCTCGCCGCGTCCGGCACCTTCATCATGCGGTCGATCGCGCCCGGCACGAAGCTCGGCTCCATCCGGGGCCGGCCGATGCCCTCGATGCGGGAACCGTGGTCGCAGGCCACCTCGGGGTCCCCGGTGGTCCAGCCCTCGAAGAAGCAGGAGTTGTCCGGGTCGGCGACGCAGACCCGGGTGTCGTACTGCATGTAGTGGACGTAGCGGGCGAGGGTCGCGGAGGTGCCGCCGGTACCGGCCGTGGCGACGATCCAGGACGGCTCGGGATACCGTTCCAGCCGCAGCTGACGGAAGATCGACTCGGCGATGTTGTTGTTGCCGCGCCAGTCGGTGGCGCGTTCGGCGTAGGTGAACTGGTCCATGTAGTGGCCGCCGGTCTCCGCCGCGAGGCGGGCCGACTCCTCGTACATTCGCCGGGAGTCGTCCACGAAGTGGCACCGTCCGCCGTGGAACTCGATCAGGCGGATCTTCTCGGTGCTCGTCGTGCGGGGCATGACGGCGATGAACGGCACGCCGATCAGCTTCGCGAAGTACGCCTCGGAGACGGCCGTCGAGCCGCTGGACGCCTCGATCACCGGTCGGTCCGGCCGGACCCAGCCGTTGCACAGGCCGTAGAGGAACAGGGAGCGGGCGAGGCGGTGCTTGAGGCTGCCCGTCGGGTGGGTCGACTCGTCCTTCAGGTACAGGTCGATGCCCCAGCGCTCGGGGAGCGGGAACAGGAGCAGGTGGGTGTCGGCCGAGCGGTTGGCGTCGGCCTGGACCTTGCGGACGGCCTCTTTCAGCCAGGCGCGGTAGGCGGCGTCGCTGCGGTCGACGTCGAGGGTTGCGCCGGGGGCGGTCTGCCGGTCAGTGCTCACTTCGGGGCTCCTTACGCTGCGCGCCGACGGCGGACAGCGCGGCCGACAACTCGATCATAAACACCTTCCGCACGCTTCTCACCTGCATAAACACCTCTTTGGGAGCCCCAAAGACACCCCTGGGGCGGCGCGGTGGACGCGGCGGGGGCGCATTCGTGCGAGTGCTCCGGTCTCTTCCGGAAAGGGGCGGCGCGTACTGGTGCTCGGGGCGCGGTGCGGGCAGACTGCCAGCGGCGGGACCGGATTCCCGTCGCGGGCGCACACCGGAGCACGACACGAGCCGGTACCGGGAGCATCGCGGTCGGTGCACGGGCCGACAACCGACGGGCACGAGGGGGCGACGGCCATGGCGGAGCCGGAGTTCAGGGCCACGGGGGTGCGGATCGGCAAACGGCTGCGGTCACTCACCCGGGCCGGGACGGTCCGGATCAGCGGTGGCCGGGTCGAGTTGCTCACCAGCTACGGCAGCGAGATAGACAGCGCGCCGGTGCAGGCGGTGCGCGCCTCCCGCCCGTGGTTCGGCCCCGAGGACCGTGCGCTCGCCGACCTCAACGGCAAGCGGTACCTGCTGACCCTCGGCGAGCGTGACCCCGCCCCCGGCGAGCCGGGTCCGCCCGCGGCCCGCCGCTTCATCGAGGCGGTGCGCAGTGCGGCCGGACGCCGCGTCTGAGAGATGTCCGTAAGTTGCGGTGCCTCGCCCCTTGCGTCACGCTGGTCTCACGTCACTCTGGGTTTACCGGCGATAACGCTGCGAACCAGCCCGCCGGCCATGACAGCGGGCGGCGTGCGCCGTGTGCGCCTCGCTGGATCCGAACTCCGTGTTCTTCCGGACCTCTATGTCGGGGAGTCGCAGCCGTGATCAGTCACCCAAGCAGACATTGCACGGTGGAGCTGCAAGCCCTGCCGTCGCGGATCGGCCAGGTCCGCAGAATCGTATCTGCGCAATTGCGCTACTGGCATATGGATCTCCTGATCGACCGGGCGGTGCTCGGCGTGACGGAGTTGTTGACCAACGTCCACCTGCACGCCCGGCCGGACAAGACGTGCACCGTGGAAATAGCACTGCTCCTGGACCGGCTGACGGTCTCCGTGCGCGACCACGATCCGCGGCTGCCCGTCGTGGACGACGCCGAGCCCTTGGCCACGTGCGGGCGCGGGCTCGCCATGGTGGCCGCGATGAGCGAGAGCTGGGGCGCACGGCCGGAGGGCGAATCGGGCAAGGTCGTCTGGTTCACGCTCCCGACGGCCGTCACCGCCCGCCCACCCGCCGCGCCACCCGTGTCGGCCCGCCCGCCGCGTCGTCTGGTCGAAGAGGTGCCGGCCGCCGCGTTCGCCGAGGTCGAGCACGCGGTCGGACTCGGCAGTCCCCAACCCGCTCCCGCCCGGTCGGCCGCTGTCGGCTGACCGGGCGGTGACCGTCCGCTGCCGCGGACCGTGCGTCGCGGTTCCGGCGCCGCCCGGAAGGCGGGTGCGCGTCCGCGGCGGTCGGCGACCGGCGGGGACGGCACCGACCCTGACGGCGCGTCGGCCGCCCGGGGAACGCGGGACGGACGGCGAGCGGCGGCACGATACGCGGCGGCAAGCGGCAGCGGGCCCGGTCGAGGCGGACGCGCTCCCTCCTGCCGAACCGCCTTGCCGGGCAAGGAAGGTGAGGCGTGTGGTGTCGCCGGTGGTCAGGCCCAACTCGTCCGCCTCGCTGGCGGTGACCGCGATGCCGTCGGTGCCCAGGTCGTCGAGCGAGCCGTGGACGGTGCCCAGGTCCAAGGTGCGGTCCAGGGCGAGCGGGTCGGTGACGGGTCACCTATGCCATGCCGTCCTCGCCGCCGAAGGTGGCGAGTCCGACAACGGTGACCCGAACCGGGTCGGGGGTGCGCAGGGTCGTGATGTCGCCGATCGCCAGGCCGCCCTTCTCGGCGGTGCCGCGGTTGACGACGACTTCGCCGGACTTCTGTGGGGCGTGCCCCTCGGCGAGGCGGTACGGGTTCAGCTCCGGTTCGGTGATCCGGTTGCCGGCCACGGTGGGTGGGCCCTGGCCGCCGCTCGGCTCGCCGTTCGCGCCGACGAGCTGGCCGGCGCCCTGGATGCTGGGGGCCGCTGCGGCGACGCCGGGCACCCGCTCGATCGTCCGGACCGGGTCGGTGCCGACGGGCCGCCGTACGCCCTGGCTCTCGCCCGGCGTGGTGATGGCGTCGGTGCCGCCGACGGCGTCGCCGAACATGGTGTCGAAGCTCGCGCGGAGCGTGTCACCCATGACCAGGGTGCCGGGCAGGAAGGCGGCGCCGAGGACCACGGCGAGGAAGGTCCCGGCGAAGCGGCGTTTGTGGGCCCTGAGCAAGGAGACGCTCAGACGGACGGGGACGGGGGCGTTCATGACGGCGCCTCGAAGGCTTTCATCCGGTCCAGGACCTTGTCGGCACTCGGCGCGTCCATGCGGTCGACGAGGCGTCCGTCGGCGAGGAAGACGACCTCGTCCGCGTGGGCGGCGGCGACGGGGTCGTGGGTGACCATGACGACCGTGCGCCCGGTCTGCCGCACGGTGCGGCCGAGGAGGCCGAGCACCTCGCCGCCGGAGCGGGAGTCGAGGTTGCCGGTGGGCTCGTCGGCGAAGACGACGTCCGGCTGCCCGGCGAAGGCGCGGGCGACGGCGACGCGCTGCTGCTGGCCGCCGGAGAGTTCGGCGGGCCGGTGGTGGAGGCGGTCGCGCAGTCCGACGACGTCGATCAGCGCGTCGACCCACTCGGTGTCGCCGCGGCGGCCCGCCAGGTCGAGGGGGAGGGTGATGTTCTCGGCGACGGTCAGCGTCGGCACCGGGTTGAAGGCCTGGAGGACGAAGCCGACGCGGTCGCGGCGCAGCAGGGTGAGCCGCCGGTCGTCGAGGGCGCTCAGGTCGGTGTCGCCGATGCGGGCGGCGCCCGTGGTGAGCGTGTCGAGTCCGGCGGCGCAGTGCATCAGGGTGGACTTGCCGGAGCCGGAGGGCCCCATGACGGCGGTGAAGCGGCCGGCCGGGAAGTCGTCGCTCACGCCGTCGAGGGCGTGTACGGCGGTGTCGCCACCGCCGTACGCCTTCACGGCGTCCACGACCCGGGCCGCGGCCCGGGTGTCGGTCGTCGTGGTCATGCCGCACCGCCCTTGCCCGTCCGGCCGAACTGCTCGTCCAGCACGGACAGCCGGCGCCAGTACTCGTCCTCGTCGATCTCGCCGGAGGCGAAGCGGTGGCCGAGCACGGTGATGGGCGAGTTGTCCTCGACGGCGCCGAGCCGCCCGGGTCCGCGGCGCCCGCGCCACACCGTGCGGCGCAGCAGGGTGATGCCGCCGCCGATGAGCAGTGCCCAGATCACCGGGAAGAGCAGGATCCACGGGCCGGGCCCGCCGTCGCCGAACTGTGCCAGGGTCTCCATGTCGTCCAACTCCTCGGTCGCGATGTCTCTCGTGTCGCTTCCGAGCCTGGCTCCGGGAGGGGGTCCGGGGCGTCGTACGGCCAGCGGCAGTGTGCGTACCCTGCGGGGAGTACGCCGGAGGTCCGCGGCTGCTTCCTCCGGCTTCGCCTCCCCCCGTTCCCGTCGAACGCCCGATTCTGTAACTACTAGTATGTACAGTGAGTGCATGAGCACCTCGGAACGACTGATCGAGTCCACACGCGAGCTGCTGTGGGAGCGCGGGTACGTGGGGACCAGCCCCAAGGCGATCCTCGAGCGGGCCGGGGCCGGGCAGGGCAGCATGTACCACCACTTCACGGGCAAGCCCGATCTCGCGCTCGCCGCGATCCGGCGCACGGCCCAGGAGATGCGCGCCGCCGCCGGTGCCGTGCTCGCCGGTCCGGGGACACCGTACGAGCGCATCGAGGCGTATCTGCGGCGCGAGCGCGACGTGCTGCGCGGGTGCCCGGTCGGGCGTCTGACGATGGACCCGGACGTGATCGCCGACGACGCCCTGCGCGCCCCCGTGGACGAGACCCTCGACTGGCTGCGCGAGCAGATCGCGCAGCTGGTGGAGGAGGGCCGGGAGCAGGGCGAGTTCGCGCCCTCGCTGGACGGCGAGGAGATCGCGGCGGCGGTCGTCGCGACCGTCCAGGGCGGCTACGTCCTGGCCCGCGCCTCCGGCTCGCCCGCCGCCTTCGACGCGGGGGTCCGGGGACTGCTCTCGCTGCTCGCGCCGTCGAACGCCCGTGCGCGGTAGCGGACTTCACGCCCATCCGATTCGACCGGAGGATTCACGACCCGTGCATGCCATGCAGTACGGCTTCACCCTGCCCGCCGACTACTCGATGGACGTCATCAGGGAGCGTGTGGCCCGCACCGGGCACCTGCTGGACGACTGGCCCGGGCTCGGCCTCAAGGCGTATCTGATCCGCGAGCGCGGGAAGGACGGCTCGCCGGTCAACCGGTACGCGCCGTTCTACCTGTGGCACACGGTGGAAGGCATGAACTCCTTCCTCTGGAACGGCGCCTTCCAGCGGCCCACCGACGACTTCGGCCGGCCCTCGGTCCGGCAGTGGACGGGCCTGGCGTACGAGGAGGGCGGTGCCGCCGACTCGCCCGCGCGGGTGGCGGTCCTGCGGCGGCGACCGGTGCCGGACGGGGTGCCGCCGGCGGAGGTGGCGGCGGGGGCGGTGCGGGAGACCGGACGGCTCGCGGCCGTGGAGGGGGCGCTGCTCGCGGCGGCGGTCGTGGACACCGGGCGCTGGGAGCTGGTGCACTTCTCGCTCCACGCGGGCGAGGCGCCGGACGGGGCCGAGGGTGAGGTCTTCCGGGTGCTGCACCTCTCCGCGCCCGGGCGGGGGCTGCTGCCGAGGGGACGCCAGTGGTGAGGGCCGTCCGCACGGTCCTCGGGGACGTGCCCGGCGAGGAGTTGGGGGTGTGCGACGCGCACGACCATCTGTTCTTCGCCAGTCCCCGGCCGCCCGGCGAGGAACTCGACGACGCGGCGGCGGCCCGGGCGGAGCCGGCCGCGTTCCGGGAGCGGGGCGGCGGCGCGGTGGTGCAGTGGACGCCGTAGGGACTGGGCCGGCGGGCCGCCGGTCTCCCGGGCCTCTCCCGCAAGACCGGCGTGCACGTGGTGGCCGCGACGGGACTCCACCAGGACGTCCACTACGACGAGGACACGCTCGCGGCGCTGCGGGGCCGGGCCGCCGGGGTCTTCGTCGCCGAACTGACGCGGGGCATCGGGACGTCGGGCGTGCGCGCCGGGCTGATCAAGGTGGCCGGCGGCTTCCACGGGCTCGACGCGCACGCGCGGTGGACCCTGTCTGCGGCGGCCGAGGCGCACCACGCGACGGGGGCGCCGATCGCGGTGCACCTGGAGCTGGGCACCGGCGCCCTGGACGTCCTGGAGTCCCTGTGCGGCGAGTGGGGTGTACCGCCGGACCGGGTGATCCTCGGCCACCTCAACCGCTCCCCCGACGCCGCCGTGCACCGGCAGGCCGCCGGGTCGGGCTGCTGGCCGGCCTTCGACGGGCCGTCGCGAGCCCATCACGCCACCGACCGGCGGACGCCGGAGGCCCTGCGGGAACTCGCCGAAACGGGGTTCGGCGACCGGCTGCTGCTCGGCGGCGACACGACGACCGCGGCCGCCCGCTCGGTCGACGGCGGTCCGGGGATGCCGTACCCGCTGCGCCGTGTGGCTCCGCGGCCGGCGCTCGCCGTGGGCGAGGAACTGGTGCGGAGGATCCTCACCGAGAACCCGGCGCGGGCGTTCGCCGTCGAGTGGCGCTGACGCCCCCCGTTCCGCGCCCCATGCCGCGGCCCCGCCCGACAAGAGGAGCGCTCATGCCCTTCGTCCGCATCGACGCGTACGGCGGGCGACGACGACGACCGTCTCGACGCGCTCGGGCGGGTCGTCCACGACGCCCTGGGCGAGACGCTCGGCATTCCGTCCGACGACCGCTTCCAGGTCCTGACCGCCCACGACCCCGCCCGCGGCACCCTGCGCTACGACGGACACCTAGGCGTGCGCCGGGACGAGGGCATCGTCTTCGTGGCGATCGCGCTGCGGGCGGGGCGGACGACCGACCGGAAGCAGGCGCTGTACCGCAGGATCGCCCGGCTCTCCGAGGAGTACGCGGGCACGGACCCCGCAACGTCGTCGTCACGCTGACCGAGAACACCTCCGCCGACTGGTCGCCGGGCAACGGACTCGCGCAGTACGTAGGGTCGGGATCATGCTGAGACTCGGAATCCCCGTCATCGGTGTCACGGACCTCGCCCGCGCCGTCGCGTTCTGGACGCAGGCGCTGCCCCTGGTCGCCGCGGAGGAGTGGAGCAGCGAGACCTGGCGCACGCTGGAGTACGCCGACGGTTCCGGGCACGCCCTCGGTCTGATGCGCAGCGACTCCCGGCCCGAACCCCGGCCCCGGCTCCATCTCGACCTGTACACGGACTCGGCCGAGGAGCAGCAGGCGGAGGTGCGGCGGCTGATCGGCCTCGGGGCGCGGGACGTCGAGTGGGACCTGTACCCGCCCGGCCCCGACTTCGTCGTCCTGGCCGACCCGGACGACAACATCTTCTGCGTCGTCGACCTCGGCCACGCCCCGAGCGGGGGCGACGCGCCCGCCGCATGAGGCGCACGCCGTGCTACGCCGGTACGCCCAGCGGGTCGTCCAGGACCGGCTGCCAGGCCAGCTCGGCGGCGCCGACCAGACTGTTGTGGTCCAGCCCGCAGGGCAGGATCGGGACGCCGCCGCTCTGACCCCACAGGCTGCGCCCGGCGACCACCGCGCGCAGCCGCTCCGGGTCGGCGTCCAGGAGCGCCCGGTGCAGTCCGCCGAGGATGATGCGGTCCGGGTTGAGGATGTTCACCAGACCCGCGAGACCCAGGCCCAGGCGGTCGATGAGGGTCTCGGCGGCGGTGCGGACGGCCGGGTCGGCGTAGTGCTCGCGGATCAGGTCGTAGGACTGCTGGAGCAGGGACACCTCGGGTCCCGGTTCGCGCCCGGCAGCCGTGAGGAAGGCCAGCGGGTCGGTCTCGACGTCCAGGCAGCCGCGGCTGCCGCAGTGGCAGGGGCGGCCCTCGGGGTTGACGGCGAGGTGACCGACCTCCAGGGCGAGCCCCGAACTGCCGGTGTGCAGACGGCCGTCGAGGACCAGGGCGCCGCCGACCCCGCGATGACCGGTGGCCACGCACAGCAGGTCGCGGGCGCCGCGTCCGGCGCCGTGGCGGTGCTCGGCGAGGGCGGCGAGGTTGACGTCGTTGGCGGCGAACGCCGGCCCCTCGATCCCGGCGGCGCGCACCTGCCGCGCGAAGATCTCCCGGACGGGCGCGCCCGCGGGCCAGGCCAGGTGCAGCGGGTTCAGGGCCAGACCCTCCGGTTCCGCGACGGCGGACGGCACGGCGAGTCCGGCACCGACGCAGCGCCGCCCGGTCTCCCGCAGGAGTTCCGTACCCGCCTCGACGACGGAACCCAGCACCTTCGCCGGGTCGGCGTCGACGACCTCGCAGCCGGGCGCGGTGGCGACGATCCGGCCGCCGAGACCGACCAGGGCCGCGCGGAAACCGTCGGCGTGGATCTGGGCGGCGAGGGCGACGGGCCCGTCCTCGGCGACCGAGAGGCGGTGCGAAGGGCGGCCCTGGGAGCCGGCCGCCGCGCCGGGCCGGGCGTCCACCCTGATCAGGCCGAGCGCCTCCAGTTCGGCGGCGACCGCACCGGCCGTGGCCCGGGTCACGCCCAGTTCGGCGGTGAGGACGGCCCGGGTGGGGGCGCGTCCGGTGTGCACGAGCTCCAACGCGGGTCCCAGCGCGCCGCGCCCCCGGTCCAGCCGCGTCCTCGAGGTGGTCCCTTCCCCCGCCGCCCGGGGGTCCGCCTTGCCGCTCATGAGGGGGAGTCTCCCATGATCCGTCCGTGGCGCGGGCCTAGAGGCCGCTGACCCGGAGCGTGATGTTCAGCCGCCCGGTGAGTCCCAACTCGGGCGGCGCGGTGCCCGGGTGCACCCTCGGCACCCCGTGGTACGCGAGCCGGGACGGGCCGCCGAAGACGAACAGGTCGCCGCTGCGCAGCTCGACGTCGGTGTGGGGGCGGGCGCGGGTCTCGGGGTTGCCGAAGCGGAAGACGCAGGTGTCGCCGAGGCTCAGGGAGACCACGGGGGCGTCGGAGCGCTCGTCCGCGTCGCGGTGCATGCCCATGCGGGCGTCGGCGTCGTAGAAGTTGATCAGCGCGATGTCGTACGGCGCCGGTGTCGGCGCGTCGGGGCCGAGCGCGTCGGTCACCGCCCGGCGGGCGAGGGCGTCGAGCCACGCCGGGAACGGCTTGACCGGGGCGCCGTCCCCGTCGACGGCGGTGGGGGCGTAGCCGTACGGGTACCAGTGCCGGCCGAGGCAGACCTGCCGGGCGGTCATGGTGCCGCCGCCGGGGGTGCGCACCGTGCGCAGTCCGGCGGGCGGGCGCGCCCAGCCGCGGCAGGCGTCCAGCAGCTCGCGCTGCCGTTCCGGGGCCAGCCAGTCCGGCACGTGCACGGCGCCGGGCGCGGTCTCGGTACGGCCCCTGGGAAACAGCTCGGCGTCCATGCCGCCCATCATGCCCCCGGTCCCCGCCGCCCTGCCGGGCGCGACCGGCGCTGAGCGGGGACTGGGCTAGCCTGGGCACACGATGAACGACCGCAGCACGCACGACCGCCGCACGAACGACCCCGGCGCGTACGGCCCCGGCGCGAACGACCGCCGCTCGAACGACCGCAGCGACGGCGGCGGCGACCGGATGACCACGCCGTGGGGCGAGCACGTGCTGTCCCGCTACCCCGAGGACGCGCGCGACCGGCTCCGTGCCTGGGACGCCTCCGACGAGTACCTCCTCGGCCACCTCGCGGAGCGAGAGGTGCCTCTGGACGGCAGGGTCGTGGTCGTCGGCGACCGCTGGGGAGCCCTGGTGACGGCGCTGGCGGCGCACCGTCCGGTGCAGATCACCGACTCGCACCTCGCCCGGGAGGCGACGCGGGCCAATCTGGAGCGCGGCGGCGTCGAGCCGGGCTCGGTCGGCCTGCTCACCACGCAGGACCCGCCGCCGGACCGCGTGGACGTGCTGCTCGTGCGGGTGCCGAAGAGCCTGGCACTGCTGGAGGACCAGTTGCTGCGGCTGGCACCCGCGCTGCACGAGGGCACGGTCGTGGTCGGCACCGGGATGGTGAAGGAGATCCACACCTCGACGCTCCGGGTGTTCGAGCGGATCGTCGGCCCGACCCGGACGTCCCTGGCCGTGAAGAAGGCCCGGCTGATCTTCGCGGAGCCCGATCCGGCGCTGAAGCGGCCCGCCAACCCCTGGCCGCTCGGCTACCGGCTCCCCGACGACGTCGGACCGCTCCTCTCCGGCCGGCCCGTCGTCAACCACGCCGGTGTCTTCTGCGCCGACCGCCTCGACATCGGCACCCGCTTCTTCCTCCGGCACCTGCCGGACACCGGTGGCTTCGGGCGGGTGGTGGACCTCGGCTGCGGCAACGGTGTGGTCGGTACGGCGGTGGCGCTGGCCGACCCGGACGCCGAGGTGCTGTTCACCGACGAGTCGTTCCAGGCCGTGGCCTCGGCCGAGGCGACGTACCGGGCCAACGAGGTGGCCGGCCAGGCGGAGTTCCGGGTCGGCGACGGGCTGGCCGGAGTGCCGGACGGCAGTGTCGACCTGGTGCTGAACAACCCTCCCTTCCATTCCCACCAGGCGACGACCGACGCCACGGCGTGGCGGATGTTCACCGGGGCGCGGCGGGTGCTGCGCCCCGGCGGCGAACTGTGGGTGGTCGGCAACCGGCACCTGGGCTACCACGTCAAGCTGCGGCGCCTGTTCGGCAACAGCCGGCTGGTGGCGGGCGACCGGAAGTTCGTGGTGCTGAAGGCGGTCAAGGAGTAGCGGGAGGCGGCGGTACGGGCGCGGTACGGGCCACCACCCGCAGGAGTGTCGCCACCGTCCGGACCATGGCCTCCCGCCCCGCGGTGAGGTAGCCGCGCGAGTCGACCGCCTCCGGACGGGCGGCGAGGTGCTCCCTGATCGCGCCGGTCATGGCGATGTTGAGCGCGGTGCCGACGTTGACCTTGGCGATGCCGCCCGCGACGGCCGCCGCGAGTTCGCCGTCGGGGACACCCGAGGAGCCGTGCAGCACGAGCGGCACGTCCAGGGCGCCGGACAGCTCCTTGAGCAGGTCGTGGTCGAGGACCGCGGTGCGCGTGGTCATGGCGTGCGAGCTGCCGACGGCGACGGCCAGGGCGTCCACGCCGGAGTCGGCGACGTAGGCGTGTGCCTCGGCGGGGTCGGTGCGGGCGCCGGGGGCGTGCGCGTCGAGCGGCGGGGCGCCGTCCTTGCCGCCGACCTCCCCCAACTCGGCCTCGATCCACAGCCCCTGGGCGTGCGCCCAGTCGGCGGCGGCCCGGGTCGCCGCGAGGTTGTCGGCGTACGGCAGCCGGGCGGCGTCGTACATCACGGAGCTGAACCCGGCGTCCGGGGCCTGGCGCAGCAGGCCGTCGCTCTGGACGTGGTCGAGGTGCAGGGCGACGGGGACCGCGGCACCCTCGGCGGCGGCGACGGCCGCGCGGGCCAGGGGCAGCAGGCGGCCGTAGCGGTACTTCACGGCGTTCTCGCTGACCTGGAGGATCACGGGCATCCGCACGGACTCGGCGCCGGCGACGACTGCCTCGATGTGCTCCAGGGTGATGACGTTGAAGGCGGCGACGGCCGAGCGGCCGGCCGCGGCACGGCCGACCAGGTCGCCGGTGGTGGCGAGGGGCACGGTCTGGTTCCTTCCCGGGCGTCGGGCGGCGGGCGTCAGGGGGCGAGGATCACCGAACGGGTCAGGTGGCGCGGCCGGTCCGGGTCGAGCCCCCGGGCGGCGGCGACGGCGACGGCCAGCCGCTGGGCGCGGACCAGTTCGGCCAGCGGGTCCAGCTCGCCCGGCACCCACATCGCACCGGTGTCGCGGACCTGCTCGGCCAGACCGTCCGGCGCCTCGCCGAACATCCAGGTCGCCGTGCCCGCGGTGCTGATGCTGATGGGGCCGTGCCGGTACTCCATCGCCGGGTAGGCCTCGGTCCAGGACAGGGAGGCCTCGCGCATCTTCAGGCCCGCCTCGTTGGCCAGTCCGACGGTCCAGCCCCGGCCGAGGAAGGTGAACTCGGTGCGCTCCACGAGCCCTTCGGGCAGCCCGGCCGCGAGGGCGGCGCGGGCGTCGGCGACGACCGCGTCGGTGTGCAGGCCGAAGTGGGCGCGGAGCAGCGTGAGCGCGGTCGTCGCGAACCGCGTCTGCACCACGGACCGTTCGTCGGCGAAGTCGAGGACGACCACGTCGTCGGCGGCGCTCATGACCGGCGTCCGAGGATCGGCGGTGAGCGCGACGGTGCGCGTGCGGCCCTTCAACTCCGTGAGCAGTTCCAGTACTTCGGTGGTGGTACCCGAGCGGGTGAGGGCCACGACCCGGTCGTACGCCCGCCCGCGCGGGAACTCGGAGGCGGCGAAGGCGTCCGTCTCGCCGAGGCCCGCGTCCTCGCGCAGGGCCGCGGCCGACTGCGCCATGAAGTACGAGGTGCCGCACCCCACGATCGCCACCCGCTCCCCCGCCGTCGGCAGCGCCGCCCTGTGGCGCGCCGCTTCCTCGGCGGCGCGCGTCCAGCACTCGGGCTGGCTGTTGAGCTCGTCGTCGACGTACGTCATGTCGCACACTCCCGGAACACGTGGTGATTGTTCCTGCAAGATATAGCGATCTTTCAAGCACAATCAAGCAATCTGAGGGAATGCTGCGGTGCGCTAGGGTCGGCGGAGATCGAGGAACGGAGGCGCGGATGTCGCGCGACGCCCGCTGGAAGGCGCTGCTGGAGCTGCTCGTCGAGCGCGGCCGGCTGGACGTCGAGGAGGCGGCGACGGAGCTGGAGGTGTCGGCCGCAACGATCCGCCGCGACTTCGACCGGCTCGCCGAGCAGCAGATGCTCGTGCGCACGCGCGGGGGCGCGGTGGTGCACGGGGTGTCGTACGAACTGCCGCTGCGCTACAAGACCGCCCGCCGCGCCTCGGAGAAGCAGCGCGTCGCACAGGCGGTCGCCGCCCTGGTGGCGCCCGGCGAGGCGGTGGGACTGACCGGGGGCACCACCACCACCGAGGTGGCGCGCGCCCTGGCCGTGCGTTCCGACCTGGCTTCCGGCACCCCCGCGCTGACCGTGGTCACCAACGCGCTCAACATCGCCAACGAGCTGGCCGTCCGGCCGCAGTTCAAGATCGTGGTGACCGGCGGGGTGGCCCGGGCGCAGTCGTACGAGCTCATCGGGCCGCTCGCGGACGGGGTACTGGGTCAGGTGACGCTCGACGTGGCGGTGCTGGGCGTCGTCGCCGTCGACGTCGCGCACGGCGCCGCGGCGCACGACGAGGCGGAGGCCGCGATCAACCGGCTGCTCTGCGAGCGCGCCGAGCGGGTGGTCGTGGCCGCCGACTCCAGCAAACTGGGCCGACGGGCGTTCGCCCGGATCTGCGCGACCGAGTCGGTCGACACGCTGGTGACGGACGGGGCGGCCGACCCGGAGCTGGTGCGGGGGTTCGAGGAGGCGGGAGTGCGGGTCGTCACGGCCTGAGGGATTCCCCGGGTGACGGCGCCGCCGGTCAGTGCCCGTGGCCGCCGGAGTGCTCCGGCGCGGTGTTCGGGGCGGACTCCGGCACCCCCGGAGCCGATCCGACGCGCACGGTGAACGCCGCGGTGTGGACCTCGCCCCCGTGCCGGAAGTCGAGGAAGAGGCGGTAGGTGCCTGCGCTGGGCGCGGTGGCCGTGAAGGAGATCTCCGGGCCGGGCGCGGTGGTGCCGTCATCGGGTTCGCCGTTCGGGTGGACGTGGAGGTAGGCGAGGTCGCCGGAGCGCAGGGCGACCAGGTGGCCGTAGGCGCCCAGGTGGGGCTGGAGGTCGTCGACGGGCTCGCCGGCGCGGGACACCTTCAGCTTCAGCTCGCTCGCCTCGCCGGGGCGCAGGGCGCCGGCGACTTCGACCTGGTAGCCGTCGGTTCCGGCGGTGCTGCCGGGGGCCGGCGGCCGAGCGGGCTCGTAGGGTCCGGCGGCGGCGAGGTCGGCGCCCAGGGTGAGGTTCTCCGCACCCTTGCCCGCCGGGGTGAAGTCGGCGAAGACGCGGTAGCCGCCCGCCTCGGGAAGTTCGACGGGGGTGCTCCAGGTGCCGTCGGCGGCGCGAGTGGGGTGCAGGTGGCGGTAGGTGACCAGGTCGCGCGAGGCGATGACGAGGTGGAGTTCCTTGTCGTGCTCCCGCTGGTACGCGGTCAGCGCCGTGCCGCTCGCGTCCCGGACGGTGAAGCGCAGTTCGGTGTGCCGACCGGCGGTGACGCGCGGGGTGGCGAGGTCGAGGGTGTAGCCGTTCGCGGAGATCTCCAGGCCACCGACCGGGCTGCTCCCACGCCCTGCGTGCCGCTCGCTCTGCTGCTGTCGCCCCGATGACTCGCCGTGCTCGTCGTGCGGCGCCGGTTCGCTCCGCGCGACGATCGGGTCCACTCCCCCGCCCACGCCGTAGGCGGTGCCGAAAGTCGCGGCCAGCGCGGCGGCGAAGGCGGTGATCCTCAGTCCGGTGTGCATGGCGGTCGTCTCCTCGCATTCCGGGTCTCCGGCTCAGTCGGAGGCCCCTCCATACACGTCACCATACCCCCAGGGGGTACCCAGTCAAGCGAGTGACGGCTTGCCGTTCGGTACCCCCTAGGGGTATACATGGAAGCCGGACGGGAGATACCCCCGCCCCGTATTCATCGACTGCCGGAGGAAGCCATGTCCTCGAACACCACCGCCCCCGCCACCACCACGTACGCCGTCGCCGGCATGACCTGCGGTCACTGCAGCGCGACGCTCACCCGGGTCGTCGGCGAGCTGGACGGTGTCACCGGCGTCGACGTCGCGCTCGACACCGGCCGCGTCACCGTGACCTCCGCCGCCGAGCCGGACGACGCCGCGATCGCCGAGGTCGTCGACGAGGCCGGCTACGAGCTGACCGGCCGCGTCTGACCCGGCCCGCACTCCCCGGTCGACCCGATTCGCACGGCCGGGACCCGCACGCCGGGCCCCGGCCGACGCCCCCCGTCAGGAGCAGCCATGACCACCACCCGTACGACCGGCGCACCGGCCGAGGTCGAACTCGCCATCGGCGGCATGACCTGTGCCTCGTGCGCCGCCCGGATCGAGAAGAGGCTCAACCGGATGGACGGGGTCACCGCCACCGTCAACTACGCGACGGAGAAGGCCAAGGTCAGCTACGCCGGTGACGTCTCGGTCCCGGAGCTGATCGCCACCGTCGAGGCGACCGGGTACGCGGCCCGTGAGCCCGAGCCGGTCCGGACCGGGCCCGCGCCCGGCGCGGAGGGCGCCGAGCCCGCCGACGATCTGCGGCCCCTGCGGGAGCGGCTGGTCACGGCCGTGGTGCTGGCGGTTCCGGTCATCGCGATGGCGATGGTGCCGGCGCTGCAGTTCGAGTACTGGCAGTGGCTGTCGCTGACCCTCGCGGCACCCGTGGTGACCTACGCCGCCTGGCCCTTCCACAAGGCCGCGTTCACCAACGCCCGGCACGGTGCGGCCACCATGGACACCCTGATCTCGGTCGGCACGTCGGCGGCGTTCCTGTGGTCGCTGTGGGCGCTGTTCTTCGGCAGCGCGGGCACGCCCGGCATGACGCACCCCTTCGAGCTGACCATCGCCCGCGGTGACGGCGCGGGGAACATCTACCTGGAGGCCGCCGCCGGGGTGACCGCGTTCATCCTGGCCGGCCGCTACTTCGAGGCGCGTTCCAAGCGCAAGGCCGGGGCCGCGCTCAAGGCCCTGCTGGAGCTCGGCGCCAAGGACGTGACGGTGCTGCGGGACGGGCGTGAGGAGCGCGTTGCGGTCGGCGAGCTGAGGGCCGGGGACCGTTTCCTGGTCCGTCCCGGCGAGAAGATCGCCACCGACGGCACGGTCGTCGAGGGCACCTCGGCCGTCGACGCCTCGATGCTCACCGGCGAGTCCGTCCCGGTCGAGGTGGGCGTGGGCGACGGCGTCACCGGGGCCACCCTGAACGCGGGCGGCCGGCTGGTGGTCGAGGCGACGCGGGTCGGCGCGGACACCCAGCTGGCGCGGATGGCGAGGCTGGTCGAGGACGCGCAGAACGGCAAGGCCGCCGCCCAGCGGCTCGCCGACCGCATCTCCGGCGTCTTCGTCCCCGTCGTCATCGCCCTGGCGCTGGCGACCCTGGGCTTCTGGATCGGCAACGGCTCCGGACTGACCGCCGCGTTCACCGCCGCCGTGGCCGTCCTGATCATCGCCTGCCCCTGCGCCCTGGGCCTCGCCACCCCGACCGCGCTGATGGTCGGCACCGGGCGCGGCGCCCAGCTCGGCATCCTCATCAAGGGCCCCGAGGTCCTGGAGTCCACCCGCAAGGTCGACACCGTCGTCCTCGACAAGACCGGCACCGTCACCACCGGCCGCATGACGCTGCTCGCCGTGCACACCACCGGCAGCGCCGAGGAGAGCGAAGTGCTGCGGCTGGCGGGCGCGTTGGAGCACGCCTCCGAGCACCCGATCGCCCGGGCGGTGGCCGCGGGAGCCGCCGAACGGGTCGGCGCTCTGCCCGCCCCCGAGGACTTCGCCAACGTTCCCGGTCTCGGTGTCCAGGGCGTCGTCGAGGGCCACGCGGTCCTGGTCGGGCGCGAGAAGCTGCTCGCCGAGTGGGCCATGGAACTGCCCGCCGCCCTGGCCCGCGCCAGGACCGAGGCGGAGGCGGCCGGCCGCACCGCGATCACCGTCGCCTGGGACGGCGAGGCCCGTGCGGTCCTGGAGGTCGCCGACGCGGTCAAGGACACCAGCGCCGAGGCGATCGCCCGGCTGCGCGCCCTGGGCCTGACGCCGGTCCTGCTGACCGGTGACAACGAGGCGGTGGCCCACTCGGTCGCCCGCGAGGTCGGCATCGACGCCGAGCACGTCGTCGCCGAGGTCATGCCCGAGGACAAGGTCGACGTCGTCAAGCGCCTCCAGGCCGAGGGACGTTCGGTCGCGATGGTCGGCGACGGAGTCAACGACGCCGCGGCGCTCGCCCAGGCCGACCTGGGCCTCGCCATGGGGACCGGCACCGACGCCGCCATCGAGGCCGGCGACCTCACCCTCGTCCGCGGCGACCTGCGCGCCGCCGCGGACGCCATCCGGCTCGCCCGCAGGACCCTCGGCACCATCAGGTCCAACCTGTTCTGGGCCTTCGCCTACAACGTCGCCGCCCTGCCGCTCGCCGCGGCCGGACTCCTCAACCCGATGATCGCCGGAGCCGCCATGGCCTTCTCCTCCGTCTTCGTCGTCGGCAACAGCCTGCGGCTGCGGGGCTTCAGGGCCGCGGACTGACCCGCCGCCACGGCGCCGAGCCGCCGGCCGACCCGCACGGAGTCGGCCGGCGGCTCGGCGCCGTGTGCCCGCCCGGACCGCACCGCCCGACCGGGAACCCCACCGCACGACCGGAACCCCACCGCCCGACCGAGACCTCACCGCACAACCGGAACCCCACCGCCCGACCGGGACCGCTCCCGCCGCCGTCCCCCGGACGGGTCCCGCCCACGGGCCGTCGGGTCCTGGCGCGACCAGCATGGTCAAGGTCCCGTCTCCCCGCGGAGCAGGAGCCCATGACCGAACCGACCAACGCCGACGGCGACACCCGCGGCCCGCTCGCGCCGGCTCCCACCCCCGGGCCTGCGCGCAGGCGGACCGTCGCGGCCGTGCTCGCCGATCTGCGTGCCGTGGACGGCGCGCTGTACGCGGCGGTGGCCGGCACGCCCACGCCCACGCTCGACCGGACGCTGCGGCACCTGTCCCACGCCGCGGACCGCTCGAAGGTCTCGCTGGGGATCGCGGCCGCGCTCGCGCTGGGCGGGGACCGGGCGCGGCGGGCCGCCCTCGTCGGGGTGGGCGCGGTCGCCGTGGCCTCGGCCTCGACGAACCTGCTGGGCAAGCACCTGGTGCGCCGGGCGCGGCCGGACCGGGAGGCGGCGCGGGTGACGGTGGACCGGTACGTGCCCATGCCCGCGTCGGCGTCGTTCCCCTCGGGACACACGGCCGCGGCGGTCGCGTTCGCCACGGCCGTCGGCGTCGTCCTGCCCGAGGCCGCCGTGCCGCTCGGCGCGCTGGCGAGCGCCGTCGGCTACTCGCGGGTGCACACCGGCGTGCACTACCCCGGTGACGTCGCGGCGGGTGCCGTCCTGGGCATCGCCAGCGCGGCGGCCGCGCTGGCGGCGGCGCCCCGTCAGCCGAACACCTTCACCGCCTGGTAGTACGTCCAGGCCGTGCTGTTGCAGGCGGTCTTGGTGGCGCCGCCGTAGCGGGCGCAGACCCGCTTGAGGTCCTCGTAGAAGGCGCTGTCGAGACGGGACTTGTTGGCGTTGAAGGTGCCCGCGTCCTTGTAGTTGCGGTAGCCGAAGTCGTGCCGTGCGCAGGAGGTGCTGAAGGGGAAGCCGAACGGGTTGTCCGGCGAGGAGGAGCAGTAGTCGGTGGTCCAGTCGAACCCGTAGGCGGACCAGGCGGACTTGTTGGCCCGCGCCGCGGTCCAGGCGTTGTAGCTGGACGCGCTGGTCTGCGTCCAGCTGGCGAGCACCTGGGCCTTGTCGGCGGGAGCGGCGTCGGCGGCCGCGGCGGTGGCGACGACGGTGGTCACGGCCAGCGTGGCGGCGGTGAGTCCGGTGGCGAGTCTGCGGTGCATCCCACACCTCCATGAGGCTGCGGCCCGCCCCTCGGGCCGCAGGTTCATGTCAAGATGATGCGCACCTGTACCACCTGTTCACACCTCAGGTGGCCCAACTCCCTGTGAACATCCCGGTTTTCGTGCGCTACGCGCGTCCTCCCGGCGCCCAGTCGGGGTGATCACCGTGCATGGCGGCGTGGAACGGGTCACCGGGGACGATCTCACCGGCCCGCACCGGCCGCCCACTGAACGCCGCCTTGTACAGGGCCGCGGCGAACTCCAGCGTGGCTCGGGCCTCCTGGCCGCTGCCGGGCGGCCGGGCCCCGGCGTCCCAGGCGTCCAGTACGGCGCCGAGCTGCGCCGTGTGGGAGCTGGGCAGGTCGGCGGGAGGGGTGCGCCAGGCCGCGGCGCGTTCGGGGGCGACGTGCCGGGCCGGGGTGTAGGCCCAGTCGTCGTTGCGATGCCCGTACAGGTGGGTCAACTCGACCGTCGCGTCGGCGCAGTCGACGCGTACCCGGCTGGTCTCGTCCGGGGAGAGCACGCTGTTGACGACGGTGGCGAGGGCCCCGTTCTCGAAGCGCACCAGGGCGGTGGAGACGTCCTCGCTCTCGGTGTCGTGCACCAGGCGCGACGCCATGGCCCGTATCTCCGCCCAGGGGCCCAGCAGATGGAGCAGCAGGTCGTACTGGTGGATGCCGTGGCCCATGGTCGGGCCGCCGCCCTCGGTGGACCAGCGTCCGCGCCACGGCACCGCGTAGTAGGCGGCGTCGCGGTGCCAGGTCGTCTGGCAGTGGGCGACCAGCGGGGCGCCCAGCTCACCGCTCGCGATCAGTTGGCGGGCGTGCGCGGCGCCGGAGCCGTACCGGTGCTGGAAGACCACGGACGCGTACGCCCCGGACGCCTCCTCGGCCGCCGCGATGTCGTCGTACTCGGCGAGGGAGAGACACAGCGGCTTCTCGCACAGCGCCCAGGCACCGGCCTTCAGCGCGGCCACCGTCTGCTCCCGGTGCAGCGACGGCGGCGTGCCGACCAGGACGAGGTCGGGGCGTACGGCGTCCAGCATGGCGTCCGTCGACGCGTACCCGGCGACGTCGCCGGGCGCCTGCGCGCGGAAGGCGTCGAGCCGCGAGGGGTCCACGTCGACGGCGGCGACCAGCTCGACGCGGTCGGCGTGGGCGGCGAGAGCGGGCAGGTGGCCGCCGGTGACGATGGCACCGGTGCCGATCACCGCGACCCGGCGGCGGGCGGGGCGTGGGGACATGCGGTCCTCCTCGGAGTGCGAGGCGCACGCGCACGCCGTGCCGCGCGGCGCCACGTCGAATAGAAAGCGCTTTCAAACAGGGTCGACCATAGGCGGACGGCGATGGCCCGGACAACCCCCACCGTTTGCGGGCCGGGCGCACGGCTGGTCGACTGTCGCGGGGGGAACCGGGGCCGGCGGTATCGCGCCGGCCCGCCCTTCAGTCATCTCCGGAAGGAGTCCAGGCGTGAGTTCCCCGAAGCCGAATCCCTCGTCGTCCGCGGAGCAGCGGTCGGACGGCAGCCAGCCCTGGCTGCACCAGAAGGGCCGGACCATTCAGGAGTTCGGCACCGTCAAGCAGTTCCCCGTGGCCCTCACCATGGAGACCCGTCTCTACTCCTGCCAGCGGCTCAACAAGGTCCTGGCGGACACCCGGATCCTGCACGACCTGTACAAGAAGTACCACTGGCTGATGCGCGGGGCGACGTTCTACCAACTGCACCTGCTGCTGGACAAGCACGCCGGCGAACAGCTGGAGCTGATCGACACCGTCGCCGAACGCGTCCAGACGCTCGGCGGCGTCGCGGTGGGCGACCCCCGGCACGTCGCGGAGATCACCACCGTGCCGCGTCCGCCGGACGGGGTGGAGGAGGTGCCGTCGATGCTCTCGCGGCTGCTGGAGGCGCACGAGCTGATCCTGACCGAGTGCCACGACGCGGCGGCCCGCACCCAGGAGTACGGGGACGACGGCACCAACGACCTCCTGGTCTCCGAGGTCGTGCGGACCAACGAACTCCAGGCGTGGTTCGTGGCGGAGCACCTCGTGGACACGCCGCTGATCCACGCCTGACCGTCGGACATGGCGCACACGTCCCAGGACGCCGACGGGGGTCCCCCGGTGCGCGGACGATGGTCCGCGTTCCGGCGGACGCCGTTCTGGCCGGCCACCGTCCTGGTGCTGATCCTCGCGGCCTCGGCGGGTCTCTTCGCGGGCTCGTACACCTACTCCATGGCGAACCCGACGCCGCGCCTGATCCCCACGGCCGTGGTCGGCTCGTACGAGAAGGCGGGCGCGCAGGCCTACCTTCGCGGTCTGGAGAAGGCACTGAACACCTCGGTGAAGGTGCATCCCTACGAGACCCGCGCAGCCGCCCGCGAGGCGATCGAGCAGCAGGAGGTCTTCGCGGTCTTCGAGCTGCGCGACGACGGGCGCACCGCCGCTCTCGAGGTGTCCAGCGCGTCCGGCGCCTCGGTTGCGGAACTGCTCTCGCAAACGGCGCCCGCCGTGGGGAAGAAGCTCGGCGTCCGGGTCACCGTCCGGGACGTCAATCCGTTGCAGGAGGGCGACCCGCGCGGGCTGGCGATCTTCTACATCTCGCTGGCCGCCGTGATCATCGGTTTCGTCGGGGCGATCCAGCTGAGCGTGCACGCGCGCTCGCTCACGCCGTTCGAGCGCATCCTGTTCACGGCCGCCTACGCGCTGCTCGGCGGCTTCGTCATCGCCGCCACGGTGGACTGGCTGCTGGGTGCGCTGAACCTTCCGTTCGCCGAGTCGTGGCTCATCCTGGCGCTCACCATGTTCGTGTCCGGCATGGTCTTCACCATGTTCAACACCCTGTTCGGCCGCTGGGCGATGCTGCCCACCTGGGGTCTCATGGTGATCATCGGCAACCCCTCCTCCGGCGGCGCGGTGTCCTGGCCGCTGCTGCCGTCGCCGCTGGGGACGATCGGCCGGTGGCTGCCGCCCGGCGGCTCGGTCAACGCGCAGCACACCGCGGTGTACTTCCAGGGTCACCAGCACGCGTTCCCGTTCCTGGTGCTGGGCGGGTGGGCGCTGCTGTCCTGCACGGTCTTCTGGATCTGGCGGCACCGGCACCCCGGTGGCCGCGACGAGGATCCGACGGGGGCGCAGGAGTCCTGACCGGACCGTCGCGGACATCTGTCCCGATCGGCGGCCTGCTGCGATCATGAGGCGACATTCCCCGCTTCCGGGGGTCCCGGGCCCGGGAGCCCCTGCTTCCGGGAGCTCCCGCCTTCGTTTGGAGTGCGTACATGGCCCTCGACGTCGACGCGATCCGCGCGCAGATACCCGCCCTGAAGTCCGGCTCCGCCCGCTTCGACGCGCCCGGCGGCACCCAGACCCCGCAGCCCGTCATCGACGCGATCGCCGAGGCACTGTCCAACCCGCTGGCCAACCGCGGCCGGACGACCGAGGGCGAGCGCAACGCGGACGGCATCGTCGCGGACGCCCGCGACGCGCTGGCCGACCTGCTGGGCACCGAGCCGCAGGGGATCGTGCTGGGCCGCAGCGCGACCCAGCTCGCCTACGACCTGTCCCGGACGCTCGCCAAGTCCTGGGGCCCCGGGGACGAGGTGGTCGTCACCCGGCTGGACCACGATTCCAACATCCGGCCCTGGATCCAGGCGGCGGAGGCGGTCGGCGCGACCGTGCGGTGGGCCGACTTCGACCCGGCCACCGGTGAACTGCGCCCCGAGCACGTCGAGGCGGTGCTCTCCCCGCGTACCAGGCTGGTGGCGGTGACGGCCGCCTCCAACCTGATCGGCACGATGCCCGACCTGCCGGCGATCGCCCGGCTGGCGCACGGCGTGGGCGCGCTGTGCCACGTCGACGCGGTGCACTACGCCTCGCACGCCGTCGTCGACCCGTCGGCCCTCGGCGCGGACACCCTGGTGTGCTCGCCGTACAAGTTCCTCGGGCCGCACCTCGGAGTGCTGGCGGCCCGGCCGGAGTTCCTCCAGACCCTGCGGCCGGACAAGCTGCTGCCCTCCAGCGACGCCGTGCCGGAGCGGTTCGAGCTGGGCACGCTGCCGTACGAGCTGCTGGCCGGTGCCCGTGCCGCGGTGGACTTCCTGGCCGGGCTGGAGCCGGAGGCGCGCGGCACGCGCCGGGACCGGCTCGTCGCCTCGTTCGCCGCGCTGGAGGCCCACGAGCAGGTGCTGCGCGAGCGGATCGAGCGGGGCCTGGCCGGTCTGGACGGCGTCACCGTGTACGCGCGGGCCGCCCGGCGCACGCCGACGCTGCTGTTCACCGTGGCGGGCCTGCGCCCGGGCGAGGTGTACCGGCAGTTGGCCGAGCGGGGCGTCGACGCGCCCGCCGGGTCGTTCTACGCCCTGGAGGCCTCGCGCCGCCTGGGCCTGGGCGACGAGGGCGCCGTCCGGGTCGGACTGGCGCCCTACACCAGCGCGGCGGACGTGGACCGCCTCCTGACCGCGCTGGCCGGCCTAGACCGCTGAGCCCGCCGCCTCACGACAGCGGTACGGTCACCTCCCCTTCGCCCTCCGCGCTCGCGCCGCCCGCGACCCGGACGGTGAAGGGGCGGTCGGTGCCGTCGGCGGTGACCCGCAGGACGTCTCCCTCGCGCCGCACCCGGAAGGTCGCGGCCGGAGTGCCCAGCAGGTCGGGCACGGTGACCTCGGCCGTGCAGCCGGCGTCGGCGGTCGGGTGGACCAGCAGGGTCGGGGCGTCCAGCCAGTCGCCGTCGGGCCGCCGGTCGTCGGAGGCCAGCGGCAGGACGGCGCCCTCGCGGACGTACAGCGGCAGGCTGTCGTAGCCGTGCCGTTCGGTGCGCCAGGCCGGGCCGGTGACGCGCTCGCCGGACAGGAGGTGGGTCCAGGTGCCCTCGGGGAGGTAGACCTCGACCTCGCCGTCCTCGGTGAAGACCGGGGCGACCAGGACGTCGGAGCCGAGCATGTACTGGCGGTCCAGCGTCCGGCAGCCCGGGTCGTGCGGGTACTCCAGGACCATCGGCCGCATCATCGGCACGCCGGTGCGGTGGGCCTCGGCGGCGACGCCGTAGAGGTAGGGCATCAGGCGGTGCTTGAGCAGGGTGAAGCGGCGGGCGACGTCGACGGCCTCCTCGCCGAACTCCCACGGCACCCGGTACGACGAGGAGCCGTGCAGCCGGCTGTGCGAGGAGAGCAGGCCGAAGGCGAGCCAGCGCTTGAAGACGGCCGGGTCGGGCGTGCCCTCGAAGCCGCCGATGTCATGGCTCCAGAAGCCGAAGCCGCTCAGGGACAGGGACAGGCCGCCCCGCAGTGACTCGGCCATCGCCTCGAAGGACGACCAGCAGTCGCCGCCCCAGTGGACGGGGTACTGCTGGCCGCCCGCGGTCGCGGAGCGGGCGAAGAGGACGGCCTCACCCTGCCCGCGCTCCTTCTCCAGGAGTTCGAAGACGGTGCGGTTGAACAGGTGCGTGTAGTAGTTGTGCATGCGCTCCGGGTCGGAGCCGTCGTGCCAGACCACGTCGGTGGGGACGCGCTCGCCGAAGTCGGTCTTGAAGCAGTCCACGCCCTGGTCCAGCAGCGGCTTGAGCTTGCCGGCGTACCAGTCGCGGGCGGCCGGGCTGGTGAAGTCGACCAGGCCCATGCCCGCCTGCCACAGGTCCCACTGCCAGATGTCGCCGTCCGGCCTGCGCACCAGGTGCCCGAGGGCGGCGGCCTCGTCGAAGAGCGGGGACTTCTGGGCGATGTAGGGGTTGATCCAGGCGCTGACCCTGAGCCCCTTGGCCTTGAGCCGGGCGAGCATGCCGTCCGGGTCCGGGAAGACGTCCGGGTCCCATTCGAAGTCGCACCACTGGTACTCGCGCATCCAGAAGCAGTCGAAGTGGAAGACGGAGAGCGGGATGCCGCGCTCGGCCATGCCGTCCACGAACGAGGTGACCGTCTGCTCGTCGTAGGAGGTGGTGAAGGAGGTGGTGAGCCACAGGCCGAAGGACCAGGCCGGCGGCAGGGCGGGGCGGCCGGTGAGGGCGGTGTAGCGGGTGAGGACGTCCTTCGGGGTGGGCCCGGCGACGACGTAGTACTCCAGCGCCTGGTCCTCGACGCTGAACTGCACCTGGCCGACGGACTCGGAGCCGACCTCGAAGGAGACCGCGCCGGGGTGGTTGACGAAGACGCCGTAGCCGCGCGAGGAGAGGTAGAACGGGACGTTCTTGTAGGCCTGCTCGCTGCTGGTGCCGCCGTCGGCCTGCCACATGTCGACGACCTGGCCGTTCTTGACGAACGGGGTGAAGCGCTCGCCGAGGCCGTAGATCTGCTCGCCGACGCCGAGGGTGAGGCGGCCGAGCATGTGGTGGGCGCCGTCGCCGGTGGTGGCGAAGGCGGTGCTCTTGGCGTCGGCGCGGGTCAGCTCGCGTCCGTCCGCGTCGCGGAAGGTGAGGCCCCAGGGCCCCTCGCGGTCCAGGCGGAGGGTGAGCGGGCCGCTGGTCAGCTCGGTGACGGTCCCCTCCTGGCGCACCTCGCCGGCGCCGTCCTCCGCCTCGGTGAGCGCGAAGTCGGGGCCCGGCCGGCGCTTGCCGGCGTGGTGGGTGACGCGGACGCCGATGACGCCCTCGGCGGGAGAGAAGCACTCGACCGTGAGGAGCGGCGCGTTGAGCGTGTCCCCCCTCCGCGTCACCTTCTTCACGGCGGCATGGGCGGTGAAGCGCTTCGATTGCGGACGTACATCGCGTACCTCGGTGGCGTACGAGAGATGCACGCCCTCACGGATGAGCCAGAAGCCGTCGGTGAACTTCATGATCTTCCTCGGGTGGGGCGGGAGCTGTCGGATGGGGAGCACGGAGGCCGTCTCACAGCGATGTGATCGTACACAAGACAAATCCCCGCGCCGAGGCGTTTGCGGCACTCACACCGCTCTGACCAGTAACTATTACGTCGGAGAACAACTTCGTCACCGCACGGAGCGAAGAGAGAGGGGCCACTTTGCTCTAGCGCGGAAGCGGGTCCGTGACGTATTAGTCATCACACCAAACAAATCGGTCCGGCGAGGAAGCCGGACGGTACGACAGCAAGGGCCGCACCATGTCGAAGCGCTTCACCTCGCTCGCCTTGACAGCACACCCTCCGGCTGCCACGCGCCGCGGGCGAGGACGCTCACGCCGAGTCATCGCCCCCGTCACCGCCGTGTCCGTGCTGGTCTCCGCAGCGGCGCTGGCCGGCTGCGGACAGCAGCGCGACGCCGGCACGTACACCGTGATGAACTCCTCGACCGACGAGTCGTACCACCGCTGGGACGCGGAGGCGATGGCCCGCTGCGGCAAGGAGCTGGGCATCACCATCGAGCAGCAGAGCGTCCCCGCCTCGCAGGTGATGACGAAGGCGCTGCGCATGGCGTCGTCCAAGTCGCTGCCCGACATCGTGCAGTTCGACGCGTCCGAGATGCCGACCTTCGCCGACGCGGGCGGTCTGGTGGACCTGAGGACCCTCGGCCTGAGCACCGACGACATCCCGGACGGGATCGTCGACTTCGGCTCCTACAAGGGCACGTACTACGGCGCGGCCCGCTCCGTGAACACCCTCGCCCTCTTCTACAACAAGGACGTCCTCGACAAGGCGGGCGTGAAGGTGCCCACCACCTGGGCCGAACTGCGGGCGACGGCGAAGCAGCTCACGCAGGGCAAGCGGTACGGCCTCGCGCTCAGCGCGGGCGGCGCGGAGGACGGCGTCTTCCAGTTCACGCCGTTCATGTGGTCCAACGGCGGCGACGAGACCGACCTGGACGGCCCGAAGGTGGTCGAGGCCCTGGACTACTGGAAGAGCCTGCTGAAGGACGGTTCGCTGTCGAAGTCGACGGTCAACTGGACGCAGGCGGACGTCAACGACCAGTTCATGGCCGGCAACGCGGCGATGATGATCAACGGTCCGTGGCAGGTGGAGACACTCAACAGCGACGAGTCGCTGCACTGGGGCATCGCGCCGATCCCGGTGCCCGAGGCGGGCGACGACTCGGTGGGCCCGCTCGGCGGTGCCGTGCTGACCGTGCCCGACACCGGTGACGAGGCCCGGGAGAGGACGGCCGGGAAGATCGTCGCGTGTCTGGCGAGCGAGAAGGAACAGCTGACCTACGCGCTCAACAGCTGGATGGTCCCGGCCAACGCCGAGGCCGCCGCCGTCTGGCGCGAGAAGGTGCCCGAGCTGGACTCCCTGGCCGACCAGGTGGCCGTCGCCCGGTCCCGGACGGCGAAGCTCGGCGCCGGCTGGTCGAGTGTGTCGCTCGCCCTGCAGAGCGCCTTCCAGTCGGCCCTGACCGGCCAGTCCAGTGAGACCGCCCTGAAGCGCGCCCAGCAGCGGGCCACGAGCGGGAACTGAGGTACGCCGCCATGACCACGCCCATGCCCACGTCCACCGTCTCCACGCAGGCGCCCGCGAAGGCGCCCACGTCGCCCGCCGCGCCGGACCCCGGCCGGATCGCGCGCCGCCGCAGGCTCGCCCAGTGGGGGTTCGTCGCCCCCGCCGTCGTCTTCATGCTGCTGTTCTTCGGCTACCCGCTCGTGCGCAACGTCGTGATGAGCTTCCAGGACTACACGCCGAAGACCTTCTTCACCGGTGAGGCGCCCTTCAACGGCGCCGACAACTGGTCGAACGTGTTCCAGGACGCCCTGTTCGGCAAGGCGCTGTGGCACACGCTCGTGTTCACGGCGGGCTCCCTGCTCGGCCAGTTCTGCATCGGCCTGGCGCTCGCGGTGTTCTTCAGCCGGCGCTTCCCCCTGAACGGGGTGCTGCGCTCCCTGATCCTGCTGCCGTGGCTGGTGCCCATGGTGGTGTCCGGCATCGTCTGGCGGCGCATCCTCGACCAGGACACGGGCGTGCTCAACTCGTTCCTGGACACGCTCGGGACCGGCGGTCACACGCCCTGGCTGACCAGCCCGGAGATGGCCCTGCTCTCGGTCATCCTGGTCAACATCTGGATCGGCATCCCGTTCAACATGGTCATCCTGTACGGCGGTCTCCAGGAGATCCCGAAGGAACTGCACGAAGCGGCCGCCCTGGACGGCGCCTCGGCCTGGCGGACCTTCCGTTCGGTGACCCTGCCGATGCTCAAGCCCGTCGTCACGGTCGTCCTCGTGCTGGGCTTCATGTCGACGGTGAAGATCCTCGACCTGATCCTCGCCCTGACCGACGGCGGCCCGGCCGACGCCACCCAGACGCTGGGCACCCTGACCTACCAGAACTCGTTCGTCCAGCTGGACTTCGGCGCGGGCGCCGTCGTCGGCAACGTACTCATCCTGATCTCCGCCGTGTTCGCGGTGTTCTACCTGCGGGCCAACCGCACCGAGGGGAAGTGACGTCCATGGCCTCCCACACGCCCACCGCCTCCCGGCGCCGCTGGGGCTCCACCGTCGCCGGCGTACTCATCCTGTGCGTGATGCTGTTCCCGCTGTACTGGATGCTCAACACCGCGCTCCAGCCCGACTCCGGGCTGCTCCAGGTCGATCCGGTGCCGGGCAGCCTGGACCTGTCCGGCTTCTCCAAGGCGATCAGCGACCAGGGCGGTCACCTGCTGACCTCGCTGGCGGTCTCCCTCGGCGCGGTCGCCATCTGCCTGGCGATCTCGGCGCCCGCCGCGTACGGTCTCGCGCGGTTCGGGCTGCGCGGCTCGCGCACCATCGTGTTCGGCACGCTGATCACCCAGATGGTGCCGGGCATCGTCATCGCCAACGCGCTCTACAACTCCTACGTCGACCTGGGCCTGGTCAACTCCTACTTCGGCCTGATGCTGGCGGACGCCTCGCTGGGCATCCCGTTCTCGATCGTGCTGATGCGCTCCTTCATGGTGTCCATCCCGGGCGAGGTGATCGAGGCGGCGCAGATCGACGGCGCCGGTCCGGTGCGCGCCTTCGTACGGGTGGTGCTGCCGATGAGCCGCAACTCGCTGATCACGTCGGGCCTGTTCGCGTTCCTCTTCTCGTGGAGCGACTTCATGTTCGCGCTCACCCTGAACACGACCGACGACGTCAAGCCCATCACCCTGGGCATCTACCAGTACATCGGCGCGCACGTCGGCGACTGGGGCTCGGTGATGGCCGCGTCGGTGCTGTCGGCGGTGCCCGCCGCGATCCTCCTCGTCCTCGCCCAGAAGTACATCGCCGCCGGGATCACCGGCGGTTCCGTCAAGTGAATCCCGCACGCGCCTGAACCCGCACGCCCCGCAAGCACGGAGATGACAGCACAGCATGAGTGAGTACCCCGGTTTCCCGCCCGGCTTCGTCTTCGGCGCCGCGACCGCCTCGTACCAGATCGAGGGCGCGGCGACCGAGGACGGCCGCGGTCCGTCGATCTGGGACACCTACAGCCACACCCCCGGCCTGGTGGTGAACGGCGACACCGGTGACGTGGCCTGCGACCACTACCACCGCTACCCCGAGGACGTGGCCCTGCTGCGGGACCTGGGCGTGGACTCCTACCGCTTCTCGATCGCCTGGCCGCGCATCGTGCCGGACGGCTCGGGCGCGGTGAACCCGAAGGGCCTGGACTTCTACTCCCGGCTGGTGGACGAACTGCTCGCGGCGGGCATCGAGCCGGCCGCCACCCTCTACCACTGGGACCTGCCGCAGGCCCTCGAAGACGTCGGCGGCTGGCGGGTGCGGGACACGGCGGAGCGGTTCGCCGAGTACACGGCGGTGGTCGCGGAGCACCTGGGCGACCGGGTGCCCCGCTGGATCACCCTCAACGAGCCGTGGTGCAGCTCCTTCCTCGGCTACTCCATCGGCCGGCACGCGCCCGGTGCCCAGGAGGGCCGGGGCGCGCTGGCCGCCGCCCACCACCTGCTGGTCGGCCACGGTCTGGCAGTGAAGGCGCTGCGGGCGGCCGGGGTGCGCGAGGTCGGCATCACGCTCAACCTGGACCGCAACCTGCCCGCCACCCACTCCCCGGCCGACCTGGCGGCGGTGGTCCGCGCGGACACCCAGCACAACCTGGTGTGGACCGAGCCGATCCTCGCCGGCCGCTACCCGGCCACCGAGGAGGAGACCTGGGGCGAGCTGATCACCGGGGAGGACTTCCGGCGGGAGGGCGACCTGGAGCTGATCTCCCAGCCGCTGGACTTCCTGGGCGTCAACTACTACCG
The DNA here is from genome assembly GCF_040686295.1 of Streptomyces sp. NPDC085944. Taxonomy (NCBI): domain Bacteria; kingdom Bacillati; phylum Actinomycetota; class Actinomycetes; order Kitasatosporales; family Streptomycetaceae; genus Streptomyces; species Streptomyces sp. NPDC085944. The sequence continues at coordinate 329,229 of NZ_JBFBJX010000002.1, read as the reverse complement.
GCCGATCGTGGTCGCCGACGCCCCGCACCGCGAGAGCGACCCGGCCCGCCGCGTGGCGACGGACAACCGGTACGAGGAGGTACGGCTTCCCGGGGTGCGGCACACGGCGATGGACTGGCCGGTCGTGCCGGACAGCTTCACCGACCTGCTCGTCGCTCTGAAGAAGCGGTACGGCGACGCGCTGCCGCCGGTCCGCATCACCGAGAACGGCTCGGCGGAGGACGACGCGCCCGCCGCCGACGGCACGGTGCACGACACCGACCGGGTCGCCTACCTGCGCGACCACCTCACCGCGCTGCGGGCGGCGATCGACGCGGGCGTGGACGTGCGCGGGTACTACGTGTGGTCGCTGCTGGACAACTTCGAGTGGGCGTACGGCTACGACAAGCGCTTCGGCATCGTGCGGGTCGACTACGACACGCAGGAGCGCACACCGAAGGACAGCTACCGCTGGTACCGGGAGCTGATCGCCGCGAACCGCGGGTGAGGTGAGGAGGGCGCGCCCCGCGGACGATCACGCGGCGCGCCCTCGGTGCTCCCGGGGTCAGGCCGGCAGGTTCCACTTCTGGGTACCGAGGCCGTTGCAGTCGTAGATCTGCAGCCTGGTGCCGTTGGCGGTGCCGCCCGAGGGGACGTCCAGACAGCGGCCGGACTGCGGGTTGAACAGCGAGCCGTCACTCCGGTGCCGCCACTGCTGGCCGCCGACGCCCGGGGCGCAGTCCCACACCTGGACCTTGGTGAAGTTGGCCGTGCCGTTGCCGTCGATGTCCAGGCATTTGCCGAACGCGCGCACCGTGCCGTCGGGGGCGACGGACCAGCGCTGACCCGTGGCGGTGTTGCAGTCCCACAGCTGGGCCGCGTTGCCGTTGCGGCTGGTGTTGGTGTCGACGTCCAGGCACTTGCCCGCGACCCACGGCGTGGTGATCTGGCCGACCGGTCCGCCGAGACCGCCGGTGCCGAAACGGACCTGGCACTGGTTGCCGGTGCCGAGCCAGGTGGCGGTCAGGTGGAGGAAGGAGCTGCCGTCGGCGCGCGGCACGATCGGTGAGCTGTAGCCGGGGCGGGAGGGCTCACCGGGGTTGTAGCCGCCGGTGGGGTCGGTCAGGAACGGGGCCTCGATCTCGGTCCACTCCCCCGCGCCGAGGCGGGTGTTGGCGAAGACGACGGTGCCGGACTCCGACAGCACGGTCTTGTTCCCGGTGGGTCCGCTCACGACGCGCTGCCCGGACATCAGCAGCGTGCCGTCGGGGCCGCCGCCCGGTACCCGGGCGAGGTAGGGGGTGTGCAGCAGCTCCCTGCCGTCGGCGGTGCGCACCAGGGTGCCCGGATTGTCGGCGGGCGCCCAGTTCCGGCCGTCGGGGCTGGTCTTGGTGTACACCTCGCAGGCGTGGTCGGCGTCGGTGGCGTCCCGGCACATCCCGTACGCCATCATGAACCGCCCGTCGGGCAGCGGGACGACGATCGACATGCCCGGGCGGGCGAGGTTGTCGGCGGGGAAGGCGACGTCCTGGGTGAGCGTGCCGCTCCAGGTGCGGCCGCCCTCGGTGGAGGTGTAGTGGCCGATGACCTGGTTGTTGGTGGGGCTGTTCGCGGGCCGCTCGTCGGAGATGAAGCAGGCCAGGGTGTTGTCGGGGGCCAGCAGGAACCAGGGTTCCCAGATGCCGTGCCCGATGGTGTCGGGCAGACCGCTGGTGCGGGTGCCCGACGACATCGCCGTCGTCGGTGTGGACGGCATCCAGGAGGGCCGGTACAGCTCGCCGTCGCTGACCACCGTCGCCCCGGACAAGGCCGCGATCGCGCGCACGGCGGTCAGCACCCTGCTCGGCGTCATCGACGGCTCGGCACCCGCCCCGACGGAGGCCAAGGCGCCGCACCGGCTGGTGGTGCGGGAGAGCACGGCGGGGGCACGGGCCGGCTGACGGACGCTCTTGCCGCGGGCCCGCCCGGCACCTAGCCTCCATTTGTGCCGCAAATAAACAAAGCCCGATCGCACAGCGCCGTGCCGGGCTCCCGTACCGGTCTCACCCGTCTCCGCATCGCCCTGACCGCCTTCTTCGCCCTGGACGGCTTCGTCTTCGCCGGCTGGGTGGTCCGCATCCCCGCGATCAAGGAACAGACCGGCGCCTCCGCCAGCGCCCTCGGGCTCGCCCTGCTCGGTGTCTCGGCGGGCGCCGTCGTCACCATGACGCTCACCGGACGGCTGGTCCGGCGCTACGGCAGCCACCCCGTCACCGTCGCCTGCGCGGTGCTGCTCTGCCTCAGCATCGCCCTGCCCCCGCTCACCCACTCCGCGCTCGCCCTCGGCGCCGTGCTGCTTGTCTTCGGCAGCGCCTACGGCGGGATCAACGTCGCCTTCAACAGCGCCGCCGTCGACCTGGTCGCCGTACTGGGGCGTCCCATCATGCCCAGCTTCCACGCGGCGTTCAGCCTCGGCGGGATGGTCGGCGCGGGGCTCGGCGGTCTGGTCGCCGGGGCGCTGTCGCCGACGCAGCACCTGCTCGCCCTCACCGTGACCGGCCTGCTGGTCACCCTGTTCGCGGGCCGCGCCCTGCTGCGCTGCGAGCCCGCCGTCCCACCGGACCGCACACCGGACGAGGACGACGCCCCGCGCCGCCGTGACCGTCGTACCCGCCGCCTCGTCGTCACCTTCGGCCTGATCGCCCTGTGCACGGCGTACGGCGAGGGCGCGATGGCCGACTGGGGCGCCCTGCACCTGGAGCAGGACCTCGACGCCTCCCCGGGGCTGGCGGCGGCGGGCTACTCCTGTTTCGCGCTCGCCATGACCGTGGGCCGGCTGACCGGGACGACGCTGCTGGAGCGGCTGGGCCGGACGGCCACGGTGGTGGCGGGCGGCACCACCGCGGTGGCCGGCATGCTGCTCGGGTCGCTCGCCCCGTCCGTGTGGGCGGCGCTGTTCGGCTTCGCGATCACCGGCCTCGGACTGGCCAACATCTTCCCGGTCGCGGTCGAGCGGGCCGGTGCGCTCGGCGGCCCGAGCGGTGTCGCGACCGCGTCCACCCTGGGCTACGGCGGCATGCTGCTCGGCCCGCCCGCGATCGGCTTCATGGCCGACTGGTTCTCCCTGCCGGCCGCCCTCACCAGCGTGGCGGCGCTCGCCGCGGTGGCCGTGCTGGTGGCGGTAGCGACCCGACGCGCGGGGGTTCCGGGCTGAAGCGGGTCCCGGAGGTGCCGCGCGGTGTGCCGTCGAGCGCACTCCATGCGGCACACTGCCTGCCATGAAGACCGCCGCGTACGTCGGGATCCTGGACCGTGAAGGAGCGTTGCTGGCTGCTGCCGCCGAGGCGGCGGGCACCGGCTCCGAGGTGCCGACCTGCCCGGACTGGCGGGTGCGGGACCTGCTGCGGCACACGGGGATGGTGCACCGCTGGGCGACGGCGTTCGTCGCCGAGGGGCACACCGGCCCCCGGCGGGCAGACGACCCGCCCGTCCTCGACGGCGGCCCGCTGCTGAGCTGGTTCCGGGAGGGACACGAACGGCTCGTCGACGCCCTCGCCGGCGCCGAGCCCGACGTGCGGTGCTGGCACTTCCTGCCCGCACCGTCACCGCTGGCCTTCTGGGCCAGGCGGCAGGCGCACGAGACGACCGTGCACCGGATCGACGCCGAGTCGGCCCGCGGCGGCGAACCCACCGCCGTCGGTGTGGACTTCGCGGTGGACGGCATCGACGAGTTGCTGTGCGCCTTCCACGCCCGCCCGAGGAGCGCGGTGCGCACCGAGGAGCCCCGCACGCTGCGGGTGCGGGCGACGGACGGGCCGGACGCGGTGTGGACCGTACGGCTGTCCGCGCAGCCGCCGGTGACCGTGCGGGCGGAGGAGGGGGACGCCGACTGCGAGCTGTCCGGCCCCGCCGCGCAGCTCTATCCGGCGCTGTGGAACCGCCGGCCCTTCCCGGAGGTGACCGGCGACGGCGCGCTCGCCGCGTTGTGGCGCGAGCGGTCGGGCGTCACCTGGAAGTGAGCCGAACGCCCGAGGGCGTCGGTCAGCCGGTCAGCATGCGGTGCAGCACCGCCCGCTGCACCGGGAGCGCCTCGCCGTGCCTGGCGCGCCCCTGCGGGGTGAGCGCCACCCGCACGCCCCGCCGGTCCTCGGCGCACATGGAGCGCTCGACGAGACCGTCCCTCTCCAGCCGGGTGAACAGACGCGACAACGCGCTCTGACTGAGGTGGACCCGCTCGGAGATCTCCTGGACCCGGTATCCGTAGGAGCCGGGACCGTCCTCGTCCGGAGTGCCGGCCAGGACGTCCAGGACCTCGAAGTCGCTTGCGCACAGGCCGTGTCCGTGCAGCGCGCGGTCGAGTTCGCACTGGACACGGGCGTGGAGGACCAGGATCGAGCGCCACCGGGTCACGAGCACCTGTTCGGCCTTCTTCGCCGCCATCCGCGCACCGTAGCAGAGCCCTTCGCGGCGGTCTCCGCGCCGACGGAACCCCGCCCCTTCTGGGAGACTTGGCACCATGGAGACCTACGGGGGACGGCGCACGCAGGGCGAACGGGACGCCATCACCGTCGAGATCGGCTACGCGCTGTGCAGCGCGGCGTTCGCGGCGGCCGTGCTGTTCGGCGCGGTGGCGGGGCCGGCGTATCTCTTCGATCTGACGGGCACGCCGCGCACGGCGCTCGTCGGGGCGGGCGCGGTGCTCGCCGTGGTGGTGTTCGCCGTCCGGGTGGTGAGCGTGCTGGTCCGGTTCGCGCGCGGCGGTCAGCCGAGCCAGCCCGGGCGCACGAGCCCCGACTCGTAGGCGAGGACCACCAGTTGGGCCCGGTCGCGGGCACCCAGCTTCACCATGGTGCGGCTGACGTGGGTCTTGGCGGTCAGCGGGCTGACGACCAGCCGGCGGGCGATCTCCTCGTTGGACAGTCCGATGCCGACCAGCGCCATCACCTCGCGCTCCCGCTCGGTCAGCCGGGCCATCTCGGCGGCCGCCGCGGGTTTCTTGGAGCGGGCCGCGAACTCGGCGATCAGCCGGCGGGTCACCCCGGGTGAGAGCAGCGCGTCGCCGTCCACCACCGCCCTCACGGCGCGCAGGAGTTCCTCGGGTTCGGTGTCCTTGACCAGGAAGCCGGAGGCGCCGGAGCGGATCGCCTCGAAGACGTACTCGTCGAGTTCGAAGGTGGTGAGCATGACCACCTTCACGTCGTGCAGCCCCGGGTCGCCGGTGACCTCGCGGGTCGCGGCGAGGCCGTCCCGCAGGGGCATGCGGATGTCCATGAGGACGACGTCGGGGCGCAGTTCGCGGATGGAGCGCACCGCCTCCTCGCCGTCGGCGGCCTCCGCGACCACCTCGATGTCCGGCTGCGCGTCCAGCAGCGCCCGGAAGCCGGCCCGTACCAACGACTGGTCGTCGACGAGCAGTACGCGGATCACCGGTCGTCCTCCTTGGGGTGTGTCGTGTGCTTCACGTCGATCGGCAGGGCCGCCAGCACCCGGAAGCCACCGTCGGGACGCTGGCCCGCGTCGATGGTGCCACCGAGGGCCGCCGCGCGCTCCCGCATCCCGGCCAGCCCGTTGCCGCTGCCGCCCGCCTCGGCTCCCGTCGCGGGGCCGTCGTCGTCGACGCGCAGCAGCAGCGTGTTCCCGTCCCGGTCGAGGCGGACGTGCGCGCGCCGGGAACCCGAGTGCCGGACCACGTTGGTGAGCGCCTCCTGCACGATGCGGAACGCGGCCAGGTCGGTACCGGGCGACAGGCGCGGCGGTTTCCCCGCCACCTCGACGGTGAGGCCCGTGCTCGCCGCCTGCTCGACCAGTTCGGGGAGCCGGTCGAGACCGGGGGCCGGAGCGCGCGGCGCGTCCCCCGGGCTGCGCAGGGTGTCGAGTACCTGCCGCACCTCGCCGAGCGCCTCCTTGCTCTGGTCCTTGATGGTGGTGAGCGCGGTGCGGGCCTGTTCCGGATCGGTGTCCAGGAGGGCCAGTCCGACACCGGCCTGCACATTGATGACGGAGATACTGTGCGCCAGGACGTCGTGCAGCTCGCGGGCGATCCGCAGCCGCTCCTCGTCCGCGCGCCGCCGTGCCGCCTGCGCCCGCTCCGCCCGCTCCCGCGCCCACTGCTCGCGGCGGGCCCGGGCCGGCTCCGACAGGGCCGCGACGGCCACCACCCAGGTGGCGATCACGAGTTCCTGTCCCCAGGACGCGGCCGAGTCCCCGGACGGCGGCAGCCACCGGTAGAGCCAGTGCGCCACCAGGGCGTGCCCGGCCCACAGGGCTCCCATCGCCGCCCACGCCGCCTTGCGGTGCCCGGCGACCACGGCACTGAAGCAGGCCACCGCGACGGCCACGAACACGGGGCCGTACGGGTATCCGGCGCCCAGATAAACCAGGGTGGTGACGGCCGTGCCGAACACGACCGGCACCGGGTACCGCTGCCGCCACAGCAGGGCGGCGCCGGTCACGAACAGCAGCACGCGCGCGAAGGGGTCCAGGGCGGCCCGCTCCCCCGCCTGGGCGTGGGCGGCGAAGTTCGAGCCGAACAGCACGAACGCCGTGATGAGCACGGTGGAGCGCCAGGGCCACCGGGGGGCGCCATCCTCGTCGCCCCGCCGGTCCCACCACGCGGGCCCGTGCCGCCACCACCGCGGTGCCCGGCGCGCGGGATCGTGCTGTCCGTCCATGTCCGCCACGCTAGACGCCGGGCGCGCCGGGCGGCGTCACCCGCGCGTGGTCGTCACGCGTACTCCCGGCGAAGTACGCCCGCGCACGGCCACGGGGCGTCGGGCGTCGAGGGCCCCGGTCCGGCCCGGGCCGGCCGCGTGGGCGAGCCGGTCCGTCACGAACAGCCGGTCCGCCGCGAAGAGCGGCTCCGCAGCGGCACCGGTCCGGCCTGCCCCGTGCGCAGGTGCGCGGGTGCACAGGTACGCAGGTGCGCGGGTACGCAGGTGCGCGGGTACGCAGGTGCACAGGTGCACAGGTGCACAGGTGCACAGGTGACGAGGAGTACGTCGCCCACCCGGGCGGCGGCCGGGACGGTGTCCTCGGGCCGCGGTGCCCGGCACCGGCGGCCCGAGGGTCGGCGTGCACGCGGCGGGGCAGGCAGGCGGCGGGCGAGCAGGCAGGCGGGCTGCGAGCGGGCGAGCAGGCGGACGCGTACCGTCCGGCCCGGGTGGGCACCGGCCTCCGGGCTCGGACGGACCGTCGGCGACGGTCAGGCGCCGGTCTCCTCCCCGGCGGACGGCGCGGTCGGCGCGGACGCCTCGGTCGGCTCGGGCCGCCGGTCCATCGCCGCCAGCGCCCGCTGCGCCAGCGGATGGCCGCGGACCAGCTCGCCCAGCGAGGTCGAGCCCTGTGTGATGTCCTTGAACGCCTTCCACGCCGGGCGGAACCCGGTCAGGGCCGCGTGGAAGAGCCCGGGCCGGCGCTCGAACACCGCCAGCATGCGCTTGCCGACGCTCATCTCCACGCCGAGACCGGCCTTGACGGCGAACGCGTAGTTCAGGGCCTGCTTGCGGGCGTCCACGGCGTCGTGCGCCTCGGAGATGCGCACCGCCCACTCCCCCGCGAGCCGCCCCGAGCGCAGCGCGAAGGAGATGCCCTCGCGGGTCCACGGCTCCAGGAGCCCGGCCGCGTCCCCGCACACCAGGACCCGGCCACGCGAGAGCGGCGAGTCGTCGGCGCGGCAGCGGGTCAGGTGGCCTGAGGAGATGCTGGGTTCGAACCCGGCCAGTCCGAGCCGGGCCACGAAGTCCTCCAGGTACCGCTTGGTCGCCGCGCCCTCGCCGCGCGCCGAGATCACCCCGACGGTGAGCGTGTCGCCCTTGGGGAAGACCCAGCCGTAACTGCCGGGGATCGGGCCCCAGTCGATGAGCACCCGGCCCTTCCAGTCCTCGGCGACCGTCTCGGGTACCGGGATCTCCGCCTCCAGTCCGAGGTCGACCTGGTCCAGCTTCACCCCGACGTGGGCGCCTATCCGGCTGGCGCTGCCGTCCGCGCCGACGACGGCCCGGGTCAGCACGGTCTCGCCGCCCTGGAGGACGACGGCGACCGTGCGCCGGTCCGGGACCGCCGACCCGTGCTGCTCCACCCGGGTCACCGTCGCCCCGGTGCGCAGTTCGGCGCCCGCCTTCTGGGCGTGCTCGACGAGCTGGAGGTCGAACTCCGGCCGGTTGATCAGCCCGAACAGCATCTGCCGGGAGCGCCGGGTCCGGGTGAAGCGCCCGTTGTTCGAGAAGGTCACCGCGTGCACACGGTCCTGGAAGGGCAGCTCGAAGCCGGGCGGGAGGGTGTCGCGCGAGGGGCCGATGATGCCGCCGCCGCACGTTTTGTAGCGGGGCAGCTCGGCCTTCTCCAGCAACAGGACGCGTCGCCCCGCGACCGCCGCCGCGTAGGCGGCCGAGGCCCCCGCCGGTCCCGCGCCCACCACGACCACGTCCCAGACCTGACGCGCGTCGTCCGCCGAAGAGTTCTCGCTGCTCACGATGGTCTACTGCTCCGATCAAACCGCATGCCGCACCTGACCCCCGCATCCTACGGCGGGCATCGCCGCAGGCCACTGTGGGAGGATCGGCCCGTCATTCCAAGTACTCCTTGGTACAACGTCGCACCCACAAGGAGCGTGCCCATGTCGCCGAATCCGGTCGCCGAGACCGTCGCTTCGCTGATGCCCCGCGCGAAGGAGGAACTCGCCGCGCTGGTGGCCTTCAAATCGGTGGCCGACTTCGACCAGTTCCCGCGCAGCGAGAGCGAAGGCGCCGCCGACTGGATAGCGACGGCCCTGCGTGCCGAGGGCTTCCAGGACGTGGCCCTGCTGGACACCCCGGACGGCACCCAGTCGGTGTACGGGCACCTGCCGGGGCCCGAGGGCGCGAAGACGGTGCTGCTCTACGCCCACTACGACGTGCAGCCGCCGCTGGACGAGGCGGGCTGGGTCACGCCGCCGTTCGAGCTGACCGAGCGCGACGGCCGCTGGTACGGGCGGGGCACCGCGGACTGCAAGGGCGGTGTGCTGATGCACCTGCTCGCGCTGCGCGCGCTGAAGGCGAACGGCGGCGTGCCGGTGCACGTCAAGGTGATCGCCGAGGGTTCCGAGGAGCAGGGCACGGGCGGCCTGGAGCGGTACGCCGAAGCGCACCCCGAGCTGCTGGCCGCCGACACCATCGTCATCGGCGACGCGGGCAACTTCCGCGTCGGTCTGCCGACGGTCACCTCCACGCTGCGCGGCATGACGCTGCTGCGCGTGAAGGTCGACACGCTCGAAGGCAACCTGCACTCCGGTCAGTTCGGCGGCGCGGCGCCCGACGCGCTGGCCGCCCTGATCCGCGTACTGGACTCGCTGCGTGCCGAGGACGGCTCGACGACCGTCGACGGTCTGGCGGCGGACAGCACGTGGGAGGGCCTGGCCTACGACGAGGAGCAGTTCCGCAAGGACGCGCGCGTGCTGGACGGCGTGGAGCTGATCGGTTCCGGTTCGGTCGCCGACCGGATCTGGGCGCGGCCCGCCGTCACGGTGCTCGGCATCGACTGCCCGCCGGTCGTCGGCGCCACCCCGTCGGTGCAGGCAGGCGCCCGTGCGCTGGTGAGCCTGCGGGTGCCGCCGGGCGTGGACGCGGCCGAGGCCACCAAGCTGCTCCGGGCCCACCTGGAGACGCGGACGCCGTGGGGCGCCCGGGTCGCCGTCGAGCAGATCGGCCAGGGCCAGGCGTTCCGCGCCGACACCACGAGCCCGGCGTACCAGGCCATGGCGGACGCGATGGCGGTGGCGTACCCGGGCGAGGAGATGCAGTACGCCGGTCAGGGCGGCTCCATCCCGCTGTGCAACACCCTGGCGGCCCTCTACCCGCAGGCGGAGATCCTGCTGATCGGCCTGAGCGAGCCGGAGGCCCAGATCCACGCCGTGAACGAGAGCGTCTCCCCCGGGGAGCTGGAGCGGCTGTCGGTGGCCGAGGCCCACTTCCTGCGCAACTACGCGGCGAGCTGAGCCGGCTCCCGCACCGCGTTCTGCCGTCGGCAGAGGGGCCTCGCCACCCGGCGGGGCCCTGCCTACGGTCGTCGTACGGACGTCGTGGAGATCCTTCCGTGCCTGCACCTGCTGCGCTTCCCGGTCGGTCAGGCGTATCTCTGGCGCGACGGCGACGAGGTGACGCTGATCGACGCCGGACCGGCCGGGTACGGCGCGCGCGTCGTCGAGACCGCGCGGGCCGCCGGCCGGGTACGGCGGGTCGTGCTCACCCACTTCCACGAGGACCACGCGGGCGGGGCGCAGGAGGTGGCCGTGCTCACCGGGGCGGAGGTGGTGGCGCACGCCGTCGAGGCGCCCGTCGTACGGGGCAAGGTGTCCGGCCCGCCGCCCGTGCTCGAGGACTGGGAGCGTCCGCTGTACGAGAACGCCGTGCGTCGGCTCCCGCGAGGCGGCTTCGCCCGGCCGGACCGGGTGACCGAGGTGGTGGACGGCGACATCCTGGACTTCGGCGGCGGGGCCCGGATCGTCCACGCGCCGGGCCACACGGACGGGAGCGTCGCGCTGCACCTCCCGTCCCACGGCGTGCTGTGCACGGGGGACGCGGTCGCCGCCTCGCCGGTCGACGGCACGGTGCTGCTCGGCGTGTTCAACCTCGACCGGGACCGGGCGGTGGCGTCCTTCGGGCGGCTGGCGGCCCTCGACGCGGAGGTGGCCTGCTTCGGTCACGGGGATCCGGTGACCGCGTGGGCCGGGGAGGTACTGAGGGCTTCGGCGCGGACGTACGGGGCGGCGGGCTGACGTCAGCCGACCGGCGTGCCCGCCTCCAGGTAGTGGGCGGCGCCGCGCTCGCGGGCCCGCAGTGCCCAGCGCAGCCGCTCGTAGCGGACCGGGGGCAGCAGGGCGGCGGCCTCGTCCTCGGTGACGAAGCGCCACGCGCGCAGCTCGGCGCCGGGCAGCAGGACCCGGTCGGCGTCCGCGGAGTCGAGCCGGCCGCCGTCGAAGAGCAGCCGCAGACCGCCGTGGGCGGGGGGCGCCGGGGGTTCCCAGTCGACGACCAGCAGGGCGGGTGCGTCCCGCAGGTGGAGGCCGGTCTCCTCGGCGACCTCGCGCATACCGGCGCGGGCGGGTGCCTCGCCGGGTTCGACCACGCCGCCGGGGAACTCCCAGCCGGGTTTGTAGGTGGGGTCGACGAGCAGGACCCGGTCCCGGTCGTCGAAGAGCAGGACTCCGGCGGCGACGGTCTCGCCGGTGGGTTCCGGGGTCTGCACGATCTCGCAGGCCGGCACGGCGCCCGTGCCGACGGCCTCGGCGACCCGGGCGGCGGCCTGGTACGGGGTGAGGGCGCCGGTGTCGACGGGATGGGCGTCGGCGGTGAGCCAGGAGGCGAGGGCCGCGCGGTAGGGCTCGATGTGGTCGTAGGACCACTGGCGTACCCGCATCTCGCCGTCCGGCAGGCCCTCGGGTATTTCCCGGCTCGCTATGCGGTCCCGCAGGATCGTTTCGGCCGGGGCCAGCAGGACGTGCCGGACGTCGATCCGGCGGGCGGCGAGACCACCGAAGATCTCGTCCCGGTACTCCTGGCGCAGGAGGGTCATCGGGACCACGAGCGTCCCGCCGAGGTCGGCGAGGAGCGCGGCCGCCGTGTCGATCACCATCCGGCGCCAGATCGGCAGGTCCTGGAAGTCGCCCACCTCGGCCAGGCGTTTGGGTGGCAGGAGGTGCGCGAGCGCCCCGCCGACGACCTCGGGGTCGAAGAGTGTGCTGTTCGGGATCAGTTCGATCAGTTCCCGTGCGGTGGTGGTCTTCCCCGCACCGAACGCGCCGTTGATCCAGACGACGGTCACAGGTCCCCCTCTTCTGTTGGCCCCCTGTGGCTTGCCCGCTTCACCCTGCCACGGAAACCAGGCGGAGTTGAGGGCGCGCGAAAGGGCATATGACAACGGCGCCGGCGCCCCCGAGGGGCACCGGCGCCTTGAGGTCCGGGCAGGGCGCGTCGCCCCGGCCGGGGGCGTCAGCCCAGCGGTCCCAGGGCGTCCTTGTCCACGGTCAGGCTGTCGGTGGCGACGGTGTCCTGCAGGGTGCTGACGGTGTCGTCCACGTCGAGATTGAGCGGGAGGTCGCTCGGGGCGGCGTGGGAAGGGCTGACGGCCGCGACGACGAAGCCGGTGGCCAGGGACGCGAGGGCGAGCATGCTGCGCTTCTTCATGCCCCGTTCAACTACGCCGACGCGCCGGGGTCACGGGCACGGCCGGGAAAGCCCGCGAACACATCGGCGCTCCCACCGGCTCCCGGACTCAGCCGCGTGTGCGGGCCGCACCGCCATGCCCGAACGGGCGCGCGCCACCACACGCGGAACCCGGACGCGTTCGACCGTCCCACCACCGCACGGCGACGCGCTCGGGGCCACGGCACCACCACCGAACCGCACCCGGACGCCCACGCCCACCGCAACCTCGTGGCCGGACGCGCCCCGCCACACCCCCGCGCCCTGGCGCGTCCGCCCGTCGCACCGCCGTCGTACTCCCGACGCGCGCCCCGCCGCACCACCGCGCCCAGCCGCACACCGGCCGGGCCTTCCGCACTCAGACGTGCGCGGCCGGCGCGCTCGCCGTCCGTGACAGGGCCGCCGCGGCCGCGCCGACCAGCCCGGCGTCCGTGCCCATCTGGGCGGGAACGACCACCAGCCGCTGGACGAAGGAGAGCGTCGCGTAGTCGGTGAGCGCCTTGCGCAAGGGGGCGAAGAGGACCTCGCCCGCCTTCCCCACACCCCCGCCGACCACGGCGATGTCGATCTCGACCAGGGTCGCGGTGGCCGCGATACCGGCGGCCAGCGCCTGCGCGGCCCGCTCGAAGGAGGCGACGGCGACGGGGTCGCCCCGTCGGGCGGCGGCGGCGACCGCGGCGGCTGAGGTGTCGCCGTCCGGGCCGGGCAGCCAGCCTGCGTCGAGGGCGCGGCGGGCGATGTTGGGGCCGCTCGCTATGCGCTCCACGCAGCCGCGCGCACCGCACGGACAGGGGTCGCCGTCGAGGTCGACGCTGATGTGACCGATGTGGCCGGCGTTGCCGGTCGGTCCGGGGTGCAGCCGACCGCCCAGCACCAGACCGCCGCCGACGCCCGTCGACACCACCATGCACAGCGCGTTGTCGTGCCCTCGGGCGGCACCCTGCCAGTGTTCGGCGGCCGTGATGGCCACCCCGTCCCCGATCAGCTCCACGGGCAGCCCGCCCACGGCGTCCCGGACCCGCCGGACCAGCGGGTAGTCGCGCCAGCCGGGCACGTTCACCGGGCTGACCGTACCGGCCGAGGCGTCCACCGGGCCCGCGCTGCCGATGCCGACGGCCGTGGCCCTGCCCCACAGGGGCGACGTCATCAGCTCCGCGAGGACGGCCTCGACGGCCCCCATCACGGTGTCACCGTCCTGCCGGGCGGGTGTCGCACGCTGTGCGCGCGCCTGGATACGGCCGTGGCCGTCCACCAGCGCGCCGGCGATCTTGGTGCCGCCGATGTCCAGCGCTGCCACGAGGTCGGTGTGCATCAGAGTCGGATCTCCCCGTCGGACCGAAAGCGATAAAGCCGTACACAAGAGCGCGCGGCGACCGGCCCCGCGGTGGGGACGAGGGCCGGAGAGTGCGATGGACAGTGTCTCCCGCATCTGACAACGTTGTCCAGGCTCTATGCTCGACGCCACATCCTCATACAAACCCATCACCGGCACATCCCCCCGGACAGCAGGAGCCGACGCATTCCCGTGGACGACAGGACAGGACACCGCATCGTGCCCGACACGACCCGCCGCGCAGACCGCCTCCCCGGGAACCGTTACGGCAACCGCCCGACGATGAAGGACGTCGCCGCCCGGGCGGGTGTCGGCCTCAAGACCGTCTCCCGGGTGGTCAACGGGGAGCCCGGCGTCACCCCGGAGACCGAGCGCCGCGTCCAGGAGGCCATCGACGCGCTGGGCTTCCGCCGCAACGACAGCGCACGGGTCCTGCGCAAGGGCCGCACCGCGAGCATCGGCCTGGTCCTGGAGGATCTGGCCGACCCGTTCTACGGGCCGCTCAGCCGCGCCGTCGAGGAGGTGGCCCGCGCCCACGGCGCCCTGCTGATCAACGGGTCGAGCGCGGAGGACCCGGACCGCGAGCAGGAGCTCGTGCTGGCGCTGTGCGCACGCCGCGTGGACGGGTTGGTCGTGATCCCCGCCGGGGACGACCACCGGTATCTGGAGCCCGAGCTGAAGGCGGGCGTCGCCACCGTGTTCGTGGACCGTCCGGCGGGGCAGATCGACGCGGACGTGGTGGTCTCCGACAACTTCGGCGGGGCCCGTGACGGCGTGGCCCACCTGATCGCGCACGGGCACCGCAGGATCGGCTTCATCGGCGACATGCCCCGCATCCACACCGCCGCCGAGCGGTTGCGCGGCTACCGGGCCGCCATGGAGGACGCGGGGATACCGGTCAAGGACTCCTGGATGTCCCTGGGTGTCACCGACCCGGTGCGGGTGCGGCAGGCGGCCGAGGAGATGCTCGCCGACCCGCACCCGGTGACCGCGATCTTCACGGGCAACAACCGGGTGACGGTCACCGTGATCCGGGTCCTGGCCGAGCACACCCGGGGTGTGGCCCTGGTCGGCTTCGACGACATCGAGCTGGCCGACCTGCTCCGGCCGGGCGTCACCGTGGTCGCGCAGGACGCGGCCGCCCTCGGCCGCACCGCCGCCGAGCGGCTCTTCCGCCAGCTGGACGGCACTCTCCTCGCCCCCGACCGCATCGAACTGCCGACCAGACTGGTCACCCGGGGCTCGGGCGAGCTGCCGCCGGCCGACTGAGCCGGCCGCGACGGACGACCGGCCCGCCCGGCCGGACACGGCCGGGCCTGTGAGCCGGTCGGCCCGCACGCGGGCGGGCCGACGCCCTGTCCCACCCCCACCGTCGGGAGGAAGCACACCGTGTCCCCACCACCGAGCGAGGACCGCGCACCCGCCGCAGGGCCGCCCGGCGAGGACCGTACGCTGCGGGCGCTCGGGCTGGACGGGGTGCCGCGCGAGGAGCCGCTGCTGTATCCGGGCGCGTGGCCCCGCGAGTCCGGGCTGCTGGTCGGGGACCGGCTGCTGCCGCTGGACCGGCCGGCGCGCGAGGAGTGGGAGGAGGCGGACGGCCGGGTCCCGGTGCTGGCGATCGGCTCCAACGCGAGCCCGGCCCAGCTGCGGCACAAGATGGCCGAGTTCGGGATCGACTCGCCGGTCCCGATGGTCAGGTCGCGGGTCACCGGGCTGGACATCGGCGTCTCCGCGCACGTGAGCCGCATGGGCTACGTGTCCGCCTCGCCGGTGGGCGCCCCCGGCGTCGTGCGGGAGCTGTTCGTGCTGTGGCTCGACGCCGAGCAGCTCGCGGTGATCGACGCCAGCGAGGGCGTGCCGATGGCGGGCGGCAACTTCGACCGCGTCCGGCTGCCCACGCCGGACGTCCGCGTGGAGCCGGGGGACGGCTCGGTGCCGGCCGTTGTGTACGCGTACGTCAACCGCCACGGCGTCCTGCACGACGGCACCGGCGTACCGCGGCGGCATCCGGGCGAGCAGCGGCCCCTGATCACGGGGTTGCTGCACGAGTCGGCACGGCTGCGGAAGCTGTTCGGCCAGACGCCGGAGGAGTTCTGTGCGCGGGCACGCGCGGACCGGTGGCTGTGCGACCGGGGGACGCGGCTGTTCGCCGAGGAGGGACGAGTGACGGCGTCCGGCCTGGAGCGGTACGTGGGTGCGGAGCCCGAGGAGCCCTTCGCCGGGGGCCGGACGTCGTCTTCGGGGCCTATTGCGCCGATGCCGTGAGGTCGCCGCGCCGCGGACCCGAGAAGCTCTCCAGGTCGGCGCGGGTCAGGCCGGTCAGCCGGGCGACCTCGCCGATGTCGAGGGCGCCGCAGTCCAGGCCGCGCAGCAGGTAGCCGCTGAGCGCCTTGGCGGTGGCGGGCTCGTCCATGACGTCGCCGCCGGTGCGGTTGGCATAGCGGGCGAGGCGGGCGGCGGCCTGCTCGAACCCCTCGCGGTAGAAGGCGAAGACGGCCGCGTACCGGGTGGGGATGTGGCCGGGGTGCATGTCCCAGCCCTGGTAGTAGGCGCGGGCCAGGGCGCGGCGGGTGAGGCCGTAGTGCAGGCGCCAGGCGTCGTGCACCTGGGCGGTGGGGCCGACCGGCAGGACGTTGGTCGAGCCGTCCGAGACGCGGACGCCGGTGCCGGCGGCGGCGACCTGCATGACCGCCTTGGCGTGGTCGGCGGCCGGGTGGTCGCTGGCCTGGTGGGCGGCGGAGACGCCGAGGCAGGCGCTGTAGTCGAAGGTGCCGTAGTGCAGGCCGGTGGCGCGGCCCTCGGCGGCCTGGATCATGCGGGCGACGGTGGCGGTGCCGTCGGCGGCGAGGATGGACTGGCTGGTCTCGATCTGGATCTCGAAGCCGATCCGGCCGGGCGTGAGACCGCGCGCCTTCTCGAAGGCCTGCAGGAGCCGCACCATGGCGGTGACCTGCTCGGGGTAGGTCACCTTGGGCAGGGTGAGGACCAGTCCGTCGGGCAGGCCGCCGGCCTCCATCAGGCCGCTGAGGAAGACGTCGAGGGTGCGGATGCCCCGGGCGCGCACCGGTGCCTCCATGCACTTCATGCGGATGCCCATGTACGGGGCGGCCGTGCCCTGCTCGTACGCCTCGGCGACCAGCCGGGCGGCGCGGGCGGCCGCCTCGTCCTCCTCGGCGTCCGTACGGTTGCCGTAACCGTCCTCGAAGTCGACGCGCAGGTCCTCGATCGGCTCGCGCTCCAGCTTGGTGCGTACGCGGGTGTACACGGGCTCGGCGAGGTCGTCGGCGAGGCCGAGGACGGCGGCGAAGGAGGCGGCGTCCGGGGCGTGTTCGTCGAGTGCGGTGAGGGCCTTCTCGCCCCAGGAGCGGATGGTGTCGGCGGCGAAGACGTCACCGGGGACGTACACGGTGTGGACGGGCTGGCGGGTGCCCGGGTCTCCGGGGTAGCGGCGCTCCAGCTCCGCGTCGACCGGCGCGAGGGAGGCACTGATCTCCTCGCCGACGGCGCCCGCGAGGCTCGTTGCCACCTTCTCCTGCTGACCCATCCGACACCCTCCTGATGTTCATTTTTCCGCTGAACGGAATCAGTTATCCGTAGTGCGAAGTTATCTGTCGGTCTCCCGCCGGTCAACACCCATCCTGCGCAGACGCCGAGGCCCCCGCGACCACGGACGGTCGCGGGGGCCTCGGCAGGACGTTGCCGCCGGGAGGGTCAGCCCTTGCGGGACTTCACTTCCTCGGTGAGCTGCGGCACGACGTCGAAGAGGTCGCCGACGACGCCGTAGTCGACCAGCTCGAAGATCGGGGCCTCGGCGTCCTTGTTGATCGCCACGATCGTCTTGGACGTCTGCATGCCGGCCCGGTGCTGGATCGCACCCGAGATGCCGGAGGCGATGTACAGCTGCGGGGAGACCGACTTGCCGGTCTGGCCCACCTGGTTGGTGTGCGGGTACCAGCCCGCGTCCACCGCGGCGCGCGAGGCGCCGACGGCCGCGCCGAGCGAGTCGGCGAGGGCCTCGATGATCGCGAAGTTCTCCGCGCCGTTGACGCCGCGGCCGCCGGAGACGACGATCGCGGCCTCGGTCAGTTCCGGGCGGCCGGTCGACTCGCGCGGCGTGCGCGAGGTGACCTTGGTGCCGGTCGCGGCGGCGGAGAAGGTGACCGACAGGGCCTCGACGGCGCCGGCGGCCGGGGCGGGCTCCACGGAGGCCGAGTTCGGCTTGACCGTGATGACCGGGGTGCCCTTGGAGACGCGGGACTTGGTGGTGAAGGCGGCGGCGAACACCGACTGGGTGGCCACCGGGCCCTCGTCGCCGGACTCCAGGTCGACGGCGTCGGTGATGATGCCCGAGCCCAGGCGCAGCGCCAGGCGGGCGGCGATCTCCTTGCCCTCGGCGGAGGAGGGGACCAGCACGGCGGCCGGGGAGACGGCCTCGACAGCGGCCTGGAGGGCGTCGACCTTCGGCACGACCAGGTAGTCGGCGTACTCGGCGGCCTCGTGGGTGAGGACCTTCACCGCGCCGTGCTCGGCGAGGACGGCGGCGGTGTCGGCGGCGCCGCCTCCCAGCGCGACGGCGACGGGCTCGCCGACGCGGCGGGCCAGCGTCAGCAGTTCCAGGGTCGGCTTGCGGACGGCACCGTCCACGTGATCGACGTAGACGAGAACTTCAGCCATGGGACTTCTTCTCTCCTGCTTGCGAAAGATGAGGGGCGGTCAGCGGGGCGCGGCTCAGATGAACTTCTGGCCCGCGAGGAACTCGGCGAGCTGCTTGCCGCCCTCGCCCTCGTCCTTGACGATCGTGCCCGCGGTGCGCGCCGGACGCTCGGCGGCCGACTCGACGACCGTGTAGGCGTTCTCCAGGCCGACCTCGTCCTCGTCGATGTCGAGGTCGGACAGGTCCCAGGACTCCACCGGCTTCTTCTTGGCCGCCATGATGCCCTTGAAGGAGGGGTAACGCGCCTCGCCCGACTGGTCGGTGACCGACACGACCGCCGGCAGGGAGGCCTCCAGCTGCTCGGTGGCCGAGTCGCCGTCGCGGCGGCCCTTGACCGTGCCGCCCTCGACCGAGACCTCGGACAGCAGCGTCACCTGCGGCACGCCCAGGCGCTCGGCGAGCAGCGCGGGGACGACGCCCATGGTGCCGTCGGTGGAGGCCATGCCGGAGACGACCAGGTCGTACCCGGCCTTCTCGACGGCCTTGGCCAGGACCAGGGAGGTGCCGATGGCGTCGGTGCCGTGCAGGTCGTCGTCCTCGACGTGGATCGCCTTGTCCGCGCCCATGGACAGCGCCTTGCGCAGGGCGTCCTTGGCGTCCTCGGGACCCACGGTCAGGACGGTGACCTCGACGTCGTCGTCGGAGTTCTCGGAGATCTGCAGCGCCTGCTCGACCGCGTACTCGTCCAGCTCGGAGAGCAGACCGTCCACGTCGTCCCGGTCGACGGTCAGGTCATCGGCGAAGTGCCGGTCGCCAGTGGCGTCGGGCACGTACTTCACAGTGACAACGATCCTCAAGCTCACGCCGGCTCTCCTACTGCGTCGACATTTCCAGTGCTGCCTCTTGCAGGCAGCATAGGCGCCCCAAGCGGCCGATCCCGGTCGGGGCGACCTGCGCTCCGCCGGAATATTACTCGTCAGTACACCCAGTTCCTGCCCGCTAAGCAAGCGCTTTGAACTGTGACCTTCGCAACGCAGCGTAACCGGAACTCGACGCCTGCGCAGACGGCGTCCCGCCGACCGGTCAGTCGCGCAGACCCCGGTAACGCCCCTGGTGGTACAGCAGCGGCTGGCCGTCTCCGGCGGGGTCGCCGAGGAGGACCTCCGCCAGCACGATCCGATGGTCCCCCGCGGGCACCCGGCCGGCCACCCGGCACACGAGCCAGGCGAGCACGCCGTCCAGCACGGGCACGCCCTCGGGCCCCTCCCGCCAGGCGGTGGGAGCCGCGAAACGGTCGGCGCCGCTGCGGGCGAAGGTGGCCGCCAGTTCCTCCTGGTGCTCGCCGAGCAGGTGGACGCCGACGTACTCCGCCTCCGAGACCGCGGGCCAGCACGAGGAACCGGTGCCGATGCCGAAGGAGAGCAGCGGCGGGCGGGCGGAGACGGAGGTGAGGGACGTGGCCGTGAAACCGGCCGGACCGCCGGACCCCCGCGCGGTGATCACGGCGACGCCCGCCGCGTGCCGCCGGAAGACGGACCGCAGCAGGTCGTCGGTGGCGGGCCGCGGCGCGGCGAGGTCCGGTGTGGCCGTCATGCGGGGTGGTCCTTCTGTGTTGCGCCTCGGCCCCGGGAACCTGGAGCGGGGCACGGGGGCGGGCTGACGACGGGTGGCACACACAGTCAATTACGTCCCGGATGTCGAAGCTGTGGAGAAGGCCTCACCACCGAGGTGGCGCTTGTCACACCGCCTCGCCCAGCGCGGCGATCACGTCCGCCGTGCGCGGCTGCCCGACGGCGCGCCGTACGACACGGCCGTCGGCGTCCAGTACCAGCACGGTGGGAGTCTTGAGCACGTCGAGGGCGCGGACCAGTTCCAGGTGGCCCTCGGCGTCGATCTCGACGTGGGCGACGCCGGGGACCATGCCGGCCACCTCGCCGAGCACGCGTCGGGTGGCCCGGCAGGGCGCGCAGAAGGCGCTGGAGAACTGCACGAGCGTGGCGCGGGCTCCGAGTTCGGCTCCCAGGTCCGCCGCGTCCAGCCGCGGGGCGCCGGTCTCCGGCCGCCCGCCGTCGTCCTGCTCGCGCACCAGCGCACTCCCGTTCCGCCGCCACTGCGGCCGTCCTGGGCACGCGTACCCCGCGCGCCCTCGATCCGGTCCCGTCAAGGTGCAGCGCCCCCGAAGGGACCGGGATTCCCGCCCACCGTCGCATTTCGGCCACGAAACGGCCGGGCGAGTGATGAGGATCTCGCCGCACACGGGCACCAAGGCTGGTACACCGGCCGTTCTTGGGGCACGATCTGCGACAGGCCCGTAAACCTACGGCTGCGTAACTTTCGACTGGGAACCCCCTTCCCAGGCTGACAAGGAAGGGTCCGACCCGCCCATGGCAGAACTCGTCTACCGTCCGGTCATCGGTCTCGCCCGCACCATGTTCAAGGTGTGGGACCTCAAGATCGACTGCCGTGGATCGGAGAACATCCCGCGCACGGGCGGCGCCGTACTGGTGAGCAATCACATCAGCTACCTGGACTTCATCTTCGACGGCCTGGCCGCGCTGCCCCAGAAGCGGCTGGTGCGCTTCATGGCGAAGGACTCGGTCTTCCGGCACCGCGTCTCCGGCCCGCTGATGCGCGGGATGAAGCACATCCCGGTGGACCGCAAACAGGGCGAGGCGGCCTATGCGCACGCCCTCGACTCGCTGAAGTCCGGCGAAATCGTCGGGGTCTTCCCCGAGGCGACGATCTCCGAGTCCTTCACCCTGAAGAGCTTCAAGTCGGGAGCCGCGCGGCTCGCGCAGGAGGCGGGCGTCCCGCTGGTCCCCGTGGCGCTGTGGGGCACCCAGCGGCTGTGGACCAAGGGGCACCCGCGCAACTTCAAGCGCAGCCACACCCCCATCACCATCCGGGTCGGCGAGGCGATGGAGGCCTCGCGCGAGCAGTACGCGGGCGCGATCACCCGGCGGCTGCGCGAGCGGGTGCAGGAGCTGCTGGAGGCGGCGCAGCGCGCCTACCCGGTGCGCCCCAAGGGGGCCGACGACACCTGGTGGATGCCGGCCCACCTCGGCGGCACGGCACCGACGCCCGAGCAGCTGCGCACGGCTCAGGCGCACTGAGCCGGATGTATCACAGGGCGGTGGGCAGGCTTTCCCACAGCTGCGGGCGGTCGACGGCCGCCTCGAGGACGGCCAACACCTTCGGATGCGGTGCCGCGTACAACTCCGGAAGGTCCGCCTCGCCCGCCGCGCGGTCCGGCGTGAAGGCCAGTCGCTCCCTCCCCAGGGAGAACTGCGCGTTCACGCCGGGCTTGTTCCCGCGCGGATCCTGTCGGTGCCAGGCACCGTCCAGACGTACGGCGACCAGCCCGTGCACCACGTCGAACCGCTGGTAGCACAGCGCCGTGGGGATGTCCTCGGCCCGCAGCAGCGCGGCCAGCGCGTGCGCCTTGGCGTAGCAGATGCCGGTGCGCTGCTCAAGGACGTCGGAGGCCCGCCAGGTGACGCGCGGGTCCCCCGAGTCCTGTGAGTGCGGGATGGTGTCGCGCACGAACTCGAACGCCAGCCGCGCATAGGCATACGAGTCCTCCGCCTCCCTGGCGAGCCGGCCGGCCACCTCTCGTACGTGCGGGTGCTCATGGTTGACGGCCTCGTCGGCAGTGAGGTAGGCAGACAGGTCAGAGGACTTCTGGATCAGCTCCATGCCCGCAGAGCATAGGAAAGCGATCACCCGCCAGTCAATGACTTTTCAAGTGACCGCATACCTATGCATGATCCGAGGGTGCCGGGCGGGGTCTCGTCAGCGCGCCATCTCCTCCTTGACGGCGGCCACGAACGCGTCGACGTCGTCCTCGGCGGTGTCGAACGCGCACATCCAGCGCACATCCCCGGCGGCCTCGTCCCAGAAGTAGAAGCGGAAGCGCTTCTGCAGGCGCTCGCTCACCTCGTGCGGCAGGCGGGCGAAGACCGCGTTGGCCTGCACCGGGTAGAGGACCTCCACACCGTGCACGGCCCGCACGCCCTCGGCCAGGCGCTGGGCCATCTCGTTGGAGTGCCGGGCGTTGCGCAGCCACAGGTCCTTGGCCAGCAGCGCCTCCAGCTGGACGGACACGAAGCGCATCTTGGAGGCGAGCTGCATGGACAGCTTGCGCAGGTGCTTCATGTGCCGCACCGCGTCCTGGTTCAGCACCACGACCGCCTCGCCGAACAGCGCGCCGTTCTTGGTGCCGCCGAGGGAGAGGAGGTCGACGCCGACCGCGTTGGTGAACGTGCGCATGGGCACGTTCAGCGAGGCGGCGGCGTTGGCTATCCGGGAGCCGTCCAGGTGCACCTTCATGCCGTGCGCGTGGGCGTGCTCGCAGATGGCGCGGATCTCGTCGGGCGTGTAGAGGGTGCCCAGCTCGGTGCTCTGGGTGATCGAGACGACCTGCGGCATCGCGCGGTGCTCGTCCTCCCAGCCGTACGCCTGCCGGTCGATCAGGTCGGGCGTGAGCTTGCCGTCCGGGGTGGGGACGGTGAGCAGCTTGAGGCCGCCCACGCGCTCGGGGGCGCCGCCCTCGTCGACGTTGATGTGCGCGCTCTCGGCGCAGATCACCGCGCCCCAGCGGTCGGTGACCGCCTGGAGCGCGACGACGTTGGCGCCGGTGCCGTTGAATACCGGGAACGCCTCGGCGGCGGAACCGAAGTGGCTGCGGATCACGCGCTGGAGGTTCTCGGTGTACTCGTCCTCGCCGTACGCGACCTGGTGCCCGCCGTTGGCCAGGGCCAGGGCGGCGAGCACCTCCGGGTGGGCCCCGGCGTAGTTGTCGCTGGCGAAACTGCGGACCTCGGGGTCGTGATGGCGACGCGCGTCGGTCTTCGGGGGGTTCACGGCTTCTCGGTCAGCCACAGACGGTTTCCGTTCACTTCCGCGGCGGGCTTGTCCCAGACGCCGGCGACGGCCTCGGCGAGGTCGCGCACGTCCGTGAAGCCCGCGAACTTCGCGTTGGGGCGCTCGGCGCGCATCGCCTCGTGCACCAACGCCTTGACCACCAGGATCGCAGCCGCCGACGTCGGCCCCTGCTCGCCCCCCGCCTTGCGGAAGTAGTCCGCCATGGCCAGCGTCCACGCCTCGGCGGCGGCCTTGGCGGCGGAGTAGGCGGCGTTGCCCGCGGTGGGGCTGGAGGCGCCGGCCGCGCTGATCAGGACGTAGCGGCCGCGGTCGCTGCGCTGGAGCGCCTCGTGGAAGGCGAGGGACGTGTGCTGCACGGTGCGGACGAGCAGCTTCTCCAGGAGGTCCCAGTCGCCGAGTTCGGTCTTGGTGAAGGTCTTGCTGCCGCGCCAGCCGCCCACGAGGTGGACCATGCCGTCGATCCGGCCGAACTCCTTCTCGGTGCGGTCGGCCCAGGCCCGGGTGGAGTCCAGGTCGAGCAGGTCGACGGTCTCGCCCGTGACGGTGGCGCCGCCGTGCGCGTAGCGCGCCGCATCCACGGCCTCGGCCAGCCGCTGTGGGTCGTTGTCCGCGCCGACGACGGTCGCACCCGCCTCGGCGAGCCGCAGCAGCGCGGCCCGTCCGGCGGGTCCGCCCGCCCCCGCCACCGCGATCACCGCGCCGTCGAGCGCCCCGTTCCCCATGGTCCTCGCCTCCCGAGCCTGTGTCTGCCGTGCCTGTTCCTGCCCGTTGCCGCCGTCGCTCACGCGGCGGCCCGCTCGGCGCCGTCCACGGCCCCGGTAATGCCCCGGGTCGAGCCGATCACCTTCTTGAGCTTCTTGGACAGGGCCTCGTAGAACATGCTCAGCGGAAACTCGTCGGGAAGCACGTCGTCGACGAGTTTGCGCGGCGGGAGGGTCAGGTCCAGGGCGTCGGGGCCCTTGGCCCACTTCGAGCCGGGGTGCGGGGCGAGGTAGGTGGAGACCAGCTCGTAGCCGGCGAACCAGTGGACGATCTTCGGGCGGTCGATGCCGTCGCGGTAGAGCTTCTCGATCTCGCCGCACAGCTGGTTGGTGACCTGCGGGGCGCGCTGCCAGTCGATGAACAGCTTGTTGTCCGTCCAGCGAACGACGTCGTGCTTGTGCAGGTAGGCGAAGAGGAGCTGGCCGCCGAGGCCGTCGTAGTTGCGCACCCGCTCGCCGGTGACCGGGAAGCGGAACATGCGGTCGAAGAGCACCGCGTACTGCACGTCGCGGGCCTGCGGGACGCCTTCGTCCGTCAGCTTCACGGCCTCCCTGAAAGCGGTGAGGTCGCAGCGCAGCTCCTCCAGGCCGTACATCCAGAACGGCTGGCGCTGCTTGATCATGAAGGGGTCGAAGGGCAGGTCTCCGTGACTGTGGGTGCGGTCGTGGACCATGTCCCACAGGACGAACGCCTCTTCGCAGCGCTTCTGGTCGTGCACCATCGCGGCCACGTCCTCGGGCAGCTCCAGGCCCAGCAGGTCCACGGCGGCCTCGGTGACGCGGCGGAAGCGGGCGGCCTCGCGGTCGCAGAAGATGCCGCCCCAGGAGAAGCGCTCGGGGGCCTCGCGCACGGCGATGGTCTCCGGGAAGAGGACGGCCGAGTTGGTGTCGTAGCCGGCCGTGAAGTCCTCGAAGGTGATGCCGCAGAACAGCGGGTTGTCGTAGCGAGTGCGCTCCAGTTCGGCCAGCCAGTCGGGCCAGACCATGCGCAGCACGACCGCTTCGAGGTTGCGGTCCGGGTTGCCGTTCTGTGTGTACATCGGGAAGACGACCAGGTGCTGGAGGCCGTCCGCGCGGTTCGCGGCGGGCTGGAAGGCCAGCAGCGAGTCGAGGAAGTCGGGCACCTGGAAGCCGCCGTCGGCCCAGCGGCCGAGGTCGCTCACCAGGGCCTCGTGGTAGGCGCGGTCGTGCGGCAGCAGCGGGGACAGCTCGCGCACGGCCTCGGTGACCCGGTGTACGGCGTCCTCGGCGGCGGCCCGCTCGGGGGCGCCCTCGGCGTCGAAGTCGATCGACCCGTCCTTCGACTGCCATGGCCGAATCCGCTCCACGGCATCCTTGAGCACGGGCCACGCCGGGTGCTCAACCACCCTGCTCGCCGGAGGAATGCTTTCCTCCGCACCCACCTGCACAAGAATTTCCGTCATGTCCGATCCTCCACGGGAGAAGCTAGCGTGACGACACCGTAGACATACGACGTTTCTCCAATCAAGGGGTAGCTCCGTAAATTATCCTGCCTCACCCCACGCTTCGCCGCACTTTTTCCTGTCGAGCACCGGATTCGTATACCCGGCGCGGCACGGGGGAAACGCTCCGGCAGGGCCGTTAGGCTGCGCCCTGCCCACGCCGACGTCGACGGAAGCGAGTCGAGCCTTGAACTTCCTCACCATCGGTCACCGCGGAGCGATGGGTGTCGAACCCGAGAACACCCTGCGCTCCTTCGTCGCCGCCGAGCAGGCCGGCCTCGACGTCGTCGAGCTGGACCTGCACCTGAGCAAGGACGGCGCGCTCGTCGTCATGCACGACGCCGACGTGGACCGCACCACCGACGGCACCGGCGCGATCGCCGACAAGACGCTGGAGGAGCTGCGCGCCCTGGACGCCGGGCGCGGGGAGCGGATCCCGGTCTTCGAAGAGGCACTGGACGCCGTGTCCGTGCCGTTGCAGGCCGAGATCAAGGACGCGGCGGCCGCGCGCGTCCTCGCCGAGGTGATGCTCCGCCGGGACCTGGTGGACCGGGTGGAGGTGATCTCGTTCCACGACGAGGCGATCGTCGAGATCGCCCGGCTGGTGCCGGGGGTGCGGACCGCGCTGGTCGCGCAGTACTACGGCCCCGAGGTCGTGGACCGCGCCGTGAAGGCGGGAGCCCGGGCCCTGTGCCTCGACATCAACCGCATCACGCTGGAGATCGTGAAGAAGGCCCGCAAGGCGGGGTTGCGCGTCTTCTCCTGGACCGTGAACACCCAGGACCACCTGCGGCTGGTGCGTGCCCTGGGGCTGGACGGCGCCACCACCGACTACCCGGAGATCAAGCGCACCGGCCGCTTCACCGCCTGAGCGGCCGGCGGCGGCCACAGCGGCCGCGTCCGCGTCAGGCCAGCGGCTTGACCAGCAGCTCGAACCGCAGGTCGTCGCGCTGCGGGATGCCGAAGCGCTCGTCGCCGTACGGGAAGGGGGTCGTCCGTCCCGTACGGCGGTAGCCGCGGCGCTCGTACCAGGCGATGAGGTCCTCGCGCACGGAGATCACGGTCATGTGCATCTCCGTGACGCCCCACGTCTTGCGGGCCTGCCGTTCCGCCTCCGCGATGATCGCCTTGCCCAGTCCCTCGCCCTGGAGCGCCGGGCTGACGGCGAACATCCCGAAGTAGGCGTGCGTCCCGCGGTGCTCGAGCTGGCAGCAGGCCACTACCACGCCCTCCCGCTCCACCGTCAGCAGACGGCTGTCGGGCGCCTTGACGACGTCCAGTACGCCCTGCGGGTCGGTGCGCTGCCCCTGGAGGATGTCCGCCTCGGTGGTCCACCCGGCCCGGCTGGACTCCCCCCGGTAGGCGGACTCTACGAGCGCCACGAGCGCGTCCACGTCGGCGGCGGTGGCGTCGCGGTAGGTCAGTCGACTGGGCGCGGTGTCCATGTGGGGCGTCTCCGGTTCGGTCTCGGGCGCGTCGCGGGCACCGATGAGCGTAACGCCGTCGGCGCGCGCCACTACGCTCGGGACGCATGGTGCACGTACTCAGCAGCCGGACCCTGCTCCGCCCCACCGACCCCGACCGCTCGCGCGCCTTCTACGGCGAGCAACTCGGTCTCGCCGTCCACCGGGAGTTCGGCACGGGTCCGGAGCGGGGCACCGTCTACTTCCTCGGCGGCGGCTTCCTGGAGGTCTCCGGGCGTTCCGAAGCCCCCGTCGCCCCCACGCTCGCCCTGTGGCTCCAGGTCGAGGACGCGGCGGCGGCCCACGAGGAACTGCGCGCCAAGGGGGTCGAGATCGTGCGCCCGCCGGTCAAGGAGCCGTGGGGCCTGGTGGAGATGTGGATCGCGGACCCGGACGGCACCCGGATCGTGCTGGTGGAAGTGCCCGCCGAGCATCCGCTGCGCTACCGGCCGGGGATCTGAGCCGCCCGGGACGCACGGCGGCCGGTGCGCGTCCCTGCCGGATGGCCGCGGCCCCGGGCCGGCCTTAGCGTGCTGAGGAGGATGGACGGTCCGCGGCCCCGGCGGAAGGACGCCACCACGATGAAGCTCCACGAACCGGTGACCGGCGGGCCCTGCCTGGCGGAGCTGGGGACCACCGACCTGGAAGCCGCCAAGAGGTTCTACACCAAGCTGTTCGGCTGGTACCCCGAAACGGATCGGCGGCAGCAGGCGGGCGGTTACACGATCGCCCGGATCGACGACGCGGCGGTCGCCGCCCTGACCCCGCTGTATCAGCCGGGTCAGCCCGTCGCGTGGAACGTGTCCTTCGCCGTGCGCGACGCGGACGCGGCCGTGCGGGCGGTGACGGCGGCCGGCGGTGCGGCGCTCCAGGGGCCCACGGACGTCTTCGACGCGGGCCGGTTCGCGGTGGCCGCCGATCCGACCGGGGCGGTGTTCCAGCTGTGGCAGGGCCGCTCGTTCCCCGGGGCCGGGCTGTTCAACGCGCCCGGCTCGCTGGGCTGGGTGGAGCTGCTGACCCGGGAGCCCGACCGGGCCGCCGACTTCTACGAGACGGTGTTCGGCTGGAGCGTCACCGCCTCGCGGCGCTATCCGCAGTGGGGCATCGACGGGGCGGACTTCGGCGGCATGGTGACGATGGACGACAAGTTCCCGCACGAGGTGCCGGCGCACTGGCTGCCGTACTTCGCGGTGGCGGACGTGAACGCCGCCGCGGTCGACACGACCGACGGCGGCGGCAGCGTGCTCATGGAGCCGACGTCGGTGCCCGACCAGCCGCGCATCGCGGTGCTGCGGGACCCGCAGGGCGCGATGTTCGGCGTGTACCTGGCGGGCGCCGAGCGCTGATCCGCACAGCGCGCGGCAGGCCGGCGCCGTGCGGAGGGCGATCAGGCCCGCAGCGCGTCCAGGCGGCCCTCCAGCTGGCCGAGGAGCCCGCCGAGGAGCGCCGCCAGCTCGTCCTGCCGGGGCCCGTCCACGCCGGACAGGACGGCGGACTCGTAGGCGAGCTGCTCCGGCAGGATGCCGTCGACGAGGTCGCGCCCGGCCTCCGTGAGGCGGAGGTGGGCGACCCGGCGGTCCCGGGTGTCGCCGCGCCGTTCGACGAGGCCGCGCTCGGTGAGCTGCTTGAGACGCTTGGTGACGGCGGCGCCGGAGGA
Source organism: Streptomyces sp. NPDC085944 (assembly GCF_040686295.1). Lineage (NCBI taxonomy): Bacteria > Bacillati > Actinomycetota > Actinomycetes > Kitasatosporales > Streptomycetaceae > Streptomyces > Streptomyces sp. NPDC085944. The sequence continues at coordinate 300,880 of NZ_JBFBJX010000002.1, read as the reverse complement.
GAAGGTCTCCCGGGCCAGCTCGCCCGGAGTCAGCTCGTGGCCCGTGCGGCGCAGCGCGCCGAGCAGGTCGAACTCGGCGCGGCTGAGGCCCGCCCGGCGCAGCGGTGCGTCCTCGGCCTGCTGGAGGAGGGCGGCGCAGCGGTTGATACGGCCGATGATCTCCATCGGCCCCGTGTCGAGGTCGGGGCGGACGGCCCGCCACTGGCGCACGACGGCGGCCACGGTGTCCCCGCCCGGTCCCGTCCTGCCGTCGCCGGCCGGCCCGTCGTGGGCTCCCCCGTCGGTTGCGGTCATGGCCGTACGTCCTCCGTTCTCGTGCCCGTGTCCCGGTCCGGACGCGCTGCCTGGCGTCGCACCGCCTCGGCGAGCGTACGGTGTCCGGACTGCTCGGCGAGCACGACCCTCTCCTGGGGCAGTGCGCGTCCCCACCATTCGCCGGCCGCGCCGTCGGCGGTGGCCCTCAGGTCGGTCAGCGCGGCGGCCAGGCCGCGGCGGGCGGCCTCAAGGGCACCGGGAACGGGGGCGGGCTCCGCGAGGAGGCGCGCGGTGCGCTCCCGGGCGCGGTCGGCCGCGGTCACCGCCTGCTCGACGCGACCGCCGGCGGGCCGGTTGGTGACGACCACGGCGGCCAGGAACCCGACCAGGGCCCCGACGAGGGTGTCCACGGCCCGCTCGGTCATCAGCTCCCCGGGGGCCTGGTAGCCGGCGAACTCGGTGACGAGCAGGGCCATCGGGGTCACGCAGACGGTGCCGAGCCAGTAGTTGCGGGTGATGAGGGCCTCGGCGCCGAAGTTGAGGGCGAGGCAGCACAGGACGAGGAGCACCTGCCCGAGGTGGGCGAGCGGGGCTATGGCGGCGAAGAGCAGCACGCCCGCGAGGTTGCCGACGACGCGCTGCACGGCCCGGCTCCAGGTCAGGGTGATGTTGGCCTGGTAGAGCGCGGCGGCGGTGACCAGGGCCCAGTAGGGGCGGCCGATGCCGAGGGCGAGGGAGGCGTAGCCGGCCAGCGCGCAGCCGAGGGCGGTACGGACGGCGATCGGGGTCAGCGGACCGAGCCGGTGCCGCAGGGGCGCGGGGCGGGCGGCGAGTTCGGCGTCCGCGCCGAGGAGTTCGTCGGTGTCGGCCGGGGCGTCGCCGGTGCGGGGGATCCGGCCGCCGCCGCGCAGGGCGTGGGCCCAGGCGCTCAGCCGCTCGGGGTCGGTGTCGGCCGGTGCGGCCAGTGCGACCTCGGCGCGGACGACGAGGCGTTCCAGGGCGTGCCGGGTGGTGGCGCGGGCGCCCGTCGCGGGCAGGGACAGCAGCGTCTGCCAGGCGGCCTGTACGGCGGCGTACCCGGCGGCGCGCAGCGGGGCGTGGCCCTCGCCGGTGCCGCGGGTGGCGGCGTACGCGGCGGCGGCGTTCAGTGCCTGGGCGGTGGCCCGGCGTTCCGGACCGTGCGGTCGGACCAGGGCGGGTGCCAGGCCGACCAGCCAGGCCCAGACGCCGGCGGCGGTGGCCAGCGTCAGGTGCCCGGGGACCTGGGCGAGGGTCTGCGGGGCGAAGAGGGCGGCGGAGGTGATGAAGGCCGGGATCACGTGGCCCGGCGGGCCGACGCGGGTGGCGTCGCACACTGCCTTCTGCACGGCCGCCAGCAGGGCGCCGACGGTGACGAGGACGACGGCGTCGCGGGTGAGCGAGGCGGCGACCAGGGCGACTGCGAGGCCGCCGATCATGCCGAGCACGACCCCGGCCAGGGTGCGGGCGCGGGCGGCGTAGGGGCGGTTGTGGGCATAGAGCGCGCACAAGGACCCCGCCATCGTGTACATCGCCAGGTCGAGCCTGCCGATGGCCAGCAGGAGCAGGTTGGGAGGGGCGACGGCGGCGACCGAGCTCAGGGCGGGTTTGAACCAGATCTCGGAGGGACGGCGCAGGCGCAGCACGCCGGCCAGGGACAGACGTCGGGCCGGTGGGGTGCCGGGGGTGGGGGTCGCACTGCTCATGGATATGAGATTAACAAGTGTTTTACCTGTAAACCTAAAGCCGGATGTGCGCCGGGCTGCCCGACCGACCTGCGGCGATCCACTGCGGCAGGCGCGCACGCTCCCCCTGATGCCCCCCGCGTACACCCTTGCGCTCGCGTGCGCGCCGCATGGCCCGGGCAGTCCTTGACGGACCGTGGACCGCGGAACGGGGAGGTGCGTGTGCACGGACCGGCGTCGTCCGGATGGCTGCTGGTCGCGCTGTGCGCGGCGACCGGCGCCTACTGTCTGCTGCGGATGCGCAGCAGTGTCGAGGAACAGCGCCGTGCCGCGGGCGGTGAGGCCCTGATGGGGTTCGGCATGGCGGCCATGGCCGTGCCCGCGGCGGTGTTCACGCCGCCGGCCTGGGTCTGGCCCGGCTACGCGGTGGTGTTCGGCGCGGCGGGGCTGCGGGCGCTGTGGGCGGCCCGGTCCGGGCGCCATCATCTGCACCACCTGGTGGGCGCCGCGGCGATGGTCTACATGGCGGTGGTGATGGCCGGCTCCCCCGCCCACGCGCACGCGCACGGCGCGTCCGGCACCCCCGTGCTGACCGGGGCACTGCTGCTCTACTTCACGGGATACGTCCTGCTGACCGGCGTACGTCTGATCCCCGTCGGGGCAGTGGCGGGGAGCGGCGCGGGGGCACCACCCGTGCCCCTGCCGGGGCGGGGCCCGGCTGCCGGCGGCCCCGCCGCGGCGGGTGGGTGGGGCGACCGGCCGGAGCTGGCGCGCGCCTGCCGGCTCTCCATGGCGATCGGAATGCTGGCCATGCTGCTGCCCCTGTGACACCGGCTGACACCGGCGAGGGCTCGGGTCCACGGTCCGGCCGTGGCCCGAGTCGGTCCAGGCCCGCCCGGCGCCCGAGGCCCGTTGAGGGGGCACGGTCACGGCCCGCCCCGGGGCCCGGCAGTCCCGCCCGGGGGCCCGCCCCGGGGGGCACAAGACTGCCCCGGGGCCCACAGGCCACCCAGGGACACGGACCCGCCCTGCGACCCACGGGCCGCCCAGAGGCCACGGTCGGGCCCGGCCCCGGAGTCCCTTCAAAGGCCGGGATCGCCCGGGGACCGGCGCCCCGGAGGCCAGGGCCCGGCCTGCCCCGGGTTTGCGGTGGGCAATCGTTGCCTGCGTCACTTTGCGCCTGCGGCCGTACTGCTGACGGCGCCGCGCTCATAGGCTGCCCCCATGATTCTCCCCGCGGCACTGCTGCTGCTCGGCGCGCTGACCGCCGTGCTCGCCCCCAGGCTGCTCGCCCGGGCCGACTGGCCGGACCGTGAACCGGTGGTCGCGCTGTGGGTCTGGCAGTGCGTGGTGGCGGCGGTGATCGTGTGCTGCGCGCTGTCGATGACGTTCAGCGCGGCGGCGGCCTGGCACGCGGTGGGCGGGCCCGTCTTCGCGACCGCTCCCGGCCCGGTGGTCGAGGCCTACGCGCTGGGCACCTCCGGTCTCTGGGCGGACACGACCGCCGTCACCCTGGCCTGCGGCGGCCTGTGGAGCGTCGTCATGCTGACCCGGGAGGTCGTGCGGGCCCGTTCCCGACGCCGGCTGCGCCGGGCCGAGCTGAGGCACCGCGCTCCGCTGCTGCCCGGCGAGGAGCCCGGCACGAGCCGGCTCGTCGTCCTGGAGGGCGAGCGGCCGGACGCCTGGTGGCTGCCCGGCACTCCCCCGCAGCTGGTGGTCACCACCGCGGCGCTGCGCCGCCTCGAGGGCCGCCAGTTGGACGCGGTGCTCGCCCACGAGAAGGGCCACGCGCAGGCCCGGCACGACTGGCTGCTGAACTGCTCCACCGCACTGGCGGACGGCTTCCCGCAAGTTCCGGTCTTCGCGGCGTTCCGCGACGAGATGCACCGCCTGGTCGAACTCGCCGCCGACGACGTGGCCTCCCGCCGCTTCGGCCGGCTGACGACCGCTCTCGCGCTGGTCGAACTCAACGAGGACCGCGGTGTCTTCGGCCCGTGCCCGACCGGCGGGGCCCACGTCCCGCAGCGGGTCCACCGCCTGCTCACCCCGCCGAACCGGCTGACGGCGGGCCGCAGACTGCGGCTGACGGCCGCCGCCGCGGTGGTCCCGGCGATCCCTGTCCTGGTGGCCTTCGCGCCGGGACTGAGCGCACTCGGCTGACCGGGGAACTGGCCCCGGAACCACCGGTTCGGGGAGGATCGCGGCATGCAGACGCCGCCGGTCGACACCCCGCCCGCCCCGCCGCAGCCGCCACGCACCGTCCTGCGCGTCACCTGGGTGCTGAGTGTGTGCTCCGCGCTCCTGCTCGCCCTGGTGGCCGTCGACTGGGGCCCGTTGGTGCGGCTGGACGACGACATCGCCGTCACCACCCACCGCTGGGCCGTCGACGAAGGCGGCGTCACCCACGCCATGCGGATCCTCACCGACTGGGTGTGGGACACCTGGACGATGCGTCTGCTGTGCGCGGCGGTGGTGCTGTGGCTGTGGTGGCGCCGGGCCGACCGGTGGACGGCCGTGTGGCTGGGGGCGACGTGCCTGCTGGGCAGCCTCCTGCAACAGGCCCTCAAGGCCGCGGTGGACCGCCCCCGCCCGGTCTGGCCCGACCCCGTGGACTCCGCGCACTACGCGGCCTTCCCCTCCGGGCACGCCATGACCGCGACGTTCGTGTGCGGCCTGCTGGTCTGGCTGCTGCACCACTACGGCGCCGGCCGCGACCTGCGCCGGGCCGGCCTCGCCGTGGCCGTGGTCTCCGTGGCCGGGGTCGGCGTGACGCGGGTGTGGCTCGGCGTCCACTGGGCCACGGACGTCCTCGGCGGCTGGCTGATGGGCGCCCTGATCGTGGCGCTCGCGGTGCTGGTGCACCGGCGATGGCATCCGTGAGCGGGGCGACCCACCGGGCCGGGCCCGCCCGCACCGCAGCGCCCCTCACGGCGCCCCCGCCACCCGCCTAGGATCCGGTACATGACCGCCGTTCTGTTCGACTTCTCGGGCACGCTGTTCCGTGTCGAATCCACCGAGTCCTGGCTGCGCGCGACGCTCGACGATGCCGGTCTGCGACTGCCCGCGCCGGAGTTGGCCGAGACGGCCGAGGCGCTCCGGCGGGCGGGAGCCCTGCCCGGCGGCGCACCGCCGCTGCGGGTGCCGGAGGAGCTCGCGGAATTGTGGGAGACCCGCGACGAGAGTTCGGAGCTGCACCGGGCCGCCTACACCGGACTGTCCCGGCAGGTACCGCTGCCGGACCCCGGCCTGCACGACGCGCTCTACGAGCGGCACATGTCATCGGGCGCCTGGAGTGCCTACCCCGACGCCGCCGAGGTGCTGGACACGCTGCGCGGGCGAGGAATCGCCGTGGGGGTGGTCAGCAACATCGGCTGGGACCTGCGGCCGGTCTTCCGGGCGCACGACCTCGACCGGTACGTGGACACCTACGTCCTGTCGTACGAGCACGGCATCCGCAAGCCCGATCCCAGGCTGTTCGGCGTCGCCTGCGCGGCGCTGGGCGTGGCGCCGGAGCGGACGCTGATGGTCGGGGACGACCGGGGTGCGGACGGCGGTGCGACGGCGCTGGGCTGCGGGGTGCACTTCGTGGACCACCTGCCGGTGGCCGAGCGCCCGGCGGGACTGCGGCCGGTGCTGGACCTCGTTCCATAGCCCGAGGCAACCAACCAAGTGGTGCCATCCGCCTCGGACGATCCCCCGTGTCGCCCGAGGCAGACGGTAGCCGGAGCAACCCTGGAGGCCCCTCCGTCTGCGCCGAGTATAGTTGGCTGGCAGCCAGTCAACGCAGGAGTACAGGATGTCCCCGCGCAGCGCCTCGGTCAATGAAGAATTGCGGCGGCGCTCGAAGGAGCGTCTTCTGCAGGCCGCCGTGGAGCTCGTGGGCGAGCGCGGGTACGAGGCGACCACGCTGGGCGACATCGCGGACCGGGCGGGCTCGGCACGCGGACTGGTCTCGTACTACTTCCCCGGCAAGCGCCAGCTGGTGCAGTCCGCCGTGCACCGGCTGATGCACCGCACTCTGGAGGAGGCCCTGGAGCGCGAGCCCCGCACCACCAAGGGGCGCGAGCGGCTGGCACGGGCCATCGACGCGATCCTGGGACTCGCCCGGGACCGTCCGGTGCTCATGCGCCAGCACATGGCGGGACTGCTCCAGGCGGAGGTGGGTTTCGTGCCCTGCCCGGAGCAGCGGCGGCTGGCGGAGCTGCTCCGGGACACGGTGGCCCGGCACGGCTCGCGGGACGTCGACCGCGACTATCCGATGCTGCGCGCCCAGCTGATGGGCGCGGTCTTCGCGGCGCTCGTGCCCGGGGTGCCGATGCCGGTGCCGGAGCTGCGCGCCGAGCTGTTCGAACGCTATCGGCTGGACTGGAAGCTGGGTGTCCCGCCGGACGCCGAGGCGCCCGGCGGGACGGTGTGCGACCCGGACCTGTCGCGGTTCTTCGCGACCGGCCTGTCGGACCGGCCGGCCCGGACCGACGAAACCGGCCGGACGGACCGGACGGATCCGACGGGCCGGACCGCTCAGTCGAAGTAGTCCGGCTGCGTCTGTGTGTTGAGCTCCCGCAGGTGGATCCGCTTGGCCGGGTCGGTGCGCCGGTCGCTGAGCTTGAGGACGTCGAATCCCTTGGCGATGTCGTTCGAGTAGATGTAGCCGTTGTAGTAGTACGCCGACCACGAACCGCCGGTGTTCATCGTGTCGGTGCTCAGCGGTCCCCGCTCGAAGTAGGCGATCTCCCTGGGCCGCGAGGAGTTGGTGAAGTCCCAGACGGAGACACCGCCCTGGTACCAGGCCTGGACCATGATGTCCTTGCCCTTGACCGGGATCAGCGAACCGTTGTGGGCCACGCAGTTCTCGGTGTCCGCCTGGTGGCGCGGGATCTTGAAGTAGCTGCGGAAGACCAGCTTGCGGTGGTCGCCCCGGCCGACGATGTCGTAGATGCCGTCGGCGCCGCGGTTCGGGCCGATCTCCGCGTTGCAGGTGGCGGCGCCGCCGCCGCCCAGCTCGTCGGTGAACACGACCTTGTTCGCGCGCTGGTTGAAGGTGGCCGAGTGCCAGAACGCGAAGTTCACGTTGTCCTGGACGCGGTCGATGACCTTCGGGTGCTCGGGGTCCTTGATGGAGAACAGGATGCCGTCGCCCATGCAGGCGCCGGCGGCCAGGTCCTCGGAGGGCAGGACGGTGATGTCGTGGCAGCCGGTGGTCTTGGAGACGCCCGGGTTGGTGGGCCCGCCCGGGTTGCCTCCGCCGTCGGGGCCCTCACCGGGGAAGAGCACGGGGAAGCCCACGAGGGCCGCCCGCTCGGGTGCCTTGCGCGGCACCTTGATCACGGAGATCCCGTCGTGCGGCGGCTGGCAGTCGGGGTAGGCGGCGTTCGGCGAGTACGAGGAGACGTAGATGTAGACGTTCTTGCGCTCGGGCACCAGCGTGTGGGTGTGCGAGCCGCAGGCGGTCTCGACCGCGGCGACGTACTTCGGGTTCCGCTTGTCGCTGATGTCGAAGACCTTCATGCCCTCCCAGGAGGACTTCTCGGTCGCGGGCTGCGTGGTGCTGTTGCAACTGCTGTCGCTGCGCGAGGAGTCGGTCGACAGGAAGAGCAGGTCGCCGGAGACCGAGATGTCGTTCTGCGAGCCGGGGCACAGCACCTGGGCGACGGTCTCGGGCTTCTTCGGGTTCTTGATGTCGAAGATGCGGAAGCCGTCGTAGTTGCCGGCGAACGCGTACCGGCCCTGGAAGGCCAGGTCCGAGTTGAAGCCGGACAGCGCGTCCTTGGGGATGTTGGTCAGGTGCTCGATGTTGTCGGAGTGGACCACCTCGTCCTGGCCGGGTGTCCCACCGCTCTCGATGGCGTCGCGGACCTCGGCCCGCGCGCTCTTGGACACCTCCTTCGACGTGGCCGGACCGTCCCCGGGGTCGGGGGTCGCCACGGCCGGGCCGGCGGTGAGCAGCGCGGACAGGAGTCCGGCGGCGACGGCCGCGACTCCCAGACGTCTGCGCCGCGTTCGCGGGTCGTTCAACAGGGTCACTGTTTCCTCCCAACGTCCGTTCCGGTTGGAACGGTTCACGCTCCCGGCAGTATCGTCTTCGCCATGCCCATATCAACAGAGGGCAACAAACACGCAATGCAGTTTTTTGATCACGGAAGCGCGGAAGCGTGCTAGGACGGTCACCGCACCCACAAGGTGCCCCGTTTCCCTCCACCCAGAGGGCCCCGTAGTCACAGGAGGTCGTTGTGTCCTTTCGCCCCGCGATGTCCGGCGCTTCGCTCGTCACGGCCTCGTTGACCGCCTTGGCGGTGCTCGGGCTGGGGGCGTGCGACTCGGGCCCGGACACCGGTTCGGCGGCTGCCGCCGGACCCTCGGTGATCGCCCCGGGCAAGCCGGGCGAGGGCAACCGGACCCTGTCCGCCGAGGCCGCCGAGAAGCAGCGGGCCGACGACGACTCACCCAACTCCGCGGACGTCTCCTACGCGCGGATGATGATCCTGCATCACGCCCAGGCACTGGAGATGACCGAACTGGCGCCCACGCAGGCCGAGTCCGGCCGAGTCAAGAAGCTGGCCGAACGGATCTCCGCCGCCCAGGGCCCGGAGATCAGGGCGATGGAGGGCTGGCTCGCGACCCACGGCGAGAAGGTGGCGGGCGCCGGGCACGATCACTCCGCGATGCCGGGCATGGCGACCGAGGCACAGCTGAAGAAGCTGCGCGCGGCACGAGGGAAGGCGTTCGACCAGCTCTTCCTCACGCTGATGATCACTCACCACGAGGGGGCGATCAGCATGGCCACGGACGTGAAGTCCGAGGGCAACAACGTGCTGGTCGAGGAGATGGCCGACGACGTGGTGGCCCAGCAGACGAGCGAGATCACCCGGATGCGCGCGATGCTGTGACGGCGCGACGGTCCGGCGCCCGGCCCGGCGCCCGCGCGTGACTCAGCGACGCGCGCGACGGGGCGTCAGGAACCCCTCGTCGCGTGCCTGGCCGATCAGCCTGAGCGACTTGCGCCTGCTGTGCCCGGTCGCGCGCATCACCGCGAGGACCGGGTCACCGCCCTCCTCCCGGGCCGCCCTGTACTCCTGGGCGACGAGCCTGCGCCCCTCCCGGCCGCGCGGCCACGCGGGTCGGGCCCGCCGCGACGCCGCCGGCAGGCCACGGGCGGGGGCGGGCACACAGGCCTCGAAGAGCGGGTCCTCCAGCCACTCGGCCAGTACAGCCAGGTCGTCGAGGGACAGCGGCGGCCGCGCCCGTACGTCCTCGACCCGCACGTTGTCACCGGAGAGCACGGCGAGCGCATCCACCCGGGCGCCGTCGGCGAAGGTGAGCCGGACATCGAACCACGACGTCGTGGTGGAGCCCTCGCTCACCACCCAGGCGTGCCGCACGGACATCTCACCGTCGCCCGGACAGCGGTCGGAAAGCTGAAGAGAACGATCAACGAAGGATGCTTCGAGCACATACGCAACGTAACCGAATGATCACATTCCATACGAACAGAACACGCTTCGTTCAGCGCGGGCAGCACCCCGTCAGCGGAGCGGGCCCGCGCGATGCCGGCCGGAGTCAGTCGCTCCGCACGGCCGCGACCTGGCGGGCGGCCGCGGCCAGCAGGGCGTCGAGCAGCCCGGGGAAGAGGGCGTCCAGGTCGTCCCTGCGCAGGCCGTTCATCTTGGCCGTGCCCCGGTAGGCCTGCCGCACCACCCCGCTCTCGCGCAGCACCCGGAAGTGGTGGGTGGTCGTGGACTTGGTGACCGGCAGGTCGAAGTACGAGCACGCGAACAGGGCGTCACGGCGCCGGCACGCTGAACATCTCCGGCTTCGCCGTCAACAACTTCGGCACCTTCGTCCGGTCCTGCGGCAACTGCTCGACCCAGCACAAGCGGACCACCAACCTCAGCGGCATCGAGGTCAACTGGAAGGGCGGCCGGATCGCCGGCATCAACACCAACTACGGCGACAGCGCGACCCTGCGCAACATCACGATCGTCGGGGACAGCAGCAGGAAGATCGTCCCGTGCCAGAAGTACATCGGCAACGACGACGGCGACGAGCCGGACTCGAACGGCTCGGGGGCCAACGGGACGTACTGCAAGTACTCCTCGTCCGACATCACCTACAAGTGAGGCGTCAGGTCCGGGTGCCGTGCGCCCGGACCCGACCGGACTGCTCCCGCTGGTAGCGCGCATAGGCGTCCCTCAGGGCCGCCCCCGGCCAGTGCGGCGGGAGCAGTTCCGCGGGCAGCACCGGGTCGGCGAGCAGGTGCCGTACGACGGCCGCGAAGGCCGGGAGACGGTCGGCCGGACGCCGGACGCGGTCGACGTGGGCGAGCAGCGCCCGGGCCGTGTCCGCCCAGTCGGCCAGCGGCCACAGGCGCGCAGCGAGTTCCGCGGCCGGGGAGCCGGGACGCGAGACGAGGCACTCGGCCACCCGGTCGAGGTCTGCGGGCAACGGGCGGTCGAGGTTGGCGGGGCGCAGCCAGACACCCTCGCGGAGTTCGGCCAGGCGCAGGGCGGTCAGCCGGGTCCGCAGCTCGGCACGGGCGGCGGGGCCGCGCCCCGTCGCGGTGACCACGAGCGTCTCCCAGTCGCCGCCCCACGCGCGCGTGTGCGGGCCGAGCGCCTCGTCCTGGCGCCGCTGGCGCTCCAGCAGCCGCTCGCTGAGCCGGTATCCGGTGTCCGTGCGCCGCAGGTCCCCGGCGGCGGCCATCCGGCTGAGCGCCGCGCGCGCGGTGGAGGCGCCGACGTCGAACCCTTCCACCAGTCGCACCAGTTCCCGCGCCGGCAGCTCCGGCGGGTGGGTGCCGAGCAGCAGGCTCAGGACCACCGACCGCGCGGACAGCGGACGCAGCGTGAGCCCGTCGAAGGCCCCGGAACCGTTCATCCGCGCGGGCACGTGTCGTTCGTCCACATGGGCACGTACTGTACGTGCGCCCACCGTGTTGCACTATTGCTGCGGTCGCACGAAAAGTGCAACACTCGGGTCATGACGACACTCGCGCAGGAGCCGCCGTACGAGTCCCACGAGCCGTCCGGGGAGTCCCGGGCCGGCCCGGAGGGGTACGCGACGCACGACGTCACCAATCAGCCGCCTCCCCTGACGCCCTACGACGCGTTCGACGACGCCGCGCTGCTGGAGGGCGTCCGACGGGAGGGCGCCGGCTGGGCCGAGGACGGGCTGCGGCGGCTGGGCCGGCGGGCGGGGAGCGCGGAGGCGCAGGAGTGGGGCGACCTGGCGAACCGGCACGAGCCCGTGCTGCGCACGCACGACCGGTACGGCAACCGGGTCGACGAGGTCGAGTACCACCCGAGCTGGCACCACCTGATGCGGGTGGCGGTCGGCGAGGGCCTGGCCGGGGCGGCCTGGGCCGACGACCGGCCGGGCGCCCACGTGGCACGGACCGCCGGCGGACTCGTCTGGGGGCACACGGAGGCGGGGCACGGGTGCCCGACGTCGATGACGTACGCGGCCGTCCCGGCCCTGCGCGCCCAGCCCGAGCTGGCGAAGGTCTACGAGCCGCTGCTGACCTCCCGGGAGTACGAGCCGGGGCTGCGCAGGCCCACGGAGAAGCGCGGTCTGCTGGCCGGCATGGGGATGACCGAGAAGCAGGGCGGCTCGGACGTCCGTACGAACGCCACGACGGCCACGGCGACCGCCGAGCCCGGCGTGTACACGCTGCGCGGGCACAAATGGTTCACGTCGGCGCCGATGTGCGACGTGTTCCTGGTGCTGGCCCAGGCGGTCGGCGGGCTCTCCTGCTTCCTGGTGCCGCGCGTGCTGCCGGACGGCACCCGCAACACCTTCCGCATCCAGCGCCTCAAGGACAAGCTCGGCAACCGGTCCAACGCCTCCTCGGAGCCCGAGTTCGACGGGACGGTGGCCTGGCTGGTCGGGCCCGAGGGGCAGGGCGTCAAGACGATCATCGAGATGGTCAACTGCACCCGGCTGGACTGCGTGATGTCGTCGGCGACGCTGATGCGCAAGACCCTCGTCGAGGCCGGCCATCACGTACGGCACCGCAGCGCCTTCGGTGCCCGGCTGGTCGACCAGCCGTTGATGCGCAACGTCCTGGCCGACCTCGCACTGGAGTCCGAGGCCGCGACGACGCTCACCCTGCGGCTGGCCGGCGCGGCCGACCGCTCCGTACGCGGGGACGAGGGGGAGGCGGCGTTCCGGCGGATCGCCACCGCCGTCGGCAAGTACTGGGTGACCAAGCGCGGACCGGCGTTCACCGCGGAGGCCCTGGAGTGCCTGGGCGGCAACGGCTACGTGGAGGAGTCGGGCATGCCCCGCCACTACCGCGAGGCGCCGCTGCTGTCGATCTGGGAGGGCTCGGGGAACGTCAACGCCCTCGACGTGCTGCGGGCGCTGCGCCGCTCCCCCGCCACCGCGCACGCCCTCTTCGGCGAACTCGCCCTCGCGCGCGGGGCGGACGCCCGGCTGGACGCGGCGGTGGCCCGGCTGGAGACGGGGCTCGGCGCGGCGTCCGAGACCGGTGCCCGCCGGCTGGTGGAGCTGATGGCGCTCGCCCTCCAGGGCTCCCTCCTGGTCCGGCACGCCCCGCCCGCCGTCGCCGACGCCTTCTGCGCGACCCGGCTCGGCGGCGACTGGGGGCACGCGTTCGGCACCTTGCCGGACTCGGCCGACCTCGACGGCATCCTGGCGCGGGCCCTGCCCCGGGAAGGCTGACCGAGCACCCCGGCCAAGCCACCTCACCGGACCCGACACCACCGCCCTGACCTGCGGCGAAGCCCTTTCCAGGGGTGACTGTCAGTGGCTGGGTGCAGACTGGCCCGTGTCCGAGACTAAGGCGTCGACGAGGACGCCGCGGAGGTGATCGGCATGACCGAGGTACTGCTCGCCGTGGGCACCCGCAAGGGCCTGTTCATCGGGCGCCGGCGGGGTGGCACCTGGGAGTTCGACGAGAGTCCCTACTTCAACGCACAGGCGGTCTACTCGGTCGCCCTCGACACCCGCGGCGACACCCCGCGGCTGCTGGCCGGCGGCGACAGCGCGCACTGGGGGCCGTCGGTGTTCCACTCCGACGACCTGGGCCGGACCTGGACCGAACCGGCCGCGCCCGCCGTCAAGTTCCCCAAGGAGACCGGCGCCTCCCTGGAGCGGGTGTGGCAGTTGCACCCGGCGGCGGCCGAGCCGGACGTGGTGTACGCGGGGACGGAACCGGCGGCGTTGTACCGCTCGGAGGACCGCGGTGAGAGCTTCGAGCTGGTCCGCCCGCTGTGGGAGCACCCGACGAGGTCGAAGTGGGTGCCGGGCGGTGGCGGCGAGGGGCTGCACACGGTCCTCACCGACGCCCGCGACCCCGGGTCCGTGACGGTCGCCGTCTCCACCGCGGGCGTGTTCCGCACGGCCGACGGCGGCGCGAGCTGGACGCCGTCTAACTCCGGTGTCTCCGCCGTCTTCCTGCCGGACCCCGACCCGGAGTTCGGCCAGTGCGTGCACAAGGTCGCGCGGGACGCGGCCAACCCGGACCGCCTGTACCTGCAGAACCACTGGGGGGTCTACCGCAGCGACGACGCCGGCGCGCACTGGACGGACATCGGCGAGGGCCTGCCCTCCACGTTCGGTTTCGCGGTGGCCGCCCACCCGCACCGCGGCGACACCGCGTACGTCTTCCCGATCAACGCCGACGCCGACCGGGTGCCCGCGGACCACCGGTGCCGGGTCTTCCGCACCGCGGACGCCGGCAAGAGCTGGGAGCCGCTCTCCGCGGGCCTGCCCCAGGAGGACCACTACGGCACGGTGCTGCGCGACGCGCTGTCCACGGACGACGCGGAACAGGCGGGCGTGTACTTCGGCAACCGCAACGGGGAGGTGTTCGCGTCGGCCGACGACGGCGACAGCTGGCGGCAGTTGGCCTCGCACCTGCCGGACGTGCTGTGTGTGCGGGCCGCGGTCGTCGCGTGAACCGGACCGGGGGGACCGGCCTTGGCCACCGGTTGATCGGCGTCACCCGTACGGCAGTAGGGTGACGCCCGTGGCACCACGACCCTTGAATGAAATCGTCGAAGCGGGCTGGGCGAAGGCCCTGGAACCCGTCGCCGGACGGATCACCGCGATGGGTGAGTTCCTGCGCGCGGAGATCGCCGCGGGGCGCACCTACCTCCCGGCCGGGGCGAACGTCCTGCGGGCCTTCCAACAGCCCTTCGACGACGTACGGGTCCTGATCGTCGGACAGGACCCGTATCCCACCCCGGGGCACGCGGTGGGGCTGTCGTTCTCCGTCGCGCCCGAGGTGCGCCCGCTGCCGGGCAGCCTGGTCAACATCTTCCGGGAGCTGAACACCGACCTGAACCTGCCGCACCCGTCCAACGGGGACCTGACGCCCTGGACCCAGCAGGGCGTGCTGCTGCTCAACAGGGCGCTCACCACGGCCCCGCGCAAGCCCGCGGCCCACCGCGGCAAGGGCTGGGAGGAGGTCACCGAGCAGGCGATACGGGCGCTGGCGGCGCGCGGCAAGCCGATGGTGTCCATCCTCTGGGGCCGCGACGCGCGCAATCTGCGGCCGCTGCTCGGTGACCTGCCGGCCGTGGAGTCCGCGCACCCCTCGCCGATGTCGGCCGACCGGGGCTTCTTCGGCTCACGTCCATTCAGCCGGGCCAACGACCTGCTGATGCGTCTGGGAGGTCAGCCGGTCGACTGGCGTCTGCCGTGAGCGGCGCCGGCTTCCTGGCCGTGGACTCGGGCGGCTCGGGGCTGCGCGTCGTCGTCGGCACCGCCGTCGGCGACGGATCCGGTCCGCCCGGCCCGCAAGGCCGGCGTGTCTCGGGGGAACCCGTCCGTACCGGCCCGCGCGGGATCGACCCCGGGCATCTCCTGGGGCAACTTCTGCCCATGGCCCGGTCGTTGGCCGAGGAGACCGGGGTGGCCCGGCTCGACACCGTCGTCGTCGGGGCCGCCGGGCTGGCCACGCTGGGCGACGCGCTGCGCGCCGAACTGCCGGACGCGCTGGCCCGGGAGCTGGGCGTACGGACGGTCGCGCTGGCCGCCGACGCCGTCACCGCGTACGTGGGCGCCCTGGGTCCGCGGGCCGGGGCGGTGGTGGCCGCCGGCACCGGCCTGATCGCCGTCGGCACCGATCTGGCCCGCTGGCGCCGGGCGGACGGCTGGGGACATCTGCTGGGCGACTGCGGCAGCGGCGCCTGGATCGGGCGGGCCGGTCTCGAGGCGGCGCTGCGCGCTCACGACGGGCGGGAGGGCGGCTCGGCGCCACTGCTGGCCCGGGCCGAGGAGTGCTTCGGTCCGGCGGCGGGACTGCCGGGGCAGGTGTATCCGCGCTCCGACCGTCCCGCCGTTCTCGCCTCCTTCGCGCCCGAGGTGGCCGCGTGCGCGGCCGACGACCCTGTCGCCGCAGGAATCCTGCGTGCCGCCGCGCGGCACATGGCCGACTCGGCCGCGGCCGTCTGCCCGGCCGGCGGCGAGCCCCGGGTCGCGGTCACCGGCGGACTGCTGCACATGGGCGATCCGCTTCTCGTACCCCTGGGAGAGGAACTGGCGAAGCGGCTGCCGCAGGCGCGGCGGACGTCCGCCGAGGGTGACCCGCTCGACGGCTCGGTCCGGCTCGCGACCGACCTGGCGACCGGCTCGCTCACCCTTCCGAGCGACGAGAGGATGCTGCGGGTGACGAGCCTGCCGAGCGGCTGAGAAGTGGTCGCCCGACGAGGTGAATCGTGCCGATGTCGGCCGATCCGTACATCACTCATCAGACAAAACCGGACGGATACCGCTCACCTGCACCCTCCCCGAACAGGGAAACCCCGGAAACCAGTAACATGCGGCGCCATGAGCTCCCCCACTGGGCCCGCGTCCGGCCTGCCAGTACGAATGCCGCGCCCCCGCCAGCCCGGACGGCACCGCCGTCCCGAACCTCTGGTGGCTCCCGAGGGCGCGCCGGCGCTCGTCCTCGCGGTGCCGGGGACGCCCAGCAGCGCCACCCGTAGCCTCGCCGACGAGGTCATCAGCATCGCCCGTTCCGAGCTGCCCGGGCTCGACGCCCGGGTCGGTCACCTCGACGGGGACGACGACGCCGAGTTCCCGTCCCTGACCAGCGTGCTCGTGCGCGCCGCCGAGGAGCGCACCGCCCGCTTCGAGCAGGCACGCATGGCCGGCCTGGACGTGAAGGAGCCCGAGGGCCCCGTCGCGGTCGTCGTGCCGCTGCTCGCCGGCCCGGACAACGCCCTGCTGCGCCGGATCCGGCAGGCCGTCATGGACAGCAGGATCGCGGCCGAGCTGACCGATGTGCTCGGACCGCATCCACTGCTCGCCGAGGCGCTGCACGTGCGGCTCTCCGAGGCCGGTCTCGCCCGTGCCGACCGTGCCCGCCTGTTCACCGTGGCGACCGCCGCGGACGGCATCATCCTGGCTTCGGTCGGCGGTGACGAGGCCGTCCAGGCGGCCGGGATCACCGGCATGCTGCTCGCCGCGCGCCTCGCCGTCCCGGTGATCGCGGCGGCGCTGGACGAGGAGGGCTCGATCGCCTCCGTGGCCGAGCAGCTGCGTTCCTCGGGCTCCCAGCAGCTGGCGCTCGCCCCGTATCTGATCGGGCCGGAGATCGAGGCGTCCGTGCTGGAGGAGGCGGCCAAGGAAGCGGGCTGCTCCACCGCCGAGCCGCTCGGTCCGTACCCGGCGATCGGCAAGCTGGCGCTGGCCAAGTACACGTCGGCGCTCGGGATCTCGCCGCAGCAGGTGCAGGGGGCGCCGGTTCGGTGAACGGCGCGTGCGCTTGCGTTTTCAGGCGCTTGTGAAGGGGGCCGCTCCGGTGGAGGAGCGGCCCCCTTCGGCGTTGCGGGGCCGCCGGTCGTGGACGCGCCCTGCCTGCCGGTGGACCGGGGGTGGGTCGCGCGCCCGGCGCCCGCGGGGTGCCTCCCCCGATGTCTGAACGGCCTGGGAGGTGCCCCCCAGCGCCCACCCGTGCCGCCCCAGCGGCACGACTGTCCGCAGCTGGAACGGGTGGGGCGGGGCGGCGGCTGCCCGCAGCCGGGACGGGCAGGGCGGGGCCGCGGCGGTCCGGGGGTTACGGGGTGAGGATCACGCAGGAGGCAGCCGGGACGTCGAGGGAGCCTGTACGGCGGGGGATGCCTGTGGTGGGATCCAGGGCGAACCAGGTCACGTTTCCGGAGCGTTCGTTGGCCGCGTACAGGAAGCCGTGGGAGACGGTGATGTCGCGGGGCCAGTGGCCGCCGCAGGGCACGGTGGCGGCCAGGCGCAGTCCGTCCGGCTCCACGACGAACACGGACAGGACGTCCTCGCCGCGGGTGGCCGTCCACACGAAGCGGCCGTCGGGCGAGACGGCGATGCCGGACGGGTAGGCGTCGCCCGCCGGGGCGCCCGGCAGCACCGGCACCTCGGTGAGCGGCTTGAGGGTACCGTCGGCGGCGTCCCAGTGGCAGACGGTGACGGTGGGCGCCAGTTCGTTCACGACGTAGACGTGGGACCCGTCCGGGTGAAAGGCCAGGTGCCGCGGTCCCGAACCCGGCCGCAGCGCGATCTCCCGGTGCACTGCGGGGGCACCGTCCACGAGGGTGCAGACCCGCACCGAGTCGGTGCCCAGGTCCGCACTCACGGCCCACCGCCCGCTGGGGTCGGGCCGCACCTGGTGGGCGTGCGGTCCCTGCTGGCGCTGGGCGTGCGGGCCGGAGCCGGTGTGCCGCAGGACGCCGGACGCGGTCCGGGCGAGGGTGCCGTCGGCGCGGACCGGCACGGCGGTGACGGTGCCGGAGCCGTAGTTGGCGGTCAGCACGTGCCCCGCGTACAGACTCAGGTGGGTCGGTCCGTCGCCCTCCACGGGCACCGGGCGCCCGGCGGGTTCGGGCCTCCCGCCACTCACGCGATAGGCCGCCACCGCGCCCTCGGCCGTCTCGCTGACGGCGTAGAGCGTGTTCCCGTCGGGAGCGAGGGCCAGGTAGGAGGGGTCGGCCAGGCCGTCCGTGCCGCTCACGACCGTGAGGGCGCCGCTGTCGGGGGCGACGGTCGCCGTCAGGATCCCGGGCCCGCCGGCCGCCGTGAACGATCCGATGTATGCCCGCCGCTGCCGCCTGCCGCCGTCCGCCACCGCTGCCCCTCTCGTCCCGCTTCCTCTGCCCGCTCCGTTGTGCGCCGCGTCCAGGGCCGGCCCGGGCGTCGTGTGCGGTGCCGGCCCGGTCGGCCGAACCGATCGCCCGGCTCGCCCGAACCGACTGATCGTCGCCGGGAGCGACGGTAGCAGTCGATCAGGTTCGGTCTAGACCAAACGGGTGTCGCGGTGGGAGACGGTGTGGCCGGGTCAGGCGCCGGCCAGTCGCGAACCGGAAGGGCTGCGCAGGGGCGCGGCGAGTTCGGCGAGGGCGTGTTCCAGGCCGTGGAGGTGGGCCAACGCGGGTTCGGCGGCGGGGGGCCCGCCCGCGTGGGCGGGGACCGAGCCCCCGCCGGTGAGTGCCTCGACCGCGGCCTCGACACGCCAGCAGGCGGCGGCCAGCCGGGCGTCGTGCGAGGCCTCGGGGTCGGCGGCGACGGCGACCAGGCCGCGGATCTCGCGGGCGCAGTCGTCGAGCAGGTCGAGGACCCGGCGGGCCCGCCGCCTGCGGCCGTACATCGGGCTCAGCGGGTGCACGAGCGGGGCGACCGACAGCCGTACCCGGCCGAGCAGCTGCTCCAGCTCGGCCACGCGCGGCGTCGGGTCGGCGCCCTCGGCCCCGGCGAGGCGTGCGGCGGCCTCGGCGGTGCAGGCGTGCACGCAGCGCAGCGCGCGCTGGATCCAGACGTCGGTGACGGCGTGCGTGGTGACGGGCAGGACGAAGAGCACGGCGAGCGCGGCGCCGAGCGCGCCCACGCCGGTCTCGGCGATCCGCAGGGCGAGCAGGCCGGGGCTGAGGACGCCCAGGAGGCCGTAGAGCAGCTCGGCGAGCAGGGTCACGCAGAGCATCATCCAGGTGTAGGAGACCGCGGCGGTGTAGAAGATGCCGAACACGCAGGCTGCGGCGAGGACGGCGGTGGGCGCCGGCGAACCGGCCACCGGCACCGCGATCAGGAAGCCCAGGCCGATGCCGACGACCGTGCCGAGGACCCGGCGGAAGCCGCGCACCAGCGTCTCGCCGCGCGAGGTGGTGTTGACGAAGACCCACCAGGTGGCGCCGACGGCCCAGTACCAGCGGTCGCCCGACACCAGCTGGCCCACGACCAGGGCGAAGCCGGCGCCCGCGGTGGCCTGCACGGCCTGGCGGGTGGTGATGCGGGCCAGACCGGGCGGCGCGGGGACCGCGGGCGCGGACCGGCGGCGCTCGTAGCACCACAGGCCGAACCGCACCCCCGCCGAGGTGGCCACGGACAGCAGGACGGCGGCGTACATCTCGGGCAGCCGGTCCGTGGTCGCGTGCAGGAACTGGGCGATGAAGAAGGTCATGAAGGCGAAGACGCCCAGGCTGTGCCCGCGCGGCCCCCAGCGGCGCGCGTACACGCCGGCGCCGACGACGGCGAGGAACGTGAGGTCCCGGGCCACGGGGAGGTCGTGCAGCGCCGCGGCGACGGTGAGCACGGGCAGTCCGGCCACCGGCAGCAGTGCGGTGGTGAGAGCCTGGCCGCGCACGGTGGCGTCGGTGACGGTGAACAGCGCGAGCAGGGCGGCGAGGCCGCCGATGATCGCGCCCACCAGGGAGGTACCGGCCAGCCCGCACACCACGACGGCCAGCCCGATGCCGAGGACGGCCCGGGCGGCGAACCGCAGCCGGGACCGTCCCGGGTCCGGGCTCACGAACACCTTCTTCAGCACTGATTACCGCCCCCTCGCTCACTCACGCCCACTGGCCCGGAAGTCGTCGCATGCAAAAGGCGCCGCGGAGTCCGCAGCGCCATCGACACGTCTATAGGAGCATCTCCACCGCCAGTGGCTCAACAGGTCGCTGAGAGACTGGTCCATTGGTACAGTGATCACGACTTTTCCACAGCCATGGACGGGCCAATGGCCGACTTGCCGACCGAAGGGGGCCGGAGCCGCGATGGCCGTCGACGAGCTCGACACCCGCATCCTGCGGCTGCTGCTGGAGCAGCCGCGCACCAGCGTGCGCGAGTACGCCCGGCTCCTCGGGATCGCCCGGGGCACGCTCCAGGCCCGGCTGGACCGCCTGGAGCGCGACGGCGTGATCACCGGCACCGCCCCCTCCCTGTCCCCCGCCGCCCTGGGCCACCCGGTGCTCGCGTTCGTGCACATCGAGGTCACCCAGGGCCATCTGGACGAGGTGGGCGAGGCGCTGGCGGAAGTGCCGGAGATCGTCGAGGCCTTCTCGATCACGGGCGGCGGGGACCTGCTGACCCGCGTCGTCGCGCGTGACAATGCGCACCTGGAGGACGTGGTGCAGAAGCTGATCAGCCTGCCCGGCGTGGTCCGCACCCGCAGCGAGGTGGCGCTGCGCGAGCGGGTGCCGCACCGGCTGCTGCCGCTCGTGGAGTCGATCGGGCGCTCGGCCCGCAGGTGACCCTTGGCATTCTGGACCCCATGAGCAGCATGGGCGCACTCGGCGGCATCTCGGTCGTCTTCGATCTCGACGGAACGCTCGTGGACAGCGAGCCCAACTACTACGAAGCGGGCCGGCGCGCCCTCGACGCGTACGGCGTCCCGGACTTCACGTGGGCCGACCACCAGACGTACGTGGGCATCAGCACCCGCGAGACGGTCGCCGACTGGAAGCGGCGGTACGGACTGCGGGCCACGGTCGAGGAGCTGCTCGCCGTCAAGAACCGCCACTACCTGGCGCTCGCCCGCAGCTCGGCCCGCGCGTACCCCGAGATGCGGAAGTTCGTCGAGCTGCTGGCGGGTGAAGGGGTACCGATGGCAGTGGCGTCGGGATCGTCGCCCGAGGCGATCGGGACGATCCTCGCCCGCACCGGCCTGGACGCGCACCTGCGCACGGTCGTCTCGGCCGACGAGGTGGCGCGGGGCAAGCCCGCCCCCGACGTGTTCCTGGAGGCGGCCCGCCGGCTGGGGGCACGACCGGCCCGCTGCGTGGTCCTGGAGGACGCCGCTCCGGGGGCCGCCGCCGCGCATGCGGCGGGGATGCGCTGCATCGCGATCCCGTACGTTGCGGACCAGGCCGACGCCCCGGAGTTCGCCACCGCGGAGCTGCTCCTGCGCGGGGGCCAGGGGGAGTTCACCGCGCGGCTGGCTCACGACTGGCTGGTGCGATCGGCAGGAACGTGAGGGAAAAAGAATTGAGCAACTGCCCGAGACGGTGATCAGAACACCGCCCGTATCCGTACCTCCTGGCGTCCGAGCCTGTCTTCGTCCCGGGAGGCACGATGCGCATCACGCGCGCCACGGCAGGGACCGCCTTCGTGGCCGGTGCCCTGGTCCTCACTCTCACCGCGCTCGCCTACCCGACCATGCTCGGGGTGCAGAACGCGGGAAGCGACCAGGCCCGGGTCGTCACCAACACGCGGTACGGGCCACTCACCGAACAGGACCGGGACTTCGTGGTGAAGGTACGTGCCGCGGGACTCTGGGAGCATCCGCTGGGGCTGATGGCCATGGAACGGGGGACGACACCGGAGATGAGGGAGGCCGGCGAGCACCTGGTCGTCGGCCACTCCCAGCTCGACGCCACCTGCCGCAGGATCGCGCCGGAGCTGGGCATCACCCTGCCCAACCTGGCCTCGCCGCAACAGCAGCAGTTCGTGTCGACCGTGGACGGGACCACGGGCAAGCAGTTCGACACCACGGCGGTCAACATCATGCGGATCACGCACGGCCAGATCTTCCCGGCCATCGCCAAGATCCGCGCCAACACCAAGAACTCCCTGGTGCGGCAGCTCGCCGACCAGGCCAACGACACCGTGCTCGACCACATCACCGTGCTGGAGAAGACCGGGCTGGTCAATTTCGACCAGGTCAACTTCCAGCAGACCGCCCCGCCGAACCTGCCCAAGGTGCAGCTCACTCCGCCGGCTCCGCAGCCGGGCGAACCGGTGCTCTCGCTCACCGCGCCGCCCGGCCTCGAGGTCAACACGTCGGCGCCGACGCCGAGTCCGACGGTGCGCTGACGGTTCGCCCCGTCGGCGGGGTCAGCGGTGCCGGGGCCGGCCGCCGCGCCCCCCACCCTTGCCCTTGCCCGCGCTACCACCCCGGCGGTTGCCGCCGGGGCCGCGCCGGGCGACGCCGCCGGTCTGCTGACCGCCGGTCTTCCCGCCCGTCCCGCCGCCGCCTGCCGCTTTGCGGCGCCCGGAGCCGCCCGCTTCCCCGCGCCCGTCCCCGGAGCGCGCGGGTTCGGGTTGCCGGCCCCGGGTGCTGTTGACGGTCCGGCCCCGGACGATGCCGATGAAGTCCTCGACGTGGTCCGTGTGCGCGGCCTCGGGCCAGGACAGGGCCACGCTCGATTCCGGGGCGTCCGTGACCGTGCGGTACGTGAGGTCCTTGCGGTGGTGCAGCCGGGCCAGCGACAGGGGCACGAGCAGAACGCCGATCCCGGCCGCCACGAGCTCCACGGCGTCCGCGGTGGTGGCCGGACGCTCCAGCGCGGGCCTGCCCGGCGGCCGGTCCCAGCCGAGGACGTCGTCCAGGGGGTGCAGCACGATCTCGTCGGCGAGATCCTCGACGGTCACCTCGTCGGCCGCGGTGACGAGGTGGTCCCTGGGGATCAGCACGACCGTCATCTCGGTATAGAGGGGAATGGCGCTGAGCAGGGTCCGGTCGACGGGCAGCCGCACCAGTCCGGCGTCGGCGTCGCCGTCCAGCAGCACGCGTCCGGCCCCGGCGGCCGGGACCTGGGCCAGGGCGAGAGGGACGTCCGGCAGCCGCTCGTTCCAGATGCGCACCCATTTGTCGGGCGTCACCCCCGGGACGTACACGAGCCGGAACGAGGGGGGAGCTTCCGAGCCTGTCACCCGGCCAGGTTACCGGGCGTGGTCGGGAGCCACTCACACGATCGATACCCTTGACGGCATGACGTCGCACCAGAACACCCAGACCATGAAGCCCGCGACCGCGGCGAAGAAGCTGGGTGTGTACCTCGAAGCCACACCCGCCGAGTTCCGGGAGGGCGTCGTCACGCGTGCCGAGCTGAACGCGCTCCAGGCCGATCCGCCCGCGTGGCTGCGCGAGCTGCGGCGCGACGGTCCGCACCCGCGGCCGGTGGTCGCGGCCAAGCTGGGCGTCTCGATCGCGGGCCTGCACCGGGGCGGGGTCGCCGAGCCGCTCACCACGGCGCAGATCGACGCGCTGAAGCAGGAGCGCCCGGAGTGGCTGGAGCGGGAGCAGGCCGTCCAGGCGGACGTGCGCAAGGAGGCGGCCCGCGTGAAGAAGCTGCACGCCGAGCGGGCAGAGCGGGCCGAAGACGCCCAGCGCGACTGACCGGCCGCCCGGCGCGGGGACCGGGCCGCCCGCTCCCCGGCCCCGCCCGGCGCGGCGGTCGCTCCGAGTGTGTCTCGGCGCCTCCGGGCCCCGGGCACCACTCGTGCGGCACCGCTCATTCCTCGGCCCTCTGGGCCGTCAGGCTCCACGCGTACTGCAACCAGTCCGACACCACGACCGCGCTGAGGCCCGCGCTCAGCAGCCTCCCCGCCCGGGGCGCGACGGCGTAGGTGCCGACGAGCCCGCCGGCCACCCAGGCGGAGGTGCAGAACGGGCAGGAGACCAGGTCCCCGATCGCACGCCGCAGACCCGTGCCTCGCCCGGCGTCCATCACCTCGTTGGCGTTGCCCTCGCCCTGCCGGCTGGTGAAGGGCGCCCGCAGGAAGCTGGTGACCTTGTCCTTGGTCAGCAGCCGGGAGGCCTTGAACGTCGCCGTGCCGAGCAGGGCCACGTCCCAGGCGGGGACGGTGTCGGGCAGCCGGACCCCACGGCGCCGGGCCGTGACCGCGAACGCAACGGCACTCGCCGCGAAGGTGGCCGCGAGTGTCGCGTACCCGGCCAGGGGCGTCTCCTCCTCGTCGGCGTAGCGCTGGTCGACGTCGTCCGCCATGGGTGTCTCCTCGGTCTTCCTCGGTCTCAGTGGGGCGCTCGGGTGGGCCGCTCCCCGTGGGACACCGGGCCGCCGAAGAGGTCGGCGCAGTCCGCGGGCAGGTGGGCCAGCAGGCGGTCGACCCGTTCACGGGGCACCGCTTCGGCGAGGGTGGCCAGCACGGCACCCGCGTCCCACTCGGCGGTGCGCGGCCGGGCGCCGGTCTGCTGGGCCACCCGCCGCAGGAACTCCGCACGGCCGAAGGACTCGGGGCGCCCGCGTTCGGGGCGGAGCGCGTCGTCCAGCGGTGCGGGCAACTCGGCTGCCAGGCCGGCGGCCTCCTCCGGAGCGACGCGGGACGCGATCACCCACAGAACGGCTCTGGTGACCTGCTCGGCCTCGTCGTCGCTGTGGAACTCGCCGCGGTCGCGGACCCGGGTCAGGAACTCGTCGAGCCGCACGGCGTCGCCTCCTTGTGCCGGTTCGCGCTCCGGGCCGGGTGCCCCGGGGCGGGAGGGGAAAACGGGCGGGGCGCCCCGTCCTACGCGCGCTCTCAGCGTGCCGTGCGCGCACGGGCGGCGTCGGCGACGTCGGTCACCCGGGTCAGGGCGTCCGCGCTCCGGGTGAACAGCGCACGTCCGGCGGCGATCCGCTGCTCGCGGGCCGGGCCCGGTGCGGTGAGCCGGCGCAACGCGTCCAGCAGCGCGGCCTCGTCCTCGGCGACCTCGGACACGCCGAGCGCGGCCATCCGCCGGACGCCGTCGGCGCCGTGGCCGGGGATCGGACGGTGACCCACGACCGGCAGTCCGGCCGCGAGCGCCTGTACGGCGGTCTGTCCGGCCGCGTTGTCGACGAGTGCCCGGGCGGCGTGGAGCAGGCCGGGCATGTCCGTCACCCAGCCCAGGGCGAGAACACCCGGTGTGCCGGAAAGCCTGTGACGCAGCCGCCGGTTGCCGCCGCAGAGCACGACGGGGAGGAAGCCGTGGCCCGCCAGAAGCCGGACCGTGGTGTCCAGGTGCGAGCCGACGCCCCAGGCGCCGGCGGACAGCACCACGGCGGGCCGGCCGGGGCCGAGCCGGCCGAACATGTCCCGCCACTCGGCGGCGCCCGGCGCGTCGGGAGGGCCGGCGGAGAACTCCGGCGCCACGACGGGAGCGCACACACCCGCCGGCGTGCCGGTACTCGACCGCACCGTGCGTGCCGCGTCTTCGGTGAGGCACAGGCAGTGGTCGTTGCCGGGATGGAGCCACTGCCGGTGCGTCTCGAAGTCGATCACCAGGACGACAGCGGGCACGGGCAGCAGTCCGCGCTCCCTCAGGTGACCGGTCAGCTGGGCGCCCAGGTGGAAGACGGGCACGACGACGTCCGCCCCCGTGCGCTCGGCCAGCTCGCGCAGTCTGCCCCCGGCGAGCCGGGCCAGGGGCGTCCCGCTGGGGCGGCGTCCGGCGCCGGGCCGCAGGAAGAGGCGGTACACGGCGGCGTACGCCCAGGGGAAGTGCCGTACCGATCCGCGGTAGCAGCACCGGAGCACCGTGCCCAGGCCGAACGGCAGAAGGGCGAGGACGTCGACGATCTGGGCGGCGTCGCCGCGCTCGCGCGCCCGGCGGACCAGTTCGGCGGCGACCGTGTCGTGGCCGGCGCCCATGCTCGCGCTGATCACCAGCAGGTTCCTGCCGTCCCGCGGACCGCGCGGGACACCGGAGTGACGGGGCTCTGACGAGCTGCGTGGATGCACAGCGGACCAGGTTGCCGACACCGCGGGTTCCAAACAACGCCACATATCCGCACAAGGGCGTTTCGGACAAGCCGCCAGGGATACTCCGTGACCGCCCGTCCGGCCGGACGGCGAAGCCCGACCGCCCGGTCGGCCGCTTCGCGGTGCCCGCCCCGAGCCAAGGTGGTCCTCATGGTCCATGCGTTCTCCCGCCCCCGCTCCGTCGCGGGACCGCAGGTCGTCGCCCCCGACGCGGACGACGCGAGGCCCCGGCGACGGCCCGTCGGGATCCGGGACCCGCGGACCCGTACGGCGCTGGTGACCGGGGCGTCCTCCGGCATCGGCGCGGCCGTGGCCCGTCGGCTCGGTGACGAGGACGACTGGCGGCTGGTGCTCACGGGACGCGACCCGGTCCGGCTCCGTCAGGTGGCCGACGACACCTCGGCCACCGCCTTCGCGGCGGATCTCACCCTTCCCGGTGCCGACCGGCAGCTCACCGACTTCACGACGGCCACGTCGGGCCCGGTGGACCTGCTGGTGGCCGGGGCCGGCGTGGGTTGGGCCGGGGAGTTCCTGGACATGCCCCCGCACCGCATCGACGAGGTCCTCGACATCAACGTGCTGGCCACGTTGCGCCTGGTGCGGCTGCTGCTGCCCGGGATGGTGGCGGCGGGCTCGGGTCGGGTGGTGCTCATCGGCTCGCTGGCGGGCAGTGTCGCGGTGCGCGACGAAGCCGTGTACTCCGCTGCCAAGGCCGCGATCGGCGCCTTCGCCGACTCGCTGCGCTACGAACTGCGGGGCACCGGCGTGCGGGTCACCCATGTGGTGCCGGGTGTCGTCGACACCCCGTTCTTCGAGCGCCGCGGCACCCCCTACCGGCGGTCCAGGCCGCGTCCGGTACCTCCCGAGCAGGTGGCCGACGCGGTGCGCAGTGCGGTGCTGCGGGACCGGGACGAGGTGTACGTGCCCTCGTGGCTGCGGCTGCCGTGCCGGGTGCGGGGTGCGGCTCCGGGACTCTACCGGCGGCTGGCCGCACGGTTCGGATGACCGGGGGCCCGTCGCGGTGAGCGTCCTCACCGT
Source organism: Streptomyces sp. NPDC085944 (assembly GCF_040686295.1). NCBI lineage: Bacteria > Bacillati > Actinomycetota > Actinomycetes > Kitasatosporales > Streptomycetaceae > Streptomyces > Streptomyces sp. NPDC085944. The sequence continues at coordinate 274,214 of NZ_JBFBJX010000002.1, read as the reverse complement.
CGTCCTCGCCCTGTTCGCGGCGCTCTCCAACGCGGCGGCGTCCGTGCTGCAGCGCCGGGCCGCGGCCCAGGACGAGGACCGGGCGGGAGCCCGGCACACGGTGCTGCGCTCGCTCCTGCGGATGGTGCGCGACCGGTACTGGATCGGCGGGGCGGCGCTGCTCGCGCTGACGACGGTGCTGCAGGCGTCCGCGCTTGCGGTGGGCAGTCTGGCCGTGGTCCAGCCACTGATGGCCACCGAACTGCTGTTCACGCTGGTGGTGGGCAGCGCGGTCTTCCACCGGCGGCCGGACTCGCGCACCTGGCTGGCGTTCGCGGCCCTGGCCGTGGGGCTGGCGCTGTTCCTGGGCTCCGCCGCTCCGTCGGCCGGCCACGACACCGCCACCCAGGGCCGGTGGATCTGGGCCGGGCTGGCGCTGTTCGTCCTGATCACGGTCCTCGCCTCGGTCGGCAGCCTGGTGCACGGCGCGCCCCGCGCCGCACTGTTCGGATCGGCTTCCGCCGTGGGGTTCGGCGGTACGGCGGCGCTGCTGAAGGAACTCACCGGCCGGCTCCCCCAGGGGGTGGGCGAGGTGCTGACCCAGTGGCCGCCGTACGCCACGGCGGTGGTGGGCGTGGTCAGCTTCCTGCTGCTGCAGAGCGCCCTGCGGGCCGGAACCCTCGCGGCCTCGCAGCCGGCGCTGACCCTCGGCGACGCGTTGACCAGCGTCGCGCTGGGCTGGGCGCTGTTCGGCGAGGAGATCCTGCTCGGCGTGCGGGTGCTGCCCGAGCTGATCGGGGTGGCGCTGATCGGCCTCGGCAGCGTCGGACTGGCCCGGGCTCCGTCGGTCCACGGCGCCTGGGACACGGCGCCGGCGGCGCGGGACGGGCCGGCGGCGGGCGGTGAAGCGATGAGCAGTCCGAGGCGGACGAACCGAGATCGGTGAAGCGAGATCAGCGAAACGAGTTCAGCGGATCATCAGCGAGCGGAACGTGCCGGAGGCACCAGGATGCGCCAGAGGTTTCCCGCCGGACGGGCGATGTACGCCGCCGCACCGGTCGTCGTCGCCGCGCTGGCCCACATCGGACCGGCCGCGACCTGGCTGCCGGGGCTGCGCCGGCGCCGGTTCCCCGGGCTCGCCGGGCAGGGCCGCCCGGCTCACGTGGCGCTCACCTTCGACGACGGCCCGGACCCCGGGTCCACGCCGCGCTTCCTCGATGTACTGGACGTGCTCGGCGTACGGGCGACGTTCTTCGTCCTGGGCGAGAGCGTCGTGCGGCACCCGGACGTGGCCCGTGAACTGGTCCGGCGCGGACACGAACTCGCCGTCCACGGCTGGACCCACGACCGTCCCTGGTGGCCGTCGCCGGCCCGGGACGCGCGCGAGCTGCTGCGTACCGTCCGGGTGGTGGGCGAGGCGTCCGGCCGGGCTCCCCACTGGTACCGGCCGCCGTACGGCATCCTCACCTCCGGACGCTGGGCGGCCGCCCGCCGGGCCGGGCTGCAACCCGTGCTGTGGACGGCCTGGGGCAAGGACTGGCGGTACGACGCCACACCCGCCTCGGTACGCGCGACGGTCGCGGCGGACCTGCGCGGCGGCGGCACGATCCTCCTCCACGACACCGATCACGCCTCGGCTCCGGGCAGCTGGCGTGCCACGCTCGGCGCGCTGCCGGACCTCGTGCGCGACTGCCGCGAGGCGGGCCTGACGGTGGGGCCGCTGGGCGAGCACGGGACGGGGCACGGCGGGGCGGACGGGGGCTCGGTGACGGCGGGGACTGGGCGGAGCGGGTGGAGCGCGCGGCCCGCACCGTTTCGGTCACCGGCTCCGGGATAGCCGTAGCGGCATGAAGGACAGCGACGACGAGCGCACGGCGGCACCGGACACGTCGTGCCCGCCCTGGGCGCTGCGCGAGTACGCCGTACTCGCCGACGGTGAGCGGGGAGCGGTCCTGGACCCCAGGGGCCGGATCGTGTGGCTGTGCGCCCCGCGGTGGCACGACGACGCGGTGTTCTCCGCGCTGATCGGCGGGGCCGGTCACTACACCGTGGAGCCCGCGGACCCCTGGCACGTCTGGGGCGGCTCCTACGAGGAGGGCACGCTGATCCGGGTGAGCCGGTGGGTGACCTCCGGCTGCGTGATCGAGTGCCGCGAGGCCCTGGCCATGCCGTCCCGTACGGACCGGCTCGTGCTGCTGCGCCGCATGCGGGTGGAGCGCGGTGAGGCCCGGCTTAAGCTGGAACTGGACCCGCGGCCCGGCTTCGGTGAGAGCCGGATGCGCGAACCCCGGCGGGAGGGGGGCGTGTGGACGGCCGAGGCGGAGAGGCTGCGGATGCGGCTCGCCGGGGCACCGGACGCGGTGTGGCGGGACACGGCCGGACTGTGCGGCGATTTCCGTTTGCGCGAGGGCGAGACGCACGACCTCGTACTGGAACTGTCCACGGGACGGGAGACCGAGCCGCTCGACGCCGAGGCGTTGTGGCGGGCCACGGAACGTGAGTGGCGGCAGGCGGTCCCGGACTGCTCGCGGCTGGTGGCGCCCCGCGACGCCGAGCACGCGTACGCCGTGCTGCGCGGGCTGACCAGTGTCTCCGGGGGGATGGTCGCGGCGGCCACCACGTCCCTGCCCGAGCGGGCCAACAGCGGGCGCAACTACGACTACCGCTACGCCTGGCTGCGCGACCAGTGCTACGCCGGTCTCGCGGTCGCCGCGCACGGCCCGCACCCACTGGTCGACGACGCCGTGCGCTTCGTGTCCGAGCGCATACTCGCCGACGGCGACGAAGTGCGCCCCGCGTACACGGTCGACGGCCGGCCGGTCGGGCAGGAGCGCTCCCTGCGGCTGCCGGGCTACCCCGGCGGCAACGACCACGTCGGCAACGACGCGGGAGCCCAGTTCCAGCTGGACACCTTCGGCGAGGCGCTGCAACTCTTCGCCGCGGCGGCCGCGCACGACCGGCTGACCGAGGACGCGCGGCGGGCCGCGATCCTCTCGGTGGACGTCGTCGAGCGGCAGTGGCTGAAGCCGGAGGCCGGTCTCTGGGAGCTGGAGGACCGGTGGTGGACCCACTCCAGACTGACTGTGGTGTGCGGGCTGCGGCGGATGGCGGACGTGCTGCCCGGGAAGGACGGGCGCCGGTGCGCCGACCTCGCCGACACGGTCCTGCGGGAGACCCGGCGCCGGTGCCTGCTCCCCGACGGCCGCTGGCGGCGGGCCGAGGACGACGACGGGCCCGAGGCCGCCCTGCTGGTACCGATGGCCCGCGGCTGCACCTTCGGGGACCACCACGACGCGGCGACCCGCGCCTACATCGAGTCCCGCCTGACCGAGGACGGCTACCTGTTCCGCTTCGAGCATCCCGGCGAGTCGCTCGGGGAGGCCGAGGGGGCGTTCCTGCTCTGCGGCTTCACGATGGCACTCGCCACGCACCGCGTCGGCGACCGGGTCGGCGCGTTCCGCTGGTTCGAGCGCACCCGGGCGGCCTGCGGACCGCCCGGGCTGTTCGCCGAGGAGTACGACGTGCGCCAGCGACAGCTCCGCGGCAATCTCCCGCAGGCCTTCGTGCACGCCATGATGCTGGAGTGCGCGGTACGCCTGGCCGGCGAGTCGACGCTGCCCTGACCCTCGGGCCTGCGTCCCCGACCCGTCCCCGCGTGTGGGTCGCACGCCGTGTTCCGGCACGCCGCCCGTCCGTCACGCCCCCGACGGACACGGGACGGACCGGTCCGAACCGGGTGACGCCTCGCCTGGCGCCACCTTTCTTGGGGGCGGTACCACGGCTCTTTGGGGCGGTCGCCCGGCCGGGGCGGCGAGCCCGGCAGATGCCGGCCCGGCCGAGCCGGTGGCGATTGGCCCGCGGTCGCGCGACCGGGCCCGGTGCGCGCCACCGGCGGCCTGTCGGCTCTCCGCCCCCCCTTCCCTCAAGCGGCAGCCCCCGTCACCTCCCGGTGGATCGGTGCGGCCCCGCCCGTCAGGGGGGCACCCGTGCCGCCGCGGCGGAGGGCGACGATCTCCGCCGCGATGGACAGGGCCGTCTCCTCGGGAGTGCGGGCACCCAGGTCGAGGCCGATCGGTGAACGGAGCCGCGCGAGCTCGTCCTCGGTCAGGCCCGCCTCGCGCAGCCTGCGGGCGCGGTCCTCGTGGGTGCGGCGCGAGCCCATCGCGCCGACGAACGCGACCGGCATCCGCAGTGCCTCCGTGAGCAGTGGCACGTCGAACTTGGCGTCGTGGGTGAGCACGCACAGCATCGTGCGCCCGTCGGTCGTGGTGCTGCGCAGGTAGCGGTGCGGCCAGTCGACGACGACCTCGTCGGCCTCGGGGAAACGGGCCCGCGTGGCGAAGACGGGCCGGGCGTCGCACACGGTGACGTGGTGTCCGAGGAACTTCCCCGCCCGCACCAGCGCCGCCGCGAAGTCGACGGCCCCGAAGACGATCATGCGGGGCGGCGGCACGCTGGACTCGACGAGCAGGGTGAGACCTCCGGGGCAGTGCGACCCGTCCTCCGAGAGCCCGACCGTGCCGGTCCGTCCGGCGTCCAGCAGGGCACCGGCCTCGGCCGCCGCCGTGCGGTCCAGGGCGGGGTGGCCGCCGAGACCGCCCTCACGGGTGCCGTCGGCCCGGACCAGCAATGCCCGGCCCAGCAGGTCGGACGGTCCCCGCACGACCCGGGCGAGGGCCGCGGTCCCGCCCCTGGCGGCGGTGGCCAGCGCCGCCCGGAACACCTGCCGCGCCGGCGCGTCGGCGCCGACCGGCGTGACCAGGACGTCGACGATCCCACCGCAGGTCAGGCCGACCGCGAAGGCGTCCTCGTCGCTGTAGCCGAAGCGTTCGCGGACCGTCTGGCCGCTGCGCAGGGCGTCGGTGCACAGCTCGTACACCGCGCCCTCCACGCAGCCGCCGGAGACCGAGCCGATCGCCGTGCCGTCGCTGTCGACGGCGAGGGCGGCGCCGGGCCCGCGCGGTGCGCTGCCGCCGACGGAGACGACGGTGGCGACGGCGAACTCCCGGCCCTCGGCGAGCCAGCGGTTCAGCTCGTCGGCGATGTCAAGCATCCGCGCCGCCCCCGGCCCCGGGCACCCCCGCCGCCAGCACGCGGTCGGGCCGGATCGGCAGGTTGCGGTGGCGGACGCCGGTCGCATGGCGCACCGCGTTGGCGACGGCCGCCGCGGCGCCCACGATGCCGATCTCACCGACGCCCTTGATGCCCACCGGGTCGTCCGGATCGGGATCGTCGACCCAGTCCGCCTGGATGTCGCCGACGTCGGCGTTGGTGGCGACGTGGTAGCCGGCGAGGTCTGGGGCGTAGAGGGCGCCGCTGGCCCGGTCCCGTACCGCCTCCTCGTGCAGGGCCATGGAGATGCCCCAGACCATGCCGCCGACGAGCTGGTTGCGGGCGGTGAGCGGGTTGACGATCCGGCCCGCCGCGAAGATGCCGAGCATGCGGCGCACCCGTACCTCGCCGGTGGCGGTGTCCACGGCGACCTCGGCGAACTGCGCCCCGAAGGAGTGCCGCTCCTTCTGTGCGAGGCGACCGAGTGCCTCGGTGGTGTCGGACCGCACGGTGATGCCGTCGGCCGGGATGTCGGCGCCCAGGGCGAGGCGTTCGCGCAGTTCGGCGGCCGCGGCCGTGATCGCCCAGGCCCAGGAGCGGGTGCCCATCGAACCGCCCGCGATCATCGCCGGCCCGAAGTCGCTGTCGCCGATGCGGACCCGGACCCGGTCGGGCGCGACCTCCAGCGCGTCGGCCGCGATCAGGGTGAGCGCGGTGCGGGCGCCGGTACCGATGTCGGCGGCGGCGATCCGCACGGTGAAACTCCCGTCCGCCTCGGCGGTCACCAGGGCCGTGGAGGGGCCGGCGCCCGAGTGGAAGGAGGCGGCGGCGGTGCCCGTGCCCAGCAGCCAGCGTCCGTCGCGGCGCACGCCGGGGCGGGGGTCGCGCTCGGCCCAGCCGAACCGCCGGGCACCCTCGCGGAAGCAGGCCTCCAGATTGCGGCTGCTGAACGGCAGCCCCGAGACCGGGCCGACCTCGGGCTCGTTGCGCAGGCGCAGCTCGATCGGGTCGACGCCGCAGCGCTCGGCCAGTTCGTCCAGGGCCGACTCGATGGCGAAGGAGCCCGGCGCCTCGCCCGGCGCGCGCATGAACGTCGGCGACGGCACGTCGAGCGGCGTGACCTCGTTGGCCGTGTGGTGCGCGTCGGCGTCGTACATCACCCGGGCCACGCCCGCGCTGGGCTCGACGAACTCGTAGACGGTGGACGTCTGGTTCAGCGACCGGTGTTCCAGGGCACGCAGCCGGCCGTCGGCGTCGGCACCGAGCCGCACGCGCTGGACGGTGGGGCTGCGGTAGCCGGCCAGCGAGAACATCTGGCGCCGTGTCATCACCACGCGTACCGGCCGCTGCAGTTGGGTCGCGGCCATCACGGCGGCGACCTGGTGGGCGCGCAGGCCCTTGCTGCCGAAGCCGCCGCCGATGTGCTCGGAACTCACCCGTACTGCGGACGCGTCCAGTGAGAACATGCTGGCCAGTTCGCTCTGGATCCAGGTGGTGCCCTGGTTGGAGTCGACGACCTCCAGCCGGCCGCCGTCCCACCGGGCCGTGGCGGCATGCGGCTCCATCATGCTGTGGTGCTCTTCGGGCGTGGTGTACTCCTCGTCCACCACGACGGCGGACGCGGCGAGGCCGGCCGTCAGGTCGCCCTTGGCGGTCTCGCCGGGCATGACGCCGCCGGCCGGGTGGGCGTCCGGGTGGCCGGTGGTGAGTTCGGTGTCGTGCGGCTCCTCGTCGTAGGCGACGACGAGTGCCTCGGCGGCCTCCCGGGCCTGCTCGGACGTCTCGGCGACGACGAGGGCGACCGGCCAGCCCGCGTGCGGCACCCGGTCCTGCTGGAACACGGCAGCGGTCGAGTCCGGCCGCATGCCCAGCAGACCGATGTAGTCGGTCTCGACGCGCGGTGCGTTCCCGTGGTGCAGGACGGCGAGCACGCCGGGCATGGCGAGCACGGGCTCGGTCTCGATCGCGCGGACGCGGCCGCGGGCCACGGTGGACAGCACCAGCCAGCCGTGCGCGAGGTCGGCGAAGGGGATCTCGCCGGCGTAGCGGGCGGCTCCGGTGACCTTGTCGCGGCCCTCGACGCGGGTGTGGGCGGTGCCGACGGCGCCCCGGGCCGTCGTGGGGCCGGTCGTGGCGGTGGTCATCGGGCGGCCTCCCCGGCGAGTTCGGTCAGGACGGCGACGACGAGGTTGCGCATGAGGGTCACCTTGTATCCGTTGTCGGGCAGCGGCCTGGCGGCCGCGAGTTCGGCGTCCGCGGCGGCGGCGAAGGTCTCGCCGCCGGCCGGTGCTCCGGTGAGCACGGCCTCGGCCGCGCGGGCCCGCCAGGGCCGCGAGGCGACGGCGCCGAAGGCCAGCCGGGCCTCGCGCACGACGCCGTCCTCGATGTCGAGCGCGGCGGCGACCGAGCCGATCGCGAAGGCGTACGAGGCACGCTCGCGCACCTTGCGGTAGCGGGAGCGGGCGGCGACCGGGGCGGGCGGCAGGGTGACGCCGGTGATCAGTGCGCCGGGCGGCAGGGCGGTCTCCCGGTGCGGGGTGTCCCCGACGGGGAGGTAGAAGTCGGCCAGCGGCAACTCGCCGGGTCCGTCGAGGGTTTCGTAGCCGACGACGGCGTCGAAGGCGGCGAGGGCCACGCCCATGTCGGAGGGGTGGACGGCCACGCAGTGGTCGGAGGCGCCCAGAATGGCGTGGTTGTGGTGCTCGCCGGTGAGCGCGGGGCAACCGCTGCCGGGGGCGCGCTTGTTGCAGGGCTTGCTGAGGTCGGTGAAGTAGCCGCAGCGGGTGCGCTGGAGGAGGTTGCCGCCGACGGTGGCCATGTTGCGCAGCTGGCCGGAGGCACCGGCCAGGACCGCCTGGGTCAGGGCCGGGTAGCGGCGGCGTACTTCGGGGTGGGCGGCCAGGTCGCTGTTGGTGACGGTGGCGCCGATGCGCAGGCCGCCGTCCGCGGTCTTCTCGATGCCGTCCAGGGGGAGTTCACGGACGTCGACGAGCCGGGCGGGGCGTTCGACGCCGGTCTTCATCAGGTCGACCAGGTTGGTGCCGCCGCCGAGGAAGCGGGCGTCCGGGTCGGCGGCGAGCAGGGCCACGGCGCCGGAGACGTCGTCGGCGCGCTGGTATCCGAATTCCCTCATGCCGCGCTCTCCTTCACCGTCTCGGCGGACAGGTCGCCGTCGTCGTCCCGGGCGGCAGCGGCCTCGTGGGCCTCGGCCGCGCGGGTGACCGCCTGGACGATGGAGACGTAGGCGCCGCAGCGGCACAGGTTGCCGCTCATCCGTTCGCGGATCTCGTCCGGTGTCAGGGGTGGGGGCCCGGCTTCGGGACGTACGTCCTCGGTGGCGGCGCTGGGCCAGCCGGCCGCGTGCTCCTCGATGACGGCGATCGCGGAGCAGATCTGTCCGGGTGTGCAGTAGCCGCACTGGTATCCGTCGAGGTCGAGGAAGGCCTGCTGGACCGGGTGCAGCCGGTCGCCGTCGGCCATGCCCTCGATGGTGGTGATCGCGCGCCCCTCGGCGGCGACGGCGAGGTTCAGGCAGGAGACGGCGCGGCGTCCGTCGACCAGGACGGTGCAGGCTCCGCACTGGCCCTGGTCACAGCCCTTCTTCGTGCCGGTCAGATCCAGTCGCTCGCGCAGGGCGTCGAGCAGGGTGGTGCGGTGGTCGACGGTCAGTTGGTGCTTCTCGCCGTTGATGTTCAGGGTGACGGCGCTGGACGTCGACGAGGGCGTTGGGGCCATGGTCAGCCTTCTTTGGTGTCCGGTGACAGCGGAATGTCTGTTGACAGGGCGAAACGGGCTGTAGGCAGTGGGGGGTCGTCGCGGCCGGTCGACCACCGGCCGGGGTCACGCGGCCGCGTCCGCCGCTAGACTGGGCGGGTAACCGGACAACTGTCCGCTGCTGAAAAACGTAACGGACAGCTGTCCGCTTAGCAAGGTCGGGATTCGGCCACAACCCGAAAGGGGGACGAGTGCCGCTGCCGAAGAAGGACAAGCCGGACACTCCCTTGCGCTCGGACGCCCAGCGCAACCGCGAACGCATCCTGGCAGTGGCCACCGAGGAGCTGACGCACTGCGCGGACGCCCCGTTGAGCGCCATCGCCAAGAAGGCCGGGGTCGGGCAGGGCACCTTTTACCGCAATTTCCCGAACCGCGAGGCGCTCGTCCTGGAGATCTACCGCTACGGGATGCAGCAGGTGGCCCAGGCCGCACCCGAGATGCTGGCCACCCGGGAACCCGACCTGGCCCTGCGCGAGTGGATGGACCGCCTCGCCGAGTTCGCCATGACCAAGGCGGGCCTGGCGGACGCGATCAGGCTGGTCACCAGCGCACCCGGGGCGCCGGAGAAGCCGCGTCCCACCCCGCTGGAGGAAGCGGCCGAGCTGCTGCTCCGTGCCAACCACGAGGCCGGCACGATCCGGCCCGGAGTGACCGGGGACGACTTCTTCCTCGTCCTCGGCGGTCTGTGGCTGATCGGGCCCGGCGAGGACTGGCAGCCGCGGGTCACCCGGTTCCTGGACTTCGTCATGGACGCCCTGCGCGCGGGAGCGCCAGGCCGGTGACCGCGCCCCGGAAGCGGTAGCGGCGCTCGGGACGGCCCGCCACGCCGTAACGCAGCGAGACCTCCGCGCTGCCCACGGTGTGGAAGTACTCCAGGTATCTGCGCGCACTCACCCGGGAGATCCCGGTCAGCGCCGCGCACTCGCTGGCCGACAGGGTGCCGTCCGCCGCCCGCAGGGTGCGCTCGACCAGTTCGGCGGTCTCCACACTCATGCCCTTGGGCAGCGCGGCGGCCGTGGCCGTCTGCGCCGCGGCCCCGGCCAGCACGCGGTCGACGTCGGCCTGGCTGCGCACGACCGTGCCGAGCAGCCGGCCCCGCTGGACGGCGTAGCGCTCGAGCCGGACCCGCAGGTCCTCGAACTCGAACGGTTTGAGCAGGTAGTCGACGACGCCCTGCCGTACGGCGCCGCGCACCGCGTCCGCCTCGCGGGCCGCGCTGATCACCATGACGTCGCAGTCGTGGCCCGCGGCGCGCAGCCGCGGGATGACGTCGAGGCCGAAGACGTCCGGCAGGTACAGGTCGAGCAGGACCAGGTCGGGGCGCAGTTCACCGACGGCGGTGAGCGCCTGTTCCCCGGTGCCGGCGACACCGAGGACCCGGAAGGGCTCGACCCGTTCGACGAACGCGCGGTGGACGCGGGCGACCATGAAGTCGTCGTCGACGACGAGCACGCCGATCGCGGCGGCGGCACGGGGCGCCTCCGGGTTCGCGGCGGCCGGGGTGGCCGGGTGGGCGGCGCCGGCGGTGCCGGCCGAGGCGGTCGCGTCGGCCGAGGCGGTCGCGTCGGACGTGCCGCGCGTAGCCGTCATGGTGCTGCTCCTTCCGCCACCGCGTCGGTGAGGTGGCTGACGGTCATGCGTGCGGTGAACATGGCACCCTCGGGGGTGTTGGTCACCGAGATCTCACCGCCGTGACGTTCGCAGACCAGCCGGGTCAGCGCCAGGCCGATGCCGCGCTCGCCCTGCCGGGCGGCCTTGGTGGTGAAGCCGTGGGAGAAGACCTCCCGGGCCAGTTCGGGCGCCACGCCGGGCCCGGAGTCGCGGACCACGATCTCGACGCTGGCGGCGTCCTGCCGCAGCTCGACCTCGACCCAGGCCTCGTGTTCGCCGCCCGGGGCCGCGGCGGCGTCCACGGCGTTGTCGACGAGGTTGCCGACCACGGTGGCCACGTCGGCGGCGTCCGCCGGCTCCAGCCGGTCCAGCGCGGTGCGGTCCGAGACCCGCAGGGCGACCCGGCGCTCGGCCGCGAGGGAGGACTTCGCGGTGATCAGCGCGGCCACGGCGGTGTCCCGGACCCGGCGGCTGAGGGTGACGTCCAGGGACTGGCGGCGCTGGTTGAGGCCGCGGACGTAGCGCACCACTTCCTCCTGTTCGCCGATCTGGATGAGCCCGGAGATGGTGTGCAGCTGGTTGGCGAACTCGTGGGCCTGGGCGCGCAGCAGCTCGGAGGTGGAGCGGAAGGAGCCGATCTCGCGCTCCAGGCGGGCCAGTTCGGTGCGGTCGCGCAGGGTGGTGACCGAGCCGAGCGGGCGGCCGTGCTTGGTGACGGTCATGCGGTTCATGACCAGGACCCGGCCGTTGCGGACGACGACCTCGTCGCGCGGCCCGGCGGCTTCGGGCGTGACACCGGCCAGGACGTCGCGGAGCCGTCCGTCGATGCCGAGCCCGTCCAGGCTCTGGCCCACGCAGTCGGCGGGGAGGTCGAGCAGGCGCCGGCCCATCTCGTTGACCAGGGTGAGCCGGTGCTGCGGGTCGAGCGCGACGACGCCCTCGGCGATGCCGTAGAGCATGGCCTCCCGGTGCTCGGCGAGGCCCGCGATCTCGCGCGGCTCCAGGCCGAGGGTCTGCCGTTTGACGCGCCGGGCCAGCAGCCAGGAGCCGACCACGCCGAGGCCGCTGGCGATGCCGAGGTAGGCGAGGAGGTAGGAGGAGGCGCCGTTGAGGCGCTGCCACACCGTCGGGTCGGCCTCGCCGACCATCACCGTGCCGAGGTGCCGGCCGAGGGTCCCCCTGGTCGCCCCGATCACCGGGACCTGGGCGACGAGCTCCCGGCTGCCCCGCACGGTCAGCGGCCCCGACCAGCCACTCCCGGCACCGGCGCCCTCCCCGCGCGGCAGCCGGGCGCCGATCAGCGTGGGGTCGGTGGAACTGACGACGCGTCCATCGGCGTCGGCCACGGTGACGGAGGTGACCCCGGACTGGGTCTGCGTGGAGTTGACCAGCGGGGCGAGGGCCTCCTGCGGCACCGGGCGCAGCAGCTGGCTGCGGACCAGCGGCGTGGCGGCCAGCTGTTCGGCGAGGGCGGTGACCCGGCGGCCCTCGACTCGGTTGAAGGTGGCCCTGGACTGGGCGAGCGAGACGGCGGCGACCGCGAGCAGGACGACCACGACGATGGCGAGCTGGAGGACCAGCATCTCGCCCGCGAGGGTCTGACGGCGGAAGGTGGGGGCCACGGCGGACTCGTTCTCGGCTCACGGAGCGGGCTGGGGTGGGGACGGGGATGCGGTGACCGGCCGGGGGCCGGTGGGTGTGCCGGGTCGCCATCATGGCGCCCACCTGCGGCGAGGGAAAGGGCCGCGCCCTCGATGTGCCTGCTTCGCAATGAACCGGCGATCCGACGGCGATGTGACGCCGCGCATCGGTCACGGGGTTGTGGCGACCGCAATGAACACAACCTCCCTTGGTTCCGCAAGGAAGACACGAGACAGGCCCGCGGGCACCATGTGGCCCACGTCACCCTCCCCCACAGGGCTCCTCCCCCGTACCGCTCTACCCGACCGACAGGTGGTGTCATACGTGCGCCTGCGCACCCCCCTTGCCCTGCTCGGGGCCGCCGTGCTCGTGCTGGCCGGACCGCCGTTGCTCTCCATGGGCGACGACTCGGACTCCGGCACCCAGATCCCCGGCCTGCGCTTCATGGTTCCCAACACGCCCGGCGGCGGTTACGACATCACCGCCCGCACGGCCGCGAAGAACGCCGAGGACGCCGGGCTCACGCACAACATCGAGGTGTTCAACCTGCCCGGCGCGGGCGGCACCGTGGGCCTCACCCGGCTGGTGAGCGAGCACGGCAACGGCAAGCTCGCCATGTCCATGGGCCTCGGCGTCGTGGGCGCCGTCCGCTCCAACCACGCCCCCAAGACCCTCGCCGACGCCACGCCGATCGCGCGGCTCACCGAGGAGCAGGACGTCGTCGTGGTCGCCAAGGACTCGCCGTACAAGACGATCGACGAGCTGATCGGCGCCTGGAAGAAGGACCCGGGCAAGATCCCCGTCGGCGGTGGTTCGTCGCCGGGCGGGCCCGACCACCTCGCGCCGATGCTGATGGCGCAGGCCGCCGGGATCCAGCCGAAGTCGGTCAACTACATCCCGTTCGACGGCGGTGGCGAACTGCTCGCCTCGATCCTCGGCAACAAGGTCGGCTTCGGGGTGTCCGGCGTCGGCGAGTACCTGGACCAGATCAGGGCCGGGGAGCTGCGGGTGCTCGCGGTGACCGGACCCGAGCGGGTGGACGACCTGAAGGACGCGCCCACGCTCAAGGAGTCCGGCTACGACGTGAACTTCACCAACTGGCGCGGCATCGTCGCCCCGCCGGGCCTGTCCGAGGCACAGCGCAACAAGCTCACCCGGCTGTTCGAGGAACTGCACGACTCGCCCGAGTGGAAGAAGTCCATGGACCAGAACGGCTGGGACGACGCCTTCCTGACCGGCGAGGGGTTCGGCGACTTCCTGGACGCCCAGGACAAGCGCGTGGTGTCGGTACTGAAGGAGCTGGGACTGTGACGACGCGGACCGAACTCCCCGAGGACCAGGAGAAGACGGCCGCCGGCCGGCGCTCGTGGCTGCGCGAGCACTCCGAACTCGGCGTGTGCGTCCTGCTGCTGGCGCTCGGTGTGCTCGTCCTGACCGACGCGCTCACCATGGACGTCGACATCACCCAGCGCGGCCCGGTCGGACCCAAGACCGTGCCGATCGTGGTCGGCGCCGGCCTGCTGGTGATCGCGGCGCTGCTCGCCGTCGACGTGCTGCGCGGCGGCCGGGGCGAGGCCGAGGGCGGCGAGGACATCGACCTGTCCGAGCCGGCGGACTGGCGCACGGTGCTGCTGCTGTCCGGGATCTTCCTGGGCGCCGCGGCCCTGATCGAGCCGGCCGGCTTCCCCGTGGCGGGGGCGCTGCTCTTCTGGGGCGCCGCCTTCGCGCTCGGCAGCCGCCGCGTGGACCGCGATCCGCTGATCGCCGGGGTGCTGTCCGTGATCACCTACGTCGTCTTCGACAAGCTGCTCGGAGTGCCGCTGCCCGGCGGTCCGCTGATGGGAGTGCTCTGACATGAACGCCCTCACCTCCCTCATGGACGGGTTCGGTACGGCCCTCACCCCGCTCAACCTGCTGTGGGCCGCTCTCGGCGTGCTGCTCGGCACGGCCATCGGCGTGCTGCCCGGCATCGGCCCGGCGATGGCGGTGGCGCTGCTGCTGCCGGTGACGTACGGCCTTGACCCGGTCGCGGCGTTCATCATGTTCGCCGGCATCTACTACGGCGCGATGTTCGGCGGTTCGACCACCTCCATCCTGCTCAACACCCCCGGCGAGAGTGCCGCTGTGGTCGCGGCCATGGAGGGCAACCCCATGGCCAAGGCGGGGCGCGGCGCGCAGGCGCTGGCGGCCGCGGCCATCGGTCACTTCGCGGGCGGCATGATCGGCACGATCCTGCTGGTGGCGCTGGCCCCGACGGTCGCCGACCTGGCCGTGGACATCGGCGCGCCGGACTACTTCGCCATCATGGTGCTGGCGTTCATCGCCGTCACGTCGGTGCTGGGTTCCTCACGGGTCAGAGGCCTGGCCTCGCTGCTGATCGGTCTGACGATCGGCCTGGTGGGCCTGGACCAGATGACGGGCCAGCAGCGGCTGACCTTCGGTTCGCTGCAACTCGCCGACGGCGTGGACGTGGTGATCGTGGCGGTCGGTCTGTTCGCGATCGGCGAGGCGCTGTGGGTCGCGGCCCATCTGCGGCGCGGGGCGGCCGAGCCGATCCCGGTGGGCCGTCCGTGGCTCGGCCGCGGTGACGTGAGGCGCACCTGGAAGTCCTGGCTGCGCGGTCCGCTCATCGGCTTCCCGTTCGGCGCGATCCCGGCGGGCGGCGCGGAGATACCTACGTTCCTGTCGTACGTCACGGAGAAGCGGCTGTCCAAGCACAAGGACGAGTGGGGCAAGGGCGCCATCGAGGGCGTGGCGGGGCCCGAGTCGGCCGCGTCGGCCTCGGCGGCGGGCACGTTGGTGTCCATGCTGACGCTGGGCCTGCCGACCACCGCGGTCGCGGCGGTCATGCTGGCCGCCTTCCAGCAGTACGGCATCCAGCCGGGCCCGCTGCTCTTCGAACGCGAGCCCGAGCTGGTGTGGGGTCTGATCGCCTCGCTCTTCGTCGGCATGGTGCTGCTGCTCGCCCTGAACCTGCCGCTGGCGCCGGTGTGGGCGAAGCTGCTGCGCATCCCGCGGCCGTACCTCTACGCGGGGATCATGTTCTTCGCGGCGGTCGGCGCCTACGCCGTCGGCGGTGAGGTGATCGACCTGGTGATCCTGCTGGTCATCGGTCTGATCGGGTTCGGCATGAGGCGCTACGGGCTGCCCATCCTGCCCGCCGTGATCGGCGTCATCCTCGGCCCGAACGCCGAGCAGCAGCTGCGCCGCGCCCTGCAGATCAGCGACGGCAGCGTGTCGGGCCTGGTCAACACGCCGTTCTCGGTGACGGTGTACGCGGTGATCCTGCTGCTGCTGGCCTGGCCGCTGGTGAAGCGGCTGGTGGGGCGGACGCGGGCGAACGCTTGATCCCGAGCCGGTCCGGCGGCGCGTACGCGCGCTCAGGACCGCTGTGCGGCCCGGTACGCCGATCCCGTACCGGGCCGTCTTGCGGTAGAGCGTGGCGCGGCTCATGCCGAGCCGCCGGGCGGCCTGCGCCATGGTGGTGCCGGGCTCGGTGAGGCAGCACACGATCGCGTCGCGCTCCAGTTCCTGCAGACGGCTCAGCCGGTGCCGGGCGCCGGTGCACACCTCCGCCGGCAGGTGCCGCGCGTCGACCACGTCCGCCCGGGACGCCGCCGCCCACACCGCCCTCCCTCCTCAGCCGACGCACGTTCTCGGGCCATTAGTACGCGGTCAGGGCCCGTACGGCACCCGGTGCGAACCTCACCCCGTGGCCCCGGTGCCGGCGCGCGAAGCGGTGGGCGAGCGCCATCACGTCGTCCGGACGGGCGCGCAGCGGTGGAACCTCCACGACCGTGTCGACGAGCGGGGCCGACTCGGGCGGGATCGCGGACCAGTCCGCCGCAGTCAGCGCGAGGGGCTGCAGGCGGGGGCCCGCGCCGTCGCCCCTGCGGCGGCCCGCGGCGACCGGCGCGGCCGGCTCGGCGGCGGCCCACCCGGGCAGCGAGTCCACGGGAGACGAGGACGCAGGTCCTTGGCCAGTTCGGGAGTCCACAGCGTCAGCCACGCCCGCATGTCCTCAGGCACCGCGTGATCATCGGGTCGGGCGGCCTCGGCCACATCGGCATCCAGGTGCTCAAGGCGCTCACCGCCGCCGAACTCGTCGTCGTCGACCGCAACCCGGAGGCGGTGAAGCCGGCGGGGTCCGTCGGCGCCGCCCACGGCGTCGTCGCCGGCGGCGACCAGGTCGAGCGCGTGCTGGAGCTGACCGGTGGGCACGGCGCCGAGGTCGTCGTCGACTTCGTCGGCGAGGGCGGCGCCCCCCCGTGACGGCGTCCGGATGCTGCGCCGGGCCGGCGACTGCCACGTCGTCGGGTACGGCGAGAACATCGACATCCCCACGATCGACGCCATTTCGTCCGAGATCAACTTCATCGGTAACCTCGTTGGCAGCTACACCGACCTGTACGACGATGGTGCTCACCGCGCAGGGCCGGGTAAGACTGCACACGGCGACGTACCCGCTCGACCGCTTCCGGGACGCCCTGGCCGATCTGGACGCCGGCCGGATCCGCGGACGCGCCGTCCTCGTGCCGTGACCGGGACGCCCGGACCCGGTCGCGCCCTCACAGAAAGCGAACGGAATTCATGATCTTCATCACCGCGAAGTTCCAAGTCCTCCCCGAACACGCGGACGAGTGGCCGAAGATCGCCGGCGACTTCACCCGTGCCACCCGGGCGGAACCCGGCTGCCTCTGGTTCGACTGGTCGCGCAGCGTCGACGACCCCACGGAGTACGTCCTGGTCGAGGCGTTCCGCGACGACGAGGCGGGCGCCGCCCACGTCCAGTCCGCCCACTTCCGCGCCGCACAGGAGAAGCTGCCGCGCCACCTCGCCCGCACGCCGCGCATCGTGAACACGACGGTCGACCAGGAGGGCTGGTCGGAGCTGGGCGAGATGGCGGTGGAGTAGGACACCGGCGCCCCGCGGTCGGCCGACGTCAGCCGAGGAAGCTCAGCCGGACCCGGCGGTCGGGGTTGTCCCGGTTGGTGTCCACGAGGCACACCGACTGCCAGGTCCCGAGCTCCAGGCGGCCGCCGATCACCGGCAACGTCGCGTGCGGCGGCACGAAGGCGGGCAGGACGTGGTCACGGCCGTGGCCGGGGCTGCCGTGGCGGTGCTGCCAGCGGTCGTCGGCCGGGAGCAGGGTGTGCAGGGCGGAGAGCAGGTCGTCGTCACTGCCGGCACCGGTCTCGATGATCGCGATGCCGGCGGTGGCGTGCGGGACGAAGACGTTGAGGAGGCCGTCGCGGCCGGGCGCCGCCTCGCGCAGGAAGGACTCGCAGTCACCGGTGATGTCGGCGACCCGCTCCGCCGAGCCGGTGGCGAGGTTGAGGACTCGGGTGGTGAAGGCATCTGGCATGGACCCATCCTGACACCGGGGGAAGATCAGGGCCTCCGGCGCCGTTGGTAGAGGCGTGAACAACATGCGCGAGGTCGAGGTCGTCGTCATCGGTGCCGGTCAGGCCGGACTCGCCGCCGCCTACCATCTGCGGCGCACCGGGTTCGAGCCGGAGCGCGACTTCGTGGTGCTCGACCACTCCCCCGGGCCCGGCGGCGCCTGGCAGTTCCGCTGGCCGTCGCTGACGTACGGCAAGGTGCACGGCATGCACGCCCTGCCGGGCATGGAGCTGACCGGCGCGGATCCGGCGCGGCCGTCCGCCGAGGTGGTGAGCGGGTACTTCGCCCACTACGAGCGGACCTTCGACCTGCGGGTGCTGCGGCCGGTCGACGTGCGCGCCGTGCGCGAGGGGAGGGACGGGCGGCTGCTCGTCGAGGCCTCGGCCGGGTCCTGGTCGACGCGCGCGCTGATCAACGCGACCGGCACCTGGGACCGCCCTTTCTGGCCGCGCTACCCGGGGCAGGAGACCTTCCGTGGACGGCAACTGCACACCGCGCAGTACGCCGGGCCCGAGGAGTTCGCCGGGCAGCGCGTGATCGTGGTGGGCGGCGGTGCCTCGGGGACGCAGCACCTGCTGGAGATCGCGCCGTACGCCGCGGCCACCACGTGGGTGACGAGGAGGCCCCCCGTCTTCCGCGAGGGGCCCTTCGACGCGGAGGCGGGCCGGGCGGCGGTGGCACTCGTGGAGGAACGGGTGCGGCAGGGGCTGCCGCCGAGGAGTGTCGTGTCGGTGACGGGGCTGCCGCTGAACGACGCGATCCGGGCCGGGCTGGAGTCGGGCGTACTGGACCGAAAGCCCATGTTCGACCGGGTCACTCCCGAGGGGGTGGAGTGGGGCGACGGGCGGCGGGTGGCCGCAGACGTCATCCTGTGGGCGACCGGGTTCCGCCCCGCCGTCGACCATCTGAGGCCGCTGCGGCTGCGGGAGGCGGGCGGCGGCATTCGGGTCGAGGGGACGCGTGCGGTCACCGACCCGCGGATCCATCTCGTCGGCTACGGCCCGTCCGCCAGCACCATCGGGGCCAACCGGGCGGGGCGTGCGGCCGTGCGGGACATCAGGCGGCTGCTGGCCGAGGGGGCGCCGGTCGCCGCGTGACGCCCCGACCGGTCACTCGGCGGCCTCGGCCTTCTTCGAGGCGCTCTGCCGGAGGCGGTTGAACTCGTCCACGTTGCGCCGGTGTTCGGCGTAGTCGGCGGTGAAGCGGGTGTCGCCCGGCTTGACCGTGACGAAGTACAGCCAGTCGCCCGGGGTCGGATTGATCGCCGCGCTCATCGCCTCGTCGCCCGGATTGGCGATGGGGGTGGGCGGCAGACCCATGCGCTGGTACGAGTTGTAGGGACTGTCGATCTTCGTGTCCTCGGCCGTGGTCTTCAGGGTGGAACGGCCCAGGGCGTAGTTGATGGTGGAGTCCATCTGCAGCGGCATACCCCGTTCCAGCCGGTTGAAGACGACCCGGGCCACCTTCCCCATGTCCTCCTCGGTGGCGGCCTCCGCCTGCACGATGCTGGCGATGGTGACCGCCTGATAGACGTTCAGCGCGTTGCGCTGGGCGCCCGCGGCGACCGGCGCGCCGGTGAACCTCTTGTTGGCCTTTTCGACCATGGCCGTCAGCAGCTTCTCCGGGGTGGAATTCTCACCGAGCGGATAGGTCGCGGGGAAGAGATAGCCCTCGGGGTTGCCCTCGGCGTCGTTCGGCAGCTTGAGGTTGGCCTTGGACAGGGACTTCTTGGTGGTCCCCGCGGGCAGGGCGAGGACCTTGTCGACGGCCGCGTAGACCTGGGTCGCGCGCCAGCCCTCCGGGATCACGAGGGACGTGGGCCGGGACTCGCCCTCGTCGTCCGTCGTCAGCAGCGGCACGGCCACCGCGGTACCGGCCACGACGGCGCCGACAGCGATCAGCGCGACACGGCCCCGGCGCGTCAGCCGGACCGCTCTCCTGGGGCTTCTGGGACCTCTGACACCTCTGGGGCTCCGGAGGCTCCCTCTGGGGCCTCTGGCGCTCCCCGCGCTTCTCGCGCTCCGTGGCGGAGTGTTCATCTGCATGCGGGCACGGTAACCCCGATATGCAGACAAACCCGGCATATCTTCATCTTGTCGGCTCCAGTCGGGCGTCTCGGCGGACCAGCGCGGCATACCTCCCGTCCTGCGCGAGCAGCGCCTCATGCGTGCCCTGTTCGGCCAGGCGTCCGGAGTCGAGGACCACGATCCGGTCGGCGTCCCGGACGGTGGACAGACGGTGGGCGATGGTGATCGTGGTGCGGTTGGCGGACAGGGCGTCGATGGCCCCCTGCACGGCGGCCTCGGTACGGGTGTCCAGCGCGCTGGTCGCCTCGTCCAGAACGAGGACGGGCGGATCGCGCAGGATGGTGCGGGCGATGGCCAGGCGCTGCTTCTCGCCGCCGGAGAACCGGTGGCCGCGCTCGCCGACCACGGTGTCGTAGCCGTCGGGCAGGGCGGCGATGTGGTCGTGGATCTGGGCCGCCCTCGCCGCGGCCTCCAGCTCCGCGTCCGTGGCGTCCGGCTTGGCGAAGCGCAGGTTCTCGGCGACGGAGGCGTGGAAGAGGTACGTCTCCTGCGACACGACGCCGACCGCGCGGGCGAGGGTGTCGAAGTCGAGGTCGCGCACGTCGATCCCGTCGAGGGTGACCCGGCCGCCCGTCACGTCGTAGAGTCGCGGCACGAGGTGGCCGAGCGTGGACTTGCCGGCGCCGGTGGGACCGACGACGGCGAGGCTGCTGCCGGCGGGAACGGTGATGTCGATGCCGTCGAGCACCGGGCCGCCCTTGCCGTCGTAGCCGAACCGGACGTTCTCGAAGCGGACCTCGCCCTTGACGTGGTCGAGGTGGACGGGGTCCTGCCGCTCGGTGATGTCGATCGGCAGGTCGAGGTATTCGAAGATGCGCTGGAACAGCGCGAGCGAGGTCTGGATCTGGACGCCGGTCGACAGCAGGCTCACGGTCGGGCGGAACAGCCCCTGCTGGAGCGAGACGAAGGCGACGATCGTACCGAGGGAGACGTCGGGGCCGCCGAGTTGGAGGGCGATGCCCGCGGTCCAGTAGATGACGGCCGGCATGGCGGCCATGACGATCGTGATGACGGCCATCCGCCAGCGGCCCGCCATGTTCGACCTCACTTCCAGGTCGACCAGGCTCTCGGACTCGTCCGCGAAGGCGCGGGTGAGCGAGTCGGAGCGACCCATGGTGCGGCCGAGCAGGATGCCGCTGACGGAGAGCGACTCGGTGACCGTGGCGGCCATCGCGGCCATCTGATTCTGGCGCCGGGTGGTGATCTTTCTGCGTTCCCTGCCGACCCGGCGGCTGATCCACACGAACACCGGGAGGAGAAGGAGCGAGACTACGGTCAGGCGCCAGTCGAGGACGACCATGGCGACGATCGTGGCGACCACGCTGGTGAGGTTGGAGACCAGGGAGGTGGCCGTGGAGGTGACGGTGGCCTGCATGCCGCCGATGTCGTTGGCGATGCGGGACTGGACCTCGCCGGTGCGGGTGCGGGTGAAGAAGGCGAGGGACATCTGCTGCAGCCGGCCATAGACGGCGGTGCGCAGATCGTGCATGACACGCTGGCCCACGGTGGTGGAGATCAGGGTCTGCAGCACGCCGAAGACGCTGGTGAGGACGGCGCCGAGGATCATGCCGAGGGCGAGCAGGCTCAGCAGGCCCGTGCGGCCCTCGGGGATCGCGACGTCCAGGATCTCCCTGAGCAGGAAGGGTGTGGCGACCGACACCAGGGACGCGGCGCCGACCAGCAGGCCGACGACCGCGAGGCGGCCGCGGTAGGGGCGGAACAGCTTGAGGATGCGGCGCACCTGCCGAGGCTGTTCCTTGGCGTCGGCGGGTGCGGTCCAGGCGGATTCGCGATCGGGGTGCATGGGCTCCTTCGACGGGCGGCGAGGGGAGGTCCGCGAAGCCCTCCGGGCGGCAGATCTGCGGGTACTGCCACGGGCTGGCGCGGACCTAACGGATCAAAGGTCATTGTTACCTATACTCACAATGAACGTCATCCTGATATTGTTCCCGTATGACCGCCCCCGATCCCGACGGCCTGCTCGCCGAGCAGTTGCTGCGGCTCACCCGCCGGGTGCACCGCATTCAGAAGCGCCATCTCGAGCACCGCGGCCTCGGCATCACTCCGGCCCAGTCCCGGCTGCTGCGCACACTGGCGCACTACGGTTCGCCCCCGCGCATGGCCGACCTCGCCGAGCGCCTCGAGGTCGTGCCCCGGGCCGTGACGACCCTGGTCGACGGGTTGGAGACGGCCGGAAAGGTGCGCCGCGTCCCGGATCCGGCCAACCGCCGCGTCATCCGGATCGAGCTGACCGACGACGGGCGCGCGGCGCTGAGGGAACTGCGCACCGCACGCAGGTCCGCCGCCGAGGAGATCCTCGCCCCGCTGACCGACGAGCAGCGCGCGGTGCTGGGCGGGCTGCTGGACACGCTGATCGACGGCCCCGACGGCGACCGGGGGCACCGGCACCCGGCCTGATCCGGGTGCCGGGACGTCCGCGCTCAGGCCTTCAGGTTCGCCCTGTCCCCCATGACCACCACGGGGTGCAGGTCCGGGTCGAGCGTGCGCAGCAGGTACTCCATCGCCGGCTTGGGCAGACTGACACAGGCCGACGTACCACTGCCGTGGTCCATGTGGAGCCAGATCGAACCGCCCTTGGCCGAACCCTCGGGACGGGTCGGGTCGTTCGGCGGGGTTCCCTTGACACGGTTGTAGTCGATGGCGATGACGTAGTCGAAGTCGTGCCAGTACGACTTCGCCCACCAGCGCGGCGCCGCGAAGCTCGCCGACCGGCTGTACGGCAGGCCGGTACCGGGCGCCGGATCCGGGTCCGGGAGCACACCGCCCGCGTCGCTCAGCGTGAACACGCCGACAGGACTGCGCTTGTCGTTCTCGTGGTGGTCGGTCGTCCACCCCTTCGTGCCGTTGTGCGCCGCCCAAGTGCGGGCGCGGTGCCAGGCGGAGCCGTGCTTCGTGTAGAGCACGGCCGTGGAGTCGGCGGAGTCTCGGCCGTCGCCGTACACCGCGACGACCTGGCGCGAGTCGGCGGGGATGCGACGCTGGAGCCGGTCGCCGACGCCGGGGATCGTGGCCGGGTCGGCCGTCGCCCTGTTCCGGCCGGCCCCGCCGGGGGGCGCACTCGCCCCGGTGTCCGCTCCGTGCCCCGACGGGGCGCCGCACGCCGACAGCGCCGACACCGCCACCAGGGAGCCCAGGGCCGCCATCGCGACCGCCGCACGCCGTACGCCACCACTCGCCATCCGTCCATCGTCGCACTCGCGTCGGGCCTGCCGTCAGGACTGCGGCGGGCGGGCGCGGGTGGGCCGGCCCGGACGGGCACGGGCGGGGCGCCGCGGACGCGTGCGGACGCCGTGCCGCGACCCGCAGCCGGATTCGTGCCCCACTGCGGAAAACCGCTTGATTTTGGGCACGCGGCGACGCGAACCTGTCACGGTTTGCAGCCTCTTGATGCCGCCTGGCAACGGCACCTCCTGACACGAGCCACTGGGACGTCATGCAGATCCAAGACCTTCCGTATCCCGACCCGGGTGTGCCGGACGCACGCTCGGGCCCCCGATTCCTGTGGTGGCTGTTCCGCAACCAGCTCGGTGGCCAACTCAAGTCACTGGCCTGGGGCCTGCTGCACTTCGCCTCCGTCTCCGCCCTGCCGTTCTGCGTCGGTCTCGCCATCCAGGCGGTCGTCGACCGCTCCGGCACCGGGCTCGCCGTCGCCGGCGGTCTCATGGTGCTGTGCTGCGCCGGCAACGCGATCGGCGACACCTTCCTGCACCGCGCCGCCGTCACCAACTGGATCACCGCCGCGGCCCGCGTCCAGCAACTCCTGGCCCGCAAGACGGCCCTGCTGGGCTCGGCGCTGACCCGGCGCGTCGCGGCCGGTGAGGTCGTGGCCGTGTCCACCGGCGACGTCGAGAAGATCGGCTGGTTCGTGGAGGCCGTCTCCCGCTTCACCGCGGCCGCGCTCACCGTCGTGCTGGTCTGCGTGGCCCTGGTCGTCTACCAGCCGGCCCTCGGCGTCGTCGTGATCGTGGGCCTGCCGGTGCTGGCCCTCGCGGTCCTGCCTCTGCTGCCCCGCGCCACCCGGCGGGCCGACGTCCAGCGTGACAAGGCCGGCCGTGCCACCGAACTCGCCTCGGACACCGTCGCCGGACTGCGCGTGCTGCGCGGCATCGGCGGCGAGGAACTCTTCCTCGACCGCTACCGCGGCGCCTCCCAGGAGGTGCGCCACGCGGCCGTGCGCAGCGCCCGCATGTGGGCCCTGATCTCCGCGATCCAGGTGCTACTGCCCGGCCTGCTGCTGATCGCGGTGGTCTGGCGCGGCGTCCACCTGGCCCGCGAGGGTCGCATCGAGGTCGGCGAACTCGTCGCCGTCTACAGCTCCGTCATGATCCTCACCTACCCCCTGCGGCACTTCGAGGAGATCGCCATGGCGTACTCCTTCTCCCGGCCCTCGGCCAAGCGGGCCGCGCGGGTGCTGGCCCTGGAACGCGCCACGGACACCACGGGTTCACGCGCCGCCGAGACCCCCAGCGGGGACCTGTACGACCCGGCCACCGGTCTCCTGGCTCCCGCGGGCCGGTTCACCGCCGTGGTGTGCGGCGACCCGGACGCCGCCGGACGGCTGGCGGAACGGCTCGGCGGGCATCCCCCGGAGCAGGGCACGTCGGCCCTGCTGGGCGGGGTGCCGCTGGACGAGCTGCCCCTGAAGTCCGCGCGCACCGCCGTGCTGGTCCAGGACAAGGACCCGGTGCTGCTCTCCGGCACGCTCCGGGAACTGCTCGACGTGCCCGCGTCCGGTGCCGTGGGCGCCGAGGACGCGCTGTCCGCCGCGCAGTGCGGTGACGTACTGACGGCGCTCGCGCAGGGTTCGCTCGGCGCCGACGACCCGATGGACGCCCGCATCACCGAGCGGGGCCGGTCGCTGTCGGGCGGCCAGCGCCAGCGGCTGGCGCTGGCAAGGTCCCTCATCACGGACCCGGAGGTGCTGGTCCTGGACGAACCGACCTCGGCCGTGGACTCGCACACCGAGGCGCGGATCGCGCAGGGCGTGCGGACGCTGCGCGCCGGGCGCACCACGGTGGTGTTCACCTCGTCCCCGCTGCTGCTGGACCGCGCCGACCGGATCGTGTTCCTCCACGACGGCGAGGTCGCGGCGGTCGGCACCCACCGGGAACTGCTGAACACCGAGCGCGGGTACCGGGCGGTGGTGACCCGCGAGACCGACGAGGAGACCGCACCCCATCCCGACGGCGGCCCGGCCTCGGGAAGGCCGGCGAAGTTGCCGACCGACGACGACCGCGGTGTCGGCCGTGGCGAGCTCCGTGGTGAGGGCCGTGCCGACGCCCCGAGTGAAGACGCCCTCAGTGCCGACGACGTACTGCACCGACTGGAAGAGATCGAGGAAACGGCATGATCGGCGTCGCGCCCCCGTCCTACGACCCGGCGGCCCCCACGACGGCGAGCACCCTGCCCGTCGGCGCGCGCCCGACCGTGCGCGCCTACGTGGGAGAACTGCTGCGCCGGCACCGTCGCGCGTTCGTCTTGCTCGTCACCGTCAACACCGTCGCCGTGATCGCCTCCATGGCGGGCCCCTATCTACTGGGCGGGCTCGTGGAGCGGGTCTCGGACGACACCCGCGAGTTGCGTCTCGGCCTCACGGCCGCACTCTTCGTGCTCGCCCTCCTCGTGCAGGCCGTGTTCGTGCGCGAGGTACGGCTGCGCGGGGCCGTGCTCGGCGAGCGGATGCTGGCCGATCTGCGCGAGGACTTCCTCGTGCGGTCGGTCGGACTGCCGCCCGGGGTGCTCGAGCGGGCTGGCACGGGCGACCTGCTCTCCCGGATCACCACGGACATCGACCGGCTCGCCAACGCCATGCGCGAGGCCGTGCCCCAGCTCGCGATCGGTGCCGTGTGGGTGGTGCTGCTGCTGGGCGGCCTGGTGGTCACGGCACCGCCCCTGGCGCCCGCCGTGCTGATCGCGGTACCGCTCCTGGTGATCGGCTGTCGCTGGTACTTCCGCAGGGCGCCCGCGGCCTACCGTTCGGAAGCCGCCGGGTACGCCGCGGTGGCCGCCGCGCTCGCCGAGACGGTGGACGCCGGGCGCACGGTCGAGTCCCACCGCCTCGACACCCGCCGCATCGAACTGTCGGAGCGCCGGATCAGGGAGTGGACGGCCTGGGAGCGCTACACCCTCTGGCTGCGGTCGGTGCTGTTCCCGGTCATCAACATCACCCATGTGACCGTCCTCGCCTCCGTCCTGCTCGTCGGCGGTGTGCTCGTCCTCCAGGGCTGGATCGGGGTCGGTCAGCTGACCACGGCGGCACTGATCGCCCAGATGCTCGTCGACCCGGTCGGCATCATCCTGCGCTGGTACGACGAGCTGCAGGTGGCCCAGGTGTCGCTGGCCCGGCTGGTGGGAGTGCGGGACATCGAGCCGGACGCCGGTGACGGCACGTTGTCCCCCGCCGGACGGCACGTGCACGCCGACCGGGTGCACTTCGGCTACCTCGAGGGTGTGGACGTCCTGCGCAAGGTGTCGCTGGCAGTCGCCCCCGGCACCAGACTCGCTCTGGTCGGCCCCTCGGGCGCCGGCAAGTCCACCCTGGGCAGGCTGCTCGCCGGCATCTACGGTCCACGCGAGGGCCGGATCACCCTGGGCGGCGCGGAACTGTCCCGGATGTCCGCGGAGCGGGTCCGCTCGCATGTCGCCCTGGTCAACCAGGAGCATCACGTTTTCGTGGGCTCCCTGCGCGACAATCTCCGGCTCGCCCGGACCGGCGCCACCGACGCCGAGCTGTGGACGGCGCTGGGCGCGGTCGACGCGGACGACTGGGCCCGGGGGCTGGACGAGGGCCTGGACACGGAGGTCGGGTCGGGCGGTTTCGCGCTCACCCCGGCGCAGGCGCAGCAGATCGCGCTGGCCCGCCTGGTGCTGGCCGATCCGCACACGCTGGTGCTGGACGAGGCGACGTCGCTGCTCGATCCGCGGGCCGCGCGCCATCTCGAACGGTCCCTCTCCCGGGTACTGGAAGGCCGCACGGTGATCGCGATCGCCCATCGCCTGCACACCGCCCACGACGCCGACGTCATCGCCGTGGTCGAGAACGGCCGGATCAGTGAGCTGGGCAGTCACGACGAACTCGTCGCGGCGGACGGCGCATACGCGGCGCTGTGGCGGTCCTGGCACGGGTAAGCAGTGTCGCGCCTCCCTCCGCCGGCAATACGTCCCGGGCCGGGCGACCGGGGCGGGGCCGACGGGCGACGGCCGAGGCCGGTCGCTTGCGGGTCGATTGGGGGCCACCCGGCTGGTGCCGGACCCGGCGGGACGCGGTGCTGGGGGACGAGTCGGGCGGTGGCCCGGTACAGGGCCGGGCGGTGGGCAGGGGGCCGACGCGTCCCCGGTACCGGGCCGGTTCGCCCGGGGCGGCCCGGCCGGTTCGGGGGCCGGTGTACCCGGAGAAGCAGGCCCTGCGGGTCCCCCGGCGGAGTCCGTGCCGTTGCGCGGTCCCGAACGGGAGTGGAAGGCTGGGAACAGGCACCGGCTCGAGGCAGGCCCTGGAACCGCGCGGTTCCGCGACGGGCGACGCCTGTGCCCCGTGCAGCGGCAGCCCGCCGCGGTGCACGGTGAGAAGGAGCCGGTCCCCACCCCCTGGAGGTACCCGTGAACAGCGTCGACGGATGGGGAGATGACGTCTACCAGCCCGACGGATCCGAGCAGAGGGAGGACACCGGCCTGCTCGACGGTGAGGACACCCTCGAGGAGGACGGTGTCGACGATCCGCTCGACCGTGGCTGGTCCCCGCCCGAGCGTCCCTGGGCGGTGGAGCACACCGGTGTGACGGCCGCCGAACGTCGCCGCGGCGAAACGCTGGACCAGCGGCTCGCCGAGGAGCGGCCGGACGAGCTCGCTCCCGACGGTGACGGGTTGGGCGACTCCGACGGCACCGATGGTGAGCTGCTGGACAACGAGGTCGGCGCGGACCGTTCCGGCCGGCTCGTGGCCCCGGACGAGGGGACGCACGAGGACGAGGAGCCGGCGCTGGTCGCCATGGACGTGGGCATCGACGGCGCGGCCGCCTCCGCCGAGGAGGCCGCGATGCATGTGGTCGACGAGGACTCCCTGCCGGGCTGACGCCACTGGCGACGGCGGGCCCGTGCCGTCGCTCCGATGATCCCTGCCGTACGAGGAGCAGCCATGCAGCAGGACAAGCACCCCGACTACCGGCCTGTCGTCTTCCGTGACCGCAGTGCCGGGTACGCCTTCCTGACCCGGTCCACCGCGACCAGCGACCGGACCATCGAGTGGGACGACGGCGAGACCTACCCGGTGGTGGACGTGGAGATCTCCTCGGAGAGCCACCCCTTCTACACGGGCAAGGCGCGAACGGTGGACTCGGAGGGGCGCGTCGCACGCTTCGAGCGGCGTTACGGCGCGGGCGAGGGCAAGGACACCGGCGAAACCGGCTGAGCCGGACGGGTCCGCGTCACTCAGATGAAGTTGAGTGCGGCGGCGCCGCCCACTCCCCCGAGCAGCATGAACGCCGGCATCAGCACCTTCAGCTCCACCCAGCTGCCGGCCCGGAACCGCATGGCCTTCGGCGGGCCGAGTGGGTACCAGCGCTTGCGGCCCACCGGTATCGGCCAGAGTATCGGGCAGCCTGACACGGTCAGAGCGTCCCCGATGTCGTGCACCAGGGCGCCGAGCACGATCGGCAGCCCCAGCCACAGGTACTCCTGGCCCGGTGCGGTGAACAGCCAGTCCGCGCCGCCCTCCGGCTGGTCCAGGAATCCGGCGAGGATCCACGCACTGGTCCCGGCCAGCAGCCAGACCAGCACGTCGCTGCTGGAACCGCGGGTGGCCCGCCAGAGCAGGCCCTCGATGGCCAGCACCATGTGCACGAAGAGGATCGCCAGGACCGCCCAACGGCCGCCCACGATCGCCAGCACCGAGGTGCCCCCGCCGATCAGGACCGCCCACAGCCAGGTGTGCGTCAGCGTGCGGTGTCCGCCGGAGCGTCGCGGGTCGCCCCGCTTCCTGGTGGCCTTGTAGACGGCGGCGGACAGCTTGTCGACGATCTCGCACAGGCCCCGTGAGACCGGCCCGAAGGCCCGGGAGATGGTGGCCGCCTTGTGGTCGAGGTCGGGGGCGAGCGCCGCTCCGGCACAGATCAGGGCTCCGGCGAGCAGCACCGGCCACGGCATCGGGTGTCCCGCAGCGGCGGTCGCCGCTCCGACGCCGAGCCACGCCGCGGCGCCCGACAGTGAGTGTGCTGGTCCCATCATCGCCGTTGCCCGCCCCATTCCTCGTGTGTCGCTGTGCAGTTGTCCGGGTCCGCTGTTGCCTCGCCGGCGACCCAGCGTAGCGTTCGTGATCTTCACGCGGACAGCCGATTCCCCCATCGCGACCGGGGACAGGCAAGATGGGGGCGTGACCCTCATCGATCAGCTGCCGCGGACCGCCGACCCCGATGCCTTGTACGAAGCCTTCGAGGCGTGGGCCCAGGAGCGCGGTCTCACGCTCTACCCCCATCAGGAGGAGGCGCTGATCGAGGTGGTCTCCGGCGCGAACGTGATCGTGTCGACGCCCACCGGCTCCGGCAAGAGCATGATCGCGGCGGGCGCGCACTTCGCCGCGCTTGCCCGGGACGAGGTCACCTTCTACACGGCTCCGATCAAGGCGCTGGTGTCGGAGAAGTTCTTCGAGCTGTGCAAGATCTTCGGCACCGAGAACGTGGGCATGCTCACCGGCGACGCCTCGGTGAACTCCGACGCCCCCGTCATCTGCTGCACCGCCGAGGTGCTGGCGTCGATCGCGCTGCGTGACGGCAAGCACGCGGACATCGGCCAGGTCGTCATGGACGAGTTCCACTTCTACGCGGAGCCGGACCGTGGCTGGGCCTGGCAGATCCCCCTGCTGGAACTTCCGCAGGCCCAGTTCGTCCTGATGTCGGCGACTCTCGGTGACGTCTCCTTCTTCGAGAAGGACCTCACACGCCGCACGGGCCGGCCCACCGCGGTGGTCCGCTCGGCCACCCGTCCCGTGCCGCTGTCCTACGAGTTCCGCTACACCCCGCTCACCGAGACGCTCACCGATCTGCTGTCGGCCCGGCAGGCCCCGGTGTACATCGTGCACTTCACCCAGGCGCAGGCCGTGGAGCGGGCGCAGGCGCTGATGAGCATCAACATGTGTACCCGGGAGGAGAAGGAGCGGATCGCCGAGCTGATCGGCAACTTCCGCTTCACCACGAAGTTCGGCCGCAACCTCTCCCGCTACGTGCGGCACGGCATCGGGGTCCACCACGCCGGCATGCTGCCCAAGTACCGGCGGCTGGTGGAGAAACTCGCGCAGGCCGGCCTGCTGAAGGTGATCTGCGGAACGGACACGCTCGGCGTGGGCGTCAACGTCCCCATCCGTACCGTTCTGTTCACGGCGCTGACGAAGTACGACGGCACCCGGGTGCGGACGCTGAGGGCCCGGGAGTTCCACCAGATCGCCGGCCGGGCCGGGCGCGCCGGGTTCGACACGGAGGGCTTCGTCGTCGCCCAGGCACCCGAGCACGTAGTCGAGAACGAGAAGGCGCTCGCCAAGGCCGGGGACGACCCGAAGAAGCGGCGGAAGGTCGTCCGGAAGAAGGCTCCCGAGGGCTTCGTGGCCTGGTCGGAGAACACGTTCGACAAGCTCATCGGCTCCGAGCCCGAGCCGCTGACATCCCGGTTCCGCGTCACGCACACCATGCTGCTGTCGGTGATCGCCCGCCCCGGCGACGCCTTCTTTGCGATGCGGCACCTGCTGGAGGACAACCACGAGCCGCGCCGGCAGCAGCTCAGGCACATCCGGCGGGCGATCGCCATCTACCGCTCGCTGCTGGACGGCGGGATCGTGGAGAAGCTCGACGAGCCGGACGCCGAGGGACGCATCGTGCGTCTCACGGTGGACCTCCAGCAGGACTTCGCGCTGAACCAGCCGCTGTCCACGTTCGCGCTGGCCGCCTTCGAGTTGCTGGACCCCGAGTCGCCGTCGTACGCCCTGGACATGGTGTCGGTCGTGGAGTCCACGCTGGATGATCCGCGGCAGATCCTCGCCGCACAGCAGAACAAGGCGCGCGGTGAGGCCGTGGCCGCGATGAAGGCGGACGGCGTCGAGTACGAGGAGCGCATGGAGCGCCTCCAGGACATCACGTACCCGAAGCCGTTGGAGGAGCTGCTCTTCCACGCCTACGACACCTACCGCCGGAGCCACCCCTGGGTCGGCGACCACCCACTGTCCCCGAAGTCGGTCATCCGCGACATGTACGAGCGGGCCCTCACCTTCACCGAGCTGGTCTCCCACTACGAGCTCGCCCGCACCGAGGGCATCGTGCTGCGCTACCTGGCCAGTGCCTACAAGGCCCTCGACCACACCGTCCCGGACGACCTGAAGTCCGAGGATCTGCAGGACCTGATCGAGTGGCTGGGCGAGACGGTGCGCCAGGTGGACTCCAGCCTCCTCGACGAGTGGGAGCAGCTCGCCAACCCGGAGGAGATGACCGCCGAGGAAGCTCAGGAGAAGGCCGACCAGGTACGGCCGGTCACCGCCAACGCGCGCGCCTTCCGTGTCCTGGTCCGCAACGCCATGTTCCGCCGCGTCGAACTCGCCGCCCTCGACCAGGTCGGCGAGCTCGGCGAGATGGACGCCGACGCCGGCTGGGACGCCGACGCGTGGGGCGAGGCCATGGACGCGTACTGGGACGAGTACGACGACCTCGGCACCGGCCCCGACGCCCGCGGTCCCAAGCTGCTGGTCATCGAGGAGGAGCCGCAGAACGGGCTGTGGCGCGTGCGACAGATCTTCGACGACCCGAACGACGACCACGACTGGGGCATCAGTGCGGAGGTGGACCTCACCGCCTCCGACGCGGAAGGCCGTGCCGTCGTTCGCGTCACCGATGTCGGCCAGTTGTGAGCACAGGAGAACCCCACCGATGACGAATCCGGCCGAGAGCCTCGTCGCCCTGCTCGACCTGGAGCAGATCGAGGTCAACATCTTCCGTGGCCGAAGCCCCGAGGAGTCGCTGCAGCGGGTCTTCGGCGGCCAGGTGGCGGGCCAGGCGCTGGTCGCCGCGGGCCGCACCACCGACGGCGACCGCCCGGTGCACTCGCTGCACGCGTACTTCCTGCGCCCCGGTCGCCCCGGTGTGCCGATCGTGTACCAGGTCGAACGGGACCGGGACGGACGGTCGTTCACGACCCGCAGGGTCACCGCAGTGCAGCAGGGCCGCACGATCTTCACGCTCACCGCCTCCTTTCACAAGCCTGAGCAGGGGAGTTTCGAGCACCAGTTGCCGCCGGCCCGCGAGGTTCCGGACCCCGAGTCCCTGCCGACGGTCGCCGAAGAGGTGCGGGAGCACCTGGGCGCGCTGCCGGAGCAGCTGGAGCGCATGGCCCGTCGTCAGCCCTTCGACATCCGGTACGTCGACCGGCTGCGCTGGAGCGCCGAGGAGGTCCAGGGTGCCGAGCCGCGCAGCGCCGTGTGGATGCGCGCGGTCGGGCCGCTCGGCGACGACCCGCTCGTGCACACCTGCGCCCTGACCTACGCCAGCGACATGACCCTCCTGGACGCCGTGCGCATCCCGGTGGAGCCGCTGTGGGGTCCGCGGGGATTCGACATGGCGTCGCTGGACCACGCCATGTGGTTCCACCGGCCGTTCCGGGCGGACGAGTGGTTCCTGTACGACCAGGAGTCTCCGATCGCGACCGGCGGGCGCGGACTGGCTCGTGGGCGGATCTACGACAGGGAAGGACGGATGCTGGTGTCGGTCGTCCAGGAAGGGCTCTTCCGGTCCCTGTAGGTCAGGAGCCTCTGCGCCACAGCCGGCCGAACAGGCCGCTCAGCCCTCCGGGGGCTTCGCACGGCTTCCGGCTCTCGGCATGGCGTGGCTCCCGGCTCTCCGCTTCGCGCCCCTCCCGGCTCTCCGTCTCTCGCGGCAGGCCCCGCGCTTCGCACGACAGCGGTCCCACCGTCTCACGCGGCGTCGCCCCGGTGCCGGCCCGGGCCGACACGGCGTGCGGGGCCGGGCGCGGGACGGGACACTGCCGACGCGCCGCTTCCACCGCGTCCGCGAGGTCCGAGCGGAGCCAGTCGATCTCGTCCTGGTCGGCGGCCGTCGCGATCTCCTCGGCGAGTTGTGCGGCCGGAGATCCCGGCGAGCCGTACGCCGCCGGTGCGGGCCGGAACCGGCGCAGATGAGAGCGCTCGTAGGGGTCGGTGACGACGTCCGAGACCTCGGCGGCGCCGAGCAGCGACGCCACGGCCGCAGCCCGGGCCCACGGGCCGTCGGCCGCCTGGCGGAGCAGGAAGCCCAGGTGCCGTCCCCGCCAGTTGCGGGGCCGCAGGTCCACTCCCTCCCCCAGTTGGTCACGGAGGGCTGCGGGCGTGCGGCCCTTCAGCAGCGCGGCGTTGCGTTCGTCGGCCGTGAACCGCCGTAGCTCCTCGGCCGGATACAGCCACACGACGGCGCGGTAG
Organism: Streptomyces sp. NPDC085944; assembly: GCF_040686295.1. Taxonomy (NCBI): domain Bacteria; kingdom Bacillati; phylum Actinomycetota; class Actinomycetes; order Kitasatosporales; family Streptomycetaceae; genus Streptomyces; species Streptomyces sp. NPDC085944. The sequence continues at coordinate 241,209 of NZ_JBFBJX010000002.1, read as the reverse complement.
CGGTTGACGTAGAACTTCACCGGCACCAGCAACCCCAGCCGTGCCAGACGGGTGAAGCGGGCTTTGGGCACGTCCATGAGGGCCGCGCCCTCTGCAGTGCCGACGGCCCGGACAGAGGCGCGAAGTCCCTCGGGAAAGCCCGCAGCCGCCCGGATCCGGTCGATCTCGTCGCGCGGGACGCGCCCTCCGCCGCCTCGGTCGTCGGGTACCGTTTGGATGCGGCCGAGGCGCACCGCGAGGTCGAATTCGCTCCGTTTGAGGCCCAGTTCCCGAGCCGCGCGGCTCGGCGCGACAGCGACGGCCCGAGTGGATCCGCTCCGCTCGACGGCCAGGGTGGTCTCGTGCGTGACGGTGTTGCCAGACATGGTTCGTCTCCCCCGTGGAGTGTGTGGCAGGCGCGCTCCGCACCCGCTGACACAAAACCGTAGCCGCAACCACGATGTCGGTGGCAGGCCTGTGGAAAACCGGCAGCCACTCCCAACGGCGCGCCGAAAGCGCAGGTCAGAGCTCGTTCGGCGATATGCCTCCCGGCTGCCGCGCATCGACGTCCAGGTGCTCGCCCACCCGGTTCACGAGCAGCGTCATCTCGTACGCGATCTGTCCGATGTCGGCCTCCGCCCCGCTGAGCACGCACAGGCAACTGCCCGTACCCGCCGCGGTGACGAACAGCACGGCGTCGTCGAACTCGACCATCGTCTGCCGTACCCGCCCGGCGCCGAAGTGGCGCCCCGAGCCCTTGGCCAGGCTGTGCAGTCCGGACGAGACGGCGGCGAGGTGCTCGGCGTCCTCGCGTCGCAGGCCCGTGCTCGCTCCGGTCACCAACCCGTCATTGGACAGGACCAACGCGTGCCGTACGTGTTCTACGCGCGCCGTCAGGTCGTCCAGCAGCCAGCCGAGTCCCTGGTTCTGCACCATGGTCCGATATCTCCCCGTGTCTTCCCGTACGCGTTGTCTCCCCCTGGCCGGGGGATCCGTCCGCCAGCCTTCACCACGCCCGTGCTGCGGGCAAGGAGGATGGGGGCATGGCACAGAAGATGACCGACGAGGAATGGCGGGCGTTCGTCTCGGACGGCACCCGCACCGGAAAGCTTTCGACCGTTCGGGCCGACGGCAGCCCGCATGTGGCACCCATCTGGTTCCTGCTGGACGGGGACGACTTGGTGTTCAACACCGGCAAGGACACCGTGAAGGGGCGCAATCTGGTCCGTGACGGCCGCATCGCCCTGTGTGTGGACGACGACCGGCCGCCCTTCGACTTCGTCGTGCTGCAGGGTCGTGCGCGGATCTCGGAGGACCCCGGCGAGCTGCGGCACTGGGCCGCCCGCATCGCTGCCCGGTACATGGGTGAGGAACGGGCCGAGGAGTTCGGGGCGCGCAACGGCGTCCCGGGCGAACTCCTGGTCCGTGTCACCGTGGACAAGGTCCTGGCCCAGAAGTCGGTGGCGGACTGAGAGCCGACTGCCGCCGGTCAGCGGACCGAGTCGAGGAGCCGGGCGGTGTGCGTCCGCCCGGCGTACTCGACGAGCCGGAGCAGCACCTCCTTGCCCGATTCCCGGCCCCGGGCGTTCTCGGGGGGGGATCATGGGAAGCATGAGTGACGACCACACGCACGTCCAGGAATTCTTCGGCTCCCGGGCCGCCGACTGGGACCGCCGGTTTCCCGACGACGGACCGGCCTACGCCGCCGCGGTCGCCGAGTTGGGGCTTCGGCCGGGTGATCGTGTGCTCGACGCGGGATGCGGCACCGGGCGCGCCCTGCCGCCTTTGCGTGCGGCCGTGGGGCGGTCCGGGCTGGTCCTCGGCGCCGATCTCACACCTGCCATGCTCCAGGCCGCCGTACGGGCCGGGAGGAATCGTGACGGACGCCTGCTGCTGGCCGACGTGGCCGCGCTGCCACTGCGTTCGCAGTCGCTCGACGCGGTGTTCGCGGCGGGCCTCATCGCTCACCTGCCCGATCCGGCCGGAAATCTGCGGGAGCTGGCGCGCGTCGTGCGCCCCGGCGGTGTGCTGGCACTCTTTCACCCGACCGGTCGTGCGGCGCTCGCGGCCCGACAGGGTCGGCAGCTCACTCCGGACGACTTGCGTGCCGAGCCCAACCTCCGTCCGCTGCTGGCCGGTTCCGGGTGGAACACGACGGCATACATCGACGAGGAGGCGCGCTTCCTGGCCCTGGCGGTCCGCGCGGGCTGAGTCGCCGCTCCCGGCCGCCGCCGACGGATGCGTCCCGACCGTCGCACGGGCGGAGCCCCGGGCCGGACTCGGCCGACTGTGGGAGACGATCGGCTCACTCGACGACCGAGGTGTCGATGTGGCGGACCGGGCAGCCCCGGACGCCGGGGACCGGGCGGGTGCCCAGCTCTGCCAGCCGGTAGCCGTTCGGATATCCCTTGATCTCCCTGTTCTGACGGGCGTGGTGCGGAGCACGCCTCGGCGGCAGCAGACGGACCACCCGCCCGCGCAGTCTGACGGCGCGACGCACGACCGCGCGGGTGGCAGGGCTCGGCGGCGCGTAGTCGAAGGCCCGCAGGAGGGGTTCGTCGAGCAGGGCGAGGGTCCCGGCGCGCAGGAGCGGCGCCAGGGGGCGCGGATACCAGGAGGCCATGAGGTCGAGTGTGGCGTCGGAGACGCGACGCCCGCCCTCGTCCCAGGCGAAATGGGCTTCCTCGTAGGCGTCGAGGCAGGCTTCGAACTCCTCGTAGGAACCGGGAATGTCCTTGATGCCCATGTACCGGCCCAGCGTGCGGTAGTGGACGGCCGAGGCCACGGTCTCGTGGCGCGACATCCGGCGCCAGCCATACGCGTCGATCCAGCGTTTGGGGATCACGACGAACGTGCACAGGACGTACCGCATGTCGTCGTTGGTGATGTCGTAGCTGCGGTGCATCCCGTTGATGCGCCGGATCGCCGTGCGGCCCTGCTCACTGTCGAAACCGTGCTCGACGACGGCGTCGAGCAGCAGCGCCGTGTCGTCGTACCGCTTCTGGGGCAGGTCGGTGAACTCGGCCGTTTCGGCCAGCAGCCGGCCGATGCTCGGCACGGCGTAGGTGCGGTAGAGCGCCAGCTCCAGGGCGCGGGCGAAGTCCCAGGGGAACTCGTAGGCCGAGGACAGCCGGTAGATCTCCGAGGCGTTCTCGTAGGGATCCATGCGCCTGATCCGTGCCAGTAGCTCGAAACGCCGCGCCATGGCCGCCCCCTTCTGCAGTCAGGGCTTCAACTCTACGTTGAGCAGCAGGACATGTGGTCTCAGACAGGGTGATCGCAAGGGGAGGGTGATCCACTTGTTCGACAGGATCCGCGAGGCCTGGGACAGATCCCGCACCGCTCGGCGTTCGGGAGCGGCCGGGGAGGGGGACACGGGAGGCGGGTCGCGTTCGCACAACCTGTTCGAGGCCGCAGCCGCCTACGTCTCGGCGTGTGTGGACGACGACCAGGACCGGATCGACGAGGCGGCGCACCGGGTGTCGCCGGAGGCCCTGTCCTTCGGGGTCAACGAACTGGCGTGCCGGGCCGTGATCGCGCTCGCGCGGGAACGGGACGAGCCTCCGCAGGACGTGGCTCGCGCACTCCTGGGACTGCCCGGGAGCTGAGTGTCGCTCCCCGGAGCAGCGGTCGATTCGCCCCCGTCCAACCGGAAAGCTGCAGCTCGGGTGCGTCTGGGAGTCGTGACAAGGGCTTCCCGGGCACACTAGGGTGCCCGCCATTGGACAAACCGATGGGGAGGCTGGGATGGCCGGGACGGACGAGGACACCGTCGCCGCCGCGGACGATGCGCTCTATGTGCTCACGGCGGTGCTGCTGACGCCGGCGAAGTTTCCGAGTGTGCTGGGCGACGACTACCCGGAGGCGTGCGCCGCGCTCGGTCTCCCACCGCTGGCCGACGGCTACGGCCTCGTACTCGGTCAGGACGGCGACGGCGCCCGCTGGACCGTCGTCGTCGACGACGTCTCACTGGTCGCGGTGGCCGTGGCCTCCTGGGACTGCGGCATGGAGTACGACCTGTCTCCGGACGAGCGAACGGTCGTCACCGCGCTGCCCGGCTGGCCGCTCGCGGTCGCGGTGGCGGCACCCGGCGTGCCCGCACCGCACGACCCGGGACCCGAGTCCGCCGACCGGCCCGCGCTGCGCCCGCCGGACACCACGGTCTGGGGTCCGGCTCAGCGCCGCCTGGGAGCCGACGAGATCGCCCTGCAGTGGACACAGTGGCGGGCGCAGATCGACGACGCGGAGTTCCCGACGCCGACCGGCAGTACCGATTCTGCGGCCGACGCCTTTGACGGTGGCGGCGAAGGCGATGCGAGCACCGGCGAGGGAGCGCAGGCCGACGGCGAGGGAGTATCGGCCGACGCCAGGGAAGCGACCGCTGCCACGGAAGACCGGACCGGCGTGCGAACCCCCGGGCACGACGGCGTCCGGCGGGTTCTCGCGGAAGCGCGTGCCTATGTCCACACGCCCCCGCCGCTCGGCCGGGTGCGGTCGTCCTTCGCACCGGGGGACGCACGGACACTGCGAGCGGACGGCCCCGGCTGGTCGCTCGTCGCCAGGACCGACGACATCGCGTTCATTCTGCTCGACGAGGAGCCCGGCGAGGTGCTGCCGGTGGGGCGCGGACCGGCGCTGCCCGGACTCCTGGCCGCACTCGACAAGATGGCCGTACGGCCGAGCTGAGCCGCGAGGGACGACGTACTCGCTCCGTGGGCTCCGACCGAGCCGGGCACGCCGCGGCGTCAGCGCCTCAACGGCCTATCTCCTTGCGTGAGACACGGCGCAGCCTGCGCCGCTGCGAGGGGTCCAGGGCGAGGTACGCAGCGGCCGGGACTCCCAGCACTATCAGCAGGGCGGCTCACCAGGGCAGCCAGATGAGCAGGATGAGCCCAGCCGCCACACCCCCCGCCGCGACCTTCGCGTTGTTCGACATGGTGTCGCCTCCTTCTCGGCCACTACCGCTCTCTGTCCTGAAAACGGGCTCGCGCTCCCGGCGGTTCCGGACCACGACCCTGAGAACCCCCTGAGGAACGCCCCCCACGCGCCCCTGAGAGCTCGTCGCCGACGTGGTCCGGAGGGGCACCGAAGAAACCTCTCCCCTCCTGCATGGTGACCCATGCCACGGCCTGGTCGCAGCCCACGACTTATGCGATCGGGTACGATCGGCCGCCGTGGCCCAGCTAGTCAAATTTGAGGAATACGTCATCGCTGCACAGAACGCCTTCCCCACCTCCAGCGAGATCTCCGCACTCGTCGGCTGCTGTGCTGCCTTCTTGCCCGGCGACCCGGGCCGCACCGGCACGGTCGCGTTCTGGCGGCCCGACGGCGGAGCGCCCGGCACCCTCGCGTCGAGGACCCCGGAAAGCCTGACGGTCGTGCTGCCCGGCGGCGACGGCGTGGACGCGGTGAGCGTGCCGGCGGTTTTGTTGCCGGTACGGGCCGCCCTGCCGGTACTCACACGCGCGCGGGCCGCCGCCGACGGCCACCGGGCATCGGTCTTCTGGGGTGCGGTCGCCGTCGAGGCCCTGCACCTGGTGGCGCGCGGACTGCTGCTGCCCGGCCTGTCGGAGGCCGACCACGACGTGTGGCGCGCGGGCCCACTGGACGCGGAGGAGACCGAGCGCGTCCGCCATCTCGCCGCCGCCATCCCGCCCGAGGCGCACGCGGTCCCGGTGGACGATGCGAGGGGGCGCCCGCATCCGCTGCGACTGCCCGATCCGGAACGCCTGGTGCGGTCCTTCCTGGACGCCGTCGCGGACACGCTGCCCCGCTCCCCCGCCGCCGCACTCCTGACTGCCGGACCCGCCTACTCCTCGTGGGAGCCCCGGCGGTCGCCCGAGTTCCGTGAGTGGGCCACGGACCTGTCCGCCGGGCACGACTCCGGCGTGCGGCTGTCGCTGCGCATCGAGGTGCGCGGACTGTCGGCGTCGGCTTCCGCGGACGCCCGGCCGACGTTCCGAGCGGTGCCCCAGGTGCACAGCGTCCGCGATCCCGCGCTCGTCGCGGACACCGCCCAGGTGTGGGCGGGCACCGTGGGCGACGCGTTCGGCACGCGCGCGCGGATGGACGCCCTGCTGTCCCTGCGCCGGGCGGCACGGTCCTGGCCCTCCCTGTCGCCCCTGCTGTCGGCGGCCGTACCGGACGCCGTGGAGCTCACCGACGAAGAGGTCACGGAGCTTCTCGGAGCCGGTTCCCGGGCGCTCGCCGGCGCGGGGATCGACGTGCACTGGCCGAGGGAATTGGCCCGCGACCTGACGGAGCGTGCGGAGGTCGGACCGCCCGACGGCGCCCCGGCGTCGCGTACGGCCGCGTCCGAAGCCGGCCGCTCGCTCCTGTCGGCCGACGCGCTGCTCGCCTTCAACTGGACGTTCGCCCTGGGCGGCAAGGGGCTCACGCGCGAGGAACTGGACCTGCTCGCCGAGGCCAACCGCCCCGTCGTGCGCCTGCGCGACCAATGGGTGCTCGTCGACCCCGAGGAGGCCCACCGCGCCCGCGCCCGGCAGGACCACAAGGTCACGCCGGTCGACGCGCTCGCCGCAGCCCTGACCGGCTCCACGGAGGTCGACGGACGACGCGTGGAGGTGCGCCCCACGGGATGGCTGGCGACCCTGCGGGAGCGCCTCGCCGACCCCGAGGCGCAGGAGGCCGTGGCGCAGCCCGCCGCCCTCGACGCCACGCTGCGCGACTACCAGCGACGGGGCCTCGGCTGGCTGGTGCGCATGACGTCCTTGGGACTCGGCTGCTGTCTCGCCGACGACATGGGGCTCGGGAAGACCATCACACTGATCGCCCTGCATCTGCACCGCCAGGCGGACGCGGACGCCGCCGGTCCCACCCTGGTGGTCTGCCCGACCTCCCTGATGGGCAACTGGCAGCGGGAGATCGAGCGGTTCGCGCCCGGCACGCCGGTGCGCCGCTTCCACGGCGCCCGCCGCGACCTCGACGACCTGGCGGACGGGGAGTTCGTGCTGACCACCTACGGCACCATGCGTCTGGACGCCGACCGGCTCTCCGCCGTGCCGTGGGGCATGGTCGTGGCGGACGAGGCGCAGCACGTGAAGAACCCCTACTCCGAAACCGCGCGGCAACTGCGCTCCATCGGCGCACGCGCGCGCGTGGCGCTCACCGGCACACCTGTGGAGAACAACCTCTCGGAACTGTGGGCCGTTCTCGACTGGGCCACCCCGGGACTGCTGGGCCGCCTCGGCACCTTCCGCCGGCACTACGCCCAGGCCGTCGAGGGCGGACAGGACCCCGCCGCGGCGGAGCGACTGGCCCGGCTCGTCCGGCCCTTCCTGCTGCGGCGCCGCAAGTCCGACCCCGGAATCGCGCCGGAGCTGCCGCCCAAGACCGAGACCGACCATCCCGTCTCGCTGACCCCGGAGCAGACGGGCCTGTACGAGGCGGTGGTGCGCGAGGCGCTCGCGGAGATCGCCGCGGCCGACCACATGGCGCGGCGCGGCATGATCGTGAAACTGCTGACAAGCCTCAAGCAGATCTGCAACCACCCGGCGCAGTTCCTCAAGGAGGACCGGCCGAAGATCGCCGGCCGGTCCGGAAAGCTTGAGCTGCTGGACGAACTGCTCGACACGATCCTCACCGAGGAGGCGAGCGTGCTGGTCTTCACCCAGTACGTGCAGATGGCGCGGCTCCTCGAACAGCATCTGGCCACGCGCGGCGTCTCGTCGCTGTTCCTGCACGGCGGCACCTCCGTCACGGCACGGGAGTCGCTGGTGCGGCGGTTCCAGGACGGCGAGGTCCCGGTCTTCCTGCTGTCGCTGAAGGCGGCGGGCACCGGCCTGAACCTCACGCGCGCGGAGCACGTCGTGCACTACGACCGCTGGTGGAACCCGGCCGTCGAGGCACAGGCCACCGACCGTGCCCACCGCATCGGGCAGACCCGCCCCGTGCAGGTGCACCGGCTGGTCGCCGAGGGGACCATCGAGGACCGCATCGCCGCACTGCTGAACCGCAAGAAGGAACTCGCCGACGCCGTTCTGGGCACGGGCGAGGCGGCGCTCACGGAACTGACGGACGCGGAACTGGCCGACCTGGTCGAGCTGCGAGGGGGTACGCGATGACCCGGTACGACAACGACGCGGAACGAACGTTCGTCGCGCTGGCCCCCGCGCAGGGACGTGGCTTCGCGCAGACCTGGTGGGGCCGCGCCTGGCTGAAGGCACTGGAGGACGCCGCCATGGATCCGGCGCAGGTGAAGACCGGCCGCCGCCTTGCCCGCGCGGGAGCGGTCGGCGCGGTTTCGGTGCGGCCGGGGCGCATCACCGCGGTCGTCCAGGACCGGGACCGTACGGCGCATCGGGCCGACGTGCTGCTGGAACGGCTCTCCGACGCACAGTGGGATCGCTTCGTCGACATGACGATCGAGCGGTCCGGGCATGTCGCGGCGCTGCTGGACCGCGACATGCCGCCGCATCTGGTGGAGGACGCCGCGGCCGCGGGCATCGACCTGCTGCCGGGCATGGGAGACCTGGAACCGGAGTGCGACTGCGGCGCCTGGGACCACTGCGGTCACACCGCCGCGCTCTGCTACCAGGTCGCCAGGCTGCTGGACCAGGACCCCTTCGTGCTGCTGTTGATGCGGGGGCGGACGGAGGGCGCCGTTCTCGACGCCCTCCAGACACACGGTTCCCCACCAGCGGAGGAAGTGGCTTTCCGGACGGAGGGCGTGGACGCCGCCGAAGCGTACGCGGCGGGCCGGTTGCTGCCTCCGTTGCCCGCACCGCCCGGCCTCCCGGAGGGTCCGGGTGCACCACCGCCCCTGGAGACCGAGGCGGCGCCCCCGCCCGGCATCGATCCGTCCGGCCTGGCCTTCCTGGCCTCCCGGACCGCGGCGGAAGCTCACCGCCTGCTCGCCGAAACCCTGCGGAGCGGGCACGACCGGCAGGCCGTGGGCCCGGAGCCGACCGTGGCGCAGGACGCGGTACGCCTGGCCGCGGGAGATCCCGGGCCGGACGTGCTGGACCGCCTCGGCGAGGGCTCTGGGCGCACACGGGAGGAGCTGGCCGAGGCCGTACACGCGTGGCGCCTCGGCGGCACGGCCGCTCTGTCCGTGCTCGAGGAAGAGTGGGCGGTGGCGGGCGAAACACTCGCACGCGCGCGTGCGGCACTGGAGTCTGCCTGGGAGGAGGACGAGCGGCCCTCGTTGCGGGCGCGGGCCAACCGATGGACCGTCGTCGGCGCACCGCACCAGCTCCGCCTGGACCGGGAGGGGCGTTGGTGGCCGTACCGCAGGGAGGGCGGCCGTTGGCTCCCCGTCGGCGGGGCGGCCCGGGACCCGGCCGCGGCCCTCTCCTCGGCGGCCCTCGCCACGGGGGACGAGCCCTGACGCCCCGTCCCGGCCTGTACCGTCCCGGCCTGTACCGTCCCGGCCTGTCCGGTGCGGGCCTGCCCCGCCTCGCCTTGTCTCTTCGTCTCCCTCCGGTCCCGTCCGACGGGCCCGGAGGGAGGCTGTTGACGCCCCGCACTAGCTCCGGCCCCGTCCGCGAGGGAGGGGGCCGGAGCGTGCGCATCGGAACCGGCTCGGTCAGCGGGCGCCGAGCAGGTGGTCCATGGCGAGCTGGTCGAGGTGCTCGAAGGCCATGCCGCGCGCGGCAGCCGCGTCCACGTCGAAGGTGTCGTAGGCACTCCGGTCGGCCAGCAGGGCGGCGAGACCGTCCTCCGCGGTCGGGCGGGCCAGTTCGTCCAGCCGGGAAGCGGCCAGGGCCTCCTGCACCAGCGGGTCGGCGCGGAAGGCGGCCGCCCTGTCCTTGAGGATCAGGTAGTTGCGCATACAGCCGGCCGCGGACGCCCACACGCCGTCGAGGTCCTCGGTCCGCGGCGGCTTGAAGTCGAAGTGCCGCGGGCCCGCGTACCCGGCCCGCTCCAGCAGGTCGACGAGCCAGAACGCGGCCCGCAGGTCGCCCGCGCCGAACCTCAGGTCCTGGTCGTACTTGATGCCCGACTGGCCGTTGAGGTCGATGTGGAAGAGCTTGCCCGCCCACAGCGCCTGGGCGATTCCGTGGGGGAAGTTGAGACCGGCCATCTGCTCGTGGCCGACCTCCGGGTTCACGCCGTACAGCTCCGGCCGCTCGAGGCGCTCGATGAACGCCAGGGCGTGCCCCACCGTGGGAAGCAGGATGTCACCGCGCGGCTCGTTCGGCTTCGGCTCGATCGCGAACTTGAGGTCGTAGCCCTGCTCTGTGACGTACTCGCCCAGCAGGTCGAAGGCCTCCTTCATCCGGTCGAGCGCGTCCCGCACGTCCTTGGCCGCGCCGGACTCCGCGCCCTCCCGGCCGCCCCATGCCACGTAGACGCTCGCGCCCAGCTCGACCGCGAGGTCGATGTTGCGGATCGTCTTGCGCAGCGCGTAACGGCGCACGTCCCGGTCGTTGGCCGTGAAGGCGCCGTCCTTGAAGACCGGGTGCGTGAACAGGTTCGTCGTCGCCATCGGCACCTTCATGCCGGTCGCGTCCAGCGCCTGCCGGAACCGCTTGATGTGCGACTCCCGCTCCGTGTCGCTCGACCCGAAGGGGATCAGGTCGTCGTCGTGGAACGTGACGCCGTACGCACCCAGCTCGGACAGACGCCGCACCGACTCGGCGGGGTCCAGGGCCTGCCGGGTGGCGTCACCGAACGGGTCACGGCCCTGCCAGCCGACCGTCCACAAACCGAACGTGAACCTGTCCTCGGGAGTGGGCTGGTAGTTCATTCCGCGGCTCCTCACTCGCTGCCGATCAATCGCTGCCGACTATTTCGTCATGGCGCTTTACAAATTAGTATGCACACACGGTCCTGGGAAGGGACAAGGTGTCCCCGAAGGAGTTGGTCCGGGTCCGAGCACCCGCGGAAGAGGGAGAAGCCCGATGTCAGCAGCCGAGGGTCCGCTCGTCGTCGGCGTGGACACGTCCACCCAGTCCACCAAGGCCCTGGTCGTCGACGCGGCCACCGGCCGGGTCGTCGCGAGCGGCCAGGCGCCCCACACCGTGTCCTCCGGCACGGGCCGCGAGAGCGATCCCCGCGAGTGGTGGGACGCGCTGGGCGAGGCCTTGAACCAGTGCGGCGAGGCCGCCCACGAGGCCGCCGCGGTGTCCATCGGCGGGCAGCAGCACGGGCTGGTCACGCTGGACGGCCAGGGCGAGCCGGTGCGCCCCGCCCTGTTGTGGAACGACGTGCGCTCGGCCCCGCAGGCCCGCCGCCTGATCGACGAGCTGGGCGGGGCCAAGGCTTGGGCAAAGCGCACGGGGAGTGTGCCCAGCGCCTCCTTCACGGTCACCAAGTGGGCCTGGCTGGCCGAGCACGAGCCGGACGCGGCGCGCGCGGTCAAGGCGGTGCGCCTCCCCCACGACTACCTCACCGAGCGCCTCACCGGCGAGGGGACCACCGACCGCGGTGACGTGTCGGGCACCGGGTGGTGGGCATCGGGCACGGAGGAGTACGACGAGGGGATCCTCGCGCGCGTGGGGCTCGACCCGGCGCTGCTGCCCCGGGTGGTGCGGCCCGGCGAAGTGGCCGGGACCGTACGCGACGGCCACGGCCTGCCGTTCTCCAAGGGGACCCTGGTCGCCGCCGGCACCGGGGACAACGCGGCCGCCGCACTGGGGCTCGGGCTGCGCCCCGGCGTACCGGTGATGAGCCTCGGCACGTCGGGGACGGTGTACGCCGTCTCGCAGCGTCGGCCCGCCGACCCGACCGGGACCGTGGCGGGCTTCGCCGACGCGCGCGGCGACTGGCTGCCGCTGGCCTGCACCCTGAACTGCACGCTCGCCGTCGACCGTGTGGCGGCCCTGCTGCACCTCGACCGGGAAGCCGTCGAGCCGGGCACCGACGCCACGTTCCTGCCCTTCCTGGACGGCGAGCGCACCCCGAACCTTCCGCACTCGTCCGGCCTCCTGTACGGGCTGCGCCACGACACGACCGCCGGCCAGCTGCTCCAGGCCGCGTACGACGGCGCCGTCCACTCGCTGCTCGGCGCGCTCGACCTGGTCCTCGACGCCGACGCGGACCCGTCCGCACCGCTGCTGCTGATCGGCGGCGGCGCCCGGGGTTCGGCCTGGCAGCAGACGGTACGGCGACTGTCGGGGCGCCCGGTCCAGATCCCGGAGGCGAGGGAGCTGGTCGCGCTCGGCGCCGCGGCACAGGCGGCCGGTCTGCTGACCGGCGAGGACGCGGCCGCGGTCGCCCGACGCTGGAACACGGCCGCCGGACCGGTGCTCGATGCGGTGGAACGGGACGAGGCGACGCTGAACAGGATCACCGGGGTACTCTCCGACGCGGCACCACTGCTGGAACGGGACGCGGCCTCCCGCTGAGAACGCCCTCGTGCCGGGAGGTGCCGCCGACCGACAGCGCGGACCGTCCCGGCCGAGCATCGCGGGAAGGGAGCGCGCCCGGATCGGGGACGAGGCGGCACCGCGACCGGCGCGTCCCGCCGTCGGCGGGCGGGCACACGGGCCACGACCACTGGTCACCGGCGGTTCCGTTCCCGGGTGTCGCCCACGCCCCGCTCCGGCAGGGCCGCGGTCCGGGACCGGACCGGACCGGACCGAGCGACGACAGACCGAGGATTGACGGAGGCATGACCGCACCGCCGCACGAAGCCCATCCGGCCCGCCCGGGGCGCCCACTGCCGGACACCCAGCAGGGAATGCGCCGTCGCAATCTCGCGCGGGTGATGCACACCGTCAGCGCCGAGGGCCCGCTGTCCCGGGCCGCCGTCGCCTCACGGATCGGTCTGACGCGAGCCGCGGTGTCCACCCTCGTGGACGAACTCATTCGCTCGGGCCTGCTGGAGGAGCTGGGCCCTGAGCGCCCCGGCCGCGTGGGACGGCCCGGGTCCGCACTCGCCGTCAGCGGGCAGGGCCCGGCCGGTATCGGCGCGGAGGTCGGCGTCGACCACCTCGCCGTCTGCGCGGTCGACCTGCGCGGGCGGGTACGCGCGCGTGCCGTGCGGTACGGGAGCAACCGGGGCCGTTCCCCGGAGCCGGTGCTCGAGCAGCTCACCGGCCTGGTGGGGCAGGTCGTCTCGGAGGCGGAGTCCGACGGCCTGTGGCCGGCGGGACTCGCCGTGGCCGTGCCGGGTCTCGTGGCACGGGACGGCCGGACCGTGGTGCGCGCGCCGAACCTGGACTGGCACGACGCGGACCTCGGCGCGCTGCTGCCCGCGGACCTGCCGCTGACGGTGGACAACGAGGCCAACTTCGGTGCGCTCGCCGAACTCTGGCTCGGTGACGGTACTCCCCGGGACTTCCTGCACGTCTCGGCCGAGATCGGTATCGGTGCGGCCGTGGTGTTCGACGGCCGCCTGCTGCGCGGTACCCGCGGGTTCGCCGGTGAGCTCGGCCACGTGCCGGTCCGTCCCGACGGTCCGGAGTGCCCGTGCGGCGGGCGGGGGTGCCTGGAGCAGTACGCCGGTGAGAAGGCGGTACTGCGCGCGGCGGGTGTGGAGCCGGGGGAGGACCGGGTCGGGCTGCTCGCCGGGCGTGCCACCGAGGGCGACGAGGAGGTACGCCGTGCCCTGCGCGAGGCGGGCACGGCGCTCGGCATCGCTCTGACCGGTGCGGTCAACCTGCTGGACCCGGAGGGAGTGGTGCTGGGTGGCGCCCTCGCCGGACTCGCGCCCTGGCTGGTGCCGTCGCTGCGCGCGGAGCTCGCCGGACGCACGGCGGGCCCGGCCTGCCCGGTCGCCGTGTCGGAACTGGGTCCGCAGGGACCGCTGCTCGGCGCCGCGCACTCGGTGGTGCGGGCCGTCCTGGACGACCCTGGCGCGGTGGCCGAGCGGGCCTGACACCCATCACGCCCCGCCGCCGGCGACAACGGCGCGGCCGCGGGCACCGCACCACACGCCCGCCAGGCGCAGTGGCGACCGCTGTCGCGTCCGCTGTGGCGACGGCTGCCCCACTCCGAAGGGTCCTCCGACGTGCCCGGCGGCCGGGCCTCGCCTGTACTGCCCCGCCCCGTTCACTCGAACGAGTGAGGGCATTGTCCACAAGGCGGTGGCTGTCCACGGAACGGCGCGGCGCTCTACTGCGCAACCCCCGCTCCCCGTACGGTGATTCACGCGGACGCACCTCGCCCTGGGGGCGCTGGGACGTCCGCGTCGGCGTTCCGCTCCGCAGCCATGTCGCTCCGTCATGTCGAACAGCTGAGCACCCCCCACCGGGCCCAGCGCCCACCGACGAAAGGGCAATCCCCATGGACAGGGAAAGGACAGCACCCGTTCCTACCAGGCGGCGGCTCCTGAAGGGCGCCGCGCTGGCCGCGGTCCCCTACACCCTGCTCTCCGGTACACGGGCCGCCGCGCAGGTCCGTGCCGCCGACTACCCCTCCGCCGAGTGGCAGCCGGCGAGCGCGTCCAACTACAGCCGGTCGAGCCGCCCCACGTCCTATCCCCTCGACTACGTGGTCATCCACGTGACACAGGAGACGTACGCCGACACCCTGTCGATCTTCCGCGATCCGGAGAAGCAGGTGTCCGCGCACTATGTGGTCCGGTCCTCCGACGGGCACGTGACGCAGTGTGTCCGGGAGGCGGACATCGCCTGGCACGCGGGCAACTGGGACTACAACACGCGTAGCATCGGAATCGAACACGAGGGGTGGGTGGACCGGCCCGAGTACTTCACCGACGCCCTGTACGAGCAGTCGGCCCGGCTCACCGCGGCGATCTGCACCGCGTACGGCATCCCCAAGGACCGCGCGCACATCATCGCGCACCACGAGGTACCCGGCAGCGACCACACGGATCCGGGCCCCTTCTGGGACTGGACCCGCTACATCAGACTGGTCAACTTCGCCTGACCGCCCACCACCCTTCGTCCCGTTCACCCGGAACGCCGCGTTCGGGTGATCCGACCGGTCGAAGTGGTTGTCCGCCCGCACCCGCGCAGTCACGATGTCCCAAACCGCACCACCGTCCGGGGAGGCCGAGTTGACCGATTCATGGCTCGCTCTGGAACCGGGGGCCGATCCCGTGGAGCGTGCGCGCACACTGCGTCGGGCCCACGACACGTTCACCGAGGCGGGGACGGTGCCGCGACCCGTGCGGGCCGTGGTGGCGGATTCGTGGCGGCGGTCCGTCCGGGCGGGTGTCGGCCCGGACGGCACCGCGAGCGTGGAGCTGACGGACAGCGACCTCGGCGCCTACCGGTCCGAACATCCGCTGGCGCGGGTGATGCCACTGATCCGGGAGCTGTTGGGGACGTTCGCCTCCGACGGCGAGCACCTGCTCGCGGTGTGCGACGCGCACGGCAGGCTGTTGTGGGTGGAGGGTCATCCGGCCACCCGGCGCCGGGCGGGACGGATGAACTTCGTACCCGGGGCCCGCTGGGCGGAGTCGGCCGTCGGCACGAACGCTCCGGGCACGGCCGTGGCCGTCGGCCGACCGGTGCAGGTATTCGCCGCCGAGCACTTCATACGCCAGGTCCAGCCCTGGACCTGCGCCGCAGCTCCGGTGCACGATCCCCGCACCGGGCGGGTGCTCGGAGCCGTGGACATCACCGGCGGGGACGGCCTGGCCCATCCGCACAGCCTGGGTTTCGTACAGGCCGTGGCACGTGCCGCGGAGTCGCAGTTGGCGCTGCTCACCCCCGAGCGGTCCGGGACCGAGTCCGCCGAGCTGACCGTGCTGGGCCGCGACGAGGCCCTGCTGAGCACGGAGGGCCACCGGACCCGGCTGAGCCGGCGGCACAGCGAGATCGTCGTGCTGCTGGCCCACCACCCGGAGGGCCTCACGGGCGACGAGTTGCTGTGTGCGCTGTACGAGGACGAGTCGGTGACCCCGGTGACCCTGCGGGCCGAAATGGCTCGGCTGCGCGGCATCCTGGGGCCCGGCCGGCTGGCCTCCCGGCCCTACCGGCTCACGATGCCCGTCGAGTCCGACGCCGCCGCCGTCGAACGCCGTCTGCGAGCCGGTGCGGTCACGGCGGCGGCCGCGGCGTACGCGGGCCCCCTGCTGCCGGGGTCGCAGGCTCCGGCGGTGACACGGCTAAGGCGCCGGCTCGCCGACGGTCTGCGGGCGGCGCTGATCTCCTGTGGCGATCCCGACCTGCTGGCCGACTGGGCGCACGCACCCTGGGGGGAGGACGATCTCGACGTGTGGCGCGCACTCGCGGCGGTCCGGCCCACGGCCGCGACCGGCTCCCGGCTCGCGGCGCTGGAGTCCGAGCTGACGGCCGCGGACGCATGGTGAGTGTCCGCCCGCGAGCGGCGAGCCGGGCGACCGGACGGTGACGACGGCGCACGCAACGTCACTGCAACGTCCCGCTTTCTAGCCTCAAGCGCAGAGCTGTCCAACGGCGGGCAGCGCTCGTCGAGGAAGGCACCCAGGATGACCCGTTACGCGGCGCCCGGCACCGAGGGCGCGATCGTCTCCTACCAGTCGCGCTACGACCACTTCATCGGAGGGGAGTACGTTCCGCCCGCGCGTGGGCAGTACTTCGAGAACCCGTCCCCGGTGAACGGCCTGCCGTTCACCGAGATCGCGCGCGGCACCGCGGACGACGTCGAGCGGGCGCTCGACGCCGCACACGAGGCCGCTCCGGGCTGGGGCCGTACGTCGGTGACCGAGCGATCCGGCATCCTGCTGAAGATCGCCGACCGCATGGAGGCGAACCTGGAACGCCTGGCGGTCGCCGAGAGCTGGGAGAACGGCAAGCCGGTGCGCGAGACCCTGGCGGCGGACATCCCGCTCGCCATCGACCACTTCCGCTACTTCGCGGGCGCGATCCGGGCCCAGGAGGGGTCGCTCGGCGAGGTCGACGACGACACCGTGGCGTACCACTTCCACGAGCCGCTGGGCGTCGTGGCGCAGATCATCCCGTGGAACTTCCCGGTCCTGATGGCGGCCTGGAAGCTCGCCCCCGCCCTCGCCGCCGGAAACGCGGTGGTCCTCAAGCCGGCGGAGCAGACTCCCGCCTCGATCCACTACTGGCTCAGCCTGGTGGCGGACCTGCTGCCGCCCGGCGTCCTGAACGTCGTCAACGGCTTCGGCGCGGAGGCGGGCAAACCGCTGGCGTCGAGCCCCCGGGTGGCCAAGGTGGCGTTCACCGGGGAGACCACCACCGGGCGGCTGATCATGCAGTACGCCTCCGAGAACATCAAACCGGTCACGCTGGAGCTGGGCGGCAAGTCGCCGAACATCTTCTTCGACGACGTCTGGGCGCGGGACGACGACTTCCGTGACAAGGCGCTCGAGGGCTTCACGATGTTCGCGCTCAACCAGGGCGAGGTCTGCACCTGTCCGTCCCGTGCCCTCGTCCAGCGTGGCAACTACGCCGAGTTCATGGAGGCGGCCGTCGCCCGCACCGAGCTGATCAAGCCGGGCCACCCCCTGGACACCGACACGATGATCGGCGCTCAGGCCTCCAACGACCAGCTGGAGAAGATCCTCTCCTACCTGGACATCGGCAGGCAGGAGGGTGCCAAGGTACTCACCGGCGGGGAACGCATCGAGTACGACGGCGAGTTGAAGGGCGGCTACTACGTCCAGCCGACGATCTTCGAGGGCCACAACCGCATGCGGATCTTCCAGGAGGAGATCTTCGGCCCGGTCGTGTCGGTCACGTCCTTCGACGACTTCGAGGACGCGATCAAGACCGCCAACGACACCCTGTACGGCCTCGGCGCCGGCGTGTGGACCCGCGACATGAACACCGCGTACCGCGCGGGCCGCGCAGTTCAGGCGGGACGCGTGTGGACGAACTGCTACCACGCCTACCCCGCACACGCCGCCTTCGGCGGCTACAAGCAGTCGGGCATCGGCCGAGAAAACCACAAGATGATGCTGGAGCACTACCAGCAGACGAAGAACATTCTTTGTTCTTACAGCCCTCAGAAGCTTGGCTTCTTCTAGAACCTGAAGTCGGTTGCCTGGAGGCTTCGTAGCCCTTCAGGCAACCCGACATAACAGCTACCTTCGGTAATCAAGGCGGCACCTTGCGCTACTGTGTGAAGTTCAAGTGAAACCGCCCCGGACCAGCCTCGGACCAAACGGCGCCCACGCGGGAACCAGTGATGGCAGTGCCCGGGCCGTGATATACGTGCAGTACGGGGAGCGCCTCCTGTTCTGGTATATCTGGCGACCAGAGCCGAATGACGCTGTCAGAGCCACCGCCGGCGAGGAGCACGGTGCCGCGCCGCTGTCCACAACGGTCAACTCGTCGGCAAAACACCCTGCACTGCCTCCGCAGCGTCCCTGGAGGGAGGGCCGGCCGACCACCACGCACCGGACCGCTTGCGGAATGGGTACCAAAGTCCGTCCGGTCCATATCGCAACTCGACATCCACACCCACGAGTTGAAGGCGACTCCCGGTCCGGCACAGTGCCCGTGAACCGGGCCGTCCGGATAGCGTTACGGAGAGGAGTTGTTCGCGAGCCGCGGCCTCGATGGCCGGAGGTGGCACTTGACCGCCGTCAAGGACGGCCAGTGCGGGTTCGCCACCGTGCTTCCAGGCGACGCTTGCCCGGGATAGTTGGGCGCGGGACTGGTCGGAGCTGCTCAGCAGGCGGCCGAGAAGGTGAGGATCGCCGTCTGCCCTGGCCGCTCGTCGAACGGTGTCCAGCCACGGGTCGGCGTCGAGCCAGAGCCGCTCTCCCGCGCCTTCTCCAGCATCGACGGCGTAGGTGTAGGCGTCGGCTGCGCGGTGCGCGGCGTCGTCGGCCAGCATGCGCAGCCGCTCGGGGGCCGCGAGACTGTCGTCGTGGCCCGCATCCGGGAACGGCCCGGTTGGGGCGGGGCCGGCCGACGGGGCGGGCAATGGGGGCAAGGGAGGCAGTCGGCCCTGGCGCCTGAACCGGGCGAACGCCTCACCGGCCGGTACTCCGCGGGCTGCAGCCAATTCTGCTTCCTTTGCGACCTGTTCGCCAGCGGTGATCTCGCGTTCAGCGCGCCTGACCGCTGCTTCGTCGCACACCTCGTTCAGGTGGTAGCCGCGGAGCAGCAGGAGGGCGTCGGGGCGGGTGTCGATGGTTCGGGCGAACTGGTAGGATAGCGCGGCCGCGTGTTTGCAGGGGTATCCCCAGTCCGGGCAGGAGCATTCGTAGTCCGTGACGCCGGGTTTCGGTACCAGGGCCACACCTTCGGCGACGGCGAGGCGCGCGGTGGTCTCGCCAAGCATCCCGCAGGACAGTTCGGCGAGGGCCTCGCTGTCGTCTGCCCATGCTTCGAGCAGTCGGTCTCCCTCCGCCTTGGGTAGTTCGGGTACGCGGACGGTGACCTTGTACGGCCGAGGGTCGCTGCCAGCTACCCGGGCGGCCAACTCACCCTGGCGTACGGTGATGGCACCGACCGCACCACGTCGGGCATAGGTGCGGGCGCGGTTCAGTCTGGCTTCGTGCTGTCCAGTGTCCTCACTACGGGGGTTCTCCAGGGTCGCGATCCACAGCGCTCCCCACGGTCCGTCGACCATCTGTCGCTGTCCCGGGACCGGTGGTGGTTTCGGAAGGATCAGGTCTCCGGGCCGCTTTTCCTTACGGCTGCGGCTCACGTGACGGCTGCGGCTCACGTGCTGCTCCGGTCGGTGGTGGTCTGCAGGGCGACCAGGTCGGCAAGTTCGTCGTCGGTCAGGTCGGTGATTGCGGCTTCCCCCTGGCCCCCGCCGAGTACGGAGTCGGCCAGGTCACGCTTGGATGAGATGAGTTGTGCGATGCGTTCTTCGACGGTGCCCTCGGTGATCAGTCGGTGCACCTGGACCGGCTGGGTTTGGCCGATGCGGTAGGCCCGGTCGGTAGCCTGGTCCTCGACGGCGGGGTTCCACCATCGGTCGTAGTGGATGACGTGGGAGGCCCGGGTGAGGTTGAGGCCAGTCCCGGCCGCCTTGAGGGAGAGCAGGAACACCGGGACCTCGCCCCGCTGGAAGGCGTCGACCATCTCCTCGCGGCGGTGCACCGGGGTTCCGCCATGCAGGAAGAGCGTCTCCATCCCACGTCCGGACAGGTGTGCCTCCAGCAGCCGGGCCATACGGGTGTACTGGGTGAACACCAGCGCGGACGCGTTCTCGGACATCAGCACGTCGAGGAGTTCGTCGAGGAGTTGCAGTTTTCCGCTGCGGCCGGTGAGGCGTGCCTCGGCGTCCGCCTTGAGGTAATGGGCGGGGTGGTTGCAAATCTGTTTGAGGGCGGTGAGGAGCTTGAGAACGAGGGCGTGCCGGGCGATGCCCTGCGCCTTGCGGATCTCGTCCATCGACTCCCGTACCTGCGCCTCGTACAACACGGTCTGTTCACGCGTGAGACGGACCGGATGGTCGGTCTCGGTCTTGAGGGGCAGTTCGGGGGCGATGCCGGCATCGGTCTTGCGGCGGCGTAGCACGAAGGGGCGGATCAGACCACCGAGCTGTCCGGCGGCCGCGGCGTCCGCCGCAGCCTGGCTGCCGCGGGCGGCGCGTTCAGCGGCCCGGCCGTAACGATTCCGGAAGGCCGTGAGCGGGCCGAGCAGGCCGGGTGTGGTCCAGTCCAAGAGCGCCCACAGTTCGGTGAGGTTGTTCTCCACCGGGGTGCCGGAGAGGGCCACCCGGGCGTGGGCGGGAAGGGCACGCAGTGCCTTTGCGGTGGCCGAGGCGGGGTTCTTGGCGTGCTGTGCCTCGTCGGCGACGACCAGTCCCCACGTTCCGGCGTCGCGGAGGTCTGGCAGGTCGCGACGGAGTGTGCCGTAGGTGGTGAGGACGATTTCCCCGGCCCGGATGCCGGCGAGATCACGGTCGGGGCCGTGGTGGCGGCGCCAGGGTGTGCCGGGTGCGAACCTGTCGATCTCCCGTCCCCAGTTGCCGAGCAGGGAGGCAGGGCACACCACGAGAGTGGGGCGGTCGGCGGTCCTCGGGTTCCCCTGACGGCGCAGGTGCAGGGCGAGAGCGGTGACGGTCTTGCCGAGGCCCATGTCGTCGGCGAGACAGGCGCCCAGGCCCAGACGGGTAAGCCGGTCGAGCCAGGCCATGCCGCGCAACTGGTAGCCGCGAAGGGTTGCTGTCAGTCCGGCAGGTGGGGCCAGTTCGGCATCGGCGGCGTGCTCCGGCGCGTTCAGCCGGTCGCGGAGGGAGGCGAGCCACCCGTCGGGCCTCACCGGAGCGAGAGAACCATCGGCGTCCTCGAACGCGCCCGTGAGAACGGCGGTCAGCGCCTCCAGGGCACTCATGTCGCGTGTCCGGCTACGGGCCTTGCGCAGGAGAACGTCGTCGACGACGACCCACTGGTCCCGCAGCCGCACCAGCGGCCGTCGGGCCTGGGCGAGCCGGTCCAGCTCGACCTGAGTGAGCGTGCGGTCGCCGACCGCGAGTTCCCAGCGGAAGGAGAGCAGCGCCTCGGGTGTGAAGAACCCTGCTCCGTCCGGCTCCTCCTCCGGTGATCGGCTGTCGGGTTCCACGACGGCATGGGCTACGAGATCGCGGGCCAGGTCCTTCGGCAGATGCACGACCACGCCTGCTCGGGCCAGGGCACTGATGCCGCCGTCCAGCAGGTCGAGGAACGCGCCGTCGTCCAGGACGAGAGCGTCTGGGTCGGGCTGTTGCAAGAGACCGGCAAGTGCTGGCCAGGCTTCGGCGGCCGTTCGCAGCCCGACTTCGGTCCCGGCGCGCTCGCGGGGACCGAAGCCCTCCACAGTTCCACGCCAAACCTCGGCCACATCGGCCAGCAGCAACGGGTCGGCCAGGGAGTGGACCTGAGGCACACAGCGCACCGCCGCACGGCGCCGGTCCGGGGCCTCGGCATCCCAACCCTCATCGTCGTCACCGTCCTGGGCTTCCTCCGCGTCCGGCAGTTCGATGCGGAGGGAGAGACGCACACCGGCATCCCGGCCGTCCGCGACCCTGGCGGCCCAACCCCACAGTCCAGGCAGATGCCTCGGGTCCCGCCCGGCGAAGGCAGCTTGGCCCGCCGCCGCGACAGCAGCGGGTGTGCGCGGCAACAAGTCGGCGACCGCGTCCAGGAACAGACGCAGCCGGTCGTACGGATCCTGCAACAGCAGCGGGCGGCGTCCGCGGTCGGACTGCTCGACCGGTGTCGCGTACGCCGCGGGGTCAAGGGCCTCCGTCAAGGCCCGCACCCAGACGGCGTCCTCCTGAGCGAAGGGCCCGAGACGCCACGCGTCGTACCCGCCGGCACTGAGCCCGGGCAGCAGCAGCCCCCGGCCGGCCATGTTCAGGGCGTAGAGCGCCGCGTGCCGCCACGCGGCAGACGTCGGGGCGAGTCGGTCCGCCAGCTCGTCCAGCAGCAGCGGCAGAACGTCCGCGAGCGGGCACACCACCGCGCGAACGGTCCGTCGCCGCGCACCGCGCCCGTGGGGTACGACCACCAGGAGCTCTTCGACGGGAGCGTCGGCCGGGAGCCGATCGTCGTCGGCCTGGAAGGCCATCCGCCCGGCACGAGGGGGATCGCCCGGCAGGAACACCGCCGTGCAGCTCCGCAGTTCCTCCCACCACGCCGGGTCGAAGGTGAGGTCTCCGGGGGTGGGGGGCACCGACTCGGCCCCGGTCCCGGCTGAGGAGGACGGGTTCGCCCGCTCCCAGGACCGGGCAGGGACGCGCACCCTGGTCACACGGGGATCGTCGATCTCCCGGCCGTCCGCGTCGAGGTACCGGGCACTCTGCTCCTGGCCTTCATCGTCCAAGATCGCCAAGCGGTAGACCGTGGCCATCGACTGATTCCCCTACTGCTATCCCCAGCCGCGCTGGTCGCCTGGGACCGGCTACCCAACTGTCCCTGGCCGGGAAGCCCACCGGTCAAAACGTCTCCACACTACCGGGCCGACTCGCGCACCAGCGCACCGTTCGGGGCCTTCACCAGGGCCCTGCGGACAGACAAGATCCGGGCCATTCCCGGCCCGACCGCCGCCCCACGAGCGGCGCATCACCCGTTTTCACTGGTCATCGCGAGGTGCTGCCCGTGTACCACCAACAGACCAAGAACATTCTTTGTTCTTACAGCCCTCAGAAGCTTGGGTTCTTCTAGCCTCGCGCCTTTCACGAGGTGGACTGTCCGAGGCTTGATCAAATAAGCGGAGAGCGCTCCTGACCTGCAACGATAGGACTTGTCTAGGGTCCATGTCGCCGCAAGAAAAGAAGCACTCTCCGGGTGAAGAAGCGTATCGGGTCCTTCCCGCGTGTCCGCACCGAGGGCGGCGGCCGGGCGGTGGGCTCGCGGGCCGGGAGCGTGCTGCTGGTGGAGGCGGTCCGCAAGAGCGGCCTTGACCAGGCGATATCCGGGGTGCTGTCGCCGTGGCGGAAGCCGCGGGCCGTTCACGACCCGGGAAGGTCCTGCCGGACGTGGCGCCGGCGGTCGCGTCGGACGGGGACTGTCTCGCCGATGTCAGCATGCTGCGGGCGGAGCCGGCCGTGTTCGGGCCGGTGGCCTCCGGCCCGACGGTCTCCCGTCTGATCGACACCCTTCCACTTCCGGGGAGAAGGCCCTGCAGGCGATCCGTTCCGCGCGGTCCGAAGACCGTCAGCGGGTCTGGCGGCTGGCCGTCCGACGCGGACGGGACGGTGACCGTCGACCTCGACGGGGTGCTGGTCATCACGCACTCCGACAAGGAGGACGCGGCCCCGGCCTGGAAGCGGAGCTACGGCCATCACCCGCTGACGGCGTTCGTCGACCACGGGCCGGGCGGCACCGGGGAGCCGGTCGCAGCCCTGCTCAGGCCGGGCAACGCGGGATCGAACACCGCCGCCGACCGCATCACCACCGCCCAACTCGCCCTGGCCCAAACGTTGACCAGGTTCCGGCGCGGCCGGCGGACCCTGATCCGCACGGACTCTGCGGTCGGCACCCACGACTTCGCCAGGACGCTTCCGTACGGAGTTCCCCGGCCGCAGCGTGCTGCTGGAGCGGCAGGGCGACTACGTCGTCCGGGGCAGGGAGGTGGATCACTCCTGGCTCGCCGGAGGACGACTATGCGGTCATGCCCTTTCGATGGCCTTCTGTATCCGAATACACCGTCACCGGCGAAGAAGGCGCCCGACGACCGAAGTGAACCATTGATCTCATGTGGTCCGCCATCTTCAGGTAAAACCCTTGATGTCGTATCCCGAGCGCAAACAGCATTCCGTCACCGAACGGGTGTGGCGTTGGTCACGGTTGACCACTCAATCGGAGCGCATTTAGCATCAACGGAAATGCACCACCCCACGGGCGGCCGAATAAGCAGAAGCGCCCGCAATCGCCTCTCTGCATGCTCGCGCAACCTTCAGGAGTTTTGGTGGACGGATGGCGATTTCCAGAACCCTGCGCGAGGCGCCGCCAAGACCATGAAAACTCGGCTAGAAATCGAGAACAAGCTGCCGTTCACTCTGTTCACGAGCGGCGCGACGGGGCCGTTGCCCTCAGGTCGCACATCTCCAACCTTCCCGGCTGAGGTCCCATCGAAGGGCCCAGAATCGTAGGCATGTTTTCAGACCGCACTTTGATTGCAACGCACGCATTCCGGACGTCGGTCTGACACTCCGGGACGCCGGCACTGATTTCCGCCGCGTTCTCCTCTCGTGAAGGGCAATCTGTGTCTTTACCCCGAATCGCAGTCAGTAATCATTCCGGCGAAGAGACAGAATCCGCGCCTTTGTCACTGGCGCAGGAGCGTCTGTGGGTCATGGCGCGCATGGACGGAGACGCCAGCTCCGCCTACAACGAGCCCATGCCCTTCGATATCCGGGGACCGCTCGACCAGGACCTTCTCATCAAGGCGCTGCATCTGCTCGCCGCCCGGCACGAGGCCCTGCGCACCCGGCTGGTCCCCTCCGAGGGGTCGGCTCTTCAAGTCGTCGATCCGCCGGACACGGGGTTCCCGGTGACCTTCGAGGATCTGACGGGACTTCCGGACCGGGCCGAACGGTTCACGCGAATACGGTCGGAGGTGGAGGCCACCCCGTTCCGCCTGGGCGAGGAACCCATGGCGCGCGGCTGCCTGATAGCGCTCCAACCGCACCATCACGTACTGATCTTGACCGTGCATCACATCGTCTTCGACGGCTGGTCCCGCTCCCTGATGCTGAGAGAGCTGGGCCTGGTGTACTCCGCGCTTCAACAGGGACAGGACGTCTCGCTACCCGAACTGACCTGGCAGTACAGCGATTACACACGCTGGCAGTGGGAGTGGATGTCGGGAGACGAGCCCGCCTCGCAGGCCGACTACTGGACCACCGCGCTGGCCGACACCCCGGCCGTGATCTCCCTGCCCACAGATCGGCCCCGCCCGCCCGAACAGGACTTCCACGGCGACCGGTTGCCCGTGACCGTCGACGAGGACCTGACGCGCGCCCTGCGCACGCTGGCCTCAGACAACGATGTCTCCCTCTACGCGACCGTCCTCACCGGCTGGTCCGTGTTGCTCTCCCTGCTCTCCGGGCAGGACGACATCGTGGTCGGCGCCCCCACGTCGAACCGCCGGCGCGGGGATGTCGAGGGTCTGATCGGCTTCTTCGTCAACACCGTCGCCCTGCGCGCGGACCTCTCCGGCTCGCCAAGTGTCAAAGATGTCCTGAAACGGGTGAACCAGCGGATCCGTGACGCCCTCAAACACGTCGACCTCCCCTTCGAGCGAGTCGTCGAACTGGTCAACCCACCGCGGAGCCCCGCCTGCACAGCCCTGTTCCAGACCATGTTCGCCTGGGTCCCCTCTATGCGGAGAGAACTCGAACTACCGGGTTTGTCAGTTGAGTTGCGAGAAGATGCCGCCCACGTGCCCGCCAAGTTCGACATGGTCCTTGCCCTGGCCGATGAGGGCCGGCAGCTCACCGGTGAGATCGACTACGCGGTGGCGCTCTTCGACCGGGCGACGATCGAACGGTACATACACCAGTTCCTCCGCGTGCTGCGCCTGATGACCGAGCAGTCCGATACCGAGATCGCCGACCTGACGCTGCTCGACGAGGACGAGCAGCGGGCGCTCCTCGCCACCTTCAGTACAGGGCCCACCATGACCGACCCGACGACGGCGGGCGTGCTGGAGCGCTTCGCCGCGCAGGTCCGCGAACGAGCCGAGCAGTGCGCGGTGGTGGCCGATGACACGGAACTGGACTACGCGACACTCGACCGCCGGGCGAACCGTCTCGCCCATGCGCTGATCGCCCGTGGTGCCGGTCCCGATCGTGTGGTGGGCCTGCACGCCGGACGCACGACCGAACTCGTCATCGGCGTGGTCGGGATCCTCAAGTCCGGAGCCGCCTATCTGCCCCTCGACCCCGGCCAGCCCCTGGAGCGGCTCACCGCCATGGTCAGCGACGCCGCACCGGTCCTCGTGCTGACCGACCAGAAGGACGCCGCGGACGACGACGGACAGCTGTGGGAACACCTGGCGCAGGTGGAGGCAGAAGGGACGCACGACGAAGCGCCAGCCATCGACACGGACCGGACGCGGCTCGCCTACGTCATCTACACCTCGGGATCGACCGGCCGCCCCAAGGGCGTGGCGGTGACGCACGGCAGCGTCGTCAATCTCTTCGACCACTGGCGTGAACTCATGGGGGATGCCACCGGCGAGGCGTCCTCAGCCTGGTCGAGCATCGGCTTCGACGCGTCGGTGCACGAACTCCTCGTCCCGTTGACCACCGGCGCCGTGCTCCACCTGGTTCCCGACGAACTCCGTGGTGACCCTGGGGCGCTGCTGGACTGGATGCGCGAACGCAAGGTCACCCAGGCGTTCCTGCCCCCGTCCTACGTCCTGTGGATCGGCGAGGATCCGGCCGCACGCTTGGCCGGATCGAGCCTGCGTCAGCTCCTCACCGGAGTGGAATCCCTCCCTGAGAGCACCCTGCACCGCATGCGTGAGCTGCTGCCCGGCCTGCGCATCTGCTTCGGCTACGGCCCGACCGAGGCCACGCTCTACTCCACCGCCTACACCGACCCACGGCCGTACGAGCGGTCGTGTCCCATCGGACGGCCGCTGCGTGGCACACGCCTGTACCTGCTCGACGAGCGAATGCGCCCGGTACCCGTCGGAGTTCCCGGAGAGGTCTACCTCGGCGGAGCGAGTCTGGCCCGTGGATATCTGAACCGTCCCGACCTCACCGACGAACTCTTCGTGCCCGACCCGTTCATCTCCGGTGAACGCCTCTACCGCACTGGCGACTTGGCGCGCTGGCTGCCGGACGGCAATGCCGAGTACGTCGGCCGCCGCGACGACCAGCTCAAGCTGCGCGGCTTCCGTATCGAACCCGGCGAGGTCGAGGCGGCGCTGCTGGCGGTCCCCGGGGTGCGGGAGGCCGTCGCCCTGGCCGATCGCAACACACCCGGTAGCCCCCACCTGGTCGCCGGCGTGGGATGTGACGCCGAGGCCACTCGGATGCCGTACGAGTGGCGTGCGGCCCTCAAGGACCGTCTTCCGGACTACATGATCCCCGCCGTGGTGGTCGAGTTCCCGCGACTGCCGTTGAACCGCAGCGGCAAGGTGGACCGGACAGAGGTGCTGCGTGCCGCGGCCGGAAGACGCGTGGGGCGGGTCAACGCGGCCGCGCCCCGGGACCACGTGGAGATGGCGCTGTACAGGGTCTGGCGCAGGGTGCTGCTGCACCCGGAAATCGGAATCGGTGACAACTTCTTCGAACTGGGCGGCACTTCGATATCGGCGATCAAGATGGCGTCCGCCGTCCGGGAGGAACTCGGCGTCGCCCTGCCGGTCCGGGACGTCATGCTGCACCCCACCATCGAGGCGCTCGCCGAGCGGGTGCGCGGCAGCGGCGGCGCCACCGCGCAGCCCGCGGAACTCAACAGCCTGGTCGAATTCCGTGGGGACGGCGACCGACAGCGCGTGGTGTGTGTGCACCCTGCCGGCGGCACCGCGTTCTGCTACCTGCCACTGTCCGCCGAACTGAGCGACGACATCGGCGTGGTGGGGCTTCAGGCGCCCGGCATCAATCCCGGCGAGTCCACCCTGCCCGGTGTGGAGGCGATGGCCGAGGAGTATCTGCGGCTCGTCGGTCCCCGCGCCGACGAGGCACTGGTGCTGTGCGGGCTCTCCTACGGCGGTCTGATCGCGTACGAAATGGGCCGCCGCCTGGTGACGGCCGGGCACGAGAAGGTGAGCGTGGTCCTCCTCGACACCCACGGTGCCCAGGACGACGAGCAGCGCACCGCGACCGCACCGGTCGGCATGGAGGAGTTCCGGGAGAAACTCGTGCGCTTCAACGGCATGTACCCGGGTATCGACGACGACCAGGTGGCCCGGTACCTGAACGTCTACAACCACCATCGCGAGACGGCCCGCGACTACGCCGTACCCGAATCGTCGGCCCGTGTCGTGCTGATGCAGGCGACGGCAGTGGAGGACGAAGATGCGGATGTCGAGGATGCCGCCGCTCGTCTACGTGCGTTCTGGCGGCATCGCGTCAGCGGTGAGTTCGTGGTCGAGCCGGTTGCCTGCGGCCACTGGGACATGTTGGAGAGCGACGAACTGCCCCGCGTCGCCGCCGTCCTCACCGCCGAGATGCACCGGCTGACATCCGCCCCCGGCCAGGGCGAGACGGGGCGCACAACACCTTCAGGCACGTCGGAGGCACGATGAAACCACGCGTCGAAACATCCCCCACCGACGCGGCCGAGGACGTGAGCGCCCAGGCCGGGATAGCCCTTGAGATTCACCGCCGAGCTCTTCGCACACCACACGCTGAGGCGGTCGTCGACGGCGACGTCAGCATTGACTACGTGACGTTGAACGTGGCAGCCGCCACCGTCGCCTGGGAGCTGAGGCGCCAGGGCGTCACCGCTGGGCAGGCCGTGGCAGTGGCGCTGCCGCGATCGTGGCGGCTGGTCTGCGTGATGCTGGGCATTCTGCGGCTGGGGGCGCAGGTCGTGCCCCTCGACACGCAGAGCCCCGCCGAACGCCGTCACTTCATCCTCCGGGACTCCGCTGCGGTCGCCCTGGTGTACGAGACAATCGGCAGTGCCACCGAGCTCCCGCAGGATGTGACGGCGCTGGCTGGGCACACCGTTCTGCCCGAACTTCCGGACACCGCTGCCGCCGTAGAGGCTCCGTCCGCCCCAGGCAGGGTCTCGTTCCTGTTCTACACCTCCGGAACGACGGGGCAGCCCAAGGGAGTCGAGGTCCGTGACGCGGGAATCCGGCGACTGGCACAACCCGGCTACATCCGCGTCGAGCCCGGTTTGCGTTTTGCCTGCATGGCCAATCCGGCGTTCGACGCGCTGAGTTTCGAAGTCTGGGTGCCCCTGCTGACTGGTGGCTGCTGCGTGCTCCTGAGCGACGGGGACGTGCAGACACCCGGCGGGCTCGCCGCGGCGCTGCGGTACAAGAGCGTGGACACCGTCTTCGTCACCACGGCGCTGTTCAACGCGATGGTCACGGCTGTGCCGGAATGCTTCGCCGCGGCCGGCGAGGTTCTTGTGGGCGGTGAGCAGCTCGACGCCCGGCTGATGCACCGCTGGTACCGGGACAACCCCGACAGCGGCACCCGTCTGTTCAACATCTACGGGCCGACGGAGTCCACCACCTTCGCCCTGTGTCATCCGATCCCGCGGGATTTCAACGGCGACGTGGTGCCGATCGGGCGGCCCCTGCCGCAGAGCGGTGCGGTGCTGGTCGTTCTGGACCAAGAGCGGGTTGCCGCGCCCGGTGAGGTCGGCGAACTCCTGTTGAGCGGAGCCGGACTCGCCGCCGGATACCGCAACCTTCCCGAGGAGACCGAGCGGCGTTTCGTGCGTCTACCGTGGCTCGACGGTGGCAATGAGCGGTACTACCGCACCGGTGACCTGGTACGGACCGACAACGAAGGCCTGGTGGAGTACGTCGGACGAACCGACCGCCAGGTCAAGGTCCGTGGCTTCAGGATCGAGCCCGGCGAGGTGGAACGGCGCGTTCTCACCCACCCGGCGATCCAGCGTGCTTACGTGTGCACGCACCGTGCGGGCCAGGAGGGGCCCCACGAACTGCTGGCGTTCGTCGTCCTCCGTCACGAACTGTCCTACGAGGAATTCGACAGCCACCTGGCGACCCACCTGCCCGCCTACATGCGCCCCCACCAGATCCACCTCGTGGCCGAGCTGCCCCTCAACGCCAACGGCAAGGTCGACCAGACCGCCCTGCTGCGGCAGGCCGACCGGCCTTGGCGGCCCCGCCCCTCCGACGGACCGGCAGCGACGGAGACGGAGCGACGGGTCGTCGAACTGGCCGAGGAGATAATCGGCACCACCGGCCTCGGGCTCGGAGACCGGTGGATCGCCAGCGGCGGTGACTCGTTGAAGGCGCTTCGGTTCTGCTTCGCCGTACGACAGCGATGGGGCCGCGAGCTGACTCAGACGGCCGTCCTGCACGGCGACCTGGCCGCCGTCGCCCAGTCCCTCACCACCGTCCGTCCAGGCACGGAGGGCGCATTGCCGGCACCGGTGGTCTCCGGTGCCCGTTCGGCGCCCGCCACGAGCGAACAGCAGCGGCTGTGGCTGATACAGCGCCGCACCCCGGGCTCCCGGGCCTACTCCGTCAGCCAAGCCTTCCACGTGGACGGACCCGTCGACACCGCTGCCCTCCGGCGAGCACTACGCAGTCTGGTGGCACGTCACGGGGCACTGCGGACGGGCTTCGGCCTCGGGCCTGACGGCCTGGAGCAGACCGTCGGCGAGCCGTACGACCCGTGGCACGAGCCGGGCCCCCAGCAGGCCTGGGACGAGGAAGAAGCGCACGCCTTCGCCGACACCTTCTTCGCCGAACCCTTCGACCTCGCCGTCCCCCGCATGCTCCGAGCCTGCTGGCTGCCACGTGAC
Source organism: Streptomyces sp. NPDC085944 (assembly GCF_040686295.1). Classification (NCBI taxonomy): domain Bacteria; kingdom Bacillati; phylum Actinomycetota; class Actinomycetes; order Kitasatosporales; family Streptomycetaceae; genus Streptomyces; species Streptomyces sp. NPDC085944. Next base: position 210,542 of record NZ_JBFBJX010000002.1, on the reverse strand, counting down.
GGCGGCGGCACGCTCCTGCTGCACCTGCACCACATTGCCGTGGACGGCTGGTCGTTGAGCATCCTGCTGCACGACCTGTCGGCCGCCTACGCCGGAATCGGCCGCCAAGAGACATCCGCTCCGACCCCGCTGGACTTCGCCGTCTGGCAGAACAACCGGTTCGCAAGCGCGGCCTACCAGGTGCAGCGCGATGAACTCCTCGCGTTCTACCAGGGGAGGGAGGAGCCGCAGGAGCCGCTGCCCGCCGAGGAAGCGGATCCGGCACCGCGGGCGCGCCTGCTGCACACGTCGCTCGACGTCGTTCGGCGGTCCCAAGTGGACCAGCTGTGCGTTGAGGTCGGAATGACCCGGTTCCAGGTCCTGCTGAGCGTGTTCTCCTGGTGCCTGTACGGCGTGACCGGCCTGATCCGCCCGCGCATCGCCGCCCCGGTCGCGGGCCGCCCGGTGTGCGAGTTCGAGAACAGCGCGGGCATGATGGCGAACACCGTGCTGCTGCCCCTGACCGTCGCACCCGGCGAGGACCTGCGCTCACACCTCACCCGCACCAGGACCTGCACAGCGCAGGTACTGGGACGCCAGGACGTGGCGCTCACAGACGTGCTGACCGGCTGGGACGCCGTCGGCGACAGCACACCTTTCGACTTCCTGTTCGTCCTGGAGAACACCGACTTCGGGGCGCTGCGGCTGCCCGGCTGCGTCCAGCGCCCCCTCTGGTGGGCCGCTCCGGAGGCCAAGTGCCCGATGACGGTCTCCGTGGTCGAGCATGCTGACGGACTCGACGTGCTGTGGGAGTACGCCGAGGACCGGTTAACCGGCGAGGACGTCGAGGCGATGGCGGAGCTGTTCCGGAGGGGCGTGGACGCGCTCGCGGCCGATGGCCGTTCCACCGTGCGTGAACTCGTCGTGCCCTACCGACGGTCCCTGCCGGAGCACGGGCGCGGGCCCTCCCCGGAACCCGGCTTCACCACGATCGCCGAGGGCTTCGGCCTGCAGGTCGTCCGCACTCCGGACGCCCCCGCCGTCGTGACGGCCGACGGCGGCACCCTGAGCTACGCGACCCTCGACGCCCGTGCCGCAGCCCTCGCTACGGAACTGGCCGACCGCTACCCCATCCCGGCCGACAGCAGCCCCTGCCGGGCGGCCCTGTATCTGGATCCCTCCGCCGAACACGTGGTGGCGCTGCTGGCACTGGCAAGGCTGAACGTCACCGCCGTCCCCCTCGACCCGTCCTACCCGGCCGACGTGCTACGCCGCGTTCTGGAACAGATCGACCCGCTGTGCGTCCTGACCACGCAGGACGGCTCGCCGACGCTGGACACGCTGCTCCCGGACGGTGTGGTAAGCCACCTCGTCCTACCGGCGGACGACGGCACGAGTGCGTCGTACGACGGGCACACGTATGACCGACGTACCGTCGACGCGCCGACACACGACGGCACCCGCCCCCTGTACACCTTGTTCACCTCCGGCTCCACCGGCGTCCCCAAAGGCGTGCAGATCCACGACCGCACACTGTGCGACCTGATCAGGTGGCAGTCCGGTCCCGGCGGTCTGACCGCCCCCGCGGCCACCCAGCAGTTCTCGATGCTGGCGTTCGACGTGTCTTTCCAGGAGATCTTCGGGACACTGTGCACAGGTGGCAGCCTCCAGCTCATACGTCCCGAGTGGCGTCAGGACGCTCCCGCACTCCTGGACCGGCTGGACTCCGCGGGCGCCGAGCGGATCTTCATGCCCTACGTGGCCCTGCAATTGCTCGCCGAGTACGCCGTCCGTCTGAACAGGTATCCCTCCCGTCTACGCGAAGTGGTCACCGCAGGGGAGCAGTTGGTGTGCACCGACGGCATCCGGCGCTGGTTCGCCGGACTCCCCGGCGCGCGTCTGTTCAACCACTACGGGCCGACCGAAACACATGTGGTCAGCACCCTGTGCCTGGAGGGAGATCCCGGGCAATGGCCCGAGCGGCCCGCCATCGGACGCCCGGTGGGCGGCGCCGACCTGCGTGTGGTGGACGCCCAGGGTGACCCGGTCCCGACCGGGTGCACCGGCGAGCTGCTGATCGGCGGGACCATGACCACCCGCTGCTACCTCGACGAACCCGCACTCGACGAGACCCGCTTCGTCGAACTCCCCGACGCGGGCCTGTTCTACCGAAGCGGTGACCGGGCGTTTTTCGACCGTAAGGGCCTGCTGCACTACGCGGGCCGCGACGACCAGCAGATCAAACTGAGCGGGCACCGGCTTGAACTCGGCTCCGTCGAGGCGGCCCTGCTGCGCCATCCGGCGGTGGTGAACGCCGTCGTCACAGCTGACGGCGACCGGCTGACAGCGGGCCTGGAGGTCCATGGTGAGGCACCGTCCGCCGACGACCTGACCGCGCATCTGTCCGCCCTTCTGCCCTCCTACGTACGTGTGGACCGCTTCCGCAGGCTGGAGAGACTGCCCCGCACACCCAGCGGGAAGCTGGACCGGCAGGCGGTCGTCCGGGCACCGGGGGAAGAGCTGCGCCGTTCCGCGATCGCCCGCACGGGCCTGTCGGCCGACGAGGAGCGCCTCAGCGCTGCCTTCGAAGAGATCACCGGTTCGACGATCGCACCGGACCAGACCTTCTTCGATGCGGGCGCCTCCAGCCTCGCCCTGATGCGCTTCCACCTGCGCTGCACGACGGCACTCGGTTTACGCTTCAGCGTCGCGGACCTCTTCGAACACGTCACCGTCCGCGCCCTGGCCCGCCACCTCACCGCCCCGCGGCCACTCGCCCCCTCGGCCGCGAAGAAGGACGGGACCCCCGAACCAGGCGAGCCGATCGCGGTCGTAGGCATGGCGGTACGGGTGCCCGGCGCCCAGGACCTGGCCGCCTTCTGGAAGCTGGTGGTCTCCGGCGGCACCGGAATCCGCCGCATCGACGCGCCCGAAGGAGTCGTCGGCGCGCACAGCACGCTCGACGGCATGCTCGACTTCGACCCGGGCCACTTCGGCATCAGCCCACAGGAGACACGTCTGATGGATCCTCAGCATCGTCACCTGCTGATGGCCGGCGTGCAGGCCCTGGCGCACGCGGGAGTGACGGACACCTCGGCCACACGGGTGGGCCTGGTGGCCGGTGCAGGAGAGAACACCTACTTCCAGTCCCTGCTGCGCGGGGCGGACCCCGGCCGGCTGCCTGACGGCTTCCAGCTCGCGCTGCACCATGAGAAGGACTTCCTGGCCACCAAGGTTGCGTACCACCTCGGGCTGACCGGCCCCGTCTTCAGCGCCCAGACGGCCTGCTCCAGCTCTCTGGTCGCCGTGCACCTCGCCGCCGGTCTGCTCCGGCAGGGCGAAGCCGACGTGATGCTCGCCGGAGGAGTACTCATCGACCCCGGGTTGACCGGCGGCTACCGCTACCGCTCGCAGCACATCTTCTCCGCGGACGGCGACTGCCGCCCCTTCAGCGACGACGCCACCGGCACGGTCGGCGCGAGCGGCGTCGGCGTCGTGGTCCTCAAAACGCTGCGGCAGGCACGACGCGACGGCGACACCGTCTACGCGCTCATCACAGGCTCCGCGATCAACAACGACGGTGCGGCGAAAATGAGTTACACCGCGCCGTCCCTGGCCGGACAGCGGGAGGTGATCCGGACCGCCCTGTCCCGCGCCGGACGCACAGGCGCCGACATCGGCTATGTAGAGGCCCACGGCACCGGCACCAGGCTGGGCGATCCGATCGAAGTGGGGGCGCTACGGCAGGCCTTTGACGTGAGTGAGTCCGGCCGCTGCGCCCTGAGTTCCGTCAAGAGCCAACTCGGCCACATGGGCGCGGCCGCCGGTGTGGTGGGCCTCGTACGCGCGGTCCTCGCCGTGCACCACGGGACGCTCCCGCCCAACCTCAACTTCCGTGCCTTCAACCCCGAGATCGGACCCGATCCCGCTCCCTTCTTCGTCCCGGCCGACGCCACGCCCTGGCCCGAGGGACGCGAACGGGTGGCTGCGGTCAGCAGCTTCGGGATCGGCGGCACCAACGCCCACGTCATCGTGGAGCAGGACACCGCGCCCGGACCGGTGGCGACCCGCGAGGTACCCGAGTGCCTGGTGCTGTCGGCCTCCAGCGCGGACGCCCTCGCCGCCGACGCCGCTCGGATCGCCGACTACCTCCGACTGCACCCGGAGCGTCACCGGTCGGTGCTGCGCCATCTCCAGGCCGGACGGGTCGCTCGCCGCCTGCGGACCGCGGCACCCGTGACGGACGCCGCCGCGGCCGAGCACTGGCTGCGCACGGTGGCCGCAGGAGCGGTGCCGCTCGGCAGCGCGGAACCGGACGCCGTAACGGTCTCCGCGGCCGGTCGCACGGCCAACGAACTCGCTGAGGACTGGGCCGCCGGACACCCTGTCGACTGGGGGGCAGGCTCCGCTCCGGCGCCATGGAACTTCCCGCCCCCGTCCTTCTCCCTCTCGGAATACAACTTCGACCGACCGCCCGAGAACTGCCGGGCCCCGGCCGCCACACCCCGGCGGCTGCCCCGGAAGGACTGGCTGCACCAGCCGCATTGGGTCCGACTGCGCCGTGCCGCGGTCGCGGACACCGCCATGCCGGCCGGCCGCGCGTCCGCCGTGGTCGTCGTAGCCTCCGAGAACACTCCGCGGACAGCGCTCGCGCCCTTCAAGGCGGTGGCGTCGCGAGTGATTCGGGTGCACCCGGCCGACACCTTCGCCCGCAGAGGACCGGACGCCTACAACGCGGACCCTGCCGATCCGGCGTCCCTGCGCCGGCTGCTCGATGCGCTGTCCGAGGACGGCGCTCCAGCCTCCATCGACACGGAGTGGGTGCACGCCCTGCCTCTCGACGTGACGGGGCCGGTCGGTCCCGGCACCCTGGAACACGCCCGCCACACCTGCATGGACAGTACCGCGGCCCTGGCCCAGGCACTGGCCGGGCGAAACGGCTCCCCACGTGTGTGGTGGCTGTCGTACGGCGCCCGGCCCGTAGCAGGAGCGGTAGACCGACCGGAACTGGCGCTCCTCGCCGGGCCCGTCGAGGTCGCCCCTCAGGAGTCCGCCCTGAACGGCCACTGGCTCGACCTCCCCGACGGCGACCTCACCCGCTGGGCCGGACACGTGGCCCGGGTCGTCGCCGAAACACGTGAGGCCGGTCATCCCGACGGACCGGCTCTACCGCGGCAGCTCGCGCTGCGGCAGGGTTACTGGTGGCGGCCCGGCACCATACCCGTACCGGAGCCGGAGGGCACGCAGTCCCTCGTACCGGCCGGAGCGCACACCGTCCACCTGGTGCTCGGCGGCACGGGCGGCATAGGCCGCGCCATCGCCGCCTGGCTGCTCGAACACACCGGCGGTCGGGTCCTGTTGCTGTCGAGAAACCCGCGGCTGCCCGAGGAGTTGAACAGATGGGCCGACCGCATCGGCCTCGTCGCGGCGGATCTCGCGACCATGCCCGTTCACGAAGTGGCGGCGGCCGTCGGCGACCACACATCACGACTGGACGGCGTCATCCACGCGGCCGGTCTCGGACACGGCGGGCTGCTCGTCCGACGTGACGCCACTGCGATGCGCGACGCCGCCGCGGTACGCGAGAGTGGCGCACTCGTCGTCGAGCACCTGATCGCAGCCTTCCTCCCGGAGATCGCGGTCTACTGCTCCTCGATGTCCGCCTTGCTCGGCGGCGTCGGCCAGAGCGACTACGCGGCCGGAGCGAGCCTCCTCGACGGCTTCGCCCATCACCAGGCCACCGAGACGGAGACGACCGTCCGGATCGGCATCGACTGGGACATCTGGAGCGAGACCGGAATGGCGACCCGCGTCCTGAACACAGACAGCCGCCATGAGGCCCATCTGGCGGTCGGCCTGACCGTCGAGGAAGGCAAAGCGGTCTTCGCCCATGCCCTTACCCTGCAGCTGCCTCAACTCCTCGTATCCACAACCGACATCGATGTCTCCCGAGTCTTCTACACTCCTGCCGAGATCACGGATCGGTCCTCCCGCACCGGACCCGTGCACCCCACGGAACCAAGGGAGGAAGCCCCCGAAGCCGGCAGCACCGGGGAGCGAGCGGACGCCATGGTCCGGGTGATCCAGGATCTGCTGGGCGTGGACGAACTGGACCCCGAGGTCTCCCTCTACGACCTGGGCGCCGACTCACTGACCCTGATCAGCCTGATCGCCCAGATCGAGGACGACTACGGCTTCGAGTTCGACCTGGCCTCCTTCAGTCACCGCGTCAGCCTCACGGAGATCCTGAAACACATCGAGGCGGCCCTCACCTCAGCCGAGCCCACCACCGAGGCGGCCGGAAGCACCTCCCGGGTCGTCCTCGACATCTGGCAGGAGGGAACCGGTTCAGCTGTCCTGTGCCTGGTCCACCCCGTGGGCGGAGACATCCAGGCCTACCGCTCCCTGGTGACGGCGCTCGGACCCGCACCGACGGTATGCCTCATCGCCGACCCGGCACTCCGCGATACCGAGATGCCCGCATGGTCACTGGCCGAGCGGGCCCGTCACTACGACGCGGAACTACGTGAGCATTTCGGCGGACCGGACCGCCGGCTTCACCTGGCCGGATGGTCCTACGGCGCCCGTGTGGCGATGGAGATGGCGGGCCTTGCCGAGTCGGCCGGCCGGCCACTGGAGGCGCTCTACCTTCTGGATCCGCCACCGCCCCGGGCAAAAGAGCTGGTCGCCGCCTACGACGAGGCTCACCTGGAGAAGCTGTTCGCCGCCGAACTCGGCGCCGGAGCATCCTCGTTGCCGACCGAGCACGCACAGGTGTACGCCGAGAAGCTGGCCCGCTGCTGCCGCGCGAACCTGCGCAGCCTCGGAGAACATCGCGTACGGCCGCTCGTCCGCGTCCCCACGTATCTATGGCTGGCCGAACATCCCACGGCCGGCATGCCCACCCCCGCAGACCCTCAGGAGCCGGACCGGCAGTGGAACACCTGCCTGCCCCCGTCCGCCGTCCTCAGGTATCTGCCCACGGACCACTACGGCATCGTTGCGGCACCCCACGCGGACACAGTGGCCGAGACCATCAGGGCGACGCTGGCGTCCCCGGGTCTTGGTACCCGCGGGACCGCCGACCTGCAAACCCCACCCCCCTCTGGAGGATGACGTGGAGTCGTACGAACGCGAAGCACTGGAAGCGGTGACCACGCGCCTCGCACACCCCTACCGCACGCTCACCGTCGAACGGATCACCCCCGTTCTGGGGGCGGAAGTCTCGGGCGTAGACCTGTCGCAGGAGATCCCTGCGGAGCAACTGGAAGAGATCCGGGCCGCCTTCCGCGACCACCATGTCCTCGTCTTCCGCGATCAGACGATCACTGCCGAGCATCACAAGCGCTTCGCCGCCGCCTTCGGCGAACTGCGCCCCGTCAACCCGCCACCGCCCGAGGGCGACCCCTACATCCTGGAGATCCGCACGACGTCGGCCGCGGCGGACGTGGCGGGCAACGGCTGGCACGCGGACGGCACCGCCGACGCCGAACCCTCACTGGGGTCGATGCTCTATATCACCGAGATACCCGAGCCGGGATGCGGCGGCGACACCCTCTTCGCCAACATGCACCTCGCCTACGACATGCTCTCACCGGCCATGCGCGCCCTGCTGGACCCGCTGACCGCGATACACGACGGCGCGCAGGCCCTGGCGGGATACACACCACCCGCGGACTACGTCATCCCCAGGAGCGAACACCCGCTCATCGCCCGGCATCCCGAGACCGACCGCAAACTGCTGTACGTCAACAGGGCCTACACCAGCCGCATCCCGCAGCTCTCCGCCGACGAGAGCCGGGCCCTGCTCGATGTGCTCTTCGACATCATCGCCCGCAGGCCCGTCCTCCACTGCCGCGTCCGCTGGACCCCGGGCACGCTCGTCTTCTGGGACAACCGGTGCGTCCAGCACCATGCGACGTACGACTACTACCCCTACGCCCGCTACGGCCAGCGGGTCGCCATCAACGGCGGCCCCGTCAAGGGCTGACGTCCTGAACAGGTGAGGCGTGGTACACGGACCCCGGGGCCCTCGTACGACGCCTCACCGCGCTGCCTGAGGTCAGTACCGTTCCGGATCGAACTCCGGCACCTGCGTGAACCGGACGTTGCTGCCCCACGTTTCCCGCCACGATGTGTCGATCCCGTGGGGCTGCACGGTCGGCGGTCGGTGAGCCGGCACGATCAACTGCGGTTCGACATCATGATCCGGACCACACTCGGGCCAGATCCCAGCAACCTTCCGTAGCACCTCGCGTCAACGCTGGTCAGAGCCACATCGACGCTGTACCACCAGCAGACGAAGAACATTCTTTGTTCTTACAGCCCTCAGAAGCTTGGCTTCTTCTAGTGTCCTGAGTCGGGAACTCGGTTCAGATATCCGGCGAGGCGTTCGAGTATCTCGTCCGCGGTCTTCGTCCAGACGAAGGGTTTCGGGTCTTCGTTCGAGGTCGTGATCCAGGTGCGGATGTCCTTTTCCAGGGCCTGGACGTTTTTGTGGACACCTCGCCGTATCTGCTTGTCGGTGAGCAAGCCGAACCACCGCTCGACCTGGTTGAGCCGGGAGCTGCCGGTGGGGGCGAAGTGCACGTGGAAGCGCGGGTGCCCCACCAGCCACCGCTGGATGGCGGGGGGTCTTGTGCGTCGAGGCTTTGTCGCAGATCAGATGCACGTCCAAACCAGCGGGCACCTCCTTGTCGATCCGGACGAGAAATTTCCTGAACTCCACGGCCCGGTGCCGGCGGTGGATCTGGCCGATCACTTCGCCGGTGGCGGTGTTCAGCGCTGCGAACAGGTTGGTGACGCCACCGCGCACATAGTCGTGGGTGGGTGCGACTCGGGCATGCCGGGCATCATCGGCAGCACCGGCGCAGACCGGTCCAGCGCCTGGAGCTGCGTCTTCTCGTCCACGCACAGCACCAGTGCGCGGCGTCCTTCGGTGTGGCCCTCCAGCGTCTTGACGACCACTTCTTCGACCTGGGCGTCGGTGATCTTCCGGGGCCCGCCCGGACGCGGTTCGTCGGTCAGGCCCTCCAGCCGGTCCCGCACGAACCGGGCCCGCCACCGGCTCACCGCCCTCGATGCCCAACCGGTCCGCAACGTCCCTGTTCGTGGGACCCGTTGCGCTTTCCAGCACGATCCGGCACCGCAGCGCCAGCGCCTGAGACGACGTCCGGCACGTGGCCCAGCGGGCCAACATCTCACGCTCGTCGTAAGTCAGCACCAGCTCGGTACACATACCGTTCCGTACCGCCGGGGACTCCCCGGCTGTTACGGCTGCTTCCGCCGCAGGTGCGCACAGGCCGAGGGGTAGGTGTCGCAGTAGCTCTTGTACTGCCGCACGGACGTGGCCTCCAGCATCGCGTGCGCGACGGCCCTGGAGAGGGTGTCGGCCGCCGCAGAGCCGATCCTGGTGAGGGCGCCTGTGTCGTCCGGCTCGTTGTTCGACAGGCGCCGGCCGGTGCCGGTGGATACGGAGAAGATCGTGTCGCCGTCAGAGAGGGTGTGCGAGGGGTTGAGCGCCCGGGCCAGTCCGTCCTGGGCGGCGGCGGCCATCCTGGTCAGCGCCGCGTTGTCCATCCCCGCGCTGGTGGCGACGACCGCGATCGTGGTGTTGCGGCCCCAGTCCGCCCCGGCCTGTGGCATCCCCGAGGCCGCCCGACACTCCGCGCGGGAGGGCCTGCGCAGTCCGGCGAACTCGTCGCCGATGCCCAGTGCGGCTCCCAGCAGGGTGCAGTCCTTCGGGTCCACGGGGCTCCCGAGGGCGTTCACCACGACGAGTGCCCCGACGACAGTCCCGTCGGCCAGTGTGACGCTGGCCGTTCCCACGCCTCCTTTGAGGGTGCTCGCCGCGGCGAGGGCTCCTGTTCCGGCACCCACGGCGCCCTGGCGCACCGGGCCGTCCTCGGCCGCCTGCATCGCCCGGTATCCCCAGGAGGCGGTCGGCCGTGCCCGGTCGCTGCCCCCTCGTCCGATGTCGTAGATCACCGCTCCCGGCACGATGGGGAGCGAGACCCCTTTGCGGTCCTCCAGCCAATGCATAGCGCCGACGCCGACGTCCAGGCCCCAGTCGCTGCCACCGGTCAGGACGATCGCGTCGACTCCGGGGTTGGCGTTGACGGGGTTCAGGGTGTCGGTCGTCCATGTGCCGGGGGATCCGCCGCGTACGTCGACGCCGGCGATCGCTCTGTCCGGCATGTGGATGACGGTCGATCCGGTGAGGTAGGGCGGGCGGGCGGACTGCACCTGACCGACCCGGATGCCGGGGACGTCGGTGACGGCGTTCAACGGACCCGGCACGGGGGCCGCGGTCGCGACCTTCGTCCGCCCGGCGGCCTGGGAGGCTTCGGCTCCGAGCACGAGACACGAAGCGGCCACCGCGCAGACCGACCCCATCGCCAGCAGACGGGGGCTCATGAAGACCATACCGACCTCTCCTCCGGACCGTCCGGCCATGCCGGAAACCGTGCCGCTTGGTGGCGGCGCGCAGAAAGCTAGCGGTCCGAGGTGTCGGGTGACCGGCGCCACGCCAGGGGGTGGGCCGTCCGGGCATCGGCATCAGCCAGGGCGAGGCAGCCGGCAGGGCGCCGCGCCCGTATTGTCGTGATGAGGGAGTCACCGGTACCCGCCGGACGCGCAGCGGGTTCCAGAGCGGGTGGAGGGCCGGCTGCGTCGATGCGGCGGGCGCCGAGGACGTCCAGGAGTTGACGTTCACCTGGGGCTGGCCGCCGATGTAGTCGACGGTCAGGCCGATGCGCACGGTGTGGTCCGCGGCCGCCTGTGCCGCGATGAGCTTGAAGTACACCAGCAGGCTGTCGTTGACGTCCTTCTCCACGCACGCCGCTTGCAGCGGGTGATACCACGGATGCCGCGTTCACGCCTCACTGAGGCGATGCGCTTGCGCTCCACACGCCGCCCCGGACTTGATCAACGCGGTGTCGGCGCGGGCGAGGACAGTGCCACGGCGGTGGGTCCGGACCGAAGAACCCGCGCCGGCCTCTGCAAGCGCCGGTCCGATGTCGTACTCGTCAGCTGTTGCAGTCGTTCTCCCCGTCCACCTCGGGCACGTGCTGCAAGAACTGTCCGCCGTCGGACCTCTCGCACCATGGGACGTACGCGACGGTGTCCACGGTGACCGCATGGAGTCCGACGCTGACGAACTCGCTGGGCGCCAGCCTCAAATTCTTGCGCCGTCGATCGCGGCCAACGCATTCACCAGGGCCAGTCCCAGTCCTTTTCGCATCCGAACGCCTGCGACACGATTGCAACCTTTTCGCCTTCCGGCGTTTCAGCCCAACACGTTCTGTCACCGGAGGGGGGAGCATACAGCCATAAAGCCAAAGCCGCGACGACAAGAAAGACAGCACTCCCGATGACTTTCAGCATCATCAACTTGGACGAGACCTCATCGGTCACCTCCCTGAGACTCTGCACCACCCGGGTCTCAACGATATGCGAAGCAATGCCATGTACACTCCCCCCGTCCCCATCAAGGAGGACTAAGAGGTGAATTACTTGCTTGGGCTGAATGAGAGAAGGCCCGACTCGTAGACAACTTCGCGAAAAGAGGATGGGCGGCTTCGGCGCAGAGGTCGGGAGAACTTCAGGAGTTACTGAAATGACAGGCTGCCCCAAATCGAATACCAACGATTCATCGCCGCTATGAAAGTCACCCGGCGTGATCGCCTTGCGCCCATCATTCTTTATGGAGAGGCGACAGAACTTGGGTTTGTCCACCCGCACGGCGTCGCTGAACACCTGTACATTCGGTGCATCATCAGGCAGCAAGGAGGTGCCCGAGCTGACCTGCCAAGAGATTCGCCGTCGAGGATTTCCGGCCACATAGGCCAACCACCCACCGAGGAGCGCTACTATGATTCCACCAATAAAAGAGAAAAGCATGTTCAAGGAATCATTGGACCAGAAGTATCCAGCAGCATACATTCCCGTCCCCCCCCAATCGGAGAGGTCCATCCTAGTACTCCAGTCGTAGATCACGACCTGACATATCGTCATCTACGTTGAATCGGCTGCCGAGGGTGATGGCCGGGTGCGTCGGCATGTTCTGGATCTACTGACGCTCAGCAGATGCTCCAGTTGGGTCGGGTTCACGGCTGGGTGTGTTGCTCGGCGGCGTCGAACGCGGGCGCGAGCGGGGCCAGCGCCGTGCGGAGCTGGTCGGGCAGTGAGCCGGAGGGCACGACCAGTCCTCCGGCGGCGAAACTCTCGGCGGCCTCTGCCTTCCCGGCCGGCCGGAGCCAGCCTTGCAGCGCGATGCGAACTGCCGCGGCCACGCTTGCCGCGAGGACGCGGGCTGTGTGCGCTTCGGCGTCGTCTAGGCGTTCGGCGATCACCGCCGTGAGAGGGGGCTCGATGCCGGCGGTGGTGTCGAGGAACGCGTCGCGCAGCGCGGTCTGGGTGATGATCAGCAGCAGCGCCTTGTGTTCGCGCTCGCCGGTGTTCGTGTACTGCTCGACCACCGCTTCCGTGATGGCGTCGGCCAGGCGCACTCCTGCGGGCCGGGCCGCGACCGCCGCCGCGATGCGCGCCTCCCGGTCCGCGGTGACGGCAGAGACGATCGCCTGCTCGCGGCTGGCGAAGTAGTTGTTGTAGGTGCGCGGCGAGACCCCGGCCGCCTCAGCAATGTCCTCGACCCGCACCTGGTCTGGTCCGCGCTCCACGGCCAGGCGCAGGGCTGCCTCGCGTAGCGCCTCGCGCGTGGCCTGCTTCTTCCGCTCCCGCAGCCCTGGTCGTGGTGTCGTCACGACGTCAGCGTTCCACACAGGGCTGCGCAGGCGCAAAGTTGCGTGTGCGTAAATTTGCGTGCACGCACTTTCTCTGTCAGCCTCGACCCGACCGAGGCCGACAGAGAGGACGTCACCATGCGAGCAAGAGGAATGACCTACGACACCGGATTCGTCGTGCACGGCCAGATATCCCGCGAGCACTTCGACCCCGCGGTGGTCCGGCGCGAGCTGGCCATCATCCGTGACGACCTGCACTGCAATGCGGTCCAGATCATCGGCGGCGCCCCGGAGCGACTGGAGCTGGCCGCTGGTGCCGCCGCCGAGCTCGGCCTGGAGGTCTGGTTCTCGCCCTATCCGCTGGAGCTGGATCCGAAGCAGATCCTCATGCTCTTCCGTGACTGCGCCGAGCGAGCGGAACGGCTCCGGCAGCAGGGAGCCACAGTCGTGTTCGTCGCAGGGGTCGAGCTGAGCGTGATGAACCGCGGGTTCCTGCCCGGAGACAGCCCCGAGGAGCGGGTCGAGCAGCTGATGGGCCAACCCGAGCGGCGGGCCGAAGCGATGCGCGAGCTCGGCGTGCGCATCAACGCATTCCTCCGCGACGCTGCGACCACGGTCCGCGAGCGCTTCCAGGGCAAGCTCACCTACGCAGCTATCCAGTTCGAGCAGGTCGACTGGACTCCCTTCGACTTCGTGACGTTCGAGCTGATCCGCTCCGCCGAGGTCGCCGACCGGTTCCGGGACGCGGTGCGCACCCTGGCCCAAGGCCCGAAGCCGCTCGCCATCACCGGGTTCGGCACTGCGGCCTACCTCGGCGCGGGAGACCGCGGTGGGCGGGTGCTGGAAGTGGTCGAGCACGACCCAAAGACCAAGGCCCCGGTACGGCTGAACGGGATATACGAGCGTGACGAGGCCGGCCAGGCCGCATATCTGAGTGAACTGCTGGAGATCTTCGAGACTGAGGGCGTGGACAGCGCGTTCGTGTTCTTGTTCGCCTTGCCTGGCTACCCGCACCGCCCGGACGGCGACCCCAGGGACGACTTGGACCGGGCCGGCCTGGGCATCGTCAAACTCCTCGAAGGGCGCCGGGGACAGACCTACCCCGACATGGATTGGGAACCCAAGGCCGCCTTCACGGCAGTAGCGCAGCGGTATAGGAGGTGACCGGTCCCGCGCACAATGATCACGGCTCGGGATCTGCACTGCGCCGCAGTGCAGATCCCGAGCAGATGGAAGCGGTATTCGCCGAACTCGCCGCAGACCTCGCGCCGGTCTACCGGCGCCGCGACCTGCGGGCCAACGGAGTGTTGTACCTGCGCGGGTTACTGATGCCGGGCGTAGCGGGCAACTGCTGGTCGATCGCGGAGGCAGTCGGCCTGGACCGACCGTATCGCCTGCACCACCTGCTCGAACGCGCCCACTGGGAGGAGGACACCGCGAGAGACGTGGTGCGCGCGTTCCTGACCCGGCACCTCGGCGCCGACGGCGGGGTTCTGATCTTCGACGAGACGGGGCAGGCGAAGAGGGGGACGAAGACCGCGGCCGTGGGCCGGCAGTATTCCGGCACAATGGGCCGGGTCGAGAACGTGATCGTCGCGGTGTACACGACGTACGCGACCAAGCGGGGCCACGCCCTCATCGACCGGGACCTATACGTGCAGGCCGACTGGTTTGACGATCCGGCGCGGATGGCGACGGCGGGCTTCCCTGAGGATCATGCATTCGCCACCAAGCCGGCGCTCGCCCTCGCACAGGCGAAACGCGCGCTGGCCGCCGGGATCAGACCACAGTGGGCGACCGGCGACGAGGTGTACGGACGCAGCCGGGAGTTGCGCGAGTTCTTGGAAGGCACCGGCATCGGCTACGTGTTCGCGGTGCCCGCCAACCACCAACTCACCACCTCCGGCGGAGGGCGCATGCGCGCGGACCAGGCACTGCACTTGGTCGAGCCGAACGGGTGGAACCGCCACTCGTGTGGTGCGGGCGCAAAGGGCCAGCGCTGCTACGACTGGGCCTGGATCGCCACCGACCACCCGCGCCGATGGCTGCTCATCCGCCGCTCCATCGCCGACCCGAACGAGATCGCGTACTTCTACGCCTACGCGCCCGAAGGCCATCCCTGCCCCCTGACCGACCTGGTCAAGATCGCCGGGATGAGATGGAAGGTGGAGGACGCCTTCCAGGACTCGAAATCCACCGTCTCACTCGACCAGACCCAGGTCAGGCGCTACCGGGCGTGGAAACGCCACGTCACCATGGCCATGGCGGCTCTCGCCCTGCTCGCCGTACTCGCGTCCATCGACAAGACCAGCCATCCCGCCCCCATCCTGCCCGACGATCCCGACCAGGACCCACCGGCCGATTGCGGCGCGATCGCGCTGACCGTTCCCGAGGCCCAGCGACTGTTTCACCTGCTCACCACGCGCACCTGCGACCTACCGCCGCAGGCCATGAGCGCCCGGATCGCCCGGCATCCGAACTGGTCCGACTGGCAACGACACCACCAGGCCCGAGCTCGCTGGCACCACTACCGAACCCGACTCGCCTTCGATGCATGACACTGCGTCAGGTCGCGATCTACGACTGGAGTACTAGTGGAAACCCGCCCCGCGACGGGGCACAGCGCCAGGATCCGTTTATAGGTCTCTGGCCGCTCACGAGGTCAAGATCGAGTCGTCCCAAGCGGCCGACCGCAGAAGCGCTGCAAGGGATCTCCCGCAAGCGAAAGTCAACGCTGTGCGACGGTGACGCAGTCGTTCCGGGCAGGGCGACAGTCGAGCGCAGGACAAACCAGCCTTCCGCGGGCATCAGGGCCTCATTTGATCACGGCGCAAGACGCCATGTCTGCTCATCAAGAAGGTGAGCAGCTTCCGCACAGACGGCGCCTCGACTGCCGACAGCGCGGTTCCTCACCGACGAGAAGCCCCACCGGGTGTCAGGTCACGATCTCGCGAGCCAGGAGTGGAACGGTCGGCCCTCAAGGAAGTGCCTGTGACGGATCGGTGGTGATCCAACCGTAGCGAGCGGCACTCAACACCATGGCTTGTCGAACCCAGATCCGGACCATGCCCGGACCAGCCGTCCGCAACTTGCGGCGACCGCAGCCTTCCTGCTGGTCGAGCGACGTCTGAGCTCAGACCCCAGCAGACGAAGAACGTTCTCCGCAGCCGGCCAGCTCGTATCCACTGGTCGGCGCAGAATTCTCCGCCTCGCCCGGCACTGGCCCTGGACCGGCGAGATCACCGCCGCCCTTGAACGGCTCGCGCTCCTGCCCGGCCCCGGCTGACCAGCAACCCACCGTCCCTGCGACCGCATCACCCGCCCTGGGCAGTGGAACCCGACGCCCACCCGACGCGACAGGCGGACCACTGCCTGCCCGGCATCAGCTCCGGAAAACAAAAGGGTCCACCGACTCCGTCGGCCGACCCTCAAGAAAGATCGAAGTTAGGGGACGGCGTTCAGCTGGCTGGACGTCAGGGGCGGGAACCGGACGAACCCCGCAAGTAGCCAAGTCTTCCGTGCCGCAGGGCTGGACAGGAGCCACGTCCGTATCCGTTAATCCCTCCCATGCATCACTAGGAGAGGATTGATCGAACCGAAGCCGCGACGGATGAAATCGTGACGCGTCGCGCCCGACCGCCCCGTGAGCGAACGCGCTGAAGACCAACCAGCCACCTTCCCCACCGAGAGGTTCGAGATGCCTTCCTCCGTCACCAGACGGCGCTCCGGCCGGTATCCGGTCGGAGCAGATCACGGTCACCCGCTCGGCTTATTTTTAGGCGAGACTTCGGCCATTGTTCGACATGTCGAACATGCTCGTTCGGTGGGGCGCGCACCAAGGCCGGGCCCGTCTACGTGAACCCGCCGTACCGGCCGGGCCCGCTCCTCCTGAAGCGCTGACCCACGACACCTGATCACAAGCTCGTGACCGTGCACCCGAGCCCCGCACAACAGCTTCTGCCGTGCGGGCCAGAAAGGGAAAGGACGCCTTACCCGTGATCCCCTTACACAGACGGTTCCTGCGTCTTCTCGTGACGACCGCACTGGCGCTCAGCGCCTGCGTCACCGCCTCCGCCGGCACCACCGCCCAGGCCGCGCCGGGCAGCCCCGCGCTCACTCCTCCTCTCGGCTGGAACAGCTGGAACAGCTTCGGATGCGGGATCACCGAGGCGCAGGTCCGCCAGGCCGCCGACGCGATGGTGTCCTCGGGCATGAAGGCCGCGGGCTACCAGTACGTCGTCGTCGACGACTGCTGGTTCGACCCGCAGCGCGACGCGGCGGGCAACCTGCGGGCCAATCCGACCAAGTTCCCCAGCGGCATGGAGGCGCTCGGGGACTACATCCACAGCAAGGGCCTGAAGTTCGGCATCTACGAGGCGCCCAACGAGAAGACATGCGCCCAAGGCGTGGGCACGTACCCCGGATCCACCGGCAGCAAGGGGCACGAGGCCCAGGACGCCGCCACGTTCGCTTCCTGGGGCGTGGACTACCTCAAGTACGACTGGTGTTCCGGCAGCGGTACCCTCGGCGAGCAGATCGCGCAGTTCACGACCATGCGCGACGCTCTGCGCGCCACCGGCCGCCCGATCGTCTACAGCATCAACCCCAACAGCTTCCACGCCATCACCGGCGACAAGTACAACTGGGGTGAGGTCGCCGACCTGTGGCGGACGAGCGAAGACCTGCTCGACATCTGGCAGAACGGCAACACCAACAGCTACCCCATGGGCGTCGGCAACGTCCTGGACGTCACCGCGCCACTGGCGGCTCAGTCGGGCCCGGGACACTGGAACGACCCCGACATGCTTGTCGTCGGCCGCCCCGGTCTGTCACTGACCGAGTCCCGTTCCCACTTCGCGCTGTGGGCACTGATGGGCTCCCCTCTCATCGCGGGCAACGACATCCGCACCATGTCCCCCGACGTGAGCGCCATCCTGCGCAACCCGCGTCTGCTGGCGGTGAACCAGGACTCGCTGGGCGCGGGCGGTCGCCGGGTGCGCGATGACGGCGACACCGAGGTGTTCGCCAAGCGCCTGTCCGACGGCTCCGTCGCCGTGGGCATGTTCAACCGAGGGAGCAGCACCACGACCATCACGGCCACAGCCGCCCAGGTCGGCCTGACCGGGGGGTCTTTCACCCTCGCAGACCTGTGGACCGGCGGCACGTCGAGCACCTCCGGGCAGATCTCCGCGAGCGTCCCGGCACATGGTGTCGCCGTGTACAAGATGACCGGCGGCAGCCCGCTGGCCTCTACCACCGGGCGCATTCGCGGTGGCGGGTCCGGCCGCTGCCTGGACGTGGACAACGCCGCCACCGCGGCCGGGGCGAAGACGCTGCTGTGGGACTGTCACACGGCAGCCAATCAGCTCTGGACCAACTGGGCCGGAGGCGAGATCCGCGTCTACGGCGACAAGTGCCTGGACGCCTCCGGGCAGGGCACCAGCAACGGCACGCCGGTCATCATCTGGCCATGCAACGGCCAGGACAACCAGAAGTGGACGGTCGGCTCCGACGGGTCGGTCCGCAACGTCCACGCCGGTCTGTGCCTCGACGCCGAGGAGGCCGCCACCGCCAACGGGACCCCGGTCATCCTGTGGACCTGCAACGGCCAGGGCAACCAGAAGTGGACCACGCTCCCGTAACCCGTACCCGTCGCCGTGTGGGCCAGCTGGCAAGTCCACGGGGTACCTCCGCCACGGTGGGGCCGCAGACGCCAGCGTCTGCGGCCCCGCTCGGGAGTCGAGGTCAAAACGGGTCGCCGTTCTGCGGGCCGCGTCCGTTGGTGGCGACGTAGACACGGCCTCACCCTGGTCTGCGAGGACGACGACCTCTGCCTGCGCCTCTCCCCCGCCCGCTTCGGCTCCGGCGGCGGCCCCACCACGGCGACCGGCGACTACGCCCGGACCTTGTACTTCTCGTTCTCCCAGTAGCCCCTCAGAGAGGACACCGTCATGTCCCGGAAGTCCAAGAAGAGAAGCGTCAGAGATCTACTCGTGGCCCTGCTGATGGCGGTCGCGCCGCTGGTCGCGGCGCTCGGACTGACCGGCGCCTCGGCCACCACCGCGTCGGCCGCGTCACTGAACGAGGTGACCGGCTTCGGCAGCAACCCCGGAAACCTGCGGATGTACGTCTACAAACCCGACAGCGCTCCGGCACGCCCGGCAGTACTCGTGGCCGTGCACTACTGCACCGGCACGGGGCCCACCTTCCACGCCAACACGGAGTTCGCCCGCCTCGCCGACCAGTACGGGTTCATCGTCGTCTACCCGGACGCGAACGTCAGCGGACAGTGCTTCGACGTCTCCTCGTCCCAGGCACTCGAGCACGACGGCGGCAGCGACCCCACGAGCATCGCCCAGATGGTCCGCTACACCGTGCAGAACATGAACGCCGACGCGGGCCGCGTCTATGTCACCGGCGCCTCGTCCGGCGCGATGACGACCAATGTCCTGCTCGGCGACTATCCCGACCTGTTCAAGGCCGGTGCCGCGTTCTCGGGCGTGCCGTTCGGCTGCTTCGCCACCACCAACGGCTCCGGCTGGAACAGCGACTGCGCCAACGGTCAGATCACCAAGACCCCGCAGGAGTGGGGCGACCTCGTCCGGGGCGCCTATCCGGGATACACCGGCCCCCGGCCGCGGATGCAGCTGTGGCACGGCACCGCGGACACCACGCTGAGCTACGTGAACTTCGGTGAAGAGACCAAGCAGTGGACCAATGTGCTCGGAGCGAGCCAGACTCCAGTCTTCGCCGACTCGCCGCAGTCCGGCTGGGCCCGCACCCGCTACGGCTCCACCGGCGCACAGGCACCGGTCGAGGCGATCAGCGTCCAAGGTGCCGGGCACACTCTGCCTGCCGCCGGCATGGCGGCCCGGGTCATCGCCTTCTTCGGACTCGACGGCTCCGACGGGACCGGCGGGACGAGCACCGGTCCGGTCCACGCCACCGGTTCCGGCAAGTGCCTGGACGTGCCCGGCTTTTCGCGGACCAACGGCGTCCAGACGCAGATCTGGGACTGCAACGGCGGCACCAACCAGACCTGGACCAGCACGTCGGCCAAGCAGCTCACCGTCTACGGCGGCGCCAAGTGCCTCGACGCGACCGGCACCGCGGCCGGCGCCGCTGTCGCGATCCGGGACTGCAACGGCGGCACCAACCAGCAGTGGAACATCAACTCCAACGGCACCATCACCAGCGCCCGGTCGGGCCTGTGCCTTGATGTGACCGGCGCCTCCACCGCCAACGGCGCGGCGGTCGAACTGTGGAACTGCAACGGCGGCAGCAACCAGCAGTGGCGCCTCGGCTGACACCACCGCTCGGTCAGATGGGGAGGCCACGCTTGAGCGAGAGCGCCTCGGCTGGCATTCGCCCACGGTGAGGGGCCGCCCAGCGGCCACCTCCACGTGTGCGCCGACGGCCGCGGGGCTGTCCGCCACGACGCGACGGATTCTCAGGTCGGCAGCACGTAACCGTCGCCGCCAGGCAGGGCAGTGGCGCCAGTGAGGCCCGCCTGTCCGTTCTTGCCCTGGTTCTCGGGCAGGTGTTCGTTGGAGGCACCGCGCGCTCCGGTGCCTCGCCCTGCCCGGCGGCGGTGGCCACAACCATCGGTGGCCCTCGATGGTCCGGCCGAACCGCCTGTTCCCTCCGGTCGAAGGCGTACTGGCGACACCGCCCCGCCCGGCCTTCCGGCGTCACCGCCGCGAAGGACGTAGACAACTCTCACGGACAGCGTCGACGCTCTTGGGCCACTGAGATCTGACCCCGGACCAGACGCGGGCCAACTCGACCCAGCGGACGAGGGGAGAGCAACCCGGGAGCCGACGCGTCCCATCACCACCGGCCGCAGCCGCGCGGCGTCCACCGGCCGGAACACCACCCCGCGCCGCCCGTGCGCGTCCACGCTGTACAGACGCACGTTCGTCTCCGGAAACGAGCCGAAGCAGGGGATCCCGGGCAGCCGGAGCCAGCCGGCCCGGTGCATCCGGAACGCGACGAGCCCCACGTACGCGAGCCCGTCATGGGTGTCGGGAACCGTGCCGCGCGGCGTCACTCCCGCAACGGCGGAGGGCTCGACGGCCCAGTGGACGAAGGCGAGGTCGTGCCACTCCTGGCTGAGCATCGGCAGCCGTATCGTCGTGGGGAGCGTCCGGGGCGACGGCGCTGGGGATGGTGCACGACGCAAGAATGACAGGCGCACGGGTCGTGCGGGTCGGCCCGGGCGGCGGCTGCGGGAACGAACCGTGGTTGACCCTCGACCTGGTCAAGGGCCCAGGGTTTCGGACGTGGAGAGCGAGATGCGCAGCATTGGGGAGATGGCCCGCGACAGCGGACTGGGCGTGAGCGCCCTGCGGTTCTACGACCGCGCCGGTGTGCTGGTCCCCGCCCGGGTCGATCCGGCGAGCGGCTACCGCTGGTACGCCCCGGAGCAGCTGGAGGAGGCCAGGATACTCGCCCGGCTGCGACGGGCCGGCATGCCGTTGGCGGACATCCGGCTGGCTCTGGCCGGCTGGTCCGGCGCGGACGTCGACCTCGTGCGCAGGCTGCTCCAGGCGCACGTGCGCCGTCTCGAAAGAGGGCTGGCCGAGGCACGCAGCGAGTTCTCCACGCTCCGAACCCAACTCGATCACAAGGAGAACCCCATGACCGCTTCGCCGCGCACTGGCACCGTCCGGCTGTCCCTTTCCGCGCCCCGGCTGGCGAGCGCGCTCGACGCGGTGCGGTTCGCCGTCGGCGAGGACCCCGAGTTGCCGATGCTCGGCGGGGTCCTGTTCGACGTCGAGGACGAGGCGCTCCGCCTCGTGGCGACCGACCGCTACCGGATGGCCGTCGCGCGCAGCACCTGCGCCGGACACGGTGGAGGGCGTGAACAGGTCGTCGTGCCCACCCCGCTCGTCGACGCGATGCGCGCGCTGCTGAGGGACGACGAACCCGTCCGTTTCGCTGTGGACGCCGACCGTGTGACGCTGGAGGCCGGGGAGCGTCAGGTGTCGGGGCAGCGCCTGACCCATGACTTCCCCGACTACCGCCGTCTCGTCCAGCTGCCGGCCGGGCGGCGGGTCGTCGTCGATGTGCCCGCGCTCCGTGCGGGGTTGGAGGCCGGCCCCGTCCGCGCGGCCGGAGCGAGCGAGCCCGGCCCGTCCGCGCGCGACGTCAGTGTGCTGGCGGCGGCGGACGACGGCACGGTGACCGTCCGCGGGGACGGCGACGAGGACGGGAACAGCGTCGGCGTCGACCGCGGGTTCCTGCTGGACGCGCTCGCCGCCGCGGACCGGGACCGCCTCGTCCTGGAGTTCGGCGCCGCGCCCACGGCACCGCTGGCGGTCCGCCGGACGGACGACGAGGAGACGTTCTCGCTGCTCATGCCGGTCCGCCTGGACCACTGACGGCGAGCCGGCCGCCCGCCCCGCAGTCCGTGCACCCCGCCGTACGCACCCGCGCGGCGCGGCCCGGCCACGGAACCCGGGATCGGCCGGCACCACCCTCACGATCGCCCCGCCGGGAGGGGGCGGGTCACCGTAGTATCGGATGATCTCTTGGGGGAAGGCGGGCGGACATGGGCAGGCAGCGTCCCGGTACGCCGACGCTGGAGGAGGTGGCCGCCCTCGCCGGCGTGGGCCGAGGCACCGTCTCGAGGGTCGTCAACAACGCCGCGGGCGTGCGGGATTCGACACGCCGCGCCGTGCAGCGGGCCATCGCGGAACTGGGCTACGTCCCGAATCTCGCGGCCCGTTCTCTGGCGGGGCACCGTGCCGACGCGGTCGCGCTGGTGATGACGGAGCCGGACTGGCGGCTGTTCGGGGAGCCGTTCTTCACCGAGATCGTCCACGCGGTCGGCGACGCCCTGACCGACACGCCGGTGCAGCTGCTGCTCACCCTGGTCCGCACGGACACCGAGCGGCAGCGGTTCGTGGAGTACGCGCGCGGCGGCCGGGTCGACGGAGTGCTGCTCATGTCCGTGCACGCCGAGGACCCGCTGCCGGACATGCTCGCCAAGGCGGGACTGCCCACCGTCATGCTGGGCCGGCGCTCCGGCGAGGAGAGCGTCACCTACGTCGACGCCGACAACGCGGGCGGTGCGCGCGGCGCGGTCGCGTATCTGCTGGACGCCGGCCGGAGCACGATCGGGGCCGTCAGCGGACCGCTCGACATGTACGTCGCCCAGTGCCGCTTGCGCGGGTACCGGGATGCGCTGGAGTCGGCCGGCGTGGCGGCCGAGGCCTCGCTGGTCGTCGAGGGGAGCGACTTCACGGAAGAGAGCGGGCACCGGGCAACGACCGACCTGCTCACCCGGCACCCGGACCTCGACGCGGTGTTCGCCGCCTCGGACACACTGGCCGCCGGGGCGCTCAGCGCGCTGCGGGCCGCCGGCCGCCGGGTGCCGCAGGACGTGGCGGTGATCGGTTTCGACGACTTCCATCCGGCCCGGCCCACGGACCCGCCCCTGACGACGGTCCGCCAGCCGCTGCAGGAGATCGGCCGCACGATGGTGCGGCTGCTGCAGGAGGAGATGGAGGACTCCCCCGCCGCCTGGCGACACGTCATCCTCCGTACGGAATTGGTGGTCCGGGACTCCGCCTGACCGCCCCGCCCGCCACGAGCGCTCCCGGCGGAGGCGCCTTCGACCTGGGGCTTCGAGATTTGTTCGACAACTCCGGCGCACACAGTCTTGTCAGGAACATGAACCGCTCCTACAGTCCTCAATCAACCGGTAAGTGGGAGCGCTCCCATCAGTGGGGAGTTGGGAGCGCTCCCGCACCGGCCCCTCCTTCCCCCCGCACCCCCTAAGAGGCCCGATGCGAACGTTACGGCCGTTACGGCCCCGAGTCCGCGCCCCGCGCGGCCTCCTGGGCGTCCTGAGCGCGACCTCGGCGGCCTTCGCCCTCGCCGCGTCACTGGTCACCGCCGCGGCGCCGGCCCAGGCGGACACCACCCTCTGCGAACCCTTCGGGACGACGACGATCCAGGGACGGTACGTCGTCCAGAACAACCGCTGGGGCTCGAGCGCCACCCAGTGCGTCACCGCCACCGACACCGGCTTCCGGGTCACGCAGGCCGACGGCTCGGCACCGACCAACGGGGCGCCGAAGTCGTACCCGTCGGTCTTCAACGGCTGCCACTACACGAACTGTTCACCGGGCACCAGCCTCCCCGCCCGGCTCGACACCGTCTCCCGGGCGCCGTCCAGCATCTCCTACGGCTTCGTCGACAACGCCGTCTACAACGCCTCGTACGACATCTGGCTGGACCCGACCGCCCGGACCGACGGGGTCAACCGGACCGAGATCATGATCTGGTTCAACAAGGTGGGCCCGATCCAGCCCATCGGCTCACCGGTGGGCACGGCGACCGTCGGCGGACGGACCTGGGAGGTCTGGAGCGGCGGCAACGGCTCGAACGACGTCCTGTCGTTCGTGGCGCCGTCGGCGATCAGCGGCTGGAGCTTCGACGTCATGGACTTCGTCCGGGCGACCGTGGCGCGCGGACTCGCCGAGGACGACTGGTACCTGACGAGCGTGCAGGCAGGGTTCGAACCCTGGCAGAACGGCGCCGGACTGGCCGTGAACTCCTTCTCCTCCACCGTCGAGACCGGCGGCACCCCGGGCGACACGGACCCCGGCGATCCGGGTGACGCGACGGCGTGCGAGGTGTCGTACGGCACGAACGTGTGGCAGGACGGCTTCACCGCCGACGTCACCGTCACCAACACGGGCACGGATCCCGTCGACGGCTGGCAGCTCGCCTTCACCCTGCCCTCCGGTCAGCGGATCGGCAACGTCTGGAACGCCTCCGTCACGCCCTCCACGGGCAGCGTCACGGCGACCGGCGTGAGCCACAACGCCCGGATCGCCCCCGGCGGCAGCCTGTCGTTCGGCTTCCAGGGCACCTACAGCGGGACGTTCGCCGAGCCGGCCGGCTTCCGTCTGAACGGCACCGCCTGCACCGCGAACTAGCGGGCGCCGCCCCACCGCCTCCCCGCCCGTCCGGCCGAAGCGCCCGCCCCGGACGGGCGGAGGTTCCACCACGATCTCCGTGCACGTCACGGCCTGTTTGTCATGACCTGCTCACCAATGGAAATCATCGAAATCACCCATGGGACCAACGGGAGACTCCCTATGGCTCGACGCAGCAGATTCCTGTCCTTGACGGCGGTACTGGCCACCTTGCTCAGCGCGCTCGGCATGACCTTCCTGCTCGGGCAGGGTCGGGCCGAGGCGCACGGCGTGGCGATGATGCCCGGATCCCGCACCTATCTGTGCCAGCTGGACGCCAAGACCGGCACCGGTGCCCTCGACCCGACGAACCCGGCCTGTCAGGCCGCGCTCGACCAGAGCGGGGCGACGGCTCTCTACAACTGGTTCGCCGTGCTCGACTCCAACGCGGGTGGCCGCGGCGCCGGTTATGTACCGGACGGCACCCTGTGCAGCGCGGGCGACCGTTCCCCGTACGACTTCTCCGCCTACAACGCGGCCCGCGGGGACTGGCCCCGTACGCATCTGACGTCGGGGGCGACGATCCCGGTGCAGTACAGCAACTGGGCGGCCCACCCGGGTGACTTCCGGGTGTACCTGACCAAGCCGGGCTGGTCGCCCACGTCCGAGCTGGGCTGGGACGACCTGGAGCTGATCCAGACGGTGACCGACCCGCCCCAGCAGGGCTCGCCCGGGACCGACGGCGGCCACTACTACTGGGATCTCGCGCTGCCCTCGGGCCGCTCGGGCGACGCGTTGATCTTCATGCAGTGGGTGCGTTCGGACAGCCAGGAGAACTTCTTCTCCTGCTCGGACGTCGTCTTCGACGGCGGCAACGGCGAGGTCACCGGCATCCGCGGCTCGGGCACCACTCCGGACCCGGACCCGACGGATCCGACTGACCCCACGGACCCGCCCACGCACACCGGTTCCTGCATGGCCGTGTACTCCGTGGAGAACTCCTGGAGCGGCGGCTTCCAGGGGTCGGTCGAGGTGATGAACCACGGCACCGAGCCGCTGAACGGCTGGGCCGTGCAGTGGAAGCCGGGCAGCGGGACCACGCTCGGCGGGGTGTGGAACGGTTCGCTGTCCAGCGGCGCCGACGGCACGGTCACGGTCCGCAACGTGGACCACAACCGCGTCGTACCACCGGACGGAAGCGTGACCTTCGGCTTCACGGCCACGTCGACGGGCAATGACTTCCCGGTCGACTCGATCGGCTGCGTCACCTCCTGACGCGGCCCGGCGTTCCCTGACAGTCCCCGACACAGGTAGGGACACGGTCGGCGGGGTTCCGCAGGGTTCCCCGCCGACCTCACGCGCCGGTTACAAATCGCTCAACCCCTGGTTGCGAAGCGGTGATCGGGCGACGATAGGGCCATGACTCTGGCCCAGCGCGCCTTTGAGCGGCTGCACGCCTGGCCCGACCTCTCCGCGGGTCCGGCCAGTTGCCGAACCGGACGGGCGCTGCGCTCCGTCCGCGACGAGATCGTCCACTTCCACTCGGACCGGGACGTGGACCTCCACCTCACCCACCGGGCCATCCAGCGCTTCCAGTACGACCTCGGCGGCTCCACCGCCATCCGGCTGGTGCCCGGCTCCCGTTGGGTGACCGTGCACCTGGACTGCGACGCGGACGTGGACCTGTTGCTGAGCCTGACGAGCATCGCGCTCAAGGCGCATCAGTCCCGGCCCCCGACCGACCTCGGCGCGGGCCCCTCAGGTCCGTCGGGGCCGGCGGGGTGCAACTACCGCCGGGTCACGGTGCTTCCGCGCGCCGTGGCCGAGGAGGCCTGAGTCCGGAGGCGGCGAGGGCCGCGCCGAGCGGCGCCGGTGACGACCACGGCCACGTGGACGCCGTTCATGAAGGCCTGCCCGCTGCCCTCCACCACCGCGGCCCGCAGCCCGGCCGGCAGGTCGCCGGAGACGGGCGCCACGCCCATCGCCGCGGCGTCCTCGGCCGCCCGGAGACCGTCGGCCACGGCCGGGGGCACGCCCGCCCCGGTGAAGCTCACCGGTGAGCGTGGCGCCGACCCTGGCGCTGATCAGGGAGACCAGCACGGAGGTGCCGAGCGCACAGCCGATCTGCAGGGTCGTCGCCTGGAGGCCGCCCGCGACACCACCGTCCCGGACGGGGGCGTTGCCCACGATCGCGTCGGAGGAGGCGGACATCACCATGCCGACGCCGAGGCCGAGCGCGATACACCGCCGTCACCCGCGACGCCACGCCATGCCATGCCACGCAACGCACTCGCAACGTTCCCTTTGCTGACATGGCGGCATGGGTGACACATACGAGGAGATCCCGCGCGTCGCGCTGACCGCCGAGGCGTCCGGACTGCTGCGGCGGCTCCGCGAGGCGCACGGCCCGCTGATGTTCCACCAGTCCGGCGGCTGCTGCGACGGCAGCGCCCCCATGTGCTACCCGGCCGGCGAGTTCCGCACCGGCGCCTCGGACGTCCTGCTCGCCGAACTGACGGTCGACGGCGTCGAGGAGCCCGTGGAGTTCTGGATGTCGCGCAGCCAGTACGAGGTGTGGGCCCACACCCGGCTGACCGTGGACGTCGTCCCGGGCCGGGGCAGCGGCTTCTCGCTGGAGGCACCCGAGGGGGTGCGCTTCCTCATCCGCTCCCGGGTCGTGGACGCCTAGTTCCCGGGCGCCTCCCCGAGGTCCTACGGCCTGAGGCTGCTCACGATCTCCGCGGTCGCGGTCAGCCCGCTGCTGATGGTCGGGGCGATGCTCGTGCTCGCCAGGTAGAAGCCGAGCAGCAGGCACACCAGTGCGTGCGAGATCTTCAGCCCGCCGTTGCGCAGGAAGAGCACCGCAAGGATGAACAGCAAGAGCACCACAGAGATGGAAACGGCCATCGTCAACCTCCTCCGCCACGTCCACTTCGCGGCGTTCGGCCGCAAGTGTGGCGTAGTGGAGGGTTCGTCCGGGCGGCTGACCTGTCCTCCGAACGAGTGGTGTCCCGCTGCTGCCCCTATCGCTCCCGGCGAGCGTCGAGGAAGGCCTCGAGACCGGCGAGGTCGTCGGTGTTGAGGTGGTCGACGCCGGCGGCGAGCAGTTCGGCCCACACGGCGTCCCGCGCGGGCCCGGCCACGTCGGGCGTGGCCCAGAAGCGCACCCGCTGCCCGCAGGCGTGGGCCGCGCC
The DNA here is from genome assembly GCF_040686295.1 of Streptomyces sp. NPDC085944. Taxonomy (NCBI): domain Bacteria; kingdom Bacillati; phylum Actinomycetota; class Actinomycetes; order Kitasatosporales; family Streptomycetaceae; genus Streptomyces; species Streptomyces sp. NPDC085944. The sequence continues at coordinate 182,696 of NZ_JBFBJX010000002.1, read as the reverse complement.
CACGATCTCGCGGAGCTTGCGCCGCTCGGCCTGCGGGAAGGCGCCCACGCCCTGCCAGGCGAAGTTCAGTGTCCAGTTGTCGCTGATCAATGGCACGAAGGAGGCCGGTGCGGCGGTGCCGAGGTCAGTGAGCCGGCCGTCGTAGAAGGCCCGGCGGGTGCGCTGGACCTCCATGGGCGCGCGGGCGGCCCGGTCGCCGGAGACCACGGCGGTGACCGCGCCCGGGAACACCCGGCCGTGGGCGTAGGAGGTGAACAGGCGCGGGTAGCGGCGCAGCCGACGGTCGAGTTCGAGGTACGTCGACTCGCCCTCGGTCTTGATGTCGATCAGGAGCTGGAGGGAGCCGCGGTCCCGGCGGTACACGCGGCCGTGGTGCGCGCGGACGCGGGCGGCGAGCGGGTCGAGGTAGAGCGACTCCAGGCTGCGGGACGGGTCGAGGTCCTCGGGGTCGTGGGCGACGAGGAGTTGGCCGTCGACCAGGTAGATGTCGGCCTCGACGCTGCCGAAGCGGTGGTCGAGGGCGTCGAGGAGGGGGCGGGGGTGCTCGTAGTCGTTGTGGGCGTGCGCGCGCCACAACGGGCGCGGCCCGTGCCTGCTTTCGGACGCCGACGCGATGCCTGCGGGCAGCGCGACCGCGCCCGCGAGGGCTGCGCCGAGGGTGGTGAGGGCTCTGCGTCGGGTGGTGAGGGCCATGCTCTGCCTCCCTGGAAGTGCCGTACGGGACCCCAGTGAGTATGGGGTCCCGTAGGCCTTGGAGAGCAGAGCCGTGCGGGGAGTTGTCCGGACCGCCGCCGGTCGTTCACCTCCGGTGGCGCACTCGGCCGGCGCGGCGGGCGGACAGGGCGTCAGGGCGCCCGCAGGTCGACCAGTTCGGCCAGGACGGTGCGGTGGTGGCCCGCGGCTCCGTAGGCGATCGAGTCGGCCTTGGACCGCTTGAGGTACAGGTGGACCGCGTGCTCCCACGTCATGCCGATGCCGCCGTGCAGTTGCAGCGCCTCCTCGGCGGTGTGGACGGCGACCTGCGCCGCGTACGCCTGGGCGACGGCGACCGCCACGTCGGTGTCCGCGCCGGTCGCCAGGGCGTCGGCGGCGTTCCGGGCGGCGGCGCGCAGGCCCGCGATCTCCAGCCACAGCCGGGCGAGCCGGTGCTTGAGCGCCTGGAACCCGCCGACCGGACGGTTGAACTGCTTGCGTTCCTTGAGGTAGCGGACCGTATCGGTCAGCAGCCGGTCGGCAAGGCCCAGTTGCTCGGAGGCGAGCAGCCCGGCACCGGTTCGCAGGGCGCGGCGCACGGCGGGCTCCGCGTCGCCGAGCCGGCGCCCGGACACACCGTCGAGGGTTACGCGTGCCAGCGGCCTGGTGGAGTCGAGCGAGACCTGGGCTGTCACCGTCGCGTCGGCGGCCCCGACCGCGTACAGGCTCCCGTCGTCGGCCGGGACCAGCAGCACGTCGGCGACGGAGGCGTCCGCGATGCCCGTCAACTCCCCGTGCAGCAGACCGCTGTCCAGGCGCACGCTCGCGACGGCGCCGCCCGGCGCGACGTGCAGCCCGACGGCGAGCACGGCGACGGTCGTGGCGGCCGCCAGCTCGCCGATCAGGTCGTCGGCCCCGCAGGCCAGCAGTGCCTCGGTGGCGACGACGGAGCTCGTCAGGTACGGCACCGGTGCGACCGCGCGTCCCAACTCCTCCAGGACCACGGCGGCTTCCCGGGGCGTGGCGCCCTGTCCGCCGAGTTCCTCGGGGATCAGCAGGCCCGCGAGGCCCATCGATCCGGCGAGGGACTTCCACAGCGGCACGTCGTGCGGGGCGGCCGACTCGGTGCGAGTGACGACGTCCGCCGGGTCGCAGTGGTCGGTGAGCAGGTCCCGGACGGCGGCGCGCAGCGCCTCTTCCTCCTCCGAGTAGAGGAGAGCGGGTTCGGGCTGTGCGCTCATCGGGCGAGGTCCTTCCATGCGACGTCCTTGTCGGTGCGCGGCTCGGCGGGCAGGCCCAGGACACGCTCGGCGACGATGTTCAGCAGGACCTCGCTGGTCCCGCCCTCGATGCTGTTGCCCTTGGACCGCAGATAGCGGTACCCGGCGTCGCGTCCGGTGAAGTCGACCAGCTCGGGGCGGCGCATGGTCCAGTCGTCGTAGAGCAGGCCCTCCTCGCCGAGGAGTTCCACCTCGAGGCCGCTGATCTCCTGGTTGAGGCGGGCGAAGTTCAGCTTCATGCCGGCGCCCTCGGGGCCGGGCTGGCCCGCCACCAGTTGCTGGCGCAGGCGTACGCCGGTGAGGCGGGCGACCTCGGCCTCGACCCACAGGCCGAGCAGTCGCTGGTGCAGGTCGTGGGTGCGCAGTTCGGGGCGCTCCCGCCAGGTCGCGGCGATCTTGCCGATCATGCCGCCCTCGCGGGGGATCGGGGTGCCGCCGATGGCGACGCGCTCGTTGTTGAGCGTGGTCTGCGCGACCCGCCAGCCGTCGCCGACGTCGCCGAGTCGCTGGGAGTCGGGGATGCGGACGTCGGTGAGGAAGACTTCGTTGAACTCGGCCTCGCCGGTGATCTGGCGCAGCGGCCGCACCTCGACGCCGGGGTCGGCCATGTCGCACACGAAGTAGGTGATGCCCCGGTGCTTGGGCACGTCCGGGTCGGTGCGGGCGATGAGGATGGCCCAGCGGGCGAGGTGCGCGCTGGAGGTCCATACCTTCTGTCCGTTGACCACCCAGTCCTCACCGTCCCGCACCGCGCGCGTGCCGAGCGCCGCCAGGTCGGACCCGGCGCCCGGCTCGCTGAAGAGCTGGCACCAGACCTCCTCACCGGTCCACAGCGGGCGCAGCAGCCGGCGCTTCTGCTCGTCGGTGCCGTACTGGAGGATGGTCGGGGCGGCCATGCCGAGGCCGATGCCGATGCGCCGCGGGTCGTTGTCGGGGGCGCCTTCGGCCGCCAACTCGGCGTCCACGACGGCCTGGAGGGAGCGCGGGGCACCGAGTCCGCCGAGCCCTTCGGGGTAGTGCACCCAGGCGAGGCCGGCGTCGAAGCGGGCTCGCAGGAAGGCCAGGCGGTCCGTGCTGGCCGGTGGGTGCGCGGTCAGCAACTCACGGGTACGGCGGCGCAGTTCCGCTGCGTCGGTCATGCGACGGTTCCCTTCTCCAGCTTCTGTCCGGTCCGGCCTCGTCCGGTCATGCCTTCTCCGGTACGACGGCCACCCGGCCGGTCGTGCTGCCGTCGGCGACGCGCTGCACGGCGTCCGCCGCCCCGTCGAGCGGTACCCGCTCGCTCACCAGCGGCTTGATCGCGCCCCGTGCGGCCAGCTCGGTGAGCTGCTCGTGGCAGTGCCGGACCAGTCGGGGGTTCTTGGTGTTGTACAGGCCCCAGTGCAGGCCGAGGATCGTGTAGTTCTTCACCAGCGCGTGGTTCAGCGCCGGGCTGGGGATGGTGCCGCTCGCGAAGCCGACGACGACGATCCGCCCCTCGAAGGCGACGACCTTGGTGGACTGGGTGTACGCGTCGCCGCCCACCGGGTCGTAGATCACGTCGGCGCCCCGGCCGCCGGTGGCCTCCTTGACGGCCGCGACGACGTCCGCACCGCGCCGGTCGACGACCACGTCGCAGCCCAGCTCGCGGGCGACGGCCGCCTTCTGCGGTCCGCCGACGACGCCGATGACAGTGGCGCCGGCCGCCTTGCCGAGCTGTACGGCGGCGCTTCCGACACCTCCCGCGGCGGCGTGGACGAGCAGGGTGTCGCCGGCCTCCAGGCGGGCCCGGCGGTGCAGGCCGAACCAGCCGGTCTGGTAGCCGATGTGCAGGGCGGCGGCCTCGGCGTCGTCCAGGGCGTCCGGCGCGGGCAGCAGGGCGCGGGCGTCGGCGAGGGCGTACTCGGCGAAGCCGCCGTGCGGCAGCGCCGGGTTGGCCAGGACGCGGCGGCCGTCCTCGGTCTCGCCGCAGATCTCCACGCCCGGCGTGAACGGCAGCGGCGGCCGGACCTGGTACTGGCCCCGGCACATCAGGGCGTCCGGGAAGTTGATGTTGGCGGCCCGCACCTTCAACAGGACCTGGCCCTCGCCGGGCACCGGCGAGGGCACGTCCGCGAGGCGCATCACCTCGCCCGGCTCGCCGTTCTCGTGCACCTGCCATGCCTGCATGCGGGACCTCCACCGACTGCGTCGTCCGACCGGTCCTCCGCATACTAAGCGGTCGCTTGCCCATCGGGGAACAGGTTGAGGTACCCATCGGGGAACAGGCTTGGGTGTCCATCGGGGAACAGGCTGGGGCTCACGCCCGCGCGGGCCGCGCCCGTACGTGCATCCGCTCCCCCTGCGGTCCGAAGAGACTGAGGAACTCGACCGGCCCCTCCCCGGTCGATCCGAACCAGTGCGGTACCCGGGTGTCGAACTCGGCGGCCTCTCCGGCGGACAGCACCACGTCGTGCTCGCCGAGCACGAGCCGCAGCCGCCCGGAGAGGACGTAGAGCCACTCGTACCCCTCGTGGGTGCGCGGGTCAGGCTCCTCCCTGCGCCGGGGTTCCAGCACCTTGAACGCCTGGAGGCCGCCCGCCTGGCGGGTGAGCGGCCAGTGGGTGCGGCCGTGGCGCACGATCGGCTCGGCCCGCACCCGGGGGTCGCCGACCGGCGGGGCGCCGACCAGTTCGTCCAGTGGCACCTGGTGGGCCTGGGCGATCGGCAGCAACAGCTCCAGGCTCGGCTTGCGCAGGCCCGCTTCCAGCCGCGACAGGGTGCTCACCGAGATACCCGTGGTCTCGGACAGGGCCGCCAGCGTCACCTCCCGCTCCTTGCGAAGCCGGCGAAGCCTCGGTCCGACACCGGCGAGGACGTCGTCTGCAGTCGTCATGCGTTTATTGCAGAACCGGCAAATACATTTGTCAATCCCGAGGCATCGGGCGACCTTCTACGTGGAGGTGGTCACCATGACCCAGCACAGCACCACGACCGAGAAGAAGGACCCGGCCGGGCGGTACGACGTCGTCGTCGTCGGTGGCGGAGCGGCCGGGCTCTCCGCCGCGCTCGTCCTGGGCCGCTCGCGGCTGCGCACCCTGGTCGTCGACGCCGGCGAGCCGCGCAACGCGCCCTCGGACCACATGCAGGGCTACCTGACCCGGGACGGCATGGCCCCCGCCGAGTTCCTGGCCCTCGGCCGGGAGGAGATCGCGCGCTACGGGGTGGAGCTGGTCCGCGACCGTGCCGTGGACGTCTCCCGCGGCGAGGACTTCGCGGTGGAACTGGCCGGCGGGCACACTGTGCACGCCCGCCGGCTGATCGTCACCACCGGACTCAGGGACGAACTGCCGGCCGTCGAGCAGGTCGCCGAGCGGTTCGGCCGGGACGTACTGCACTGCCCGTTCTGCCACGGCTGGGAGGTGCGGGACGAGCGCTTCGGCGTCCTGGCCACCAGTTCGCTCAGCGTGCACCAGGCGCTGATGGTGTCCGGCTGGTCGGACGACGTGACGCTCTTCCTGCACACGGTCGCCGAGAGCGAACTGTCCGACGACGACCTGCGGCGGCTCGCGGCGGCCGGGGTCAAGGTGGTCCCCGGAGAGGTCGCGGGCCTGCGAGTCGAGGACGACCGGCTCACCGGGGTCCGGCTCGCGGACGGCACGGCGCACGACCGCACGGTGCTGTTCGTGGCCCCGAAGGCGGTCCCGCAGACCGGTCTGATGGAGCGGCTGGGGACGGAACTGCAGGAGACGCCGTTCGGCGCCTATCCCGTGGTGGACCCGACGGGCCGGACGACCGTGCCGGGCGTGTGGACCGCCGGAAACGCCCTCGGCTTCGCCGAGCAGGTCGTCCACGCGGCCAGCGGCGGCTACCGCGCGGCGGCGGCGGTCGTCGGCGACCTGATCATGTCGGGCCTGGACGCGGCCCTCACGGACTGAGGGCACCCCGGCACCCGGAGCACCGCGGAGGTTCCCGGGAGTACGTGGAGCACCCGGAGCACGCACAGCGGGCCTACGCCGGCACGCGCCCGCGCGGGCGTGCGGCACTCGCGGGTGTACGCCGGCCCTCTCCGGTGCACCATGACTGCATGCTGCTTGCCCGGTTGGCCCAGGTGTCCCGGGAGGTCGCCGCAACGTCGGCGCGGTCCCGGAAGACCGTCCTGCTCGCAGAGCTGTTCCGTGAGGCGGAGGCGGCGGACGTGCCGGTCGTCATCCCGTACCTGGCGGGGCGACTCCCGCAGGGCCGGATCGGCGTCGGCTGGAAGGTGCTGAGCCGCCGGGTGCCGCCGGCCGACGCGCCGACCCTGACGGTGCGCGACGTGGACGCCCGGCTCACCCGGCTCGGCGCGGTGTCCGGGGCCGGGTCGCAGGCCGAGCGGGCCCGGCTGGTCGGCGAGCTGATGGGCGCCGCCACCGAGGACGAGCAGCGCTTCCTGATCGGGCTGCTCACCGGGGAGGTCCGCCAGGGCGCCCTGGACGCGGCCGCCGTCGAGGGCCTGGCCGCGGCGACCGACGCGCCCCCGGCGGACGTACGGCGCGCGGTGATGCTCGCGGGGTCGCTCCAGACGGTGGCCGAGGCCCTGCTGGCCGACGGTCCCGGCGCCCTGGAGGGCTTCCGGCTCACCGTCGGCCGGCCCGTGCTGCCGATGCTGGCGCACAGCGCCTCCTCGGTCGGTGAGGCGGTCGGCAAGCTGGGCGCCGCGGCCGTGGAGGAGAAGCTGGACGGCATCCGCGTGCAGGTGCACCGGGACGGCGGCACCGTACGGATCTACACCCGCACCCTGGACGAGATCACCGACCGGCTCCCCGAGGTCACCGAGGCGGCCCTGGCGCTGCCCGGCGAGCGGTTCGTCCTGGACGGCGAGGCGATCTCCCTCGACGAGGACGGGCGTCCCCGCTCCTTCCAGGAGACCGCCGGCCGGGTCGGCTCGCGCACCGACGTGGCCACGGCGGCACGGGCGGTCCCGGTCTCCGCGGTCTTCTTCGACGTGCTGTCCGTCCACGGCCGCGACCTGCTCGACCTGCCGCTGACCGAGCGGCACGCGGAGCTGGCCCGGCTGGTACCCGAGCCCCTGCGGGTGCGGCGCACGCTGGTGCGCGGCCCGGAGGAGACCGGCGCCGCGGAGGAGTTCCTGGGCGAGGCACTGGCACGCGGGCACGAGGGCGTCGTCGTCAAGGGGCTGGACGCCGCGTACAGCGCGGGCCGGCGCGGCGCGTCCTGGCTGAAGGTCAAGCCGGTCCACACGCTCGACCTGGTGGTGCTGGCCGCCGAGTGGGGCCACGGCCGCCGCACCGGCAAGCTCTCCAACCTCCACCTGGGCGCCCGCTCCCCCGACGGCTCCTTCGCCATGCTCGGCAAGACCTTCAAGGGCATGACCGACGCGCTGCTGGCCTGGCAGACCGAGCGCCTCGGGGAGCTGGCCGTCGAGGAGCACGGCTGGGGTGTGACCGTACGCCCCGAACTCGTCGTCGAGATCGCCTACGACGGCCTCCAGCGCTCCACCCGCTACCCGGCCGGCGTCACCCTGCGCTTCGCCCGCGTGGTCCGCTACCGCGAGGACAAGCGCCCCGAGGACGCGGACACCGTGGAGACCCTGCTCGCCGCACACCCCGGGGTGGCGCCGTGAGACGGAGCGCGGGCCTGCTGCTGCACCGGCGCGGTCCCACGGGTGAGCTCCAGGTGCTGCTCGGCCACATGGGCGGCCCGTTCTACATCCGCCGCGAAGCCGGGGCGTGGACCGTCCCCAAGGGCGAGTACGACCCCGGGGAACCGGCGTGGGAGGCGGCCCGGCGCGAGTTCGAGGAGGAGCTGGGGCTGCCGCCGCCCGAGGGCGAAGCCGTGCCGCTCGGGGAGGTGCGGCAGGCGGGCGGGAAGCTCGTCACGGTCTGGGCCCTGGAGGCCGACCTCGATCCGGCGACGGTCGTCCCCGGCACCTTCCGCATGGAGTGGCCGCCGAGGTCGGGGCGGACCGAGGAGTTCCCCGAGCTGGACCGGGTGGCGTGGTTCGGGCTGGACCGGGCGCGCGAGGTGATCGTGAAGGCGCAGTCCGCGTTTCTCGACCGCCTGGCGGAGCACTCGCACTGACGAGACACCACCAGGAACCACGACGAACGACGCGACCCGTCCGCGTTGCGGCGCCCCGCGCCGCACGCCAAGGTCGAAGCACGAATGCACCCAGGGAGGTCGGCCATGCCCATCGCGACGGTGAACCCGGCGAACGGCGAGACGCTCAGGACGTACGAGGCCATGGGCGAGGAGGAGATCGAGCGCCGGATCGAGCTCGCGGAGGCCACCTTCCGCACTTACCGGACCACGGGGTTCTACGAGCGGGCCGGGCTGATGCGCCGGGCCGCCGATCTCCTGGAGGCCGACCAGAAGGAGATCGGCAGGGTCATCACCACGGAGATGGGCAAGCCGGTCAGGCAGGCCCGCGCGGAGGCGGCCAAATGCGCCAAGGCGATGCGCTGGTACGCCGACCACGCGGCCGAGCTGCTGGCCGACGAGGAGCCGGACGACGCCGACGTGAAGGACTCCGGCGCCTCCCGGGCCCTGGTCCGCTACCGCCCGCTCGGCCCGGTGCTCGCGGTGATGCCGTGGAACTTCCCGCTCTGGCAGGTGATCCGGTTCGCGGCGCCCGCGCTGATGGCGGGCAACGTCGGGCTGCTCAAGCACGCCTCGAACGTGCCGCAGACCGCCCTGTACCTGGAGGACCTGTTCCACCGGGCGGGCTTCCCGGAGGGCTGCTTCCAGACGCTCCTCATCGGCTCCGCCCAGGTCGACGACGTCCTGCGCGACGAGCGGGTGCGGGCCGCCACCCTCACCGGCAGCGAGCCGGCGGGCCGCGCGGTGGCCTCCACGGCAGGGGAGATGATCAAGAAGACGGTCCTCGAGCTGGGCGGCAGCGACCCGTTCGTCGTCATGCCGTCCGCGGACCTCGAGCGGGCCGCCGCGGTGGCGGTGACCGCGCGCACGCAGAACGCCGGGCAGTCGTGCATCGCCGCCAAGCGGTTCATCGTGCACACGGACGTGTACGACGCCTTCGCCGAGCGCTTCACCGAGGGCATGCGGGCCCTGAAGGTCGGCGACCCGATGGACGAGGAGACCGAGGTCGGGCCGCTCTCCAGCGAGCAGGGGCTGAACGACCTGGTGGAGCTGGTCGACGACGCGGTGCGCGGCGGCGCGAGCGTCCTGTGCGGCGGTGAACGCCCGGACGGGCCGGGCTGGTACTACCCGCCGACCGTCCTGGCGGACGTCACCCGCGAGATGCGCATCCACCGCGAGGAGGCATTCGGGCCGGTCGCCACGCTGTACCGGGCGGCCGACCTGGACGAGGCGGTGCTGATCGCCAACGACACGGACTTCGGCCTCAGTTCCAACGTGTGGACGCGCGACGACGCCGACGTGGACCGGTTCGTCCGGGACCTGGAGGCGGGCGGCGTGTACGTCAACGGGATGACGGCGTCCCATCCGGCGTTCCCGTTCGGCGGGGTCAAGCGGTCGGGCTACGGGCGTGAGCTGTCCGGGCACGGAATCCGCGAGTTCTGCAACATCACCACCGTATGGCACGGAGCGTGAGCCTTCCGCGACTACGATCCCCTTTGTGAACCGCGAAGTGACCCTGCCTCTGATCGTCGACGACCGCGGCACGCTCCAGGTCGCCGCGTCCGACGTGAGCAAGCTGCTGCGCACGGTCGGCGGGCGGTGGCTGCGGTTGGTGGAGACCGGCGAGGAGAGGCTGGACGAGGACACCGTCGCGGCCCTCACCATCGAGCTGGCCAAGCTGGCCGACCGGATCGACGTGGCGTGCATCGCCCACAGCAGCGGCCGCTCCTCCTGACGCCTTCGGCACGCCTCCCCGCGACGGCCCGTTCCCCGAGACGGAGTAACCCGGCGGGAGATCACCGCCCCGGTGAGTGATCGTGGACGGGCACCCCTGAGAAGGTGCGGCACTTTCCGGCCGGGGGGCGCAAGCCTTCCGCGAGGCGAAAGCAGGCACGGTTCATGGCGACTTTGTGCAGACCCTCGGTGTCCGTCCCGGAGCATGTGATCACGATGGAGGAGACGCTGGAGCTGGCGCGCCGGCGCCACACCGACCATCCCCAACTGCCGCTCGCGCTCCGGCTGATAGAGAACACCGGGGTCCGCACCCGGCACATCGTGCAGCCCATCGAGAAGACACTGGAACACCCCGGCTTCGAGGACCGCAACAAGGTCTACGAGCGGGAGGCGAAGTCCCGCGTCCCGGCCGTGATCCAGCGCGCCCTGGACGACGCGGAGCTGCTCACCACCGACATCGACGTGATCATCTACGTCTCGTGCACGGGCTTCATGATGCCCTCGCTCACGGCGTGGCTGATCAACGAGATGGGCTTCGACAGCACCACCCGGCAGATACCCATCGCCCAGCTGGGCTGTGCGGCCGGAGGTGCGGCGATCAACCGCGCCCACGACTTCTGCACCGCCTACCCCGAGGCCAACGCGCTCATCGTGGCCTGCGAGTTCTGCTCGCTGTGCTACCAGCCCACCGACCTCGGCGTGGGCTCCCTGCTCTGCAACGGCCTCTTCGGCGACGGCATCGCCGCCGCGGTGGTCCGCGGCCGGGGCGGTACCGGAGTGCGCCTGGAGCGCAACGGCTCGTACCTGATCCCCAAGACCGAAGAGTGGATCATGTACGACGTGAAGGCGACCGGTTTCCACTTCCTGCTGGACAAGCGGGTGCCGGCCACCATGGAGCCGCTCGCGCCGGCCCTCAAGAGCCTGGCGGGCGAGCACGGTTGGGACGCCGCCGACCTGGACTTCTACATCGTGCACGCGGGCGGCCCCCGGATCCTCGACGACCTCAGCACGTTCCTGCAGGTCGACCCGTACGCGTTCCGCTTCAGCCGGGCCACGCTCACCGAGTACGGCAACATCGCCAGCGCCGTCGTCCTGGACGCGCTGCGCAGGCTCTTCGACGAAGGCGGCGTCGAGGAGGGGGCGCGCGGGCTGCTGGCCGGGTTCGGGCCGGGCATCACCGCGGAGATGTCCCTGGGCTGCTGGCAGACGGCGGATGCGCGGCGGAGCATGCGGCAGGGCATCGCGCGGGACGTGTCCCGGGGTGCGACGCGGAGTGTGAGGCAGACGTGAGCGAAGAAACGATTTCTCAGACCGTGCCGCCCGTCCGGGACTGGCCGGCCGTCGATCTGCCCGGCAGCGACTTCGACCCGGTGCTGACCGAGTTGATGCGCGAGGGCCCCGTCACCCGCATCTCGCTCCCCAACGGCGAGGGCTGGGCCTGGCTGGTCACCCGCCACGACGACGTCCGCCTGGTCACCAACGACCCCCGGTTCGGGCGCGAGGCCGTCATGGACCGGCAGGTCACCCGGCTGGCCCCGCACTTCATTCCCGAGCGCGGCGCGGTCGGCTTCCTCGACCCGCCGGACCACACCCGGCTGCGCCGCACGGTGGCCGCGGCCTTCACCGCACGGGGCGTGGAGCGCGTGCGCGAGCGGTCCCGCGGCATGCTCGACGAACTGGTCGACGCCATGCTGCGGGCCGGGCCGCCCGCCGACCTCACCGAGGCCGTGCTGAGCCCCTTCCCCATCGCGGTCATCTGCGAGCTGATGGGGGTGCCGGCCACCGACCGGCACGCCATGCACACCTGGACCCAGCTGATCCTGTCCTCCTCGCACGGCGCCGAGGTCAGCGAGCGGGCCAAGAACGACATGAACACCTACTTCTCGGACCTCATCGGGCTCCGTGCGGACAGCACCGGCGAGGACGTCACCTCGCTGCTGGGTGCCGCCGTGGGGCGCGACGAGATCACCCTGGCGGAGGCGGTGGGGCTCGCGGTCCTGCTGCAGATCGGCGGCGAGGCGGTCACCAACAACAGCGGGCAGATGTTCCACCTGCTGCTGAGCCGGCCCGAACTCGCCGAACGCCTGCGTTGCGAACCGGAGATCCGTCCCCGCGCCATCGACGAACTGCTGCGCTGGATCCCCCACCGCAACGCCGTCGGGCTCTCCCGGATCGCGCTGGAGGACGTGGAGATCAGGGGCGTGCGGATCCGCGCGGGCGACGCGGTCTACGTGTCGTACCTGGCGGCCAACCGCGACCCGGAGGTCTTTCCCGACCCGGACACGATCGACTTCGGGCGCAGCCCCAACCCGCACGTGTCCTTCGGCTTCGGCCCGCACTACTGCCCCGGCGGCATGCTGGCCCGGCTGGAGTCGGAGCTGCTCGTCGACGCGATCCTGGACCGGGTGCCGGGACTGAAGCTCGCGGTGGCGCCCGAAGACGTGCCCTTCAAGAAGGGGGCGCTGATCCGCGGGCCCGAGGCGCTCCCGGTGACCTGGTGAGCGCGCTCGCCGCGGCGACGGAGGGCCTGCTGGTGCCGCCGGGCCAGGGCCGGGTGGTGCAGGCGCCGGCCCAGCACGTGACCTTCAAGGTGACCGGCTCGCACTCGCGCATGGCGTCCACCTTCGAGGTGATCGTGCCGCCCGGGTTCGACGTCGGCGCCCACGTGCACACCCGCAGCGAGGAGCTGTTCTACGTGCTGGAGGGCGAGCTGGACGTGCTCGCCTTCGAGCCGAGGGTCCGTACGCCGGACAGTTGGCGGAAGTGGGAGTCGAGTTCGGGCAACCGGGTGGTGCGCGCCACCCCGGGCACGGTCGTCGTCGTACCCCCCGGCTGCCCGCACGCGTTCGCGAACCCGACGGGCGAGCCGGCCAAGATGTTCTTCCAGGCCGGCCCGCCCCCGGACCACGAGCGCTACTTCGAGGAACTGCTGGAGCTCCTCGGCGACGGAGGCCCACCGGACCACGAGGCGATCGAGGCCCTGAGAAAGCGCTACGACATCGAACAGCTCACACCCTTGAAGCACCGGTGAGAGTCCCGACTCCAGGGGCGCGGGGAAGTACGCGACCAGCCACCACGGACCAGCACCCGGCGTCGCACAGAACCCGAAACGACGCTCAACGAATCGGCATCCCCGCCAGCGTCCGCGCAATAACCAGCCGCTGGATCTCACTCGTGCCCTCGAAGATCGTGTAGATCGCGGAGTCGCGGTGCATCCGCTCCACCGGGTACTCCCGCGTGTAGCCGTTGCCGCCCAGGATCTGGACCGCCTGGGCGGTCACCTTCTTCGCGGTCTCGCTCGCGAAGAGCTTGGACATCGAGCCCTCGGCCGCCGTGAACGGCTTGCCGTTGACGGCCATCCAGGAGGCACGCCACACCAGCAGCCGGGCCGCGTCGATGGACGTGCGCATGTCCGCGAGCTGGAAGGCGACGCCCTGGTTGTCGATGATCGGGCGCCCGAACTGCTCCCGGGTCTGCGCGTACTCCAGCGCCACCTCGTACGCGGCCCGGGCCGTGCCGACCGCCATCGCGCCGACCGCCGGGCGGGACGCCTCGAAGGTGGCCATCGCGGCGTTCTTCACGCTCCCCCGGTCTCCGGCCGGGGGGACCCCCACGCCGCCCTTCTTGGCCTTCTCCCGGGCCCGGGCGAGGCGGGCGTCCAGCTTCTCCTTGCCGCCGAGCAGGCAGGAGCCGGGCACGCGCACGTTGTCGAGGACGACCTCGGCGGTGTGCGAGGCGCGGATGCCGTGCTTCTTGAACTTCTGGCCCTGGGACAGCCCCGGCGTGTTCGGCGGCACGATGAAGGACGCGTGGCCCTTGGAACCGAGGTCCGGGTCGACGACCGCGACGACGACGTGGACGTTGGCGATGCCGCCGTTGGTCGCCCAGGTCTTGGTGCCGTTGAGTACCCACTCGTCCTTGGCCTCGTCGTACACGGCACGGGTGCGCATGGAGGCGACGTCGGAGCCGGCGTCGGGCTCGGAGGAGCAGAAGGCGGCGAGCTTGACGTCGCCCGCGTCGCCGTACATCTGCGGGATCCAGGTGCCGATCTGCTCCTCGGTGCCGTTGGCGAGGACTCCGACGGCCGCGAGGCCCGTGCCGACGATCGACAGGGCGATGCCCGCATCGCCCCAGAACAGCTCCTCCATCGCCATGGGGATGCCGAGGCCGGTGGGGTCGAAGTACTGCTGGGCGTAGAAGTCCAGGGAGTAGATGCCGACCTTGGCGGCCTCCTGGATCACCGGCCAGGGGGTCTCCTCGCGCTCGTCCCATTCGGCGGCCGCGGGACGGATGACGTCGGCCGCGAAGCCGTGCAGCCAGTCCCGGACCTCCTTCTGTTCGTCGCTCAGCTCCATGGTGAACTCGGCCATGTCCCCTCCAGTGACGCCCATGCATGTTACTTGCGGTAACCCCGAGTCTGTTACCGGTGGGTAAGAAAAGTCAACTCCCCGGATGACCTCGCCCTCCCGTTCGATGTCACGCCCCCCGTGGGTGTTAGTTTGCGCAGGCGTCACCGAAACAGCACGGGTGGGGAGAGCACATGAACACCACGCAGCGGACCGATCAGCAGACGTCCGCCGACCGCAGACGGCGCGAACTGCTCGAGGCCGCCGACCGGGTGGTGCTGCGCGACGGTCCGCACGCCTCGATGAACGCCATCGCCGCCGAGGCCGGCATCACCAAGCCGATCCTCTACCGGCACTTCGGCGACAAGGGCGGACTCTACGCCGCCCTCGCCGTCCGGCACACGGACGCGCTCCTCGCCTCGCTGCGGGCCGCCCTGGACGCCCCGGCGGAGCGTCGGCAGCGCGTCGAGGCCACCCTGGACACCTATCTGGCGGCCATCGAGGCCCGCCCGCAGGTGTACCGCTTCCTGATGCATCCGGCGGAGAGTGCCGGCGTCCCGGGCGACCAGTCCGAGCAGGGCTTCGACGTCGGCAAACACTCGGCGCCGCTGCTGCGCCGCATGGGCGAGGAGCTGGCCCAGGTCATCGAGGAACGGCTCGACGTCGGACCGGGCACGCAGCAGCTGGCCCGGGTGTGGGGGCACGGGATCGTGGGCATGATGCACGCCGCCGGGGACTGGTGGCTGGGCGAACGGCCCTGCCCGCGGGAGGAGTTGGTCCGCAGCCTGGCCGACCTGCTGTGGGGCCGCCTCGCCGAGGCCGGCGACAAGGCGGGCGGGCCGGGCTTCTGACCGCCCCCTCGCCGCATCCTCGGGCCGTCCACGGAGCGGGCGCTCAGCGATGCCAGGACGCCCGGGCCACCTGGCGCATCAGCTTCCGGTGGCGCCGGCCCGTCAGGCGATCGGCGTAGACCCGGCCCTCCAGATGGTCGCATTCGTGCTGGAGACACCGCGCGAAGAACCCCGTGCCGCGTACGGTGACCGGCTCGCCCGTCACCGTGAAGCCCGTCACGACCGCCTCGTCGTACCGCTCGGTCCCCGCCTCCAGGCCCGGCAGCGACAGACAGCCCTCCGGACCGCGCACCACCACCCCGCCGGTCTCCACCGGCCGGGGGTTCACCACGTGCCCGAGGTGCCGCTCGTCCTCGTCGTCCGGGCAGTCGTACACGAAGACCCGCAACGCCTCGCCGACCTGGTTCGCGGCCAGCCCCACCCCGTGGGCGGCGTACATGGTCGCGAACAGGTCCTCCACGAGCGTCGCGAGTTGTGGACCGAAGTCCGTCACCTCCGCGCAGGGGGTGTGCAGGACGGGATCGCCGAGGAGGCAGAGGGGGCGGACGCGCCCGCGGGCGCCCGGGATCGAGCCTTGTCGCATGGCGGTCAGAGTAAGGTCCCTGTGTCCCCGGCGGCACGCGCCCACCGCCGGAACCCGGTGGCCGGTGCCGCGATTCGGGAGTGCGAATGGATCTCGATAGGCTGAGGTCCACACCACGTGGCCGTCAGGCTTCACAGGCTTCAGGCGCGGCGCGTACGGCAAGGAGGATCGAGAACTGATGGCAGGCAACTCGGACCCGCTCACGCCGCGGGCCAAGATCGCCGTGACCGCGGGCAAGGCGGTCGCGGCGGCATCGCGCGCCGCGGGGCGCGGCAGCGGTTCGGTGATCGGCGGCCGGGTCGCGCTGAAACTCGACCCCGACCTCCTCCACCGGCTCGCCGGGCACCTGGACGTGACCCTCGTCTCGGCGACCAACGGCAAGACCACCACCACCCGGCTCATCGCCGAGGCGCTGAAGGCGGCCGGTCCGGTCGTCTCCAACGCGCTCGGCGCCAACATGCCGGCCGGCATCACCTCGGCGCTCGCGCGCGGCGCGGAGTCGCGCTTCGGCGTCATCGAGGTCGACGAGAAGTACCTGGTCGGCGTCGCCCAGGCCACCGACCCGAAGTGCATCGCGCTGCTCAACCTCTCCCGCGACCAGCTGGACCGCGCCGCCGAGACCCGGATGCTCGCCGAGAACTGGCGCGAGGGCCTGGCCGGTTCGAAGGCCGTGGTCGTCGCCAACGCCGACGACCCGCTGGTGGTGTGGGCCGCCTCCTCCTCCCCGAACGTGATCTGGGTCGCCGCCGGGCAGATGTGGAAGGACGACGCCTGGTCCTGCCCGTCCTGCGGCGGTGTGATGCAGCGCCCCGGCGACGACTGGTTCTGCGGCGAGTGCGGCTTCCGCCGTCCCACACCGAGCTGGGCGCTCTCCGGCGACCACGTGCTCGACCCGCACGGCTCCGCCTGGCCGATCCACCTCCAGCTGCCGGGCCGCGCCAACAAGGCCAACGCCGCCTCCTCGGCCGCCGTCGCCGCCGTCTTCGGGGTGCCGCCGCAGGTCGCCCTGGAGCGGATGTACCAGGTGCAGGCGGTCGCGGGGCGTTACGACATCGTCCAGTTCCAGGGCCGCGACCTGCGCCTGCTGCTCGCCAAGAACCCGGCGGGCTGGCTGGAGACCTTCTCCCTGATCGACCCGCCGCCGGCTCCGGTGATCCTCTCGGTGAACGCGCGCGGCGCCGACGGCACCGACACCTCGTGGCTGTGGGACGTGGACTACACCCGGCTGACCGGCCACCCGATCTGCGTGATCGGCGACCGGAAGCTGGACCTCGCGGTGCGCCTGGAGGTCGCGAACCAGCAGTTCCAGGTGTGCGAGGACCTCGACCAGGCGGTGCAGCTGTGCCCGCCGGGACGCATCGAGGTCATCGCGAACTACACCGCCTTCCAGGACCTGCGCCGCCGCGTCGGCAACTGACCGCGAGACTTCAGGGGATTTTCGTGAGCGACAACCAACTGCGGATCGTCTGGATCTACCCGGACCTGCTCAGCACCTACGGCGACCAGGGCAACGCCCTCGTCGTGGAGCGCCGCGCCCGCCAGCGCGGTCTCGACGTGGCCCGCCTCGACGTGCGCAGCGACCAGCCGATCCCGACCTCCGGCGACATCTACCTGATCGGCGGCGGCGAGGACCGGCCGCAGCGGCTCGCGGCCGAGCGGCTGCGCCGCGACGGCGGCCTGCACCGAGCCGTGGAGAACGGCGCGATCGTCTTCTCCGTCTGCGCCGGCTACCAGATCCTGGGCCAGGAGTTCATCAACGACCTGGGCCAGCGCGAGCCGGGCCTCGGCCTGCTCGACGTGGTCTCGACCCGCGGCGAGGGCGCGCGCTGCGTCGGCGACGTCCTCGGCGACATCGACCCGCGCCTCGGCCTGCCCCCGCTGACCGGCTTCGAGAACCATCAGGGCGTCACCCACATCGGGCCGGGCGCACGCCCGCTCGCCCAGGTCCGCTTCGGCAACGGCAACGGCACGGGCGACGGCACCGAGGGCGCGTACAACGACACGGTCTTCGGTACGTACATGCACGGCCCCGTGCTGGCCCGCAACCCGCAGATCGCGGACCTGCTGCTCAAGCTCGCCCTCGACGTGAACGCGCTGCCGCCCACCGACGACCGCTGGTACGAGGCGCTCCGCAACGAGCGCATCGCGGCCGCGCAGCAGCCCGCCTGAGCCCCGCTGCGGGGGCCCGTCTGATGGGGCATCCGCACAGGTGAGCGGATGCGTCCAGCAGGCGGACGCATGGTTCGGCCCCGCCCTCCGGTACCGCTAGGGTGGCGGGGAATCGAACCGGACAGCGCGGTCCGGACCCGTGCCACGTTGAGAAGGTATTTCGGGCTATGCGCATTGGTGTCCTCACGTCCGGCGGCGACTGCCCCGGCCTGAACGCCGTCATCCGGTCCGTCGTGCACCGTGCCGTCGTCGACCACGGCGACGAGGTCATCGGTTTCCGGGACGGCTGGAAGGGCCTCCTGGAGTGCGACTACCTCAAGCTCGACCTCGACGCGGTCGGCGGCATCCTGGCCCGCGGCGGCACCATCCTCGGCTCCTCCCGGGTCCGTCCCGAGCACCTGCGGGACGGCGTCGAGCGGGCCCGCGGGCACGTCGAGGAACTCGGCCTCGACGCCATCATCCCGATCGGCGGCGAGGGCACGCTGAAGGCGGCCCGGCTGCTGTCCGACAACGGCCTGCCGATCGTCGGCGTGCCGAAGACCATCGACAACGACATAGCGGTCACCGACGTCACCTTCGGCTTCGACACCGCGGTCACCGTCGCCACCGAGGCCCTGGACCGGCTGAAGACCACCGCCGAGTCGCACCAGCGGGTGCTGATCGTCGAGGTCATGGGCCGGCACACCGGCTGGATCGCGCTGCACTCGGGCATGGCGGCCGGCGCCCACGCCGTCGTCGTCCCGGAGCGGCCCTTCGACATCGACGAGCTGACCGCGAAGGTCGGCGAGCGTTTCTCGGCGGGCAAGCGGTTCGCGATCGTGGTGGCCGCGGAGGGTGCCAAGCCGAAGGCCGGGACCATGGACTTCGACGAGGGCGGCAAGGACGTCTACGGCCACGAGCGCTTCGCCGGGATCGCCCGCCAGCTCTCGATCGAGCTGGAGGACCGGCTCGGCAAGGAGGCCCGGCCGGTGATACTCGGGCATGTCCAGCGCGGGGGGACGCCGACGGCGTACGACCGGGTACTGGCGACGCGGTTCGGGTGGCACGCGGTGGAGGCGGTGCACCGCGGGGAGTTCGGGATGATGACGGCGCTGCGCGGGACGGACATCGAGATGGTGTCGCTCGGCGCCGCGGTGGAGTCGCTGAAGACGGTGCCGGATGCGCGGTACGCGGAGGCGGAGTGCGTGCTCTGATCCTTCGGGGCCGTTGAGAGCTCGGGTCCACCGGTGCTTCGCGGACCGCGGGTTCGTTGTGGTTGATCGCGCCCTCGCGGCGGAGCCGCAGAGCGATACAGCCCCGCGCCCCCTTCGGGCGCGTTTCACCGCCCCCGGTCGCAGATGTGGCCGGGGGCGGTTCTACGCTTGCCTTCGGACAAGCGGTGTTCAACCGCGCTCAACCCCCATGAAACAGGAGCGGGCGGATGGATCACAGCGGGCACGGCATGACGATGGATCTGCCGCCGTTCACGCTGGGGCGGGGGCTCGGCTGGTCGGCGGACCCCTTCTTCCTCGTCGCCTGCCTCCTGGGTCTGGCGCTGTACGGCTGGGGCGTCGTCCGTCTGGTGCGGCGCGGTGACAAGTGGCCGGTCGGCCGGACCGCGGCCTTCGTGGCCGGTGTGCTCAGCGTCGTCCTGATGATGTGCACCAAGCTGAACGACTACGGGATGGTCATGTTCAGCGTGCACATGGTGCAGCACATGGTGATCAGCATGGTGTCGCCGATCCTGCTGCTGCTCGGCGCCCCGATCACGCTGGCGCTGCGTGCGCTGCCCCCGGCGGGCCGCGGCCGCAAGGGGCCCCGCGAGGTACTGCTGATGCTGCTGCACAGCCGGTACATGCGGATCATCACGCATCCGGCGTTCACCATCCCGCTGTTCATCGCGAGCCTGTACGCGCTGTACTTCACCCCCCTCTTCGACACGCTGATGAGCTCGCAGGCCGGGCACATCGGGATGATGGTGCACTTCCTCGCGGTCGGCCTGGTGTTCTTCTGGCCGATCATGGGCGTGGACCCCGGCCCGCACCGGCCGGGCTACCTGATGCGGATGCTGGAGCTGTTCGCGGGCATGCCGTTCCACGCGTTCTTCGGCATCGCGCTGATGATGGCCTCCTCGCCGATGGTCGAGACGTTCAAGAACCCGTCCGCCTCCCTCGGCATCGACGCCCTCTCCGACCAGAACGCGGCCGGCGGCATCGCCTGGGCGTTCAGCGAGGTCCCGTCCGTCCTCGTGCTGCTCGCGCTGCTTTTCCAGTGGTACGCCTCCGAGGAGCGGCAGGCGCGGCGCAGCGACCGGGCCGCCGAGCGCGACGGCGACAAGGAGCTCGCGGCGTACAACGCCTATCTGGCCTCACTGAACACACGCGGCGGCTGAACGGGGCACCATGGAGGGCAACGGACACGAGGAGGGTGTTGCGATGCCCGGTTCCACGGACAGTTCGACGAAGACGATGGGGGCGCTCACCATCGGCGGCCTGGTCGCGGTGACGGCCTACACGGTGGCGCTCGGAAGCAACGGCTGGTTGTGGTTCGGCTGGGTCGTCCTCGGCCTGATCACCCTGGGGCTGGTGGCCGGCCGCCGCACCTGAGCCCCGCCCGGGGCACCCCTGCTCACTCGCGGCCGAGCCGGGCCGCCGAGTGCACGCCCGGCTGGTACTTCGGCAGCCGGACCGTGATCTTCATGCCCGCGCCGACGGCCGTCTCGATGACGAGGCCGTGGTCGTCTCCGTAGACCTGGCGGAGGCGGTCGTCGACGTTGGACAGCCCGATGCCGCCCGACGGACTGACCTCGCGTGCCAGGATGCGACGGAGCAGGTCCGGGTCCATGCCGGCACCGTCGTCCTCGATGACGACCAGGGCTTCGGCGCCCGCGTCCTGCGCGGTGATCTGGATGCGGCACCGGTCGGACTTGCCCTCCAGGCCGTGCTTGACGGCGTTCTCGACGAGCGGCTGGAGGCAGAGGAAGGGCAGCGCGACCGGCAGCACCTCGGGGGCGACCTGGAGGGTGACGGCGAGGCGGTCGCCGAAGCGGGCCCGCACCAGCGCCAGGTAGTGGTCGATGGCGTGCAGCTCGTCGGCGAGGGTGGTGAAGTCGCCGTGCCGGCGGAACGAGTAGCGGGTGAAGTCGGCGAACTCCAGCAGCAGCTCGCGGGCCCGCTCGGGGTCGGTGCGCACGAAGGACGCGATCACCGCGAGCGAGTTGAAGATGAAGTGCGGGGAGATCTGTGCGCGCAGCGCCTTGATCTCGGCCTCGATGAGACGGGTGCGGGACTGGTCGAGGTCGGCGAGTTCCAGCTGGACCGAGACCCAGCGGGCCACCTCGCCGGCCGCACGGACCAGGACGGCGGACTCGCGGGGCGCGCAGGCGACGAGGGCGCCGTGCACCCGGTCGTCGACGGTGAGCGGGGCGACGACGGCCCAGCGCACCGTGCAGTCCGGGGTGTCGCAGGTGAGGCGGAACGCCTCACCGCGGCCGGCGGCCAGCGGTCCCGCGAGGCGTTCCATGATCTCGGTGCGGTGGTGGGTGCCCACGCCGTCCCAGACCAGGACCTTTTCGAGGTCGGTCAGGCACAGCGCGTCGGTGCCCAGCAGGGAGCGCAGCTTGCGGGCCGACTTGCCGGCGGTCTCCTCGGTCAGTCCCGCCCGCAGCGGGGGCGTGGCCAGCGAGGCGGTGTGCAGGGTCTGGAAGGTGGCGTGCTCGACGGGGGTGCCCAGTCCGCCGAGGTGCTGCGGACGGGCCGTGCGCCGGCCCAGCCAGAAGCCGGCGGCCAGCAGCGGCAGCAGGGCGACGGCCAGGCCCGCGAGGAATCCGCCCAGGGAGCCGCTCACCGCGTCCTCTCCTCGCTCAGTGCTTCTGTCCGCAGCCCGTCCGTGCGCAGTTCCTCCGTGCCCAGCTCCTCCGGCAGGTGGAAGCGGGCCAGGATCGCCGCCGTTTTGGACGGGACCCGGGCCGGGGTGGCCAGCGAGACCAGCACCATGGTGAGGAAGCCCAGCGGCACCGACCACAGGGCGGGCCAGGCCAGCAGCGCGTGCAGCGCCCCGCCGCCGCCCGGGAAGCCGCCCATGGTGGCGGCGACGGCGAGCAGGGCGGAGCCGCCGCCCACCAGCATCCCGGCGGCCGCGCCGGGCGGGGTCAGCCGCCGCCACCAGATGCCGAGGACGAGCAGCGGGCAGAAGGAGGAGGCGGACACGGCGAAGGCGAGGCCGACCGCGTCGGCGACGGGCAGCCCGCCGACCAGCGCGCTCGCCGCCAGCGGCACGGCCATGGCGAGCAGGGTGCCGAGCCGGAAGTGGGACACGGCACGGGACGGCAGCACGTCCTGGGTGAGCACGCCCGCGACGGCCATGGTGAGCCCCGACGCGGTGGACAGGAACGCGGCGAAGGCACCGCCCGCGACCAGCGCGCCGAGCAGGTCGCCGCCGACACCCCCGATCACCCGGTCCGGCAGCAGCAGGACCGCGGCGTCGGCCTTCCCGGTCAGGGTCAGCTCGGGGGCGTAGAGGCGACCGAGGGCGCCGTACAGGGGTGGCAGCAGGTAGAAGGCACCGATCAGGCCGAGGACGGCGACGGTGGTGCGGCGGGCGGCGACGCCGGTCGGGCTGGTGTAGAAGCGGACCACCACGTGCGGCAGGCCCATGGTGCCCAGGAACGTGGCCAGGATCAGGCCGTACGTGGCGTACAGCGGGCGTTCGGTGCGGCTCTCGGCCCGGGAGGGCGACAGGGCGTCGTCGGCGCCGCGTCCGGCGGCCGGAACGCGGGTGTCCGCGGCGAAGGTGAGGCGGGTGCCGGCCTCGATGCGGTGGCTGCCGGCGGGCAGGGTGACGCGAGCGCCGTCTCGGGCGCGGTCGTCCACGGTTCCGTCGACGGTGACCGTCAGCGGCTCCTCCAGCTTGAGGGTGAGGGTGTCGTCGACACGGACGGAGCGCTGCTCGCGGAAGGTGGCGGGTTCCTCGAAGGGCCGGCCGGGGGCCCCGTCGCCCTGCCAGGCCAGCACCAGGAAGAGGGCGGGGACGAGCAGGGCGGTGAGTTTGAGCCAGAACTGGAAGGCCTGGACGAAGGTGATGCTGCGCATGCCGCCGGCGGCGACGATGGCGGTGACGACGACGGCGACGATCACCCCGCCCAGCCAGTCGGGCGCCCCGCTGAGCACGGTGAGGGTCAGCCCGGCGCCCTGGAGCTGGGGCAGCAGATAGAGCCAGCCGACCCCCACGACAAAGGCTCCCGCGAGCCGCCGCACCGCCTGGGAGGCGAGCCGGGCCTCGGCGAAGTCGGGCAGCGTGTAGGCGCCCGAGCGGCGCAGCGGGGCGGCGACGAAGAGGAGCAGGACCAGATACCCGGCGGTGTAGCCGACCGGGTACCAGAGCATGTCGGGTCCCTGGACGAGGACCAGTCCCGCGATGCCGAGGAAGGAGGCGGCGGAGAGGTACTCGCCGCTGATGGCGGCGGCGTTCAGGCGGGGTCCGACGGTGCGGGAGGCGACGTAGAAGTCGGACGTGGTCCGGGAGATGCGCAGGCCGAAGGCGCCGACGAGGACGGTGGCCACGACCACGAGGGCGACGGCGGGTATGGCGTAGTTGGAGTTCACCGGTCCTCGACGAGGCGTACGAAGTCGCGTTCGTTGCGCTCGGCGCGGCGCACGTACCAGCGGGCGAGGAGGACCAGCGGGGCGTACAGGCCGAAGCCGAGGACGGCCCACTCCAGGTGGCGGGCGTCGGGCAGCGCCGCGAACAGCAGCGGGAGCGGGCCGACGAGGAGGCCGAGGACCGCGAGGGCGGTGAGTCCGGCGCGCAGCTGGCTGCGCATCAGGGAGCGGACGTAGGTGTGGCCGAGGGTGGTCTGCTCGTCGATCTCGGTGCGCGGGCGGTAGGAGCCGGAGGCCTGGGGGTGCCGCCCGCGCGAGCGGTTGCGGGCGTGGGGGACGGTGCGCCCGGGCGGGCCGGTGACGGTGACGCGGCGTTCGGTGGGGTCCTGGGGCACGGCTCACGGCCTCCGCATGAGCAGGTCCCGCAGTTCGCGGGCGTGGCGCCGGCTGACCTGCAGTTCCTCGGCGCCGACCAGGACGCTGACACTGCCCGCGTCCAGGCGCAGTTCACCGATGTGGCGCAGGGCGACGAGGTGGCGGCGGTGGATGCGGACGAAGCCGCGGGCGCGCCAGCGCTCCTCCAGCGTGGACAGGGGGATGCGGACGAGGTGGCTGCCCCGGTCGGTGTGAAGGCGGGCGTAGTCGCCCTGGGCCTCGACGTGGGTGATCTCGTCGACGGGGACGAAGCGGGTGACGCCGCCGAGTTCGACGGTGATGTGGTCGGGGTCTGGTTCGTGCACGGGGATGCGCGGGGTGGGCACGGCGGCGGTGCCGCGCCGTTCGGCGGCCCGGCGGACCGCTTCCGCCAGCCGCTCCCTGCGCACCGGTTTGAGCACGTAGTCGACGGCCTTGAGGTCGAAGGCCTGGACGGCGAAGTCCTCGTGCGCGGTGACGAACACGACCAGCGGTGGCCGGGCGAACCCGGTGAGCAGCCGGGCGAGGTCCAGTCCGTCGAGGCCGGGCATCTGGATGTCGAGGAAGACGACGTCGATGGCGTCGGGCCCGTCGGGGCCGGACTCCAGGGCCCGGTTGATGCGGCGCAGCGCCTCGGTCGCGTCGCGCGCCCCCTCCGCGGTGCCGATGCGGGGGTCGGCGTTCAGCAGGTACACGAGTTCCTCGAGGGTGGGGCGTTCGTCGTCGACGGCCAGGGCGCGCAGCATGAAGGTGGAGTGTAGGGGCGATCCGGGCGCCTGCACACGTCTGCGACGTGGCCGTATCCGCTGGATACAGTGCCCGCATGAACAGCAGGCCCGCTTCCTTCGACGAACTCGACCGGAAGATCGTCACCGCTCTGATGGAGAACGCCAGGACGTCCTTCGCCGAGATCGGCGCGGAGATCGGACTGTCCTCGACGGCGGTCAAGCGCCGGGTGGACCGGCTGCGCGAGACGGACGTGATCACCGGGTTCACGGCGACGGTGCGGCCCTCCGCGCTGGGGTGGCGCACGGAGGCGTACGTGGAGGTGTACTGCGAGGGGGCGGCGCCGCCGCGGCGGCTCGCGGAGGTCGTGCGGGGCTACCCGGAGATCACCGCGGCGATGACCGTGACCGGCGGCGCGGACGCGCTGCTGCACGTGCGGGCGCGGGACGTGGAGCACTTCGAGGAGGTGCTGGAGCGGATTCGTGCGGAGCCGTTCATCCGCAAGACGATCAGTGTGATGGTGCTGTCCCACCTGATCCCGGACAGTCCGGAGGCGGGAGCGGCCCTGCTTGCTTCGGACGGCGCAGCAGACGTGCGCTGACCGGACGGAGAACGCAGCGATCCTGCGGGAACACGCAGCTTTCATCGCTTGTCGGGCTCGGGCCTCACTTCCTACCGTGGTGTCAACACCCCGTCACACACCGTGAAAAGCGGAGGTACCCCTCTGTGACCGACTCCCGTGTGCCGCGCCGGCGGCGCTTCCTCGTCTGCGAACCCGGACACTTCGCCGTGCAGTACGCGATCAACCCGTGGATGAGCACCGACCGACCCGTCGACGTCATCCGCGCCCTCGACCAGTGGCAGGCACTGGTCGACGCCTACCGGGCCCACGGCCACACCGTGGACACCGTCGCTCCGGTCCCCGGCCTGCCCGACATGGTCTTCGCCGCCAACTGCGCGGTGGTGGTCGGGGGCCGGGTCTTCGGCTCCCTCTTCCACGCGCCCGAGCGGCGTCCCGAGTCCGTGCCCTTCGAAGCGTGGTTCAAGACGGAGGGTTTCGAGGTCCACCATCCCGAGTCGGTCTGCGAGGGCGAGGGCGACCTGGTCCCGGCGGGCCGGTGGATCCTGGCCGGCACCGGGTTCCGGACGACCCGGGACGCGCACCGCGAGGTGCAGGAGTTCTTCGGCGTGCCGGTGATCTCGCTGACGTTGGTGGACCCGTACTTCTACCACCTGGACACGGCACTGTTCGTACTCGACGACGGAACAGGGGGGAGCGGGGGCGACGGCGGGAACGTCGCCTACTACCCGGGCGCGTTCTCGCCCGGCAGCCGCGAGGTGCTGGAGAGGCTGTACCCGGACGCGGTGCTCGCCACCCGCGAGGACGCGATGGCGTTCGGGCTCAACTCCGTGTCCGACGGACGGAACGTGTTCATCGCCCCCGCGGCCCGGGAACTGGCCGACCGGCTCGCCGGCCGCGGCTACGTGCCCGTGCCCGTCGACCTGTCCGAGTTCCACAAGGCCGGTGGCGGCATCAAGTGCTGCACCCAGGAGATCCGGGAGACCCACTCATGACCGCACCCACCCGCGCCGGCCGCGGCTCCGAGGAACTGATCCGCGCCGAGGAGCCCGTCCTCGCGCACAACTACCACCCGCTGCCCGTCGTGGTCGCGCGAGCGGAGGGTGCCTGGGTGGAGGACGTGGAGGGCCGCCGCTACCTGGACATGCTGGCCGGCTACTCCGCGCTCAACTTCGGCCACCGCCACCCGGCCCTGATCGATGCCGCCCACCGCCAGCTGGACCGGCTCACCCTCACCTCCCGCGCCTTCCACAACGACCGGCTCGCGGGCTTCGCCGAACGGCTGGCCGCGCTGACCGGCACGGACATGGTGCTGCCGATGAACACCGGCGCGGAGGCCGTGGAGAGCGGCATCAAGGTGGCCCGCAAGTGGGCCTACGACGTCAAGGGCGTCCCGGCCGACCGGGCGACGATCGTGGTCGCCGCGGACAACTTCCACGGCCGTACGACGACGATCGTCAGCTTCTCCACCGACGAGACGGCCCGCTCGGGCTTCGGCCCGTTCACCCCCGGTTTCCGGATCGTGCCGTACAACGACCTCGCGGCGATGGAGGCGGCGGTCGACGAGACGACGGCGGCCGTGCTGATCGAGCCGATCCAGGGCGAGGCGGGCGTGCTGATCCCGGACGACGGCTATCTGACGGGCGTGCGGGAGCTGACCCGCCGCAGGGGCTGCCTGTTCGTCGCCGACGAGATCCAGTCGGGTCTGGGCCGCACGGGCCACACCCTGGCCGTCGAGCACGAGTCGGTGGTGCCGGACGTGGTGCTGCTCGGCAAGGCGCTGGGCGGCGGCATCGTCCCGGTGTCGGCGGTCGTGGGCCGGCGTGAGGTGCTGGGGGTGCTGCACCCGGGCGAGCACGGTTCGACGTTCGGCGGCAATCCGCTGGCCGCCGCGGTGGGCACGGCGGTGGTGGAGCTGCTGGAGACCGGCGAGTTCCAGCGCCGGGCGGCCGAGCTGGGCGCGGTGCTGCGCGAGGGCCTGGCCGCCCTGGTCGGCAAGGGCGTCGTCGGTTTCCGGGCCCGGGGCCTGTGGGCGGGCGTCGACGTGGACCCGGTGCTGGGCACCGGGCGCGAGGTGAGCGAGCGGCTGATGCGCGAGGGCATCCTGGTCAAGGACACCCACGGCTCGACGATCCGGCTGGCCCCGCCGCTGACCGTCACGGCCGACGAGCTGGCGGGCGCCCTCGGGACGCTGGAGAAGGTCCTGACCTCCTCCTGACCGGCCGGCCGGGGTTCACCGAGCGGCTCGGCGTCCTTGGTCGAGCCGCTCCACGTGCGTGACGTTGTCCCGGTCCTCGGCGTCCTGGCCCGGCCCGCCCGCGAACCAGGCGTCGAGGATCTCCCGCAGCAGCGGCCCGGAGGTCAGCCGCAGGCTCAGCGCGAGCACGTTGGCGTCGTTCCAGCGGCGGGCCCCGTCCGCGGTGTACCCGTCGGCGCACAGGGCCGCGCGGACGCCCGGGACCTTGTTGGCGGCGATGGAGGCGCCGGTGCCGGTCCAGCAGCACACCACGGCCTGGTCGGCCCGTCCCTCGGCGACGTCGCGGGCCGCCCGCTCGGAGCAGACGGCCCACCGCGCGTCCGCGCCGGGGCTCAGCGCGCCGTGAGCGTGCACGTCGTGGCCGCGTGCGCGCAGTTCCTCGACGAGGAGCCGGGCGACGGGTTCGTCCATGTCGGAGGAGACGGAGATACGCATGGGCGAAGCGTACTCACCGGCCGCTCACCTCATCGGCCCAGTCACATGACCGAAGTCACGACCATACCCAGCATGATCGGGGGAACGGGTACGAGCTGAGACACGTACGACCGAGCAGCACTCCGCCCGGGGTGTCTGCGCGTGGAAAGGGAGGCCGCCACGTCCCCCACCGAGAACGGCCCAGAGACCGACGTCGCGGCGGTGCGCCGCCACCCCGCCCTGTTCCGGGCGATCAAGCGGCGGAAGAACCCCCGACTGCGCCGGTCCGACATCACCGTCACGGACGAGGCCGCGGTCAAGCGTGCCGTCAAGGCGGCCTCTCTCGGCAATGCCATGGAGTGGTTCGACTTCGGCATCTACGCCTATCTCGCGGGCACCATCGGCCGTGTCTTCTTCCCGTCCGGGAGCGACACGGCGCAGCTGCTCTCCTCGTTCGCCACGTTCGCCGTGGCGTTCCTGGTGCGTCCGATCGGCGGCATGGTCTTCGGACCGATGGGCGACAGGATCGGCCGCAAGAAGGTGCTCGCGCTCACGATGATCCTCATGGCGATCGGCACCGCCGCCATCGGGCTCATCCCCAGCTACGACTCGATCGGCTTCTGGTCGCCGCTGCTGCTGATCCTCTTCCGCCTGCTCCAGGGCTTCTCCACGGGCGGTGAGTACGGCGGCGCGTCCACCTTCATCGCGGAGTACGCGCCGGACAAGCGGCGCGGTTTCTTCGGCAGCTTCCTGGAGCTGGGCACGCTGGCCGGGTACACCGGTGCCGCGAGCCTCGTGACCGCCCTGACGGCGGGGCTGGGCAGCGACACCATGGACGCGTGGGGCTGGCGGATCCCCTTCCTCGTCGCGGCGCCGCTCGGCATCGTGGGTATCTATCTGCGGCTGAGGCTGGACGACACGCCCGCGTTCCTGAAGCTGGAGGACTCCAGCGTCCACGTCTCGGAGGCGGCGAACGCGGTGGAGACCACCGCGCGGGGCGACCTCGCCAAGATCTTCCGCACCCACTGGCGGTCGCTGGTGCTGTGCATCGCGCTGGTCGGCGCCTACAACATCACCGACTACATGCTGCTGTCGTACATGCCGACGTACCTGTCGGACGAGCTGGACTACAGCGAGAGCCACGGGCTGATGATCCTGGTGGCGACGATGGTGCTGCTGATGCTGATCATCAACCAGGTGGGCCGGCTGTCGGACCACTTCGGCCGCAAGCCCGTCCTGATGACCGGCATGATCGGGTTCTTCGTGCTGTCCGCCCCGGCCTTCGTGCTGGTGCGGGAGGGCAGTCTGCTCGCCGTCTCGGGCGGCATGCTGATGCTCGGCCTGTCGCTGGTCTGTCTGCTGGGCACGATGTCGGCGGCCCTCCCGGCGATGTTCCCGACCAGCGTCCGCTACGGGTCCCTGTCGGTCGGCTACAACCTGTCGGCGTCCTTGTTCGGCGGCACCACGCCGCTGGTGATCACCGCCCTGATCAGCGTGACCGGCTCCGAGATGATGCCGGCCTACTACTCGATGGCGGCGGCCCTGATCGGTGTCGTGGCCGTGGCCTGCATGCGGGAGACGGCCCAGAAGCCGCTGGCGGGCTCGCCTCCGTCGGTGGGGACCGAGGAGGAGGCCGCGAAGATCGTCGAGGCGCAAGCGCCGACGCCGAAGTTCTGACGCCCGGGGCGCGGGCACGCGCCGGAAGGGGCGGCGGGGTTCTGTGCGAACCCCGCCGCCCCTCGGCGTGTCAGGCGTGTCCGTCGCCGCTCAGCCGGGTGTCACAGGCGCTGCCAGAGCGCGGGAACGTTCGGCGGCTCCCAGCCGGGGTAGGCGGTGTGGCCCTGGATGCACCGGTAGCTGACGCCGTCGTAGGCGACCACGTCGCCGGCCGCGTAGGTGGCGCCCAGCTGCCACGTGGTCTCACCGCCTCCGTCGCCGGAGACGACGAGGGTGTACGTGGTGGTGTGGGTGACGGCGCCCGTGCCCGTGAGGGTCAGGGTGTACGTGCCGGCGGCCGTGCCCGCGCCGACCCGGACGGTGGCGGTCGAGGACTGGCCGGAGGTGACCGAGTCCGGGGTGAAGGTCACGCTCACGCCGGTCGGCGCGCCGGAGGCCGACAACCGGACGTTCTGCGCGTCACCGCTGGTCGTGGCGGTGTTCACGGTGACGCTCGCGGAGTTGCCCGGCTGGACCCTGCCCGAGGACGGGTTGGCGGAGAGGGAGAAGTCGTCCTGCGGGTCGGGTGCGTCCCCCACGGCGGTCTGCCAGATCGTGTACGCGATGCCGTCGGCGCTGCGGTTCAGCGCGGTGGCGTTGATGTTGGAGGTGGTGTCGCAGGCGCTGTGGTAGCACGGGTCGTAGGACCGGCCCGCGGTGCCGCCCCACTTGGCGGCCTCCGTGGCCGACTTGATCGCGGAGGCGCCGGTGGCGTATCCGGAGGTGGCGATGCCGACCTGCTGGAACGAGTAGTCGTCGGAGCGGCCCTGGCCCTCGACGTTCTCCTGCGGGGCGAGGCCGAGGGAGGTCCAGTACTCCCGCATCGGGGCGGAGGCCGAGGAGGTCAGGTTGTTGATGAAGTAGCCGCCGTTGACGGAGGCGACCATGTCGAAGTTGTAGTACGCCTTGATCCGCGAGCGCTCGGTGGAGCTGAGCGTGCGGGCGTAGAAGTCGGAGCCGTTCAGGCCCTGCTCCTCGTCGGTCCACCAGGCGAAGCGGACGCGGTTGACCATGGTCGGGTTCTGCTCGGCCAGGGTGAGCGCCGTCTGAAGGAGCGCGGCGGAACCGGAGCCGTTGTCGTTGATGCCCGGGCCCGCCGACACGCCGTCGAGGTGGGCGCCGAACATGTAGACGCTGTTCGCGTCGCCCTTCGGCCACTCCGCGATCAGGTTGTTGCCCGCGCCGGCGGAGCAGCCGGAGGTGCAGGTCTGCTCGGTGACGGTGTAGCCGGCCGCCTGCAGCCTGCCCTTCACGTACGCGAGGGAGGCGTCGTATCCGGAGCCGGTGGCGCGGCGGTTGCCGCCGTTCTGCGCGGCGATCGAGCCGAACTGAGCGAGGTGGGCCTGGACCTGGGCGACGTCGACGTCGGGCGGCGTGCCCGGCTGGTTGCCGCCGCCGACGGTGAGGGTGTACTGGGCGGTGTGGTTCTTGCTGCCCGCCGTGCCCTTGACGGTGATCGAGTAGGTCCCGGCGGCCGTCCCGGACGTGGTGGAGACCCGCATCGTTGAGCTGGAACCGGAGGTGACCGTCGACGGGCTGAAGGTGACGCTCACGCCGGGCGGGGTGCCGGTGGCGGTCAGCGACACCTGCTGGGCGCTGCCGGTGACGGTGGTGGTGTTGACGGTGGCGTCGACCGCGGAGCCGGCCTCGGCGCTGCCGCTCGCCGGCATGAGGGCCAGCGAGAAGTCGGTCTCCTGCCGGGCGCAGGTCGGGTCACCGGGCTGGGCCGGGATGTCGATCGCGTTCCAGGCCGCCTTGGTGGTGTCGAACAGGTCGCAGGACGCGTCCAGGTTCTTGGCCGCGGTGAGGGTGGCGGTGCGGTACCGCTTGTAGGTCATGCCGCTGGTCTTGAGCAGCATGCCGCCGTAGAAGATCTTGCCGGCGTTCTGGATGCCGATGCCGGTGACCCGGCTGCCGTCGCAGGTCGGGCTGGAGGGCTTGCCGCCGCCGGGGCTGGAGCCCTCGGCGAGGAGGTAGAACCAGTGGTTCATGGGCCCGGCCGCCGCGTGCTCCTCGGTGCGCGGGATGGCGGAGGAGTAGCAGTTGGGGTCGTTGTTGACCAGCTGGGGGTTGTACATGTTGCGGATCGGGCCGCGGCCCTGGAGGTCGATCTCCTCGCCGACGGTGTAGTCGGGGGTGTCGTACCCGGAGGGCTGGTTGGCGTAGGCCTCGGTGAGGGCGCCCATGATGTCGCCGGTGGCCTCGCCCAGGCCGCTCTCGTGGTTGGCGCCGCCGGGGGTGTAGCTGTCCAGGCCGTGACCGTACTCGTGGCCCACCACGTCCATGCCGGCGATCCACTTGCCGGCGCTGTTGTGGCCGATGGTGACCCGTGAGCCGTCCCAGTAGGCGTTCAGCTGGTTGAGCCCGACGGATGCGGGCCAGCTGCCGCCGTTGCCGTTGTGGCCGTTGCGGCCGAGCCAGTCGCGGAGCATGTCCGACTCCTTCTGCGCCGCGTACATGACGTCGACGCAGCCGGTCTCGCGGCTGGAGGCGTTGCCGGTGCCCCAGTCGTCGTCCGGTCCGGTGAACAGGCCGCCGTTGTAGTCCGAGCACTGCAGGCCGGGGCGGGTGGTGTCGCGCAGGGCGTACTGGCTGCCGGAGCGGGAGGTGTCGATGGTCAGCGGGTTCGGCCCGTTCCACTCGCTGCGGCCGGTGCCGGCCTTCACGTCGTCGTACGTGTCGACGACCTTGCCGGTGCGGGCGTCCACGAACACGTGCAGCCTGCTGGGCACGTGGTCCTTGGTGCTGCCGACGAGCACGGTCTCCCAGGCGAGGGTCTGGACGTCGTCCTTGACCCGGACCACCAAGCGCTTGGAGTCGACCTTGTCGACCTCGGCGAGCTGCTTGCGGCTGGTTCTCACCGCCTGCGCGGCCTCGATCCCGGCCTCGGTGGGCACGGCTGTCGCGCCCTCGGCGGCGGACTGGACGGCGCGGACCCTGCCCTTGCCGTCGGCGAGGACGACGGCGTCGCCGCCGACCACCGGCAGGCCGTGGTAGGTGCGCTCGTAGGCGACCGAGAAGAGGTTGTCGTCCCAGGGGGTGACCTGGTGGCGGTCGTACTGCTCGTCGGGGCCGCCGGCGACGAGGGCGTCCAGGCCGCTGCGGACGGCCTGGTCGGCCGCGGCGACGGCCCTCTCGACGGGGGTGGGTTCCGCCGCGGAGGGCGCGGACCGCTCCGAGGCCGAGGCGAGGGAGGTCGGTACCACCACCCCTGCGAGTGTCATGGCCAGGACTGTCCCGGCCACCGCGGTCTGTCTGAGCATCGTGGCTCCTTGTGAGAGTGGGGGGCTCCTTGCGGGCCGGCCCGGCCAGGACACGCCGGACGCGCAGCCTGGGGTGCGGAGACGCGTCCGTCGACGGTTCGACTGTCGGTTGCATGTCATGTCGCGGGCTGGCGGAACCCTCACATCCCGCCGCACCGGAATCAACGGCTCCGTGAGCTTGGTCCAGACCTGGCAAATTCCGGCAAGTACGGGTGCGCGCGGGGCAGGCCCCGCCCTCGCGGAACCGGCGCCCTGCCTCTCACTCCCCCGCGGCCAGCAGCCGCTCCCGGTACTCCCGGACCTCCGGCAGGTCGGCCCACTCCCCGGTGAGCCGGCTGTGCAGTCCGCGCAGTTCGGCGCTGACCATCGACTCGCGTGAGCGCACCGCCTCGGGCAGGACCTCCGAGGCGAGGGCGACGGCGGCCCCGGGATCGCCGGCGCAGGCCCAGCTGTCCGCCAGGCGGAGGGTGAGCAGCAGCCGGGCGCCGCGCATCTGGGGCGGCACCTGCGCGCGCGAGCGTGCGGTGGCGTCGACCGCGCGCCGGGCCGCCGTACGGTCCCCGGTCGCCACCGCGAGGTCGCGCAGGGCTCCGCCGACCGCCGAGTCGACCCGCATCGCGCCCTCGGCCCCGGCCATCCACGGCGCCTCCAGGTGGTCCCGCCGGTCGAGGCGGGCGAATCCCCGCCGGGCCAGGGCGATGTGGCGTCGGCACTGCGCGGCGTCGCCCGCCAGGGCGTGGCCCCGCGCCTGGTACAGGTGCGACAGGGTGGCCGTCCACCGGCGCCGCCCGTCCACGGCGCCGATGCCCTGTGCGTAGCCGAGCATCAGCGAGGGGGCTCCGTCGAGCCGGACCAGGGTGCACATGTCGCTGAGCAGCGTCGCGCGGGCGGGCGCGTCCTGGACGGCGTCCGCCCAGCGCAGTCCGTGGCCGAACCAGGCCATCGCGACGCCGAGCTGCCCGCGCTCCATGCGCAGCCTGCCGGCGACCTGGGCGTACTGCGCGCCGAGCCGCAACTGGCCGTAGGGCAGCCGGCCGGCGGTGTCTACCTCGTCGGCCCAGCGGGCCAGGGCCCGCAGCAGTCCCTCCACGGCCGTCACCCGGCCCTCGTGCCCGAACGCCTCGCGGATCAGACAGGCCAGGACCGCGGTGAGGCCGTGCAGCAGCTCCGCCTCGGCGACCCCTGCTCCGGCGCCCACGCGCCACCCGGGTGCCGGACCGCCGGCCGGACCCGGCCCGTCGAGCAGCGCCGGCAACTCGCCCGGATCGGGCACCGCGCATCCGGCGGTGCCGTGCAGCGGGCACACCAGCCCCTCGGCGGGCAGCCGCGCGGGCCACATCCGGGGGTCCGGCGCCCCCTGCCCGACGGGGGTGTCCGCGCCGGGCAGCGGCGCGAACAGCGCCGGGTCGGCCGGGGACCGGCCGGCTCGCCGCGGCGCCTCGCGCGGCGCGGCGACGATCGCGGCCAGCTCTCCGCCCGTCTGCAGCACCGTGTCGAGCCGGCGCACCAGCTCCCCGGGCGGCTCGCGCAGGCCCGCCTCGAGCTTGCTGACGGCCGAGTGGTGGTAGCCCACCCGCAGGCCGAGTTGCAGTTGGGTGAGCCCGGCCGCCCTGCGCAGGGTGCGCAGCCGCCGCCCGAACTCCGCCCAGGAAGCCCCGGCCGCCCGTGCCGATCCACCGGTCATCCGTCCTCCCCCGGTCGCGCCCCGGCCCGGGCCGTGCACCGCCCGGGCTTCGCGCATGCCGCCACCCGACAGCACAGGGGACGGGGTGTGCCGCGTCAATCGAGTTGACCGAAGCGCGACCGAACCGCTCCCGGCCGGCTTCGGCGCGGTCGGGCTACGATCGATCACCGGTCGCGGACGACCGGCCGGGAGCCCGGAGAACTGGAGACACACCGTGTTCTACTACGTGCTCAAGTACGTCCTGCTGGGCCCGCTGCTGAGGGTCGTCTTCCGCCCCCGGATCGAGGGCCTGGACCATGTGCCGGGGTCGGGGGCGGCCATCGTCGCGGGCAACCACCTCTCCTTCTCGGACCACTTCCTGATGCCCGCGGTGCTCAAGCGCCGCATCACCTTCCTCGCCAAGGCCGAGTACTTCACGGGGCCGGGCCTCAAGGGCAGGCTGACCGCGTTCTTCTTCCGCAGCGCCGGGCAGATTCCCGTGGACCGCTCCGGCAAGGAGGCGGGGCAGGCCGCGATCCGCGAGGGGCTCGGTGTGCTGGGCCGAGGCGAGTTGCTCGGCATCTATCCGGAGGGCACCCGCTCGCACGACGGCCGGCTGTACAAGGGCAAGGTCGGCGTCGCGGTGATGGCGCTCCGGGCCGGGGTGCCCGTCGTGCCGTGCGCGATGATCGGCACCTTCGAGGCGCAGCCGCCGGGCCGGAAGATCCCGAAGCTGCACCCGGTGGTGATCCGCTTCGGCGAGCCCCTCGACTTCTCCCGGTACGCCGGCATGGAGGGCGAGAAGGCCGTGCTGCGCGCCGTCACCGACGAGATCGTCTACGCCATCCTGTCCCTGTCCGGCCAGGAGTACGTGGACCGCTACGCGGCGGACGTGAAGGCGGAGGAGGCCCGGAAGGCGGCCGAGGGGCGGAAGTTCCCCAGGCTGCCGCGCCGTTAGCCGCGGGGTCTTCCGGGTCTGCGTCGTCTGCCCTCGGCAGAAGACGTGGCCGGCCGGGGACGGGACGCCTACGGTCGCCGTATGACACGTGCGGTGGTGGTCGGGGCGACGGGACAGATCGGGCGGGCGGCGGTGGACGCGCTGGCCCGGGACGGCTGGGAGGTGACGGCCGTCTCGCGCGGCGGCGACCGGGACGCGCGGTGGCCCGGGGCGGTGCGGGTGGCGCCGGCCGACCGGGAGGACGACGCGGCGCTGTCGGCGGCCGTGGGCGAGGGTTGCGACGTCCTGGTGGACGTGGTGGCGTACGGGGAAGGGCACGCACGGCAGTTGGTCTCGCTCGCCGGCCGGGTCGGCTCGGCGGTGGTGATCTCCAGCGTGTCGGTCTACGAGGACGACGAGGGCCGCACCTTCGACACGCAGACCGAGCCCGGCGGCTTCCCCCGGTACCCGGTGCCGGTCACCGAGGCGCAGCGCACGATCCGCCCGGGCGACGCCACGTACAGCACCCGCAAGGCGGCGTTGGAGCAAGAACTCCTCGCGGCGGGCGACCGGTTGCCGGTGACGCTGCTGCGGGCCGGCGCGATCCACGGGCCGTACTGCCGGACGCCCCGCGAGCTGTACTTCGTCAAGCGCAACCTCGACGGCAGGCGCCGGCGCGTGCTCGCGTACGGCGGTGCGAGCCGCTTCCACCCGGCGGGCGTGCGCAACATCGCCGAGCTGATCCGGCTGGCCGCCTCGCGGCCCGGCACGCGCGTCCTGAACGCGGTGGACCCGGACGCCCCGACGGTGGCGGAGATCGCGGCGGCGATCGACGCGGTGACGGGCGTCGAGACCGAGGACGTGCTGATGGACGGCCCGCCGGTGGACGGCGTGGGCGACACCCCGTGGAGCGTGCCCGCGCCGGTGGTGTGCGACATGAGCGCGGCCCGGGAGCAGTTGGGCTACCGTCCGGTGGCCCGGTACGCGGACACCCTGCCGGAGACGGTGGCCTTCATCGAGCAGCGGCTGGCCGGACGTGACTGGCGGGAGGCGTACCCGAAGATGCTCGCGGCGTACGGCGACCTCTTCGACTACGCGGCGGAGGACGCCTGGGCCGGGGGACGGTAGCGCAACGGGCAGGGGGCGACCGGTCGGACCGGTCGCCCCCTGCCTTCGTGTCCGCCGGCCGGGCTACGGCTTGGGCGTGGCGTGCGGCGCGCAGGTCACGTCACGGGCGTCCAGCTCGCCGGTGAGCAGGTAGGTGTCCACACGGTCGTTGACGCACGGGTTGACCAGCCCGGTGACGCCGTGCGACCCGGCGTCCCGCTCGGTGATCAGGCGCGAGCCCTTGAACCGCTGGTGCAGTTCGACGGCGCCCGCGTACGGGGTGGCCGCGTCCCGCTCGGACTGGACGATCAGCACCGGCGGAAGTCCCTTGCCGGTCTTGACGTTCAGCGGGGTCCGCTGCTTGACCGGCCAGGTGGCGCACGGCAGGTTCATCCAGGCGTTGGCCCAGGTCATGAACGGGTGGTCGCGGTGCAGGCGGGTGTTGTCCCGGTCCCAGGTGTTCCAGTCGGTGGGCCACTTGGCGTCGGTGCACTCGACGGCCGTGTAGACGGCGTTGCCGTTCTCCGCGGAGGCGTTGCCCGCGGTGTCGGACAGGTCGGGTGCGGCGGCGTCGACGAGGGCCTGGGTGTCACCGGCGACGTACTTGCCGAAGGTCGCGGCGATCGGTGCCCAGGCGGAGTCGTAGTACGGGGCGCTCTGGAAGAAGGAGATCAGCTCGGCCGGTCCGACGACGCCGCCCAGCGGCTCCTTCGCGGCGGCGGCGCGCAGC
Source organism: Streptomyces sp. NPDC085944 (assembly GCF_040686295.1). Classification (NCBI taxonomy): domain Bacteria; kingdom Bacillati; phylum Actinomycetota; class Actinomycetes; order Kitasatosporales; family Streptomycetaceae; genus Streptomyces; species Streptomyces sp. NPDC085944. The sequence goes on along the minus strand of NZ_JBFBJX010000002.1, from coordinate 145,594 downwards.
TTCAGCCACTGGTCCTGGACCTCGGCGCGGGTGTCGCCGAGGTGGTAGGTGGCGTCGTTCGCGGCGACCCAGTCCTGCCAGTCCTTCCAGCGGCCCTCGAAGGCGACGTCCTGGTCCAGGTTGGCCTGGTACCAGATCTTGTCGCGGGACGGGCTGACGACGCTGTCGACGACCATGCGGCGGACGTGGTCCGGGAAGAGCGTGCCGTAGACGGCGCCGAGGTAGGTGCCGTAGGAGACACCGAGGTAGTTGAGCTTCCTCTCGCCGAGGGCCGCGCGGATGACGTCGAGGTCGCGGGCGGTGTTCGGCGTGGTCATGTGCGGCAGCATCTCGCCGCTGCGCTCGAAGCAGCCCTCGGCGTACTCGCGGGCGAGCTTGCGCTGGGCGAGCTTGTCCGCCTCGGACCCGGGCACGGGGTCGGCCTTGGGCGCCCCTACGAACTCCTGCGGGTCGGCGCAGGAGATGGGCGCGGAGTGGCCGACGCCGCGGGGGTCGAAGCCGACGAAGTCGTAGGCCTTGGCGGCGTTCGCCCACACCGCGCTCCTGCCGGTCACACGCGCCGGGAACCGCAGGCCGGAGCCGCCGGGCCCGCCGGGGTTGTAGACGAGCGCGCCCTGGCGCTCGCTCTTGCCCCCGGTGTTGCCGATGCGGTCGACGGCGAGCCTGATCTGCTTGCCGAACGGCTTGGCGTAGTCCAGCGGCACCGTGACGTAGCCGCACTGGATGGGCTTGGGCAGGTTCCAATCGGCGTCGCAGTCCTTCCAGTCGACGCCGGCCCGGGCGGCGCGGGCGGCGGCGATGGTGACGCCGCGCGCCTCCTTGTCCCAGCCTCGTGCGTGCGGCTGCCCACGGCCGTCGGCCGGGGCGGCGCTCGCGGCGGGCGCCGAGACGGCGCCGGCTATCAGCGTGGCGGTGACCAGCGCTCCGGCCGAGCCGAAGGCGGTCGCCCTCCGCCGCATGCTGCTCTTGCTCAAGTGGCCCTCCCCGTACGTGTTCGCGACAAGTACGGGGATCTTCCCGGCTGTGGGATTCCTGAGAACAGAGCCAGTGCTACTTCTTTGCCAATCCGATAAACGGAGAAACGCGTCCGAACGACGGACTCGCCGACGCGATCACCGGTCCAGCACGGCCAGGGCCCCGTCCAGCAGCCGCCGCAGCCGCAGTCCGTCCGGTGCCACGGCGGTCACCAGCGCGGCGCTCCCGCCGAGCGGCATGACGGCCGCCCCGTCCTCGAACACCCGCGCCGCCGGTGGTGCGTCGCCGAACTCCGGCCGTACGACGACCAGCTGGCCGACGGCACGGTGTCCCGCCAGCCCGGCCGGTCCGTCCCAACCGTCCGGCGCGCCGGGACCGCAGGCCAGCTCCTGGTCGAGGACGCAGCTCCCGTCGATCCGCATGGTCAGACGGCTGGTGAGGCGGCCGGGTTCCTCTCCGGCCCGCCCCAGCACCTGCTCCTCGCGCAGCAGCAGCCGTGCCCCGGCGGCGAGGTCGACGGACGTGGTGACGTGCAGATCGCTGCCGCCGGCGGAGATCAACTGCTCCGGCAGCCAGCACAGCTCGGCGTCGTCGTCGACGGTGAGCCGGACGTCGTAGCGGGCCCCGGCCCTGTCCTGCCCGGGCAGCGCGAGCGTGGCGGCGGCCGAGCCCACGCGCAGGCGGGCGCCGCGCTCCGCGTGGACCCCCACCGTGAAGTGGTCGCCGCCGAGCGGTCCGCTCATCGCGCCGACCAGCATCACCCGGGCCTCGGCTCCGCTCCCCCGGGTCCGGCGCACGGCGAGGGGCCCTTCGCCCTCCAGCGCCGGCAGTACGGTGCCGCCGCGCCCGTCGCCGCGGGCGAGCACGCGTGCGCTCGCCCGGACGCCGCCCGGCGCGGTGGTCACGCGGTCCACGCGGCGATCCGCTCCCGCACCCAGTCGGCGACCTCGCGCACCCCGTCCTCGCTCCGCAACGACTGGAGGACGACGGGCAGTTCACCGCGCACCGTCTTGGCGTCCGCGGCCATCCGCCCGAGGTCGGAACCGACGTACGGCGCCAGGTCGGTCTTGTTGACGATCAGCAGGTCGGCGGTGGCGACTCCGGGTCCGCCCTTGCGCGGGATGTCGTCGCCGCCCGCCACGTCGATCACGAACACCTGCGCGTCGACGAGCCCCTTGGAGAAGGTGGCGGTGAGGTTGTCCCCGCCGGACTCCACCAGGACCAGGTCGAGCGGCCCGACCTCGTCCTCCAGGTCCTCGACGGCCTCCAGGTTGGCGGAGATGTCGTCCCGGATCGCGGTGTGCGGGCAGGCGCCGGTCTCCACGGCGGTGATCCGCTCGGGCGGCAGTACGGCCTCGCGGAGCAGGAACTCGGCGTCCTCCCGGGTGTAGATGTCGTTGGTCACCACGGCGAGGGACAACTCCTGGCGCAGCGCCCGGCACAGCGCGGCGACGGTGGCGGTCTTCCCGGACCCGACGGGCCCGCCGAGCCCGATGCGCAGCGCCCGACGGGTCCCGTCGGGCCGCCGGGCGTCGGCGGAGACGGCGGCGGGGAATGCGTGGTCATGGTCAAGATGCACAACGGCTCCTGTCGAAGTCGGGATCGGCCGTGTCAGCCCGTCCGGCGTTTGAGGACGAGGCCGTCCAGGCCGAGTGGGGGTCCAGGGGGCAAGGCCCCCAGGCGGGGTAGAAGAGGCCGAGCCCCTTCGGGTCGGAATCGGGAACGGGCGGCGGGGGCGAATCCCCACCTAGGAGGCGAACAACCGCACAGCCCAGGCGGCATGAGCCTCGGCCCCGATCTCCAGCAACGGCGCGGACCGCGCGGGCAGCGCGTCGACCCCCTCCGTCACGACGCGCTCGCCCGTCTCCACGGCCTCCTGAGCCGCCCGGTCCATCTCGTCCGAGAGCCGCGCCAGTACCCCCGTCGCGTCGAAGGGATCGAGACCGAGCAGCCGCACGACGGCCGTCGCGGGTCCGCTCGCCCCCTCGTAGAGGGCGCAGAACGCCGCGTCGAGCGGCCCCAGACCGGCCGCACGCGCGGCCAGTCCCAGCACGACGGGTTGATGCGCGCCCTTGGGGAACAGCGAGGCCACGGCGTCGAGTTCGGGACGCGGCCAGGTCGCCCGGGCGGCCCGCATCAGCTGCCGCCCCAGCCTGCGCCCGGCCACCCGCAGAGCGGGCGACGGGGTACGGGCGTCGACGGCGCGGTCGAGGTCCCCGGGATCGGCCCCGAGGGCGGCGGCCGCCGCAACGCACGCCGCGACGACCCCGTTCGTGTGCAACCGCCCCCGGCAGAACGCCTCCAGGCTCGCGGCGTCGGTGACGCGTCCCGCCCGGACGGCGGCCTCCGCCCCGCCGGAGTGGGCGTGCCCCCCGGCGGGGAAACGGCCGTCCGCGAGGACGAGCAGTGCTGCGCGGCTCATTCCGGCGCTCAGAAGAGGAAGTACCGCTGGGCCAGCGGCAGCTCGGCGACGGGAGCGGGCTCGACGAGTTCGCCGTCGATGGTCACCGCGAAGGAGTCCGCGGCGACCTCCACCCGGGGCAGCGCGTCGTTTCGCCGCATGTCCGCCTTGGTCCGGCCGCGCGTCGACCGGATGGGCACGAACGCCCGCCCGAGCCCGAGCCGCTCGGCCAGCCCGTCCTCGACGGCCTGCTCGGAGACGAAGTTGACCGAGTTGGTGGCGGGAGCGGTCCCGAGCGCCCCGTACATCGGGCGCGGCAGCACCGGCTGCGGCGTGGGAATGGAGGCGTTCGCGTCGCCCATCTGCGCGTACGCGATCTGACCGCCCTTGATGACGAGCTGCGGCTTCACGCCGAAGAAGCGGGGGTCCCAGAGCACCAGGTCGGCGAGCTTGCCGGTCTCGACGGAACCGACCTCGTGCTCGATGCCCTGGGCGACGGCGGGGTTGATGGTGTACTTGGCGACATAGCGACGGGCGCGGAGGTTGTCCGCGCGGGTGTCGCCGGGCAGGAGGCCGCGCCTGCGCTTCATCACGTGCGCGGTCTGCCAGGTCCGCAGGATCACCTCGCCGATGCGCCCCATGGCCTGGGCGTCGGACGACATGATGGAGATCGCCCCCATGTCGTGCAGGATGTCCTCGGCCGCGATGGTGCTGGGCCGGATCCGGGACTCGGCGAAGGCCAGGTCCTCGGGGACGGCGGGGTTCAGGTGGTGGCAGACCATCAGCATGTCGAGGTGTTCCTCGACGGTGTTGACGGTGTGCGGCCGGGTGGGGTTGGTGGACGCCGGCAGCATGTTGGGCAGCGACACCGCCGTGATCATGTCAGGTGCGTGGCCGCCGCCGGCGCCCTCGACGTGGAAGGCGTGCAGGGTGCGGCCCGCGACGGCGTCGAAGGTGTCGCCGACGAAGCCGGCCTCGTTCAGGGTGTCGGTGTGGACGGCGAGCTGGACGCCGGACTCCTCGCACACGTCCAGGCAGGCGGAGATGGCGGCGGGGGTCGCGCCCCAGTCCTCATGGATCTTGAAGCCGAGGACGCCGGCGCGCAGTTGGTCGCGCATGGACTCCTTCGACATGGTGCTGCCCTTGCCGAGGAAGCCGATGTTGACGGGGCTGGACTCCAGGGCGGCGAACATCCGCGCGAGGTGCCAGGCGCCGGGCGTGACGGTGGTCGCCTTGCTGCCCTCGGCCGGGCCCGTGCCACCGCCGATGAGCGTGGTGATGCCGGACGCCAGGGCCTCGTCGACGGCGTTCGGCGCGATGAAGTGGACGTGGGTGTCGATGCCGCCCGCGGTGACGATCTTGCCGTTGCCCGCGACGACCTCGGTCTCGGGACCGATGACCAGGTCGGGGTGGACGCCGTCCATGGTGTCCGGGTTGCCGGACTTGCCGATGCCGGTGATCCGGCCGTCGCGGATGCCGATGTCGGCCTTCACGATCCCCCAGTGGTCGATGATCACGGCTCCGGTGATCAGCGTGTCGGGGGCGCCTTCGGCCCGGGTGGTGCGCGCCTGCCCCATGGACTCGCGCAGGACCTTGCCGCCGCCGAAGACGGCTTCGTCGCCGGAGCGGCCGGGGCCGCCCGAGCGGTCCTCCTCGATCTCGACGAGGAGGTCGGTGTCGGCGAGGCGGATGCGGTCGCCGGTGGTCGGGCCGAACAGGTCGGCGTAGGCGGGGCGGGACAGCTCAGGCATCGAGGGCACCTCCGGTCGCGCCGCGCAGACCGACGACGACGCGGGCCCCCGCGAGGGGGATCAGCCGTACGTCGACGGGGATGCCCGGCTCGAACCGGACGGCGGTGCCGGCGGCGATGTCCAGCCGCCTGCCGTGCGCCGCGCCGCGGTCGAACTCGAGACCGGGGTTGACCTCGCCGAAGTGGTAGTGGGAGCCGACCTGGACGGGCCGGTCGGCGGTGTTGAGCACGGTCAGGCGAGTGACTTCGCGGCCTTCGTTGAAAGTGACCGGCTCGTCCGCGAACAGGATCTCTCCGGGGATCACGACTGCGGCCCCCGTCAGACGATCGGGTCGTGGACGGTGACCAGCTTGGTGCCGTCGGGGAAGGTGGCCTCGACCTGCACGTCGTGGATCATCTCGGGGACGCCCTCCATGACCTCGTCGCGCTGGACGAGCTTGCGTCCGGAGGACATGAGTTCACCGACGCCGCGCCCGTCCCGGGCGCCTTCGAGGATGTGCGCGGTGATCAGCGCGACGACCTCGGGGTGGTTGAGCTTCACGCCTCGTGCCCGGCGCTTCTCCGCCACGTCGGCGGCCACATGGATGAGCAGTCTCTCCTGCTCGTGCGGGGTCAGTTGCATTTACCACCTCACAGGGCATGACGCCGGGACCGGACGGTCCGGCTGTCGCGGCTGCCGCGACGGCTCTAGGTGTAACACACAGGAACAGGTCGGAATTTACCTACCGGTTCACGGAAAACCGCAGGTGGATCAGGGTGCAGACTAGGGCTGGAGTGTTACGGCCACATCACCCGGTTTTGACCGAGTGATTACCGATGCCGTCGGCGGTTTCCCGCCTGCCCACTCTCGGTCGGCGGCGTCCCGCACATCCGCTCCACCGACCACGACTCGCGGGGAACCGGTCTGAAACGGACCAAAAGGCGTACCCCCTATCGGTCTAGGAACACACCCGATTCGCCACCGGCCGAAGTTGCGGCGCCCGCCCTGCGGACGTGCGGGCTGCGCCACTGCGCCGCTGGTCCCGGCGCCGCCACCGCGGTCGACGGCTTCCCGGACCCGAGGGCGACAACCCGAACGGATGAGCGGCACGTAACAACACAAAGAGCACGTTCCGCTGGGAATTTCCCCCGGGGCGGGACAAGATCCGTGACTGACGACAAGCCCTCGCCGCAGCGGCGGGGCGGTCCGGGCGGACGCCGAGTCCTGCCGCCGTCCGGACGACCGGTCGCAAGGGAAGTGGATCGGCAGGAGTGGAGGACCCGAGCACGACGGGTCGCCGGCCCGGCCGCCTCCGCGAGGGGCACCGGACCGAGCGGTCCTTGGGGTGAAGCCGCACTCGTGCGGCCGGGCAACTTCGCCAGCCCGAATCCGACAGGTCATCCTTCACAGGCGGCTGACGAAGGGTTGCGCATGTCCGCGCTCAATCGTGTCCCGTCCCTGATGGCCCGTGCCGGTACGGCCTCGGCCCTCACCCTCGCCGCCGTGGGCGGCTCCGTCGTGGTCCCCGGCGTCGCCGCCGAGGCTGCCGCGGCGAGCCATGCGGCGAAAGCCCTCAAGGTCGCGGCCTCGAAGAAGGGTTCCCCGTACCGCTGGGGCGCCACCGGCCCCTACCGGTTCGACTGTTCCGGCCTGACCCTGTACTCGTTCAAGAAGGCCGGCAAGAAGCTGCCGCGCACCGCGGCCCAGCAGTACAACAAGACCCGCCGCGTCTCCGTCAAGAGCCGCAGGGCCGGAGATCTGGTGTTCTTCCACTCGGGTCGCAGCGTCTACCACGTCGGCATCTACGCGGGGAAGGGCAAGCTCTGGCACGCCCCTAAGACCGGGGACGTGGTGCGCCTGCAGAAGATCTGGACGTCAAGCGTCTGGTACGGCCGGGTCAAGTAGCCCGCCCGCGGGGGGTTGCGGCGTTCTCCCCCGCCGTCACTCCCGCGGGTGCGCTCGGCCCGCCCGGCGGCGTCCAGGGCAGTTCGATCGAGACGGTCTTGCCACCCTCGCGCGTGGGCCGGACCCGCAGCTTGCCGCCGCACTCGGCGGTCAGCCAGCGGATGATCACCATGCCCCGCCCGTTGTCCTGCTGGACGGCGGCCGGCAGGCGCCTGGGGAAACGCGGGTGACTGTCGGTGACCCCGATGCGCAGCCGCTCGTCGCGGTCGAGGACGAGGTCGACCGTGAAGGTGGGCGACTGCCCCAGTGTGTGCTGGACCGCGTTGGTCGCCAGTTCGGAGACGATGAGCCGGACGGTCTCGTACAGGTCGGCGTCGGCGGGCAGCCCCCATTCCGCCAGCGTGCCGACCGTATGGGTCCGCGCGGCGGCCACCGAGGCCGGATCGCTCGGCAGAGTGACGGATGCTTCCAGATGGTCTGCCATGGCGACGTCGTCCCTTTCTCACGGCACCGCGGGCCCGACACGGAGTGGACGGTTCGAGTACGGTCCCGGACTGGTGCTTCGCCGCCAGACTGCCATTGCCAGGCTCGCGAAGGGCGGCGATCCACCAAGATGTGCATATATCTGTCGCTCGAAGCGGTGAACTCTGCGACGGCAGAGCGTATTCGGGCGGCTCATAGGGAGTAGGGGAGTTGTCCCATGCAGCACGGTCCCGTGGTGCGCCGTCGGAAGCTGGGCGCGGAACTGCGCGCCCTGCGCACATCGGCGGGCATCACCAGCGGCGAGGCGGCCCGGCTCGTGGGCTGGCACCAGTCGAAGGTCAGCCGGATCGAGACGGGGACGAGCGGGGCGAAACCGGCCGACGTGCGGTTGCTGCTGGACGTCTACGGCGTGGACGACGAGCAGTTGCGGGGGCTGCTGGTGATGCTGGCGCGCTCCGAGGACGCGGCGGGACGCAACCACTGGTGGCACGCCTACCGCGGGGTACTGCCCCCGACCTACCGCGACTTCATCAGCCTGGAGTCGCAGGCCAGCGCGATGCGCACGCTGGAGACCACGGTGGTGCCCGGGCTGCTCCAGACGCCTCAGTACGCCCGCGCGGTGACCCGGGCCGCGGTGGACGGACTGCCGGAGGAACGGCTGGACACGCTGGTGGAGGTCCGGCTGGCCCGGCAGGACGTGCTGCGGGCCCAGCCACCGTTGGAGCTGAGCGCGGTCCTGGACGAGGCGGTGCTGCGCCGCGAGGTGGGCGGGCCCGAGGTGATGGCCCGTCAACTGACCCGGCTGGTCGAGGCCGCTCGGCTCCCCCATGTCCGGCTCCAGGTCCTGCCGTTTGCCGCCGGGGCGCACATCGGTGTCACCGGCCCTTTCGTAATCTTCTCATTTTCGAGCACTTCTGATCTCGATGTGGTTGTTCTCGACCACTTGACGAGTAGCCTGCACCTCGAACGGAAAGAAGACCTAGAGGCCTATACCGAGGCCTTCAACGCCCTTCTGATCCATGCCCTTTCGCCCGAGGACTCGTTGGACTTCATCGCCGCGACCGCGGCAGGCGCGTAAGGAGGCACCATGTCAGGCTTCATGTCCGAACGACCCCGGAACATCCCTGTCAGCACCGATCTGCCCGGTGTCCGGTGGCTGCGCAGCAGCTACAGCACCGGAGCGAACAACTGTGTGGAGACGGCCCGTCCGTCGGTCGGCCCGCGGGCCGGACTGCTCGCCGTGCGCGACTCCAAGAACCCGGCCGGACCCGCCCTGCTCTTCTCCCCCGGGAGCTGGACGGCGTTCACCGCGGGCGTCCGCGGCTGACCACGCCGGGCGCCGGACGACGCACGGCCGTGTCACGCCGACTCATGGCCGCGTTTCGCCGATCACCCGCACAGCGCGTTCGACCTGTTCCCCGGAGAGGTCCCCCCGAGCGGTCAGCCTGAGCCGTGAGATTCCGTCGGGCACGGAAGGAGGGCGGAAGCAGCCCACGGACAGTCCGGCCGCACGGCAGTCGGCCGCCCATCGCACGGCCCCCTCCGGGGAGGGCGCGCGCACCGAGACGACCGCGGCGTCCGGACGTACCGCGTCCAGACCCGCGGCGGTCAGGCGTGCGTGCAGTTCGGCGGCGACGGCGCGGGCCCGCGCCGCGCGCTCCGGCTCGCGGCCGAGCAGCCTGAGAGCCGCCAGGGCCGCTCCGGCCGCGGCGGGGGCGAGTCCGGTGTCGAAGATGAACGTGCGGGCGGCGTTGACCAGGTGGTCGATCACGCGGGCCGGGCCCAGCACGGCGCCGCCCTGGGCGCCGAGGGACTTGGACAGCGTGACCGTCACGACGACGTCGCCGCGGCCCGCGAGCCCCGCCCCCTGCGGGGCGCCCCGGCCGCCGTCACCGAGGACGCCGAGGCCGTGGGCGTCGTCGACGACCAGTCCGGCGCCGTACTCCCGGCACGCCCCGGCGAGCGCGGCCAGGGGCGCGGCGTCGCCGTCGACCGAGAAGACCGTGTCGGAGACGACGACGGCGGGTCCGTCGTGCGTCGCCAGCGCCTTGCGCACGGCGTCCGGGTCGGCGTGCCCCACGACCTGGGTGGCGCCTCTGGCGAGCCGGCAACCGTCGATCAGCGAGGCGTGGTTGCCCGCGTCGGAGACGACGAGACTGCCGTGCGGTGCGAGCGCGGTGACCGCGGCGAGGTTGGCCGCGTAGCCGGAGGAGAGGACGAGCGCGGCCTCGAACCCGCAGAACTCGGCCAGTTCGCGCTCAAGTTCGGTGTGCAGTCGGGTCGTGCCGGTGACGAGCCGTGAGCCGGTCGCGCCGCCGCCCCAGGTCCGCGCGGCCCGGACCGCCCCTTCGACGACCTCCGGGTGCCGGGCCAGTCCCAGGTAGTCGTTGCTCGCCAGATCCAGCAGCGGCGAGGCCGCCGGGCGGGGCCGCAGCACCCGTACGAGGCCCGCCTCGCGGCGCGCCCGGTCCTGCTCGTCGATCCAGCCGAACGCCATGGGGCGGTCCTCCGGGGTTTTGTAGGCAATGAACAGACATTAGCGGTCCGGCCACCCCCGCGAGGTGTGGCAATACCCACACGTCGATCTGTCAGTGTTGTGCGAAGTCTCCTTGGCCGCGGACGGCCCCTTAGGACAGGATCGGCTCTCATGGACCTGCTGAACACGCTGGTGGACAAGGGGCTTCGGCGCGAGTCGCCGACCCGCGAGGAGGCGCTCGCCGTCCTCGCCACTTCCGACGACGACGTGCTCGACGTGGTGGCCGCGGCCGGAAAGGTGCGCCGTCACTGGTTCGGCCGACGGGTGAAACTCAACTATCTCGTCAACCTCAAGTCGGGCCTGTGCCCCGAGGACTGCTCCTACTGCTCACAGCGGCTGGGCTCCAGGGCCGAGATCCTCAAGTACACCTGGCTCAAGCCCGACCAGGCCTCCGCGGCCGCCGCGGCGGGGGTGTCCGGGGGCGCCAAGCGGGTGTGCCTGGTGGCCAGCGGACGCGGTCCGACCGACCGGGACGTGGACCGGGTCTCCGACACCATCAAGGCCATCAAGGGGCGACACGAGGACGTCGAGGTGTGCGCCTGCCTGGGCCTGCTCTCCGACGGCCAGGCGGAGCGGCTGCGGGAGGCGGGTGCCGACGCCTACAACCACAACCTCAACACCTCCGAGGCGACCTACGGCGACATCACCACGACCCACACGTACGCCGACCGGGTGGACACGGTGAACAAGGCGCACGCGGCCGGTCTGTCCGCCTGTTCCGGTCTCATCGCGGGCATGGGGGAGAGCGACGAGGACCTCGTCGACGTGGTCTTCTCGCTGCGCGAGCTGGACCCGGACTCGGTGCCGGTCAACTTCCTGATCCCGATGGAGGGCACGCCGCTGGCCAAGGAGTGGCACCTCACCCCGCAGCGGTGCCTGCGCATCCTGGCGATGACGCGATTCGTCTGCCCGGACGTCGAGGTGCGCATCGCCGGGGGGCGCGAGGTCCATCTGCGCGCGATGCAGCCGCTCGCCCTGCACCTGGCCAACTCGATCTTCCTCGGCGACTACCTCACCAGTGAGGGCCAGGCGGGCCACGCGGACCTGGAGATGATCGCGGACGCCGGCTTCGAGGTCGAGGGCGCCGGCGAGGTCACGCTGCCGGAGCACCGGGTCTCGGCGCGGGGCGACGGCTGCGGCTCGCACGAGGACGCCGGCGGCTGCGGCTCGCACGAGGACGCCGGCGGCTGCGGCTCGCACGAGGACGGCGGCGGCTGCGGGTCGCACACGGGCGCCGACGGCGAGGCTGCCGGTACCGGCGGCTGCGGGTCGCACGCGGGCGGTGGGGTGTGCGCTCCGGCGTCCGCGTCCACGCCCGCGCCGGCCCGCCCCGCCGAGGAGCCCCGTACGGACCTGGTGGCGGTCCGCCGCCGCGGCGCCGGGACGGACCTCGCGCCCAATGCCTGAGCCCGCGCTGAACGTCGCCGAGCTGTTGGCGCTGGACCGGCGGCACGTCTGGCACCCGTACGGGCCCATGCCAGGCCGGCAGGACCCGCTCGTCGTGGAGTCGGCGAGCGGGGTGCGGCTGCGGCCCGCCGACGGCTCCGGGGAGCTGGTCGACGGGATGTCGTCCTGGTGGTCGGCGATCCACGGCTACAACCACCCGGTGCTGAACGAGGCCGCGCGGGAGCAGTTGGAGCGGATGAGCCACGTGATGTTCGGCGGGCTCACCCACGAGCCCGCCGTGCGGCTGGTGAAGCTCCTTGTCGACATGTCACCCGAGGGCCTGGAGCATGTGTTCCTCGCCGACTCCGGGTCGGTGTCGGTCGAGGTCGCCGTCAAGATGTGCCTGCAGTACTGGCGTTCGCTCGGCCGCCCCGGCAAGCGCCGCCTGCTCACCTGGCGCGGCGGCTACCACGGCGACACCTGGCAGCCCATGTCGGTGTGCGATCCGGAGGGCGGCATGCACGAGCTCTGGTCCGGCGTCCTGCCGCGCCAGGTCTTCGCCGACGCGCCCCCGGCTGAGTACGAGGAGACGTACGCCGACCACCTGCGGTCGCTGATCGAGCGGCACGCCGGCGAACTGGCCGCGGTGATCGTGGAGCCGGTGGTGCAGGGCGCCGGGGGGATGCGGTTCCACTCCCCCGCATACCTGCGGGTGCTGCGCGAGGCGTGCGACGCGCACGACGTACTGCTGGTGTTCGACGAGATCGCGACGGGCTTCGGCCGGACGGGCGCGCTGTTCGCGGCGGAGCACGCGGCGGTGACGCCGGACGTGATGTGCGTGGGCAAGGCGCTGACCGGCGGATATCTGACCATGGCGGCCACGCTGTGCACGTCGCGGGTGGCCGAGGGCATCTCGCGGGGCGAAGTGCCGGTGCTGGCCCACGGGCCGACGTTCATGGGCAATCCGCTGGCGGCGGCCGTGGCGTGCGCGTCGATCGGCCTGCTGCTCGGGCAGGACTGGCTCGCCGAGGTCAAGCGGATCGAGGCGGGCCTGGGCGAAGGACTCGCGCCCGCCGCCGAGCTGCCGGGGGTGCGGGACGTACGCGTACTCGGCGCGATCGGGGTGGTGCAGCTGGACCACGACGTCGACATGCGGGCGGCGACGGCGGCGGCCGTACGGGAGGGCGTGTGGCTGCGTCCGTTCCGCGACCTGGTCTACACGATGCCGCCGTACGTCACGGGCGACGCGGACGTGGCACGGATCGCCCGCGCGGTGTGCGCGGCGGCTCGGGAGGGATGACGTGCCGGTACTGGTGATCACGGGCACGGGCACGGAGGTCGGCAAGACGGTCGTGACCGCCGCCGTCGCCGCGGCGGCCCTGGCGGGCGGCCGGTCGGTGGCCGTGCTGAAGGCCGCGCAGACGGGCGTGGGCCCGGACGAGGCCGGGGACGCGCGGGAGGTGGCACGACTCGCGGGTGACGTGACGGCCGCCGAAGTGGCCCGCTTTCCCGAGCCGTTGGCGCCGGGCACGGCCGCGCGCCGGGCCGGGCGGGCGCCGGTGCACCCGCCGCAGGTGGCTCAGGCCGCGGCCAAGCTGGCCACCGAGCACGACCTGGTCCTGGTCGAGGGCGCGGGCGGGCTCCTCGTACGCTTCGACGCGGCCGGCGGGACGCTGGCGGACGTGGCCGGTCTGCTGGGCGCGCCGGTGCTGGTGGTGACGTCGGCGGGCCTGGGCACGCTGAACACCACGGAGCTGACCGCGCGCGAACTGCGGTCCCGCGGCCTGGAGTTGCCGGGGCTGGTGATCGGCAGCTGGCCCGGGTCCCCGGACCTCGCCGCCCGCTGCAACCTCGCGGACCTCCCGAACGTCTCCGGCGCGCCCCTCCTCGGCGCGGTCCCGGCCGGGGCGGGCTCCCTGCCCCCGGCCGACTTCCGGTCGGCGGCACGGCACTGGCTGGCTCCGCCGCTGGAGGGCACGTGGGACGCGGACACGTTCACCGCCCGGCACGGCCCTTGACCGGCGGCGCGGCGGTGGCGGCCGGCGGTACGGCGGTGACGGCGGCGCATCCGTGACCGGCGCCGGCTCCGCGCCTCCGCGGCGAGGTCCGGTCCGTGAATGGCGCGGCCCCGGGTGGCCGGCGGCCCCCGGCCCCGGCCCCGGCCCCGGCCTCGGAGGAATCGCTCCGCAAGAGTCGTCGGCGCGGTGGGTGCGCGGGGCCCGGGCGGGGGAGAATCGCGGTAAGGCGCCGCCTCGTGAGGGAGGTCCCATGCCGCTGCGATCCGTCCGGGCCCGCGACCGGATGCCGCGGGATGCCGTGCACCATCCGCTGTTCGCCCGTTGCTACGCCCGGATGAGTGTGGGCGCCGAGACCCGGATGGGCATGGCGCGCGTGCGCGAACGGCTGCTCGCCGGGCTCGCCGGGCGGGTGATCGAGGTCGGCGCGGGCAACGGGCTGAACTTCTCGCACTACCCGGACACGGTCTCCGAGGTCGTCGCCATCGAGCCGGAGCGTGTGCTGCGGCGGTTGGCGGTGGATGCGGCACAGCACGCGCAGGTGCCGGTGGACGTGGCGCCCGGCACGGCGGAGGCCCTGCCGGTCAAGAGCGAGGCCTTCGACGCGGCCGTGGTCTCGCTGGTGCTGTGCAGCGTCCGGGACGTGCCACGGGCGCTCGCGGAGCTGCGGCGGGTGCTGCGCCCCGGCGGACAGGTGCGGTTCTTCGAGCACGGCCGGGGCGGCGGGCGGGTGATGACCTTCACCCAGAGCGCCCTGGACCGGACACTGTGGCCTCCCCTGTCCGGCGGCTGCCACCTCTCCCGCGAACCGGTGGCCGCGCTGCGGGAGGCCGGGTTCACGCTCGGGCCCTACCGGCGGGTGATGATGCCGGAGAACGGGCCGGCGCTGCCGAGTTCGTACTGCGTGCTGGGCACGGCCTGGCGGCCGTCCTGAGCCGCGTCCGCGGTCACGCGCTCCACCGGCGCAGTTCGTCCGCGATCTCCTCGACCGACGCCTCGCCCCTCTTGACCAGCAGCGCGAGGTCCCGTACTTGCTCGGCCCCGGGCGCTGCCTCGACCCCGCTCGCGACCAGGTAGGCGTAGGCGACCGCGGAGGCGAACAGGGCGTTGGAGCGCTCCAGCGCCGGGACGTGGATCAGCAGCTGGAGCAGGGCGGCGGCGCGGGCGTGCGGGGTGGCGTAGACCGGGGTGTCGAATATCTCGGCCCGGTGGCGGGCCACGGCGGCGACGAGCGCGCCCCAGTCGGTGACCCGGGGATCACCGGGAGTGCGCTGCTCGGCAAGCATCAGCAACCAGGCGAGATCGATGGTGAGGTCGTTCATCCGGGGGCGTGAGGGCTCAGCGACGGCCCTCGCCGACCTCCTCGGCGAAGACCTTCTCGTACTGCCGCATGAAGTCGGCTGCGGCCTCCACGAAGGTGTGGCCGGCCTCCCCGGTGTCCTGCCGGACCAGTTCCTCGATGTAGCGGTTGACGCTCATCCCCCGGGCCAGGGCCATCTCGCGGGCCGCCCGGGCGGTGCCCTCGTCCACCCGCACGTTCAGCTGGGCCTTCCGGGTATTCGCCATACCCAGAAGCTAGCGCCGAAACGCTAGCAGCGGCAAGGCCGGCCGGTCGGCCGGGGCTTCCAGCCCGGCCCGCGGAGGTGATTGACTCCTCGTGACCCGAAGGCACCCGCGCGTGAGGAGAGTTCACGCCGCGTCCGTTCCGCTTCGGCGTCCATCTCATGAGCGCCGCCCCGGCAGACGAGTGGGACGCCAAGTGCCGGCGGGCCGAGGAGCTCGGGTACGACGTGATCCTGGTGCCGGACCACCTCGGCATGCCGGCGCTGGTCGCCGCGGCCCGGGACACCGAGCGACCCCGGCTCGGCACGTTCGTGCTGAACACGGGCTTCTGGAACCCGGCGCTGCTCGCCCGGGAGGTGGCGACCACGGATGCCCTGACGGGCGGGCGTCTGGAACTCGGGCTCGGCACCGGGTACGTACGCGCGGAGCACGACACCGCCGGCCCGGCCTTCGGCTCGCCGGGCGAGCGGGTGGCCCGCCTGCGGCGCACCGTCGAGGAGCTGGAGCGGCTGCTGGGCGACGCGGACCACCTGCCCCGGCCCGTGCAGCGGCCCGGGGTGCCGCTGCTGATCGGCGCGAACGGCGATCGGATGCTGGAGCTGACCGCCCGGCACGCCGCCGTCGCCGCGTTCACCGGCGGGCGCACCGTGCGGGGCAGCGCGACGGGACAACTGGCCCCCTCACCGCCGAGGAACTCGACGAGCGCGTCGCCCACTACCGGGAGCTGGCGGTGGGCCGTGCGGATCCGGCGGAGCTGAACCTGCTCATCCAGATGGTCGTCGTCACCGAGGACCGGGCCGCCGCCGTCCGCCCCTACCTGGAGTACCTGCCCCACCTCACGCCCGGACAGACGCTGGAGCTGCCCATCTTCCTGGCCAAGACCCTGAAGCAGATCACCGCGCAGGTGCGGGCGCAGCGCGAGCGGTACGGCTTCACCCACCTGACCGTGCTGGAGCCGTCCACGGAGGCCTTCGCCCCGGTGCTGCGGGCCCTGCGCGAGGACTGACCGCCGCCGACTCGCGCACCGCGCCGGTCCGCATGGCGGAAATGCCGCACAGGGGTCCGGCGCGCGTGGTGGGATCGCGGGCATGAGTGACCTGCGCATACGGCCCGCCGGGCCCGAGGACCTGGACACCGTGCTGGCCTTCTGGAGGACGGCCGCCGAGGGGACGAGCATCAGCGACGACCGGGACGGCGTGGAGCGCCTGGTGGCGCGCGACCCGGAGGCGTTGCTCCTGGCCGAGTGCGGCGGGGAGCTGGTGGGCACGGTGATCGCGGGCTTCGACGGCTGGCGCTGTCATCTGTACCGGCTCGCGGTGCATCCGGACCACCGGCGCCGGGGCATCGGCTCGGCCCTGCTCACGGCGGCCGACGAGCGTTTCGTCCGGCTCGGCGGGCGCCGCGGGGACGCGATGGTGCTGGTGCGCAACGAGCGGGCCCAGCATGCCTGGCGGGCAGCCGGGTACGAGCCGCAGGAGCAGTGGCGGCGCTGGGTGAAACCCCTCACCGGCTGACCGCCCCGGGGCGAAAGGTTGAAGGCTTGAACATCGGGCGAACCTCCGGTTCCTGGTCGATCATGGATCCGAGGTGACCCGATGACCGAAGTGCTCCTGCTGCTGGTGGCGATCCTGCTCTCGCTCGCGTGCGGTGCCTTCGTCGCGGCCGAGTTCTCGCTGACCACCGTCGAACGGGGCGAGCTGGAGCGGGCCGCGGCGCGGGGCGAGCGGGGCGCGACGAGCGCCCTCAAGGGCGTACGGAACCTGACCTTCCAGCTCTCCGGCGCTCAGCTCGGCATCACGGTCACCAACCTGGTCGTCGGCATGCTGGCCGAGCCGTCGGTCGCGGCGCTGATCTCCGGGCCCCTGGAGGATCTCGGCATGTCCCGTTCGGCCGCCTCCTCGCTGGCGCTGGTGCTCGGAACGGCCCTGTCGACGGTCTTCCTGATGATCGTCGGCGAGCTGGTGCCGAAGAACTGGGCCATCTCCTCGCCGCTGGCCGTGGCCAAGCGGGTGGGCGGCCCGCAGCGCTGGTTCAGCACCGCCTTCCGGCCCTTCATCACCCACCTGAACAACACCGCCAACCGCGTCGTGCGCCGCTTCGGCGTGGAGCCCGCCGAGGAACTGGCCTCGGCGCGCGGGCCGCAGGAGCTGGCGGCGCTCGCCCGGCACTCGGCGAAGGAGGGCGCGCTGGAGCCCGACACCGCCGAGTTGTTCGTGCGCACGCTGAACCTGGCCGACCTGACGGCGCAGCAGGTCATGACCCCTCGGGTCCAGGTCGTGGCCCTGGAGGCGCGGGCGACCTGCCAGGACGTGGCGAACGCGACGCGGGCGACGGGACTGTCCCGGTTCCCCGTCTACCGGGAGACCCTCGACGCCGTGGTCGGCACGGCGCACGTCAAGGACGTCCTGGCGGTGCCCGCCGAGCGGCGTCCCGGAATGCCGGTGGCCGACCTGATGCGCGAGCCGTTGCTCGTGCCCGAGTCGCTGACCGTGGACCGGCTCCTGGACCGGCTGTCCGGGCGGCGCACGATGGCCGTGGTGATCGACGAGTACGGCGGTACGGCGGGGGTGGCCACGCTGGAGGACATCGTCGAGGAGGTCGTCGGCCAGGTGCGGGACGAGCACGATCCGCACGAGACGCCCGACCTCGACCCGGCCGGCACGGACGAGGAGGGACACACGCTGTACTGGGCCGACGGCTCGGCACGCGTGGACCGGCTGGAGCGGCTGGGGATGCGGGTGCCCGAGGGGCCGTACGAGACGGTCGCGGGGCTGATCGCGGCCGGCCTCGGGCGCATCCCCGCCGTCGGCGACCGTCTCGACGTGGCCGGCTGGCGGCTGGACGTCGTGGACGCCACGGGGCGCCGGGCGGCCCGGGTGCTGATGCACGCTCCCCTCGACGACGCGGCCGGCCCGGGCTCAGGATCCGGCTCCGGCTCCGGCTCCGGCAGGGAGGACGAAGGGGAGGCCGGCCGATGACCGCGGTACAGCTGCTGATCGGTCTGGCGACGCTGGTCGTCAACGCGTTCTTCGTGGGCGCCGAGTTCGCGCTGATCTCGGTGCGCCGCAGCCAGGTGGAGCCGTACGCCGAAGAGGGCGACGCCCGCGCCAGGCGCGTGCTGTGGGGGCTGGAGCACGTGTCGGCGCTGCTTGCCGCGGCCCAGCTCGGCATCACCCTGTGCACGCTGGTCCTCGGCATCGTCGCGGAACCGGCGATCGCGCACCTGCTGGAGCCGGTGTTCCACGCGGTGGGTGTGCCCTCGGGCGCGGGGCACGCCGTGTCCTTCGTGATCGCCCTGGCGCTGGCGACGTATCTGCACATGCTGCTCGGCGAGATGGTGCCGAAGAACATCGCGCTGGCCGAGCCGGTCCGCAGCGCGCTGATCCTCGGGCCCCCGCTGGTGGCGCTGTCCCGGGCGCTGCGCCCGGTGATCTTCACGGTCAACGCCTTCGCGAACGGGCTGCTCAAGCTGCTCAGGGTCGAGGCGAAGAACGAGGTGGCGGCGACCTTCACGGACGCGGAACTGGCGGAGATCGTCAAGGACGCCGGCGAGGCCGGGCTGATCGACGACCGGGCCCGGGAGCGACTGCACGACGCCCTGGAGCTGGGCCGGCGGCCGGTGCGGGACGTGGTGCTGCCGCTGGAGCGCGTCGTCCACGCGCGATGGGGCATCACCCCGGAGCAGCTGGAGCGGCTCTCGGCGCGGTCGGGGTTCTCCCGTTTCCCGGTGGTCGACGAGGGGCGGCGGATCGTCGGCTACCTGCACGTGAAGGACGCCCTGGACGCCTCACCGCGGGACGTGCCGTTCCGGCTGCGGGACATGCGTCCCATCGCCCGGGTGCGCGAGCGCACCCCGCTGGACGACGTGCTCACCGCCATGCGGCGCAGCCGCACCCACCTGGCGGCGGTGCTCGGCCCGGACGGGCGGCTGGCGGGACTGGTGACCATGGAGGACGTGCTGCGGGAGCTGTTCGGGCAGCGGACGTGAGGGGGTCCGCGCGGACGCGGACGGCGGGCCCGGAGGGTGACCGACCGGCGGGTATGTGCGGGGGATAGCATTTCCGTCGCCATGCAGACGAATCCCACGCACACCAGTCTCGTCGCCGTCGGCGACTCCTTCACCGAGGGCATGTCCGACCTGCTGCCCGACGGCTCCTACCGGGGCTGGGCCGACCTCCTCGCCGCGCGGATGGCGGCCCGCTCTCCCGGCTTCCGGTACGCCAACCTCGCGGTGCGCGGGAAACTGATCGGGCAGATCGTCGACGAGCAGGTGGACGTGGCCGCGGCCATGGGCGCCGACGTGATCACGCTGGTCGGCGGGCTCAACGACACGCTGCGGCCCAAGTGCGACATGGCCCGGGTGCGGGAGCTGCTGACCCAGGCCGTGGAGCGGCTCGCCCCCCACTGCGAGCAGCTGGTGCTGATGCGCAGCCCGGGCCGGCAGGGGCCGGTACTGGAGCGGTTCCGGCCGCGCATGGAGGCGCTGTTCGCCGTCATCGACGATCTTGCGAAGCAGCACGGTGCCGTGGTCGTCGACCTCTACTCGGCCCGGTCGCTGGCCGACCCCCGGATGTGGGACGTGGACCGCCTGCACCTGACCGCCGAGGGACACCGCCGGGTCGCGGAGGCGGTGTGGCAGTCGCTCGGGTACGAGCCCGAGGACCCCGAGTGGCACGCGCCGATCCCGGCGACGCCGCCGCCGGGCTGGACGGCGCGCAGGACCGCGGACGTCCGGTTCGCGCGGCAGCACCTGCTGCCCTGGATAGGCCGCAGGCTGACCGGCCGCTCGTCCGGGGACGGCCTGCCGCCCAAGCGCCCGGACCTGCTCCCCTACGAGGGCCCCGCGCGCTGATCCCCCGGCGCCTTGCGTCCTTCGTAGCTTCCGACGAACGGCCCCGCGGCGCCGACCTGCACGAATCGCCAGTAGAATCCGTCCACGTGACTTCCGCTCCCGCCAAGCCCCGCATCCCGAACGTCCTCGCCGGACGCTACGCCTCCGCCGAGCTCGCCACGCTCTGGTCGCCCGAGCAGAAGGTGAAGCTGGAGCGGCAGCTCTGGCTCGCCGTGCTGCGGGCCCAGAAGGACCTGGGCATCGAGGTGCCCGACGCCGCGATCGCCGACTACGAGCGCGTCCTGCACCAGGTCGACCTGGCCTCGATCGCCGAGCGCGAGAAGGTCACCCGGCACGACGTGAAGGCGCGGATCGAGGAGTTCAACGACCTCGCCGGGCACGAGCACGTGCACAAGGGCATGACCTCCCGCGACCTCACGGAGAACGTGGAGCAGCTGCAGATCCGGCTGTCCCTCGAGCTGGTCCGGAACCGTTCGGTGGCCGTCCTGGCCCGCCTCGGCAAGCTGGCCGGCGAGTACGGCGAGCTGGTCATGGCCGGCCGCTCCCACAACGTCGCCGCCCAGGCCACGACGCTGGGCAAGCGGTTCGCCACCGCCGCCGACGAACTGCTCGTCGCGTACGGCCGGGTGGAGGAGCTGCTCGGCCGCTACCCGCTGCGCGGCATCAAGGGCCCGGTCGGCACCGCCCAGGACATGCTGGACCTGCTCGGCGGCGACGCCGGCAAGCTCGCCGAGCTGGAGCGGCGGATCGCCGGGCACCTCGGCTTCTCGCAGGCGTTCACCTCGGTCGGCCAGGTCTACCCGCGCTCCCTGGACTACGAGGTCGTCACCGCGCTGGTGCAGCTGGCGGCAGCGCCGTCGTCGCTGGCCAAGACCATCCGGCTGATGGCCGGGCACGAGCTGGTCACCGAGGGCTTCAAGCCCGGCCAGGTCGGCTCGTCCGCGATGCCGCACAAGATGAACACCCGCTCCTGCGAGCGCGTCAACGGCCTGATGGTGATCCTGCGCGGCTACGCCTCGATGACCGGCGAGCTGGCGGGCGACCAGTGGAACGAGGGCGACGTGTCCTGCTCGGTGGTGCGCCGGGTGGCGCTCCCCGACGCGTTCTTCGCGCTGGACGGCCTCCTGGAGACGTTCCTGACCGTGCTGGACGAGTTCGGTGCCTTCCCGGCCGTCGTGGCCCGGGAGCTGGACCGCTACCTGCCGTTCCTGGCCACCACAAAGGTGCTGATGGGCGCGGTGCGGGGCGGTGTGGGCCGCGAGGTCGCGCACGAGGCGATCAAGGAGAACGCGGTCGCATCCGCGCTGGCCATGCGCGAGCAGGGCGCCGAGCGCAACGAACTGCTGGACAAGCTGGCCGCCGACGACCGCATTCCGCTCGACCGGGCCGCCCTGGACGCCCTGATGGCCGACAAGCTCTCCTTCACCGGCGCCGCCGCCGACCAGGTCGGTGTCGTCGTCGGCCGGATCGAGGAGATCGTCAAGCGCCACCCGGAGGCCGCCGGATACACCCCCGGAGCCATCCTCTGACCCGCTTCACCCGGGCCGAGCTGGAGGCCGCCCGCGACCGTCTCGTACCGGACGTCGTCGCGGACGGTCTCCGTGTGCTGTTCTGCGGCATCAACCCCAGCCTGACGACGGCGGTGACGGGCCACCACTTCGCCCGTCCGGGCAACCGCTTCTGGCCGGTCCTGCATCTGTCCGGGTTCACGCCCCGGCTGCTGAAGCCGTCGGAGCAGGGGCTGCTGCCCTCGTACGGGCTCGGCATCACGAACGTCGTGGCGCGGGCCAGTGCGCGGGCGGACGAGCTGACCGCCGAGGAGTACCGGGAGGGCGGGCGGCTGCTGGTCGCGAAGGTGGCACGGCTGCGTCCCCGCTGGCTGGCCGTGGTCGGCGTCACCGCGTACCGGACCGCGTTCGACGAGCGGAAGGCACAAGTCGGGCCGCAGGAAAGGATGTTCGGAAGTACCCGGGTGTGGGTGCTGCCCAACCCGAGTGGGCTGAACGCGCACTGGACGGCGGGGACGATGGCGGAGGAGTTCGCCCGGCTGCGGGTCGCGGCGGAGGCACGGCCAGGGACGTAGGCAGGACGGTCACGGCGGTGCCTCCCCCGTGACCACCGCCAGCAGCCGTACCTCGTCCGCCCCGTCGCGGTCGGCGACGGCGACCGCGGCCCAGCGGCCGGTGCCCGCCACCTCCCAGAGGTACGCCACGCGCGCGTGGCCGCTCAGGGCGGCCCACGGCTCGGGTATCTCCTCCCGCTCGGTCCGCAGCAGGACCGTCTGCAGGTTCCAGGGGTCCGTCCGGCCCCAGCGCGGGCCGAGCCGTTCGTAGAGCGCGTCCCGCTCCTTCTCGTACTGCTCCACGGTCACCGCCCGCTCCGCCGGGTCGCGGCCGCCGAGACCGTGGCTGCTCTCCAGCACCGCCCAGAAGCACCCGGGACCCGCGAAGCCCTCGGCCGACGGACCGTGCTCCGCCGGGAAGGGCCGGAAGCACAGCTCGTCGATGAGGGCGAGGTGCCGCGCGATGTTCATGTGTCCAGTAAACCCGCCGCCACTGACAATTGGCGGGGCGTCAGCCGGGCCTCGCAGGCCGCGCGTGCTCAGGCGTCCCGGCTGCGCAGTCGCCAGAACCCGGCCAGGAGGGCTGCCGCCGTCCACAGCGCGGTCACCGTGAGTCCGGCCCAAGGGCCCAGAGTCCCGGCGTACGTCTGGTGGAGGACGATCTGCCCCGCCTTGTCCGGCAGGAAGTCGGCGACGGTGCCCGCCGCGTCCCCGATCACGAAGGAGACGACGAGGATGAACGGGATCAGGGTGGACAGGGTGGCCACGCCACTGCGGAACAGGGCGGTGAGTCCGGCCGCGAACAGGGCCATGAGCATGAGGTAGATCCCGCAGCCCACGACGCCACGGATCTGCTCGCCGGCGGTGAGTCCGTCCGCCGCCCCGCCGAGGCCGGCACGGGCGGCGAGCAGCGCGGCGAGTGCGGTGACCAGCCCCACCCCGAGCGCTGGTACGGCGACGACCACCAGCTTCGCCGCGAACCACCGGCCCCGCTGCGGAACCGCGGCCAGGGTGAGCCGGATCCCGTTGCCCTGGTAGTCGCTGGAGACGACGACGGCCCCGAAGGCGATGGCCGCGATCTGGCCCGGCATGACCCCGGACAGGGCCGTGAACAGCGGGTCGAAGTCCGGATCGGAGGTGTTCGACACCCCCGCCAGCGCGGAGAACGCCGTGGTGGCGGCGAACAGGGCCGGCAGGGTGCCGCACAGCGAGCGCAGGGTGAGCACCTTGAGCGCCTCCGCGCGGAGGACGGGCGTGAGGTTCATGGTCGGGCCTCCTGGGGCTGTGCGGTGAACTCGGTCTCGGTGGCGGTCAGGTCGAGGTAGGCCTGTTCCAGCGTGCCCTCGTCCGCGGCCAGTTCGAGGACGGGCACGCCCGCGCCGGACACGATCCGGCCGATGTCCTCCACGCGCGCGTCGTGCACGGTCCAGTGGCCGGAGTCGTGTTCCACCGCGTCATGACCGTGCCGGGCGAGTGCGGCCTTCAGCGCGGTCGCGTCCGGCGTCCGGACCCGGACCCGTGGCCGCACGCGCGCGTCGATGAACTCCCGCATCGGTGTGTCGGCCAGCAGGCGGCCCCGGCCGAGGACGACCAGGTGGTCGGCGAAGGACGCGGTCTCGTTCATCAGGTGACTGGAGACCAGAACCGTGCGCCCCTCGGCCGCCAGCCGGCGCAGCAGTTCCCGGATCCAGATGATGCCCTCGGGGTCCAGCCCGTTGGACGGCTCGTCCAGCAGCAGCACTCCGGGATCGCCCAGCAGCGCGGCGGCGACGCCCAGCCGCTGGCGCATGCCCAGGGAGTACGTCTTCACCCGGCGGCGGCCCACGGACGCGATGCCCGTCTCCTCCATCACCTCGTCGACCCGGCGGTGGGGGACGCGGTTGCTCGCCGCCAGGACACGCAGGTGGTTCCGGGCGGTGCGCGAGCCGTGGGCGGCGTCCGCGTCGAGCAGGGCGCCCACGTGCCGCAGCGGCTCGTGCAGGGTGGTGTAAGCGCGTCCGCCGACGGTCGCGGTGCCGGAGGTGGGCCGGTCCAGGCCCAGCACGAGCCGCATGGTGGTGGACTTGCCGGCGCCGTTGGGGCCGAGGAAGCCGGTGACGCGGCCGGGGCGCACGGTGAAGGTGAGATCGTCGACGGCTCGTCGGGTGCCGTACTCCTTGGTGAGGTTCAGGACGTCGATGCTGGTCATGGCAGCAGCGTGCCGGTAGGTGCGGGGTCGGGGCCTCCCCCGGCGGTGGAGATCGTCTCCCCCGTGCGGGGGAGGTCCGGTGTCGGTGGCGGCTGGCACGATGACGGGATGATCCGCCTTCTGCGTCCGCTGTGCCGGGGGACGACGTACACACGGTTGCTGCACCTGTGGGTGCCCATGCTCGTGGTCAGTGTGTGGGCGCTCATCGACGACACGACACTGTGGGTGCCGGCGGCGGTGCTGGTCCCCATCGGGTTCGTCCCGGCGGTGCGGACCGGTGAGGGGGTGCAGGCCCGTCTGCTCCTCACGCCCGGCCACGAGGACTCCGCCTTCTCGGTGGCACCCTCGGCGAACTGGCGCGACCGGCTGCGCACGGTGGTGTGGCTGCAGGTGCGCATGCTGCTGGGCATCCTGACCAGCGGAGTCTGTGTCTGGCTGCCGATTCTCGCCGTCGAGCTGGTCCGGCAGGCCCTGGGCCACCGGGTGGACGACATACCGTTGCTGCGGGACGCGGCGCCGCACTGGGTGTACGTTCTCCTCGCCCCGCTCCCCCTCCTGGCCCTGTACGGCTCCGTGGTCGCCCTCGGTGCTCTGGCCACGGCCGGGGCCCGTGCGCTGCTCGGCCCGTCCGCGGCCGAACGGCTCTCCGTCCTGGAGGAACGCACCGAGCAACTCCTGGAACGCAATCGCATCGCACGCGAGCTGCACGACTCCATCGGCCACGCGCTGACCGTCGCCGTCGTCCAGGCGGGGGCCGCGCGCGCGGCGAACAGCGCGGAGTTCACCGACCGTGCCCTGACCGCCATCGAGGAGACCGGCAGGGCGGCCCTGGGGGATCTGGAGCGGGTGCTCGGCGTGTTGCGGGAGTCGGAGCGGCCGCCCGGCAGCAGACCGACGCTCGCGGACGCCGGCCGGCTGCTGGAGTCCGCGCGGGCCTCGGGGGCCGAGGTCGACGCCGAGGTCGCGGGCCCGCTGGAGACGCTGCCGGGCCATGTCTCCCGTGAGGGCTACCGCATGCTGCAGGAGGCGCTGACCAATGTGCTGCGGCACGCGGGTGCCGTGCCCGCGCGCGTACGCATCGAGGTGGCGGACGGCGCGCTCGCCCTGGACGTGCGCAACCCCCTGCCGGACGCGAGTGTCGCGCCGGGACGCGGCGGCGGGCTGCGGGGCATACGCGAGCGGGCCGCGCTGCTGGGCGGCCGAGCGCACACGGGACCGGACGACGCCGGTGACTGGACGGTGCGCGTCGAGCTGCCGCGGGGCTGATCTAGGCTGGCCGGATGCCGGTCAGAGTGCTCCTCGTCGACGACGAACCCCTCGTACGCGCGGGCCTTCGGGCCGTACTGGAGGCGCAGCCGGACATCGAGGTGGTCGGGGAGGCGGCCGACGGCGCGGCGGTGATTGCGCTGGTGCGGCAGGTGCGGCCGGACGTGGTCGCCATGGACGTCCGGATGCCGCTGCTGGACGGCATCGAGGCCACCCGCGCGCTGCTGCGGACGGTGGCCGAACCGCCGAAGATCCTCGTGGTGACGACCTTCGAGAACGACGAGTACGTGTACGAGGCGCTGCGCGCGGGCGCGGACGGGTTCCTGCTCAAGCGCGCCCGCCCGGCCGAGATCGTGCACGCGGTACGGCTGATCGCCGAGGGCGAGTCCCTGCTGTTCCCCGCCTCGGTGCGGCAGCTGGCCGCCGAGTACGGCGACGGGGGCGGCAACCGGGCGGCCCGCGCGGCGTTGGAGCGGGCCCGGCTGACCGAGCGGGAGGGCGAGGTGCTGCGCCTGATGGCGCGGGGGCTGTCGAACGCCGAGATCGCGATGCGGCTGGTGGTCGGCACCGAGACGGTGAAGTCGCATGTGAGCGCCGTACTGGCGAAGCTGCGGGCGCGGGACCGCACCCAGGCGGTGATCACGGCGTACGAGTCGGGGTTCGTGGCACCCGGTTGAGGACCCGTCGCGGGCGGGGCAGCGGCGGACCGGAGCTCGCCGGGGGTCGGCGGGCCGAGTACCATCCGGCCAACACGCGCACTAGCTGGGAGGACGGACCTTGGCAGGCCTGACCGGCGGGGATCCGTCGCTGTTGCGGCGGATCAACTCCGCCGTGGTACTGCACGCGTTGCGTGCGACGGACTCCGCGACGCTGACCGAGATCACCCGGGTGACGGGACTCTCCCGGCCGACCGTCGAGGGCGTCGTGGAGGGACTGATCGAGGCCGGCCTGGTCGTCGAGGCCGCCGCCGACGGGGGCACGGCCCGGCGGCAGGGCCGCCCCGCGCGGCGGTTCCGGTTCCGGGCGGAGGCCGGACATCTGCTGGGCCTGGAGATCGGTCCGCACCGCGTCGCCGCGCTCCTGTCCGACCTGGACGGCCGGGTGATCGGCGCCCAGGCGAAGGACGTGGACGAGAACGCGTCGGCCGACGAGCGCCTGGAACGGCTGCGCACGGCCGTCGCCGAGCTGCTGCGCCGGGCCGGTGTGGCGCGCGGTTCGCTGCGGGCGGTCGGCGCGGCCACGCCGGGCATCGTCGAGGCGGACGGCACGGTGCGCCTGGGCACCGCGCTGCCCGGGTGGACGGGTCTCGGGCTCGGTGAGCGGCTGAGCCGTTCCTTCAAGTGCCCGGTACTGGTCGAGAACGACGCGAACGCGGCGGCGGTCGCCGAGCACTGGAAGGGCTCCGCCACCGAGTGCGAGGACATCGTGTTCGTGCTGGCCGGGCTCAGTCCCGGGGCCGGTGCGCTGATCGGCGGCCGGTTGCACCGGGGGTACGGCGGGGCGGCCGGGGAGATCGGCGCGCTGCACCTGCTGGGCCGGGACGTGACGCCTGAGACGCTGTTGTCGACCACGGACCAGCCGCTGCACCCGCTGGACGAGCAGGCGGTCGCCAAGGTCTTCGCCCAGGCCCGGGAGGGTGACGAGCGGGCCCGCGCGGCCGTCGAGCGTTTCATCCAGCGGCTGGTGCACGACGTGGCGGCGCTGGCGCTGGCGCTCGATCCCGAGATGGTCGTCATCGGCGGCTGGGCGGCCGGGCTGGACGGCGTGCTGGAGCCGTTGCGCCGGGAGCTGGCCCGCTATTGCCTGCGCCCGCCGCGGGTGGCCCTGTCCCTGCTCGGCGAGGCCGCCGTGGCCACGGGCGCGCTGCGGCTGGCCCTCGACCATGTGGAGGAGCAACTCTTCGCGGTGGAGGGCGCGACGGCCCGCCGCTGACCCCGACTACGGCCGTACGGCCCGGTGGCCGCCCCGGGCGGTCGGGGCCCGCCTCGACCGCCCGGGGCGGCCACCACGCTGGGCGAGGCGCCGGCACCCGTGCGGCCGTCGGGGACCGGTCCGGTGGACGTGCGGCCGTCGGGGACCGGTCCGGTGGACGTGCACCCGCGAGACAGTGATGGCTCGCGCCGACAGCCGCCCGGCCCCGGCGGCGGGCGGTGGCCCGTCAGGGCGCGCTCTCACCGGTCAGCGTGAACACACGCGCCGGAGCACCGGCGCCGACAGCCGGTGAGCCCGCCCACCCGGCATGCGCGACCCCCGGCACGCTCCGGGCGAGGCCGGCGACGGGTCGTGGGGCGTGGTGGTCAGGAGGCCTGGGTCTGGGGGCCGTGGTGGATTTCCACGTCGCCGAAGTCGCCGAACGTCAGCCGGCAGGTGTCCGCGCGGTAGGTGGCGACGGAGAGCGCGGCGGTTCGGCCCTCGGCGAAGTAGCGGGTGGTGACCACGAGGACGGGCGCGCCCGGGAGACGGTCCAGTTCCTTCGCGTCGTCCGCCCCGGCCGAGCCCAGCTCGACGGCGCTCTCCCGACGCTCCAGTGCCCCGCGCTGCAGTTCCCGCAGCACGGCACGTGCGCGTGCGGCGCCCGAGGGCGCGTCGATGGCGGGGAGGCCGGGCACCGAGGACGACGGGACGTACAGCAGTTCGGCGGCGACGGGCCGGCCGTGGCTCACGCGCAGGCGGCGGACGGTGTGGACGGGCTCGTCGCGGCCCGTCTCCAGGGCGTCGGCCACGGCCGCGGGAGGTGCCGCGAGGGCGCAGTCGCCCGGTTGCCAGGCGTCGTCGGCCGTTCCGGGCCAGGCGTGCTCCCGGGTGTCGACGGCCACGCCGACGCGCGGCGGGGCCACGGTCGTGCCGACGCCGCGCCGGCGCTGGAGCCTGCCCTCCAGCTCGAGCTGCTCCAGGGCCTGGCGCAGGGTCGCGCGGGCGACGCCGAAGCGGGCGGCGAGGTCGCGTTCGTTGGGCAGGATCTCGCCCACCTCGAACTCCGAGTCCAGGGCCTCGCTCAGCACGGTCCTGAGGTGCCAGTACTTGGGCTCCGGCACCGATTCCAACTGCGTGGTCCCCACCCTGTCCTCCGCAATCGCCGTGGTCCGGCGGCGTTTCGACGCCCTTGTTTATTAAAGGTTGTTGCAGTTCTCTGCGACCATAAAACGCCCCACCCCCTTGGTCAAGACCAATCCCGCGAACAGGACGGTCCCGACTCCCGTCGGAGAACGGGAGTCGGGACCGCGAGATGACGGTGGCGCGGCTGGGGTCAGATGACGTCGGCCAGGGATACCAGTTTGTCCGGGTTGCGGATGATGTACACCGACCGGACACGCCCGTCGGCGACGTCCACCTGGACGACGGAATCGGGCTTGCCGCCGGAGCGGACCAGAGCGGCGGGGCCGCCGTTGAGCTCCAGGAAGTCGAAGGACATGTCGGGAATGCCCTGCCGGGCGACGCCGAACAGGAAGCGCCCCACCTTGTCGGAGCCCTCCAGCACGCGCAGCGGCGCCTTGGAGCGGCCCCCGCTGTCGCCCACGAGCCGGACGTCCGGCGCGAGCGTGGCCAGCAGGCCGGCCAGGTCGCCCTCGACCGCGGCGGCGAGGAAGCGCTCGGTGAGGTCGCGCCGCTGCGCCGGGTCCACGTCGTAGCGGGGCCGGCGCTCGTCGACGTGTGTGCGGGCGCGTCCGGCGAGCTGGCGCACCGCGGCCTCGCCGCGCTCCAGCATGGCGGCGATCTCCGCGTACGGGTAGCCGAACGCCTCCCTGAGCACCGCCCGTTCCAGCGGAGACAGCGACTCCAGGACGACGAGGACGGCGAGGGAGACGGAGTCGGCGAGGACGGCCCGCTCGGCGGTGTCCGGCACCGCGTCCCCGAAGTCGGTGACGCAGGGCTCGGGCAGCCACGGGCCCACGTAGGTCTCGCCGCGCGACTTGACCTGGCGCAGCCGGTCGATGGCGAGCCGGGTGGTGACGCGCACCAGGTACCCGCGGGGTTCGCGCACGGCGGCGCGGTCGGCACCGGACCAGCGCAGCCACGCCTCCTGGACCACGTCCTGCGCGTCGGCCAGGCGGCCGAGCATGCGGTAGGCGACGTCCATGAGGACGGGCCGGTGCTCTTCGAAGACGTCGGTCGCGGTGTCGGTGGTCACCGTTCCATCCCAGCGGACACGTCCCGCCGTGTCCAGGCGGTATCGCCCCCGCCCGAGACCGGCAGACGACCGGGGGCTACCGGTCGGTAGCTCTTACTGACAAGGTGTCTGCGCAACGTCGTCGTTCATCCGTTCCCGACGACATGTGTTCCCACGACACATGTTCGCGGCAAGGAACAACAAGGAGCCCCGTGTCCGCAACGCTCTCCTTCACGGCCCCCACCGAGCACGGTCCGCAGGACATCACCCTCGCCTACGCGCGCGTGGGTGAGGGCGAGCCGCTGCTCCTGCTGCACGGCATAGGTCACCACCGGCAGGCCTGGGACCCGGTGGTCGACATCCTCGCGACCGACCGCGAGGTGATAGCCGTTGACCTGCCCGGGTTCGGGCAGTCACCCGCGTTGCCGCACGGCCTGCCGCACGATCTGCCGACGACGCACGCGGTACTCGGCGCCTTCTGCGCGGCGCTGGGGTTCGACCGGCCGCACGTGGCCGGCAACTCGCTGGGCGGTCTGCTGGCCCTGGGGCTCGGCCGCGAGAACCTGGTGCGGTCGGTGACGGCCCTGTCCCCGGCCGGCTTCTGGACGCAGGCAGAGCGGCGCTACGCCTTCGGCGTCCTGTCGGGGATGCGCCGGACCGCGCGGAGCCTGCCCCTCCCGCTGGTCGAGCGGCTGTCCCGCACCGCGGTCGGCCGCACCGCGCTGACGAGCACGATCTACGCCCGTCCCGGCCGCCGCTCCCCCGAGGCGGTCGTCGCCGAGACGCTGGCGCTCGCACACGCGCAGGGGTTCTCCGAGACGCTCCGGGCCGGACGAAGCGTGCGGTTCACCGACGACGTGCCCGGCGTCCCCGTCACCGTGGCGTGGGGCGACCGGGACCGGCTGCTCCTGCCGCGGCAGGGCATCCGCGCCAAGCGCGCCATTCCGCGGGCCCGCCTGGTGCGGCTGCCCGGCTGCGGCCACGTCCCGATGAACGACGACCCGGCGCTGGTCGCCCGCGTTCTCCTGGACGGCAGCAGGGCTCAGTCGGCCAGGGCCTTGAGGACCTCGTTCAGCACGATCGCGTTGTAGGGCATGCTCACGTGCGGGGTGTGGTCGTCCGGGTCGATGTCCTGAAGGACGATGTTGTTGACGTAGCGGCCCTCGGTCTTCGCGAGGGCGCACGACGTGTACGGAGTGACCACGTCGTCGTACCGGGTGGCGATGACGGTGTGGCGGACGCCCTCCGTCGTCTCGCCGAGTTCGGCCAGCTCGCGCTGGAAGGGGTGGTCGTGCTGGAGTTGCGGCCAGGCCGGCACGATCTCCCCGACGGCACCCTGTTCGAGGAGTTCCACCGCGCCGGGGATCTGGCGGGCGAGGTTCATCAGCCCCTGTGCCGTGACGCCGTGGTTGCTGGGCGCGATGCCGACGAAGTTGCGCACCTTGGGTCCTCCGCCCAGGGCGTTGAGGTAGTACCGCGGCACCATGCCGCCCTGCGAGAAGCCGACGAGGTCGACCTGCTGGGCGCCGGTGCGGCGCAGCACCTCGTCGACGAAGTCGGCCAGTTGCCGGGCGGACTGCTTGATGTCGCCGAGGCCGAAGATCACGGGGTGGCCGTGCTGGCCGTAGTCGAGCCGGAAGACCCGGTGACCGTGCTGTCGCAGCAGCGGTGTCGCCGTGTTCCAGGTGTAGCCCCGGTTGCCGAAGGTGCCGTGCACGAGCACCACCGGACGCGAATGTTCCTCGCTCGGCGGCGCGTTCCAGTCGTCCTCTCCCGCCTGTACGTCGACGGTGGCGATGACCTGCGCCCCGCCGGCCTGGGCGATCGCCCCCAAGCGGTGCGGCGCCTCGGTGATGTCGGTGACGCCTGGGAGGCGGGGATCGAGGAAGCTCATGGTGTTCTCCCTGATGCCCGCGGTGCAGGAGCGGCGGGCTCCCGGACCGGTTCGGTGGGGCAGCTTCTGAAGGCGAGTACGGCGTTGTGGCCGCCGAAGCCGAAGGAATGGCTCAGGGCGAGGTCGACGGGCTGCTCCCGGCTGGTGCCGGTGACGGCGTCGATCTCGGCGTCTTCTTCCTGTTTCTCGAGGTTGGCCACGGGAGGCACCCGGCCGTGGGCCACGGACAGGGCGGTGATCGCCGCTTCGACCGCCCCGGCCGCGCCGAGCAGGTGGCCGAGGGTGCCCTTGACCGAGGTCACGGAGGGCCGGTGAGGGAAGAGGCGACGGATCAGCCGGGCCTCGGCGGCGTCGTTGAGCGGCGTTCCGGTGCCGTGCGCGTTGATGTGCTGCACGTCCGCGGGGCGGGCGTCGGCGTCGTCGAGGGCCCGCCGCACGGCGAGGGCGGCCCCCTTGCCCTCGGGGTCGGGTGCCACGGGGTGGTGGGCGTCGGACGATGCCCCGTAGCCCGCCAGCAGGGCGTAGCCGGGGCGTCCGCGGGCCTTGGCCGCACTCGCCGGCTCCAGGACCAGGGCCGCACCGCCCTCCGCCATGACGAAGCCGTCCCGGGCGGTGTCGAAGGGCCGGGAGGCGGCCGGCGGGTCGTCGCAGCGCCGGGACAGCGCGCCCATCCGGTCGAAGCCGGTGACCCAGAGGGGCTGTACGACCGCGTCGGAGGCGCCCGCGACGGCGATGTCGCAGGCTCCGGAGCGCAGGAGTTGCAGGGCGGTGCCGATGGCGGTGGCGCCGGAGGCGCAGGCGGTGACCGTGCACAGCGCCGGGCCCCGGGCCCGCAGGTGGATG
The DNA here is from genome assembly GCF_040686295.1 of Streptomyces sp. NPDC085944. Taxonomy (NCBI): domain Bacteria; kingdom Bacillati; phylum Actinomycetota; class Actinomycetes; order Kitasatosporales; family Streptomycetaceae; genus Streptomyces; species Streptomyces sp. NPDC085944. Next base: position 113,387 of record NZ_JBFBJX010000002.1, on the reverse strand, counting down.
GTGAGCTGTCCGGTGGCCATGTTGGGCAGGAACATCGGCAGCAGCATCGGTGAGACGCGCGCCGTGCCCGCCTCGAGCAGTTTGCGGTGCTGGTCCAGCATGGTGCCGGTGCCGCCGGCCGAGCTGCCGAAGACCACCGCGACGCGGTCCGCGTCCCAGTCGGCCGGGTCCAGGCCGGCGTCGGAGACCGCTTCCAGGGCGGCGCAGAGGGCGAACTGGGTGAAGCGGTCGTACTGCCAGGGGCGTGCACCGGGGACGTGAGCGCGGGGGGAGAAGTCCGGTACGAGACAGGCGAAGTCGACCGGGAGGCCCTTGAGCTCGGGGACGTGCCGGGCGGTGGGGCGGCCCGCGCGCACGCCGTCCCAGGTGGCCTCGCGGCCGGTGCCGGCCGGCGTGACCAGGCCGATCCCGGTGACGGCGACGTCGGGACGGGCGCCGGTCACGACTTGACGGCCTCGACCATGAGGTCGGCCAGGCCGGCCAGGGTGAGGTCCGGGTCGGCCTCGCCGTCCTGTACTTCGATGCCCAGTTCCTCGGTGAGTACGACGAAGAGCTCCACCACGGCCAGCGAGTCCAGGTCCAGCTGCTCGAAGGTCGCGGTGGGGACGATGGCCTCGGAGGGCACTTCGAACTTGTTGCTGAGCACCGAGGCGAGCAGCTCGTAGGCGCGGCTGTGGGGTGAGGTGTCGGTGGTCATGCCAGGGGTGTCCTTTCGATCCGACGGGCGGTACCCCGGGGGTGGTGGGGTTCCGTGTGAGCTCGGTGGGCTCCGGGAGGTCCGCGGGGGCCTCCGCGGAGCCGCCGGGTGGGGTTCCGCGTGGTGGGGTTCCGTGGTGGCGGGTCGGCGGTCAGCCGAGCGCGGCCGGTGCCTCCAGCTCCTCCTTGACGTCCTTGAGCAGGGCCATCGCGTCCCTGCCGTTGACCACCCGGTGGTCGTAGACCAGGCCGAGGTGGACGAACCGGTGGGTGCGAGGAGTGCCCTGCGCGTCCAGGCGCACCTGGTCGTCGACGGCGCCGATGGAGAGCACGCAGGTCTGGCCGGGGAAGACGATGGGGGTGGCCAGGACCGTGCCCTCGGTGGTGTGCGGGGCGACCATGATGTTGGCCCCGGCCAGTTCGGCGGCCTGGAACGTGCCGCGGAACGCCTTGCTCCGGAAGCCGGTCAACAGGTCGGCGATCCGGTCGCCGCTCAGCTCGGCGGCGTCGTGCACCACCGGGGTGTACAGACCTCGGCCCGCGTCCATGGTGACGCCCACATGGGCCCGTTCGCTCTCGCGCACCGCGCCGTCGTCGGTGAGCGCGGCGAACATCAGGGGATGTGCCGCGTGCCGGCGTGCCACCGCCTTGATCAGCAGGACGGGCAGGGAGACGAAACTGCCGGTGCGCTCGGACAGCCGCCGGGCCAGTTCCTCCGCCTGTCCGACGTCGACCTTGGCGTAGGCGGCCGCGGCCGGAACGGTCCGCATCGACTCGGTCACCACCGCCCCCACCGTCCGTTGCCGCTTGGACAGTTGGCGCTCGGGGGAGGCGGGCTCCGACGCGGCCCGCCGCACCAGGGCCTCGACATCGGCGGTACGGACGACCGTGCGTCCGAGACCGCGCAGCTCGGCCTCGGACACGCCGTGGCGGTCGGCGAGCTCACGAGCCGCGTTGGTGATGCTCAGCTCCGCGCCGGGGGGAGCGGACGTCGCCGCCGGGGTGGCGGCCGACGCCCGGTAGGAGTCGCGCTCCTCGGCCGACTCGAAGAGGTAGGCGATGGTCTGCCCCGGCCGGCACTCCTGGCCGCCGCCGACGAGGACGTGCAGGATTCCGGAGCCGGTGCTCTCGATCTCCTCACTGGCCTTGGAGGTCTCCACGACCGCCAGCGGTTCCTCGTCCTCGATGCTGTTGCCGTCGGGGACGAGCCACTCGACCAGGGTGTAGCTGGAGTCGTTCGTGTTGAGTGTGGGCAGCTCGATGCCGATCACTTCGTCGCCTCCGTGATCGCGCGGTGGATGGTGGCCGGCTGGAGCAGCACGTCGTGCTCCAGGTGCGCCGCGGTCGGCACGATGCTCGGCTCGGCGCTCAGCGGCAGTACGGGGCGGGCCAGCCGGCTCCACAGTTCCTCGTGGAGTTGCTGCGCGAGCAGTTCGCCCCAGGTCCCGCCGGCCGTGGAGTCCTCCATGACACAGATGCGGTCGGCGCGGGACAGCACCGGGAGCAGCGCCTTGGTGTCGAAGGGGTAGAGCTGGGAGGGCACCAGCAGTTCACAGGTGATCTCCTCTTCGAGGAGCAGGGTGCGCAGGGCGATGACGGCCCGTTCGGTGAGCCCGCCCGGGGCCAGGACGATCCAGTCGGGGGGCCCGCAGTCCGGCACGAACACCCGGGCGGTCTCGCTGGGATCGGCCAGCACCTCGTAGCGGAAGAGGTCGTCCACGACCCCCTCCTGGTACATGGCGCGGGTGTAGAGCACCTTGTCCTCGAAGAGCACACCGGGCTCCTCGCGGTCGAGCATCGCGGTCAGTACGCGCCGGTTGTCGTGGAACGGGGAGACCTCCCGCAGGTGCAGCGAGGGAATGCCGAGGAAGTGCTTCTGCAGGCTCTGGCTGTGCGTCGGGCCGTACCCCCGGTTGCCGCCGGTGGGGCAGCGGACGACCATGCTCATCGGGACCCTGCGGCCGTACATCGACACGGACTTGGCGGCGAAGTTCAGCAGCGGGTCGAAGGCCAGCGCGGCGAAGTCCGAGAACATCATCTCGACCACGGACCGGTTGCCGGACAGGGCCAGGCCCGCGCCCACGCCGGCGATGCCGCCTTCGCTCAGCGGTGACGACAGCACCCGGTCCGGGAAGCGGTCGGAGAGCCCCCGGGTCACCTTGAACGCCCCACCGTAGGGGTCGGCGACGTCCTCGCCGATCAGATACGTGCCGGAATGGGCGCCGAGGAGGTGGTGCAGTGCGCTGTTGAGGTTCTCGGCCACGCGCTGGCGCCTGGTCACCGGGCCTCCCATCGGGAGGCCGGACGCGCGCCGACCTCTCGTACGACGGCGGCGACGGCCTGGGCCTGCGTCCGGTCGACGGCGGCGAACTGTGCGGGGTGGTCCTTTCCGTAGCGGCGGTACCAGTCGTGCCGGGCGGCCCGCTCGCGGACCTCGGCCGCGCGGCTGTCGTCCCCCTTGCTGTGCGGGCCCACGCGGTGGGTGACGCACTCGACCACGTACGGCCGGTGCCGGTCGCGGACCTGCTCGACCACGGGGGTGAGGGCGGCGCGTACGTCGGTGACGTCCACGGAGTCGATCCGCAGGTGGCCGGCGCCGAAGGCCGCCGCCCGGGCCGCGACGGTGCCGGACATCTGCCGCTCGGTCGGTGTCGACTGGGCGATCCCGTTGTGCTCCACCACGACGAGCACCGGGGCCTGCCACAGCTGCGCCATGTTGAGCGCCTCGTACACGGCGCCCTCGCCCCAGGTGCCGTCGCCGATGTGGACCACCGCGATCCGGCCCGGCTCGGCCCGCTTCAGGTGCAGGCCGACTCCCACGGCGACGGGCAGGCTCTGGCCCTGTACGCCGGTCGACAGGTAGCGGTCGCGGTAGATGTGCTGGCTGCCGCCCACGCCCTGGCAGACGGCACCGGCCCGCCCCATGATCTCCGCGAGCAGACCGTGCGGGTCGTGGAAGCGGGCCAGGTAGTGGCCGTGTCCGCGGTGGTTGCTGAAGACGTAGTCGCCCTCGTCCAGCAGCGGGTAGAGCGCGACGGGGATGTACTCCTGGCCGAGGCAGGTGTGCGTGGTGCCGTGCAGCCGGCCCTGGGAGAACAGCTCCAGCACGGCCAGTTCGAAGTGGCGGATCATCAGCAGGGTGCCGAGATCGGCGTCGGACAGACGGGACAGGGGGCGGGCCACGGCATCGGCTTCGGGTGCGCCGACGGGCCCGAGGTCGACCGCGGGGGACGCGGACGTGACGTTCATGAGGTGCTCCTTACGGAAGTTCGACCACCTGGGCGCACCAGGTCAGCCCGGCGCCGAAGCCCAGGAGCAGCGCCTTGTCGCCGGGCCGTACGGTGGCCGAGGCGAGCAGCGACTCCAGAGCCAGCGGGATGGACGCCGAACTGGTGTTGCCGTCGGTGACGATGCTGCGGGCGATGGCCACGTGCTCGGGCGGGCGCAGTCGGCGCACCATCGCGTCGATCAGCCGCCCGTTGCACTGGTGCGGCACGAAGGCGCCGATGTCGTCCCAGGTGAGCCCGGCCGCGTCCAGTGCCTCCTGCGCCACTTGCGGCATGTGCGAACCGAACCAGCGGACCACCCGGGTGCCGTCCATGTGCAGGTACGGGCGGGCGGCACCGGGTTTGGGCGGGGCGCTGGTCATCCAGGGCTCACCGGGGCCGTGCGTTCCCCACACCGCCGGTCCGATCCCGGGGTGCTCCGCGGCGCTGACCACCGCGGCCCCGGCGGCATCGCCGAAGACCATGACGGTCGCGCAGTCGTCGGGGTCGGTGATGTCGCTCAGCCGCTCGGCGGCGACGACCAGAATCTGACGCGCCTGCTGTGCGGCGATCAGCCCGGAGGCCAGGGCCAGCCCGTAACTGAAGCCGGCACAGCCGCCGTTGACGTCGAATCCGCCGGCCCGGCCGGCGCCGATGCGGTGGGTGAGACCGGCGGCCCGGCACGATGCCCGGCCGACGCTGCTGGCGGAGGAGAACAGGACACAGTCCAGGTCCTCGGCGAGCACGCCCGCGTGGGCCAGGGCCTTGTCCGCCGCCTGCGCGGCCATCTCGACGAAGGTGTCGTCGGGGTCGGCCTTCAGCCTGGTCCGGATTCCGGTGATCTGCTCGATATGGCCTTCCTCATGGCCGAACCTGGTGTCGAGTTCGGCGCTGGTGAGCAGGCCACCGGGACGGTGGACGCCGATGCCGGTCAGCCGGCCCGCACCCCGGGCCATCAGCGGGCTCCGTCCGCCGCGGCGGCTGCCCGGCCGTTCACGTAGTCGAGGGTCCGCCGGACGGTGCGCAGGTCGTGCACCGCCTCGTCCGGGATGGGAACGCTGTAGCGCTCCTGGATCCGCTCGGCCAGTTCGATGACGGCCATCGAGTCGAACCCCAACGATGTGAATGGCGCGTCGGCCGGCTGCTCCGAGATCGCCCGGGCCGCTTCGGCGCCGGCGATCTCGGCCACCATCGCCGTCAGGTCTTCCAGGGTGAAAGGGGGCATGCGGAAACTCCAGCTGATGAGATGCGGGGAGGGGTGATGGGAGGGGCGGGAGGAGAGGACCGCGCGTGGGTCACCGGGCGGGCAGCATGGCGTCGCGGTTCAGGAAGGCGAGCATCCTGCGGAAGTAGTCGGAGTCGAGCACGGGCGGGGCGAGGTGCGAGGTCGCCGCGGTGGGGCCGGCGGTGCCCTGCCCGGGGGCCGGGATCATCTGCCGGAGGGTCTCGCCGGCCAGCCGCAGGGTGCTGCGGGGGACCTCGTCGCCCAGGTCGCGAAGCCGCTCCAGCCAGGTGTCGAACGGAACGAGCGGCAGGTCGACACCCGCGTCCGCGAAGCCCTGGAAGTACGACCGGAAGGGCAGCGGTTCGGGATCGATCACGTGGAACACCTGTCCTCGGGCACGTCGGCTCAGGGACAGGTCGACGACGGCGCGGCTGGTGAAGTCGACCGTGCCCACCGGCAGGAGACCGGGGTGGTCGGGGGCGCAACCGGCGCGAATGCTCGCGGTCGTCAGGTGGACGAACCAGTCCGACTTCCCCACCAGGCCGGTGCGCGAGTCCGCCAGGATCACACCGGGCCGGTGCACCGTCGTGGGCGATCCGCGGTCCGCGGCCTGCGCGACCAACTGCTCGGCGACCCATTTGGTGGCGCAGTAACCGGAGACACCGCTCCCGGCCGTGCGGGCCGCCGGGATCACCCCCATCGTCGAGATGTAATGCACGGGAATGCGGCGGGTCCGGGTCGCCAGTCTCAGGATTTCGAGGGCCCCCGACACATTGGAGCCGCGCAGGATCGGATAACTCGCCAGAAGGTTGACCCAGGCACCGCAGTGGTAAATGACGTCGATGGCGCGCGAGAGGCCCGAGAACTCCTCTTCGGTCAGGCCGAACCGCGGCTTCGCCAGGCTGCCGGGCACGACGTCGATCCGGGACATGTGGTGCTCCGGCACATTCCGGGCGCGTAACTGAACGGCAAGCCGCTCCCGGGCCTCGGCGGCCGACTCCGCTCTCACCAGGCAATGGATTCGAGCGCCGGTGGCATCCAGCAGGTCGGCGAGCAGGAACCCACCGAGAAATCCCGTGGCTCCCGTCAGCAGAATTGCCTCGGGCGGCCCTTCGGGGACAGCCGGCAGAGCCGACGCATCGATTTCCGCCGGAAGTCGCAAATCGTCACTGATCGGGAGACTGGCCATACCAACACCGCATTTCAGCACAGACGAGATTCGGTCCTGTCCGGAACACTCCCCGCGCCTCACGAGGTTTACTACAGGAATCTTCCCCCAGTGGGAGCACAGGGCGCATCCTCCTGGCCGTGACCCGCACCCGCACCCCCACAACGGATGAGTAGGGCTCACTCATTCGAACGGGCCACGACTCCGCATGGACGGCCGGAACGTACGCCCAGCGCGCGTTACCGGTGTCGCGCGCCGTCGGTTGTGCTCCAACGCGCTTGCCTGGAAGGGGCGTTGCGAAACGGGGGCCGGGGGGCGGGGGCGGCCCGAGCGTAAGGACAGATGAGAAGGACACAGCCAATTGATCGTGAGGCAAGGGGGATTGAGCCATGGCCGCAGGGCCTGAGACGCCGGAGGTCCCCGATCCCGTTGGGAACGGTGCGAGTTCACACTCCGGTCCGCCGAAGGCGTTGCCCGCGGCATTGCAGCCCCTGCTCGGCCGCCCGGCCCTCGCGGAGCTGCTCGGGCACCCCCTCGCGGGCGCCGCGCTGAAGGAGATGCACCGGCTCCTGCCGCCCCGCGTCGCCGTGCACTCTCTGCGGACGTTCCTGCTGGCCGACGCCTGTGCGCGGACCCACGGGACCGCCTACGACCGGGTCGGCCTGCTGGCCGCCGCGGTGTTCCACGACGCCGGGCTGGTGGGCCGTACTCCGCTCGGTCGCGGTGGATTCCCTTGCCGCTCAGCCCAGTTGCTCGACCACTTCCTGGCCCTGCACCAAGTGGGCACGGTGCGGCGCACGACCCTCACGCGTGCGGTGCGCGAGCACATGCGGCCGTTCCCCGCTCGCGACGCCGGACCCGAGGCGCGGCTGCTGCACTTCGGCGTGTGGCTGGACGTCACCGGGCGCGGCGAGCGGCAAGTGCCCGGTGACCGCCGGATGTTGGCCCGACTGGCGCCCACCCCCTGGTTCGCCGTGTCCTTCTCCGCCCGGTTGGCGGCCTGCGGGCTGCGCCGGGTGCTGCCGGGCTCCCCGGTCACCGACCGGTGACCGGGGAGCCCGGCGACTCGCTCTTCCCGTCGCGAAAGGAACCGCAGACATGCAAGATGACCAGCGTGTTTTCGATGTCGCCATCGTCGGAGGCGGCATCGGCGGGACGATGCTGGGGACCGTGCTCGCACGTCACGGCGTGCGGGTTCTGCTGCTCGAAGGCAGCGGCCACCCCCGGTTCGCCATCGGAGAGTCCACCGTCCCCGAGACCACGTTCGGGCTCCGGGTCCTGGCCGGCCGCTACGACGTCCCCGAGTTCGATCACCTGGCGACCAACGCGGCACTGCGCCGCCACGTGTCGTCGAACAGCGGGGTCAAGCGGAACTTCAGCTTCGTCTACCACCGGGAAGGTGAGCCCACCCGGGCCGACGAGTGCACCCAGTACCCCACCTGGGGACCCCCGCTCGGTCCCGACTCGCACTACTTCCGGCAGGACGTGGACGCGTACATGTTCCACGTCGCCGTGTCCTACGGCGTGACCGCGTACACCCACACCACGGTCGACGACGTGAAGTTCGAGGAGGACGGCGCGACTCTCGTCACCCGGGACCGGGGCACCTTCCGGGCCTCGTACGTGGTCGACGCCGGCGGCATGCGGGCGGTCCTGCCCGAGCGCCTCGGGCTGCGGCAGGAACCGCCCTACCGCACGAGGTCGCGCACGATCTTCACGCACATGGTGGACGTGCGCCCCTTCGACGCCGTGGCGCCCTCGCGGGCAGAGCACGGCATGCCCAGCCCGTTCAGCCAGGGAACGCTTCACCACATGTTCCCGGGCGGCTGGTTCTGGGTCATCCCGTTCGACAACCAGTCGGCCGGCACGAACCAGTTGTGCAGTGTCGGCCTCAACCTCGACCTCGACCGGCACCCCCGGCCGGAGGACATCTCGGCTCAGGAGGAGTTCTGGCAGTACGTGCGCCGGTTCCCCAGTGTGGCCCGGCAGTTCGAGCGGGCGCGGGCGGTCCGGCCGTACGTGTCCACCGACCGCACCCAGTTCGCCTCGCAGAAGGTCGTCGGCGACCGGTGGTGCCTGCTGCCGCACGCCAGTGACTTCGTCGACCCGCTCTTCTCCAGTGGACTCGCCGTCACCGTGATGGCGCTCAACGCCCTGGGCCACCGGCTGATCGACGCGGTGCGCCAGAACGACTTCGACACCGCCCGGTTCGCGTACCTGGACCACTGGACCAAGCGCATGTTCCGGTTCTACGACGACCTGGTGTCCTGCAGTTACATCGCGTTCGACGACTTCGACCTGTGGAACGCCTGGAACCGCGTGTGGACCATCACCACGCTGTACGGCACGAACGCCCAGAACCAGGCCGCCGTGACGTTCGACAAGACGCACGACCCGGCCTGTTTCGACATGCTGGAGCAGCCGCCGTACCGGGGTCTGCAGGGTATGGACAACCCCTGGGTGGAGCGGATGTTCGACCAAGCGCGGGACGCCGTACTCGCCTATCGTGCGGGCGAGTCGACGAAGGAGCAGACGATCGCACGCATCTACGAGCTGCTGGGCGAGAGCGGACTGGTCCCGTCGGTGTGGGGCACCCTGGATCCCGAAGACCGTTGCCCGGCCGGGGTGTTCACTCTCTGGCCGCTGATGAAGATCCTGCTGTGGGGCAAGTACCGCTCACCGCAGCACGTCCGGGGCTCCTACTTCACCGGCGGAGCGCGGCTGGTGGGCAAGGAAGCGGTCCAGGCGTACACCACCGAACTGCGCGCCGGCAGCTCCCAAGTGCACCAGACCGTACGGGACATGTGGCGCAACTGGAACCGCGACTGGGCGCGGCGGCCCGCTCCTCGGAAATGAGTCCGGACAAACATTTCTGCCGACCGACGGAGGAACATATTCCGGTTTGCCGCTCCAGGGCCTCGGGTAAGAAAACCACATGGCCGACAAATGGAAAGTCGGCCGCGATTCTCCCTGCTCAATCCGAGAGACAACGGGCTGCAATCCACGATGGTGCGACATTCCACCTGCCAATCGCCCGCTGAATGCTCCTGGGAAGAAATCTTCCAGCATCAGGACCGCCTCATGCGGCTGGTTCGGCGAAGACTACCGAGTTTTCAGGACGCCGAGGACTGCGTTCAGGAAACCATGGCTCGGGCAGCTGCCCATGCCACGTTGGACAGGAATCGGCTCGGTGCCTTTCTGACGTCCGTGGCGCTTCGCCTCTGCATCGACTTCTACCGCGACATGGACCGCCGCAGCAGACTCCTCCAGCGTGCGGCGCTCGCGGAAACCCCGGGTACGACCGAGGAGGACGTCTGCGACGAGGACTTCGGCAGATGGCTTCTGGGCCAGGTACAACACCTGCGAGGGCGGGAGCAGGAGGTCATACTCGCCCGCTCCAAGGGTATCTCCACCGCGGAATTCGCCCGCATGCACAACATCTCCGTCAAGGCGGCCGAAGCCGCCTTCACCAGGGGCCGCGCGCGATTGAAGAATGTCTGCGCGAAAGCCTTGGAAGGCTGCGCCCGATAACACCCGAAAGCCGCACCTCTCCCATCGCAGAGAAACGGAAAGGGACCCCACTCATGGGCAACAGCAAGAATGTCCAGGACATCTTCAAGGATTTGGTCGGTGATATGACCGACAGCTGGAAGGAGGCTTTCGACGACCTCCTGAACCGAGACGACGACTCGGGTTCGTCGCGCGGCTCCGGCAACGCCGTCGACACACTGGCCGGACTGCCCCCGAACGCCCTCGCCGCACTGGCCGGGGCCGTCAACCCGGCGACCGCGCTCGCGGGTGTCACCAATCCGCTGGCCGCCCTCGGCGGGGCCGGCGCGGCCGGCAACCCGCTCGCCGGCCTCGCAGCGCAGAACCCCCTGGCCGCACTCACCGGTGCCGCGGGCGGCGGCAACCCGCTCGCGGCCGCGCTGGGCGGGGCGGGCAACCCCCTGGCCGCGCTGGGCGGGGCGGCCAATCCGCTCGCCGCGGTCGGCGGCGCGGCCGGCGCGCTCGGCGGGGTCGGCCAGCTGGCCGGCGGCCTCGGACACGCGGCGAGCGGGGCGGGCGACCTGATGGCGCTGCCGTCCCAGCTCACCCAACTGCTCCAGGTGCTGCCCAAGCTCCTCGATGCGGTCCAGGGCCTGCAGAACCTGACCAACCTGCCGGCCCAGGCCGGTCAGCAAGGCCTGGCGGCCCTGCAGGGCCTGACCGGTCAGCAGGGGCCGGGCGGAAAGCCGTCCCAGGGCGGACAGTCCTCGACCTCGGGCTGACCGGCCGTGCCGCCGTCCCGCCCGGCCGTCTCCGTGCCGCACGCCGACCGCCGTTCCGTACCCGGGCCCCGATCTGAGGAGGACCACACACGATGACGTCCGTCGTCGGCGATCGGCTGCGTCTCGTGGTCAGGGTCCTGGGCAGCCTCGTGGCCGACGAGGTGGGACAGGCGGCCCGGCTGCGGAGGCGTACGAAGCGGGACGCGCGGTCCCCGGCGGAGAGCCTCGCCGGCTCCGCCGGGTCCGCTGCCGAGGCCACCGACGGGGCGGAGCAGCGCCGCGCCAAGGCGGTACGGCATGCCCTGGAGAGCCTCGGCCCCTTCTATGTGAAACTCGGCCAGGTCCTCTCCACCCGGCCCGACATGGTCCCCCAGTCCGTCCGGGACGAACTGCAGAACCTGCACGACGAGGTCGACGTCCAGCCGTTCTCGGAGTTCGAGCCGGTACTGGCCCGGGACCTCGGGCCGAACTGGAAGCTGCGCTTCGACGACGTCGAGACCGTCGCCCCGCTGGGGGCGGCGTCCCTCGCCCAGGTCTACCGCGTGACGCTGCCCGGCGGGCGCGCGGCCGTGGTGAAGATCCAGCGCCCCGGCATCCGCGAGGGCGTACTCGCGGACATGGCCCTGATGCGCCGGGCGTCGAAGATCGTGGCCCGTGTCGCTCCCCGGTTCAACGAGGTGATCGACATCGAGGCGATGCTCGGCTCGGTCTTCGACGCCATGGAGCCGGAACTGGACTTCACCGGCGAGGCCCGCAACATGGACGAGGCCCGTGACCACGTCCGCCCGTTCCGCTCCCTGGAGGTGCCCCGGGTCCTGCACGCCAGCCCCCGGGTCCTGGTCCAGTCGCTGGCCGACGGGAAGTCGGTGCGGCACGTCGACCGCGCCCACTTCACGGACGACGAGCGCGTGGAGATCGGCAAGGACCTGCTGCGGTTCATGTACCACGGGTACTTCGTCCATCGCTTCTTCCACGCCGACCCGCACGCCGGCAACGTCTTCGCCGCTCCCGGCGGACCCGCGACGCTGATCGACTGGGGCATGGTCGGCCGCCTGGACCGCAGGACCAGTCTGCAGCTGCTGCCGCTGTTCATGGCCATGGCGCAGAACGACGGGGCCGGGCTGGCGCAGCACTGGGCGGAGATGGGCCGGCTGACGCCGTGGGCCAACATGCCCGCGTTCGCCGCCGACATGGCCGCGTTCGTGCCCACGGTCTCCCATCTCTCACTGGAGGACATGAACTTCGGCGTCGCGCTCACCACTGTGCTGGCCAAGGCGACCAAACGCGGCATCGGTTCGCCGCCGGCCGTCTCGCTGCTGGGCAAGTCCTTCGCGAACCTCGACGGTTCGGTGCGGTGCCTGGCTCCCGAGATCACACTGCCCGACGTGTTCCAGGCGGAGGTGCCGAAGATCCTTTTCGCACTGGGCCGCGATTTCCTCGGCCGCAACCAGTTCGCCCGGAACTCCATGGAGCTTCTGCTGGCCGCCGTCACCAGTCCGGAACAGGTCCGGGGCGTCCTCTCCGACGTGGCCAACCGTCAGTTCGCACTCAACATCCACGAGCCGCGCACCCCCGCCGCGATGGGCGGCCAGCGGCCCACCCGCCCCTCCAAAGGCCTGCTCGCGCTGGGTGCCGCGGCCTTCCTGCTCGGCCGTCGCCGCTCCGGATGATCCGGGTACGCACAGCCACCCCCACCTCAAGGAGATCCATGCCGGAATCCACCCGCCCGCAGTCACCGTTCGCGCCGGCCGCCGCGAGCCCGCACGGCATCTCTCGCGCGGCGCTCTGGACGGCTGCCGCCCACGCGGCGGAGATCCTCCGGCCCGCGCCGCTCGTCCGCGACCCGTGGGCCGCCGACTTCCTCCACGCGGCCGGGTTCGACGGGGGCCCGCCCGGTGACGGTCCGCTGCAGCGCATGCTGCCCGACTATCAGGTGGTACGCACCCGCTTCTTCGACGACTACGCTCTCGCCGCGGCCCGTTCGGGCTGCCGCCAGGTGGTGCTGCTCGGCGCCGGCCTTGACACCCGTGCCTTCCGGCTCGACTGGCCGACCGGGGTGCACGTCTTCGAGGTGGAGGACGCGCCCGTACTGGCCTTCAAGGAGCGCGTACTGGACGGGAGCCGACTCTCCTGCGGACGCCGCACCCTCGTCGAGGCAGACGGCACGGCATCCTGGCAGGAGGAACTCGGGGCGGCGGGATTCGATCCCGGCAGGCCCACCGCATGGCTCTGCGAGGCACCCCTGTACTTCCTCCGGCCTCCGGAGGTGGCGGCCGTCGTCGCCGCGATGACCGAACTCTCCTCCTCCGGCAGCATGTTCGGCGCCGAGTGCGTGAACTCCGCAACCATGTCCTCCCCGTTCGTCGCGCCCTTCATGGACGCCCTGTCGACGATCGGACTGGCCTGGAACTGGCAGATCGCCGATCCGGAGCGCTGGTGGGCCGAGCACGGCTGGGACGCGGCGGCCGCCGACCTGTACACGCTGCCGTACGCGGTCGAGCGCCTCACGCCGTATCTGCCGCTGATCGGCACGTCCGCCGCGGAGAGCGTCTTCCTCACCACCGGAACGCTGCGCGGCACTCCCTGACACGCACCACGCGCAGGCCCCGGACGGTGCGTCCGGGCCTGCGCGTGGTGCCGCGGCTACGGCCGCTCCAGCTCCAGCAGCGCCGCCAGCCACAGGTCGGGGAGTTCGTCCGCGGTCGCCAGGGCCTCGTCGTGAACGACGGTCAGGCAGGCGGTGTCGTGCTGGCTCGTCAGCGTCGTCACACACCGGATGCCCGACGCGACGCCGGCGAAGACGGCCGCACGACGGGCGGCGACCCCCTGGTGGACGAGGGCCGTGCCGAAGTTCACACTGCTCACCGGGCCGGCCACGAACGACCCGCGGACCAGCCGGGTGCCGACGGTGGCGCCGATCGACCGCGGGGAGGCGGCCAGCAGCAGGCGCATGGCGTCGCGCCGCCGGCTCTTCCGCAGCCGGCCCGTGCGGGCGACGACCCGGTCCAGGGCCCGCCGGGGCGACTCCTCGTCGCACGGCAGCAGGAGCCGGGCGGTGACCATGCGGTTGCCCGGGGCGTACTCCTCCCCCGGGGCCCGGACCGACATCGGGATCGACACGGGCAGCGGCGGATGGGCCGAGCCGGTCTCCTTCAGGTACCAGGTGCGGACGGCGTGGGACAGGGCCGCGAGATAGACGTCCGTGACCGTGGCGCCGTGGGCGCGGGCGAGGGCCCGCAGCCGGGCCAGCGGGGTGTCGGCGTGGCAGACGTCGACGCGGCCCGTGGATGCTCCGTCGAACGCGGGTTTCGGGGTCGGCGCGCGGAAGGCGGCCGCCACCTCGCCCAGGGCGTCCGCGAGACCGTGTGCGGTGGGCCGGGCGGGATGCTGTGGGGCCGGTCCGCCTTCGAGGTCGTCTCCGAGGAGAGCGCGGGCGGTGTAGGCGGCGCCCATGCCGTCCTGGAAGGTGTGGTCGGTTCGGTAGACCAGGGTGTGGCGGCCCGCCGGCCCGTGGACCAGCCACACGTCCCAGGGCGGCCGGTCGTCCGTGCCCATCGGCCGGGACAGCGTCAGGCGGCTGGTCGCCGACCCGTCGGTGTCCTCGGGCAGCCACGCCTCGTGCACGTGCCGGTCCACCGCGATCCGGTCCACTCGTCGGAATCTCCCGCGGTCCCGTGCGATGCGGTAGCGCAACGTCGGGACGCGGTGGACGCGTTCGGCGACCCGCGCGCGTACGGAGTCCAGGGTGGGGGCACGGCCTTCGAACCCGAAGGTGAACGCGAGGGGCACCGGGTTGCCGCCCGTCGCCAGGTGGAAGGCGACGTCCACGGTGCCCATGGACAGGGCCGACGGCAGGCGGCCGTCCGTACCGAAGTCGGGTCGCATGGTGGAACCTCCTGGTCGGGTTCTGAGGGTCTGGGGGCTGCCAGGCCGAGGGCCGCGAAGCCGAGGGCCGCGGTCCGCGGAGCCGGGGTACGGATGCGGGCCGCGCCCGCCGTCAGCATGTATGCCGCGCGATTCGCCCCAGTGCGTCCACGTACGCCCGCAGCAGGGGACCCGCGGGTCCGCGTGCGGGCAGGCGCGGGGCCCGGGAACGGTGCCACGGGAGCGGTTCGCCGGGTTCCGGCTCGCCCAGCAGGGCCGCGGCCACGTGCGCGCCGTGCGCCACGGACAGGGCGAGTCCGTGCCCGCAGCAGCCGCCGATGTACCAGACGTCGTCGAAGCCCGGCACCGGCCCCACCACCGGCAGGTCGTCGCCCGTCATGCCGATGCGGCCGGACCAGCGGTGGGTGACCCGTACCCGGGCGAGGTGCGGATGCAGGGACCGCAGCCACCTCTCCAGCCAGGCCCAGGCACGCTCCCTGACGGCCTGGAGACGGGGAGCGCCGACACCCGCCGGGACCGTGGCGGTACCGCCGCCCGCCACCAGGCCCCGGTCCGGGAGCAGCCGGAAGTACGGCGCCATCGGGACGGCGTCGACGACGGAGTGACCGGCGCGCCCGCCCAGGGCCTCGTAGGCCGGGACGCTCAGCGGTTCGGTCGCGACGGCGTACACCTCGAGCGGCAGGACGGTGCCGACCGGCAGCTCCAGCGCCTGCGCGGCCGAGTTGACGGCCAGCACCGCCTGACCGGCGTAGAGCCTGCCGTGCGGGAGGACCAGCTCGGGGCCGACCAGATCGCCGGGGCGGAGGGCCAGCAGCGGGCTGCGGCCGTAGAACCGCACGCCCTTGTCGGCGCAGGCACGGGCGAGTGCACAGGTCAGGGCGGCCGGGTCGAGGGTCGCGGCGGGGCGGTGCAGAAGTGCCGCCCGGTAGGGCACGCCGACCCGGTCGCGGATGCCGGCCGGGGAGAGGACGGGGACGTCCAGACCGAGTTCGCGGCAGGCGCGGGCCTGTCGGGCGAGTGCCGCCAGGCCCGCGGGCGACCGCGTGGCCACCAGCTGCTCGCCGGGCCGCAGCCCGCAGGGCACGTCGAGCCGGTCGCACAGGGCGAGGACGTCCCGCACCGCCCGCTCACTGGCCCGGTGCATCCTGCGCGCCGTCTGCGGGCCGAAGCGGCGCACCGCGCGGTCCACCGCGGGGCCGGCCCGGGGACCCAGCAGACCGGTGCCCCGGCCGCTGGCACCGGCGGCCGGGTGCTCGGCGTCCACCACCGCGATGTCGAGCCCGGGGGCACGCTCCGCCAGGTGGTAGGCGCAGGACAGCCCGGCCAGCCCGGCTCCGACGACGGCCACGTCCGCGGTGACCACGCCGTGCAACTGGGGCTGCGTCGGCAGTTCCGCGGGGTCCCAGCAAGGCGTTCCGGCCGGCGGCCTGGTCATCCGGCGGCGTCCGGCACCGGCTCGGTCAGCACACCGAACCGGCGGTCGTGCCACAGCAGCGGGCGTCCGCCGCCCACGTGCACGGCCGCGAGCCGGCCCACGACGAGGTGGTGGTCGCCGTAGCGGCGTACGTCCTCGGTCAGGCACACCGACCAGGCGAGCGCGCCGGCCAGCACGGGGACGCCCAGTACCGGCCGGGTGTCGGTCCCGGCGAACCGCTCCGCCGCGGTCGTGGTGGGGGACGCGAACCGGCCCGCGAGCTCCTGCTGTTCCTCGCGCAGCAGATGCACGGCGAAGGCCCGGCGGGCGCGGACGGCGGCGAGGGTGCGGGAACCGTCACGCAGACAGGCAAGGAGCAGCGGCGGGCGGGCGGAGAGCGAGGTGACGGCGGACACCGTCATGCCCAGCGGGCCGTCCTCGCCGCGGGCGGTCACGACGGTCACGCCGGCGGCCAGCTTGGCGTACAGGCCGAGACAGCGGGCAGCGCCGGGCCCCGGTTCCTCGTGCAGCGATTCCGCGGGCGGCGGTTCGGCGGTCGGCGGCGGGGCGCCCGCGACGGCCGTCCGGTCAGTCACCAGCCGCAGCCGCGCGCTCATCGATCACCTCCGCGCCCGCAAGGCCCCGCAGCACGCGGGCGACGTTGGTCCGCAGGGTCGACTCGGCCACCGGGTCGAGGATCTCGGCCATGGACGGGATGCCGAGGTCGAAGGCCGCGGTGTAGACGACGAGCGTGCCGCCGTCCCTCGCTTCGCAGCGCCAGCTCCCCTCGAAGGCCTGGAAGTCGCCGCTGAGCTGTTCGAAGGCGATGGAGCACGTCTCGGGCGAGTAGGTGTCGCGTTCCCGCCACCGCATCAGACCGCCCCGGAACTCGACGGTCCAGTCCGAGACCGTGGAGCCGTCGGGCAGCGGAGGCTCGACGTGCACCTCGCGGAAGGTGTCGCTGTGCTCGGGATAGCGGCGGAAGTCGCTGATGCGGGCGTAGACGTCGGCGGGTGCCAGTCCGTCGGCGAGGGCGTGCAGAACCACGTGGCGCATGGGTCGTTCGGTTCCTTCCCGGAGGGTTTTCGGACGCTGGTGTCCGGAGCTGGTGGCTGGCGCCGGCGCCAGGAGCCGGTGTCAAACGGTCAGACGGTCGGCCGTGCCGCGCAGGGCCGCGTCGAGGGTGGTGAGGAACAGGTCGAGCGCACAGTCCTCGACCACGGCCGGCGGGGTCAGCCGCAGCACCCGGGTGGAGTTGAGGGA
This sequence comes from Streptomyces sp. NPDC085944, assembly GCF_040686295.1. Lineage (NCBI taxonomy): Bacteria > Bacillati > Actinomycetota > Actinomycetes > Kitasatosporales > Streptomycetaceae > Streptomyces > Streptomyces sp. NPDC085944. The sequence goes on along the minus strand of NZ_JBFBJX010000002.1, from coordinate 96,199 downwards.
GTTGTTGACGAGCACACCGCGGGAGATCAGTTCCAGCAGGAGTTCGCCGACCGCCCGCTCCTCGGCGAACTCGATGCCGATCAGCAGACCCCGGCCGCGCACTTCACGGACCAGTCCGCCCTGGTACGGCGCGCACACCTCCCGTACGGCGGTGAGGATGCGCGGGCCGAGCGCGGCGGCCCGGGCCACGGTGTCCTCCTCCTCCATGGCCCGTACGGTGGCGAGGGCGGCGGCGCAGGCGATCGGCGAGGCGCCGAAGGTGGAGGTGTGCAGGTAGGGGTCGCGACTGAAGGGGGCGTAGGCCTCCGCGGTGGCGACCATCGCGGCGACCGGTACGACACCGCCGCTGAGTCCCTTGCCGACGAGCAGCACGTCCGGACGCACGCCCTCGGCGTCGACGCCCCACCAGGTGCCCAGCCTTCCCATGCCGGTCTGGATCTCGTCGACGACGAGCAGGGCGCCGTACGCCCGGCACAGCGCCCGCACCTGGCTGAGGTAGCCGGGGCGGGGGATGCGTACGCCGCCCTCGCCCTGGACGGGTTCGACGATGACGCAGGCCCGGTCGCGGTGGGCGGCCAGCGCCTGTTCGAGGTCGGCCGGGTCGTCGTAGGCCACCTGGGTGACGTCCGGGAGCAGGGGCTGGAAGGGCGTCTGGTACGTGGCGTTGGCGGTGACGCTCAGCGCGCCGAGGGTCTTGCCGTGGAAGCCGCTGCGGGTGGTGATCACCGAGGCGAGTCCGTGGGCGCGGGCCAGTTTCAGGGCCGCCTCGGTGGCCTCGGCGCCGGAGTTGACGAAGTGGACGTAGTCGAGTCCGGGCGGGGTGTGGGCGGCCAGGGCCCGGGCGGCCCGGGCGGCGACCGGTTCGAGGAGGACGCGGCTGGCCAGCGGGTGGGTGTCGATCTGCCGGTGCACCGCTTCGACGACGGCCGGGTGGCGGTGGCCCATGATGAAGACGCCGTAGCCGCCGAAGTCCAGGAAGCGGCGGCCGTCGTCGGTGTGGATCCAGACCCCCTCGGAGCGGACCTCGGCCATGCCGCCCATGACACGGCCCATCACGGCACGGCCGGAGCCGATGTGCTTCTGGTAGAGGTCCACGGTGTCGGGCCGGTCGCTCGGCGCGGCGGTTCCGGCGCGCGGGGTGGAGGACTCGGAGGACGGTGCGCAGGACGGCGTGGCGGTCCCGGAGGGTGGCCCGGCGGCCCCGTCGGACGTAGCGGGGGATCCGGAGGTCGGGGCGGCAAGCCCGGCGGACGGCCCGGTGTTTCCGGAGGTCTCGGTGGTCTCGGCGGTCCCGGTGGACGGGGGTGACACGGTCATGACGCCACCTCCATGGGGGCGGTCGCGGCGGATGGGTTCCGGCCGAGCAGGCCGGCCCTGTCCCCGGCCCAGTGCTCCGCGTTGCGTACGAGCGCGGCCCGGATGTCGGTCCGGGTCAGGCGGGTGCCGCAGTCGGGTGCGCCGAGGGAGGTGTCGAACGGCAGCTTCTGCTGGAACACCAGCAGCAGTTCCGCGTAGTACTCCAGCCGCCGCCTCAGGGACGCGGGCAGCGAGGTGCCCTCCAGCATGGGCAGGAGCAGCCGGTGTACGGCATCGACGGGGACGAGCCGGGGCCGCTGGGGCCGGGGCAGGCCGTGGCGTACGGCGACGTCCGCGCAGACGTCGGCCAACTCCCGCAGGTCGATGGCCTCCTTGCCGGCCGTCAGCCAGTACTCTCCGTCGGCCACACCGCCGCGGACCAGGTCGCCGATGGCCCGCGAGACGTAGTCCTGGGGCACCATGTCGATCCGGGTCTCGGGGGCTCCTGGCAGCACCGGTGCCTGCCCCAGGACCAGCGAGCCGATCGTCCTGGTCAGCCCCTGCTGACCGGCGATCCGCCCGCTGACGGAGTCACTCATGACAACCGAGGGCCGGACAATGGCGCCGGGCACGCCCGCCTCGCGTGTCATCTGTTCGGCCCGGGCCTTGGAGTCGAGGCAGGCGGCCGCGCCCGGGAAGCGCCGACGGTCCTCCTCGGTGGGCGTGTTGGCCACGAACGCGGTACTCACCAGGTACAGCGGGGCGTCGGCCCTGGCCGCCAGGTCCAGCATGGTGTCGGCACCGCGCAGGTTGGTGCGCGTGATGTCCTGTGGCGGGGTCCGCCAGTTGGTCTCGGCGGCGCAGTGCAGCACCACGTCCACCTCGAGGGCCAGTTCGTGCCAGGCGAGTGGGCTCAGGCCGAGCCGGGGAGCGACCAGGTCGCCCTGGAGCTCGCGCACCCGCGGATCCCGCAATGGTGTGTCGTGGCGCAGGCACAGCAGGTCGAAGTCGGGTGACAGCTCGTCGATCAGGGCACGTCCGAGCACTCCGGAACCGCCGGTGAGCAGCAGGGAGGGGCGGTCGAGCCGTCTCGTGCGGCCGACGGGCAGGAGGGCGAGACGCTGGTTGTCTGACGGCATGGGGGTGTGTACTCCCAACGGGTCTCGGCCCACCGATGGACGGTGGGGGGCGCGGTCAGGCGATGGCGAGTGGCCGGTCCGCCAGGTACGCGGAGAACCGGGCGGTCATCCGGGAGCGCGACGGCGGGTGCAGGGAGAGTCCGTTGGCGCAGGCGGCCAGGTGGCCCACCTCGTCGGACGTCATGAAGTTGAGGCCGCCGAGGAGTTCGACCGCGCGCGGGACGACTCGGGCGATGGCGTCCTGGACGCCGTAGCGCACGTACAACGCCTGAGCGAGCGCCGACTCGTCGAGGTCACCGGCGTCGATACGCCGGGCGACGCACTCGGCGGTGGCCATGGCGGCCTCGGTCTCGACGAAGAGGCGTACACGCTCGTGTTCGGGGATGCGGTCGTTCAGCAGCACCCGCTCCACCAGCGCGCTCGCGGCGCCGAGGTAGCTGCCCGTCATCAGCGTCTCGAACCAGATCAGACCGGCCGTCTGAAGTTCGTCGAGTTGTTCACCGGAGGTCGTCCCGGTGCGCAGCAGGAGTTCCGGCGGGACGAGGACGTCGGTGAGCGTGACCTGTTCGCTCTCGGCCCCGGCGAGGAACGCGCTGGACCAGAAGCCGCTGACGCTCATCCCCTCGCTCTCCGCGGGCACGAGGGCCACGGCGAGTTCGTCGCCCTGCCCGTCCTCGCGCGGGATCGTCACGCTGGCGGTGAGCACGTCCATGGAGTGGGCCAGGCTGCACGGCCGTTTGACGCCGTTGATGCGGACGCCGTCCGCGGTCACCGTGGCGGTCATCGACGGGTCGAGGATGCCCGCGCCGCTGCGGCCCTCGGCGAAGCCGGAGGCGATCACGCGGTTGGACGAGGCCACGCCCTCGATCAGCATCCACTCCAAGCCGTCGCCGAGGCCGCCGATCCCGACCAGGGTGGCCATGGAGAAGTGGTGCATGGTGGTGGCCACGGCCAGGGACGGCGAGCGGCTGCCGATGGCCCGCTGCACGCGCAGGGCGTCGAGCGCGGTGGCGCCCCGGCCCTGGTGGGGCTCGGGGACGAGCAGTCCCGGACCGCCGCTGTCCCGGAAGTGCCGGATGCCCGGGCTGCCCGGCCGCTCCAGTTCCATCAGCGGGGCCTCGCGCAGGGCGGGGTCCAGTTCGGGCAGCAGCTTCGCGAGGGTGGCGCGTTCACGCTCCAGGAATCTCATGGCGTGCGGTCCTCCAGGGTGGGGCGAACAGGGAATCGGCGCGGCATTCGCGCGGCCGTGGACGCGGTGGTTCACAGGGCGTGGGCTCAGAGGGCGTTGGTGGCGCGCAGCAACTGCCAGACCGCGCCGGGGCGGGGCCTGCCGCGGAAGGCGATGTACTCCGGCAGGACCACGTGCGGGGCCCACTTCTGCTTGTACTCCAGCTGTGAGGCCGCCGGGTAGATCACGTCGCCGTGCTCGGCCAGGAGACGGGCGAGACGGGTGAACATGCGGCTGGCACCGGGCAGTTCGTGCTGCTGGTCGAGCCCGGTGAACGGGGTGAAGCCGAAGTGCAGCCAGCCCGCTCCTTCGGCGGTGAGCCGTTCCACGACGGTGGCGTTGAGCGCCTCCATCACGCCGGGTGGAGCGTCGGGGCGGCGGCGGCTGAGATCGTGCAGCCAGCCGGAGCGGCTGCCGTAGACCGGCGAGTAGTTGATGTAGCCGGCCGTCTCGCCGTCGATCCGGCCGACGAACAGCCGGCGGTGCCGCTGCAGGCTCCCGTCGCGCTGGCCGACCAGGAAGCGCAGCTCCTTGACGTGCCGGCCCTTGTCCCGCAGCCAGCACTGGTCGATCCGGTCCAGTTCGGCGCAGTCGTCGCCGGCCATGACCTCGGCGACCTCCAGGCCCGCCCGCCGGGCGCGCGAGATCTTGTTCCGCAGCCGGACGAACCGTGAGCCGCGCAGCGTGAAGCGGCTCAGGTCGACCGCGTACGACGCCCCGAGCTGGTTGACCGTGAAGCCGTGCGCCGCGTACAGCTCGGCGTCCGCCCGCTGCAGCTGCACGGCGACCAGACGGCGGCCGGCGTGGGCGGCGAACGCGTCCAGCAGGCGTGCGCGGTGTTCCGGCGCGGTGAACGGGCCGCCGAATTGCAGTACGTAGCGGCCCGAGGTGCGATAGGCGCAGGTGCCGTCGTACCCGCCGTCGTGGAAGTACGCGTTCCCGCTGTTGAGGGCGAGAAAGGAACTGGGGTTGTCGCTGTGCGCGGCGAGTGTGTCAAGCACGGAGGACATCGGCGCCCTCCGCGGAAGTCCGTACGGCGGCGCTTTCACCGGAATCCGCCGCCGAGTGGTACCGCTGCTCGAACCTGCGGAACTCCGGGATGGTTTCCGGCTCGAAGGCGACGCCGAAGGGTTTGAGGGAGTTCCCGAAGAGGGCCCGGTCGCCCATGAGGTGGATCGGGAGGGCCAGCAGGGCCCATTCCGGCCGGACGAACAGCGCCCACGCCCCGGCCAGGACACCCGCTGTGACCAGGCTGTGCATGGTGTTGTAGGCCACGTAGCAGGCCCGCGGAACGTGTCCGTCCGGGCTGCGCCGGAAGGCGATCGCGCCGGGCAGGTATCCGACGACGTCGATCACCGCGAACAGCAGCACGAAGACGGTCCAGCGGATTTCCGTGAGGTGCTGGAATGCGAGCACGACCGATACGGTGAGAAAGCCCAGCCATTCGAGTCGGGTGAGAGCGAAGGTGGTCTTCGTCTCGAAACGGTTCTTGGCGTCCACGGGCGCTCCTGGATTGCGCGTACGATTCCGGGGCGCGACCTCGGCCTGCCCCCTCGCTGTGGTCTGTCACTCCGGTTTACGCACCAGTGGGTCCAACCCCTCGTAAAGTGGAGACGATTGAGAAGACGTGGTGCGGACGTGATGTTCGGGGGGACTTCTTTCATGACGCCGTCGACCGGTCCGGGCGGCCTTCCCGGCGGCCCTCCTGAGGGCCCTCCTGGCTCGGCCGCCGGCAGCGCGGCCTGGGAGTTGCTGCTGCCCGCAGCCTCGGCACCGGCACGCGCGCGTGGCCGCGCCTTGCAGGAGGCCTTGCGCGACGCGGTCCGCTCGGGCCGGCTCCCGCCGGGCACCCGCCTGCCGTCCAGTCGGAACCTGGCGGCCGACCTCAAGGTGTCGCGGGGGCTGGTGACGGAGGCGTACGAGCAGCTGACGGCCGAGGGCTATCTGCGCAGCGGGCGGGGCGCGGGGACGTGGGTGGGGGACGCCGTACGGGCCGCCCGTCCGCGCGCGCGTGATCTCGCCCCGCGCTCCCCCGCCGATCGCGTCGACTTCGTGCCGGGGACCCCGGATCTGTCGCTCTTCCCGCGCTCGGCGTGGGCCGCCGCGCAGCGGGGCGTGCTGACGGAGCTGCCGCACGAGAGCCTCGGCTACCCCGACCCTCGCGGGCTGCCCCGGCTGCGGACCGCGCTGGCCGAGCTGCTCGCGCGGCGCCGGGGCGTGGTGGCCGACCCGGAACGGATCGTGGTGGTCTCCGGCGTGGCACAGGCCACCTCGCTGCTGGCGAGCGTGCTCCACGCGCGCGGGACGCGCACCGCCGGTGTCGAGGACCCCGGCAGCCCCCAGCACCATGCCCTGTACGCCGCGGCGGGCCTCGACACGGTGGCTCTCCCCCTGGACGACGAGGGCCTCGCCGCCGGCCCGCTGGACGCGACGGACGTCCGGCTCGTGGTGACGACGCCGGCCCACCAGTTCCCCACCGGGATCGCATACTCGGCGCGGCGGCGCGCCGAACTGCTCGACTGGGCACGGTCCGTGGACGGCCTCGTCCTGGAGGACGACTACGACGGAGACTTCCGCTACGACCGTGCCCCCGTGGGCGCGCTCCAGGGGCTCGATCCGGAACGCGTCGCCTATACGGGCTCGGTGAGCAAGTCCCTCGCCCCGGGGCTGCGGCTGGGCTGGCTGCTGGTGCCCGACTGGCTGGCGGACGACGTCGTCGAACGCAAGCGGACCACCGACCTCGGGCACCCGGCCCTCGACCAGGCGCTCTTCGCCCGCTTCGTCGAGCGCGGCGACTACGACCGCCAGCTCCGCGTCTGTCAGCGCGCCTACCGTGAGCGCCGTGACGCCCTGGTCGCGGCGCTGGCGGAGTACTTCCCCGGCGCACGCGTCACCGGCATCGCCGCCGGGCTGCACGCCATCGCCACGCTTCCCGGGCGGCACGGTCCCGAGGAGAGCTTCCTCGCGCGCGTGAGGGAAGCGGGCGTCGTGGTGCGCTCGCTGGCGGCCTACGGGCACGGCGGGGCGGCCGGAGCACGGGCGCACGAGGTGCGGCTGGTCCTGGGGTACGCCCATCTGTCGCCGGGACGGATCCGGGCGGGGGTGGCGAGGATGGCGCAGGCCGTGTGACGTGGCGCGTCTGCCTCGCGCGGGTGCACGGCCGGAGGGCCGCGGGTCACTCGCTCGTCCGGTCCGCGTCGGGGTCCGGGTCCGGGTCGGAGTCCGGGTCCGGGTCGGAGTCCGGGTCCGGTTGTTCACCCGGATTTTCCGTGGGCGCCGCGCCGTGCCAGTAGGTCTGGCTCTGCACCATGGCCCGAACGCACCCCGGCAACGGGCCGGATCCCGTCCCTGGAGGCGCCTCCATGTCACCACGTCCGTTGCCCGGCCGCCGCAGCGTGCTGCGCGGTTCGCTCGCCGCGTCGGCGGCCCTGACCCTGCCCACCGCCCTCGGGGCGGCGCCGGCCTTCGCCCGTTCGGGACGGCCGGGGGCGGGCTGGGGCGTGCAGACGGGAGACGTGACCTCCCACTCCGGTCTGGTGTGGGTGCGGTCCGACCGGCCGGCCCGCATGATCGTCGAGACGTCCGCGACCGAGTCGTTCCGCCGCCCGCACCGCTGGCACGGCCCGCTGCTCGGAGGCGACACCGACTTCACCGGCACCACCCGGCTGCACGGTCTGCCGCCGGGTGAGCAGATCCACTACCGGGTGCTCCTCGCCGACCCGGACGATCCGCGCCGCACCGGCGAGCCGGTCACCGGCACCTTCCGCACCGTGCCGGTCCGCCGGCGCGACGGCGTGCGGTTCGTGTGGTCCGGCGACCTCGCGGGCCAGGGCTGGGGCATCAACCCCGACCTCGGCGGCTACCGCATCTACGACGCCATGGGCGCCCTGGACCCCGACTTCTTCCTGTGCAGCGGGGACAACATCTACGCCGACGGTCCCATCCCGGAGACGGCCGCCCTGCCCGGCGGCGGCACCTGGCGGAACGTCACGACCGAGGAGAAGTCCAAGGTCGCCGAGACGCTCGCCGAGTTCCGGGGCAACTTCCGCTACAACCTGCTCGACGAGAACCTGCGGCGCTTCAACGCCAAGGTTCCGTCGATCGTCCAGTGGGACGACCACGAGGTCCGCAACAACTGGTACCCGGGCCAGGTGATCGCGGACACGGACGACCGGTACACCGAGAAGAGCGTCGACGTCCTGGCCACCCGTGCCCGGCGCGCGTTCGGCGAGTACTTCCCGGTCTCCACCCTGCGCCCCGGCGCGCGTGAGGGGCGGGTGCACCGGGTACTGCGCCAGGGGCCGCTGCTCGACGTGTTCGTGCTGGACATGCGGACGTACCGCAACGCCAACTCCCCCGGCGGCCAGACCGTGGACCCGCAGGGCATCCTGGGGCGCGAGCAGTTGGAGTGGCTCAAGCGGGAGCTGGCCCGGTCGCGGGCGGTGTGGAAGGTGATCGCGGCGGACATGCCCATCGGGCTGGTCGTGCCGGACACGACGGAGGGCGCTCCCAACATCGAGGCGGTCGCACAGGGCGACCCCCGCGCACCGCTGGGGCGCGAGCTGCAGATCGCCGAGCTGCTGCGCTTCGTCAAGCACCGCCGGATCACCGGCACGGTGTGGCTGACGGCCGACGTGCACCACACCTCGGCCCAGCACTACCAGCCCTCCCGGGCCGCGTTCGACGACTTCGAGCCGTTCTGGGAGTTCGTGTCCGGGCCGCTCAACGCGGGCGCGTTCCCGGCCAGTGCGCTGGACGGCACGTTCGGTCCCGAACGGGTCTTCGTGAAGGCGCCGACCGCGTCGAACGTCTCGCCCGCGGGCGGATTCCAGTTCTTCGGCGAGGTCGACATCGACGGCGACAGCGCCGAGATGACGGTGCGGCTGCGCGAGCAGGACGGCACGGTGCTGTTCACGAAGGTGCTGCGGCCGGGCCGGGTCGGCCAGTAGTCCCGTAGCCTGTCGGTGGGCCGCGCACCGGCGTCATCCCCCGGTGCGCGGCCCCGCCTCCTCGCGCGAGGCGCGCTGCAACTTACCGGCTCTGGCGGCTGCTTCCGCAGGTCGGAGCGATTGTCGGTGGGCGCCTCTACGGTTCTTCCATGACGCGATCTTTGCAGGCCGTGGCCTATCGGCGACCCTCCGTATGGAGTCCGCGGCGGGCGGACAGCGCCTGGGACTGGAGACCTCCCAGGGGCGACGCCCGCCGGTGCCGTGGACCATCCGCGGTTCTCCGCACGGTTCCTGACATGCCGCCAGAAGGCGTCGGCGGGCCTGCTCGCGGTGGCCGACGTGGCCGCCGCACGGTACTACCAGCCGCAGCTGCGCGCCTCGCTCGTGCGGGAGGTGGCGTACCGGCTGCGCACCGATCCCCTGCCCTTCCTGCCGGCCACCCCCACCTGGGGCACGGGTCTGCTCGAACCGGGCGAACTCGTGGACCGTCCGGACGCCTGCCGGCGCGCGGGCGTCCGGGTCGCCGCGGTCGATTTCGGCCAAGCGCTGCTTCGGGTGTGCCGGGGCGACCGGACGGCGGCGGTGGCGGCGGCCGAACGCGCGGCGGCGCTCGGGACCGAGGAAGGTGAGCGGCTCGCACGCCTGCTGACCGGCGAGGGGGACCGCCCCTGTCACGACCCGGCGGACGGCGGGCGTCCGCATCCTGGTGGACGTGGGTGAGGTGCCCGAACTGGGGCGGCGGAGTTTCCCGCCGCCCTCCGGCTGTTGGGCCGCCCGGCGAGCCCCTCCGTGGACCGGTGGTACTGCAGCCACTGGAGCGACGCGATACGGCAGCACTGGCTCGCCCTGCTGCCCGAGCGGCCGGAGCTGGTGGCCGCCCGGCTGCTGCGGGACGTGTCCCAGGTGGCCGTGGACGACCGGCGGGGCGCCGCCGCGGCGGTGCTGCCCCGCCTCGCCGACGCGGACGGCGAGGCGGGCGAACCGCGCACCTGTGCGTGGAGTACGGGCTGGGTACGCGGTACGCCGAGGACCGGCTCGCCGCCGTGGACGCGCTGCTGATGCTCGCGGCGCGCGGTCGGCTGGACCAGGACCGGCTGGGCGCGGACCTCGGGCAGTTGGTGCGGCGCGGTGCGGTGAAGCCGGTGCGGCTCGCCGACGCGGTGCGCACCGCCGCGGCGACGGGCGCGCAGGCAACGGTGTGGGCGGTTCTGCGGCAGGTACTGCCCGTGCTGCTCGCCGACCTCGCCACCGGCGGCGCGACGACGCCCTCGGCCCGTGGGCTCGGTGAGCTGCTGACCGTGGCGGCCGAGTGTGCGGAACGCACGGGCGCACAGGGGGAACTGCCCCACTTGTCGGGGGTGGCGGACCGGAGTGGCACGTCACGGCTGGGGACGCAGGCGCGGCGACTGCGGGAGGCGCTGGCCACGGTGCCCGCGGCGGCCTGATCCCCACCTGCCCGAAAGGGTGGAAAACGTCCCAGAAGCCTTCTTTACCCAGCGGTCACAGCGCGTTCGCGATCACGCAACACCGTTCCCTCACAGTGGGTGCATGAGTCGAGACATGTCTGATGTGACGGATGCCGTGGCACACCTCACCGGGCACGGCACCGCGGTGCCCGCCATGGTGCTGGCCTCGCTGGCGGCCCTGATGCTCACGGCGGGCCTGCGTACCCGGTGGTCACGACGCCACGGGCACGCGCCGCCCGCGGACGATACCGGCGCCCGGCCACCGTCCGACGAGCGGCCGGCCGGGCCCGGGACGACCGAACGTGAGGGCGGCGGGAGCGCGTTGTGGCGGATGCGGACGACGGTGCGGGACGAGCCGGGATCGCTGGCCGAGCTGTGCGCGGCCCTCGCCGAGCGGCGGATCGACATCCTGAGCCTGCAGACGCACCCGCTGGCCGAGGGCACGGTGGACGAGTTCCTGCTCCGTGCTCCGGGTGAGCTGAGCGGGGCCGAACTGGTCGACGTGGTGGCGGCGGCGGGCGGTGCGCGAACCTGGACGGAGCGTGCGGACGCCCACGACCTGGTGGACGCGCCGACCCGGGTACTGGGCCTGGCCACCCGCACGGCCCTGGACGCGGCCGAGCTGCCGCTGGCGCTCAGGCAGTTGCTGGGCAGGTGCACCATCCGGTCCCTGCCCGCCACCGCCGGGACGCGAGCCGCCGAGGCCGTACCGCCGGAGGGCACGCTGGAGGACACCGTGCTGCGCCTGCGCGCCCCGGAGGGCGGGGTGATCAGCGTGGAGCGCCCCCATCTTCCCTTCACCCCGGCCGAGTTCGCCCGAGCGCGGGCCCTGGTCGAGCTGGACGCCCGGCTCGGTCCGCGGATCCCGCGCGGCCGGGACGTGCTGACGCTTGCCGAGGGGAGCGACATCACGGTCCGCCGGGCCGACACGCGTGACGTCCCGGCCGCCAAGGCGATGCACGAGCGCTGCTCGGCACGGACCCTCGGGCTGCGGTATCACGGCCCGGTCGGGGACGCCGACCGGTATCTCGGCCACCTGCTGAGCCCGCGCTTCGGTCGCACCCTCGCCGTGCAGACCGCCTCGGGACGGATCGTCGGGCTCGGTCACCTGCTGTGGGACGGGGACGAGACGGAGGTGGCGCTGCTTGTCGAGGACGCGTGGCAGCGCCGCGGCATCGGTGGCGAACTCCTGGGCCGGCTCGTCGCGATGGCGGCGGAGACGGGCTGCGAGAGCGTGTACGCGGTGACGCAGGCGTCCAACACCGGCATGGTCGCCGCGATGCGCGGCCTGGGCCTCCCCCTCGACTACCAGATCGAGGAGGGGACCCTGGTCGTCACCGCCCGCCTGGCCCCGGTCGCCCGCTCCGCGGCACACCTGCCGCAGGGCGACCCGGTCGGTCGGGAGTGAGTGCCGGATGGCGCGGTCACTCGGCCCCTGACAGCGCCTCCCGCAGCGCAATCGCGTCGGCCGACCGCTCTCCCAGCGCCCGGTCCAGGTCGGCCCACAGGTCGTCGACGTCCTCGAGGCCGACCGACATCCGCAGCAGCCGGTCGCCGACCCCGGCGTCCCGGCGGTCGTCCGCGTCCACGATGCGGTGGCTGATGGACGCCGGGTGCTGGATGAGCGTGTCCACGCTGCCGAGGCTCACGGCCGGAGTGATCAGGCGAACGCCGCCGATGACCGCGTGCGGGTCGCCGTGGACCTCGAAGGAGACCATCGCGCCGCCGATGCGCGGATAGTGGACGCGGGCCACCCGCGGATCGGCGGCCAGCCGTCCGGCCAGCTCGGCGGCGCCCGCGGAGGCGGCGCGCACCCGGACCGGCAGGGTGGACAGTCCCCGTAGCAGCAGGTAGCCGGCCAGCGGGTGCAGCACTCCGCCGGTGGCGAAGCGGACCTGCCGCAGCCGCCCCGCGAACTCCCCGTCGCAGGCGACCACTCCGGCCAGCACGTCCCCGTGCCCGCCGAGGTACTTGGTGGCGCTGTGCAGCACCAGCCGGGCGCCGTGCTCGGCGGGACGCTGGAGCACGGGTGTGGCGAAGGTGTTGTCCACGAGCAGCGGCACCGATCCGCAGGCGTGGGCGACGGCCCGCAGATCGACCTCGGCCAGTGTCGGGTTGGCCGGCGACTCGACGAGCACCAGACCCGTGTCCGGGCGCAGTGCGTCCGCGACGCCCGCCGGGTCGGTCCAGGTGACCTCGGTTCCGAGCAGCCCGGCGGTCAGCAGGTGGTCGCTGCAGCCGTACAGGGGCCGTACGGCGACGACGTGCCGCAGCCCCATCGAACCGCGTACCAGCAGGACCGCGCTCAGCGCGGCCATGCCGCTGGCGAAGGCGACGGCGGCCTCGGTCCCCTCCAGCCGGGCCAGCGCCGTCTCGAAGCGGGCGACGGTCGGGTTGCCCAGGCGGCCGTAGACCGGCGGTCCGTCCGGCTCGGCGCCGGTCGTGGCGAACGCGTCTATGCGGGCGGCCTCGCCGCGGCTGTCGTACGACGGGTAGGTCGTGGACAGGTCGATGGGCGGGGCGTGCAGTCCCTGGCCGGCGAGGTCGTCGCGGCCGGCGTGCACGGCCTCGGTGGCCAGTGCCCGCCCGGTGGGTGCGGTGATGCGTACGTCGTCGGGTGGTGACGTGTGCGTGCGCGCTGAGTCCATGGCCGAAGAGTGAACACCGACCGGACCGGCGGGGCACGGCACCGTGCTACGTTCGGGATATGGGCGAATCTGTCGTACTGGATCCGGTCGATCTCCATCTGCTGCGGCTGCTGCAGAACGACGCCCGGACCACCTACCGCGATCTCGCCGCCCAGGTCGGTGTCGCCCCGTCGACGTGTCTGGACCGGGTGGCCCGGCTGCGGCGGGCCGGGGTGATCCTCGGCCATCGGCTCGAACTGGACCCGGCGAAGCTGGGGCGCGGCCTCCAGGCACTGCTGCTGGTGCAGGTGCGCCCGCACCGGCGGGAGCTGGTCGGCCCGTTCGTGGACCGGATCCGAGCCCTGCCCGAGTCACGCACCGTCTTCCACCTCACCGGCCCGGACGACTACCTCGTGCATGTCGCGGTCGCGGACATGACGGATCTGCAACGGCTGGTCCTGGACGAGTTCACGTCCCAGCGGGAGGTGGCCCGGGTCGAGACCCGGTTGATCTTCCAGCAGTGGGAGTGCGGCCCCCTCCTGCCGTCGGCCCCGTCGGCTCCCGGGGCCACGCCCTGAGCGAAATCCGGCCGCCGGGGGCCTCGGGGCCGCCCCGCAGGGCTGACGCGGCACCGGTATCCGTATGAGGATGTCCGCATGTCAGAGACGAACAGCCCGCTGCCCCGCGAGGTCGCCGACGCCTACGTCGACGAGCTCATCGCCCTCGACCCGGTCACCGGTACTTATCTCGGTGTCGCGGAGAGTTCCAGCCGTCTGCCCGACTTCTCGCCCGCCGGGCAGGAGGCCCTCGCGGAACTGGCCCGCACCACCCTGGCCCGGCTGGACGAGGCGGAGCGCCGGCCGGGCGGCGACAGCGACGTGGAGCGGCGCTGCGCGCGGCTGCTGCGCGAGCGTCTGACGGCCGAACTCGCGGTGCACGAGGCCGACGAGGGCCTGCGCTCAGTCGGAAACATGGGTACCGCCGCCCACTCCGTGCGTGAGGTCTTCACCCTCACCCCGACCGGGACCGACGAGGACTGGGCCCGCATCGCGGAGCGGCTGCGCGCGGTGCCGGCGGCGTTCGCGGGCTACCGCGAGTCCCTGTCGCTGGGCCTGGAGCGCGAGTTGTACGCGGCGCCGCGTCCGACCGCCACGTTCGTCGAGCAGCTCGGCGAGTGGGCGGACACGGGTGAGGGGCGTGGCTGGTTCGAGGACTTCGCCGCCGACGGCCCCGAGGCGCTGCGCACGGAGCTGGACGAGGCCGCGCGGGCCGCGACCGCGGCCGTGGTCGAGCTGCGGGACTGGATGCGCGACGTGTACGCCCCGGCGATCGAGGGCGCCCCGAACACGGTGGGCCGCGAGCGCTACGCCCGCTGGTCGCGCTACTACAACGGCACGGACCTCGACCTGGACGAGGCGTACGCGTACGGCTGGGCCGAGTACCACCGCCTGCTGGCCGAGATGAAGGCGGAGGCCGAGAAGATCCTGCCGGGCGCCGAGACTCCGTGGGTGGCGCTGGCGCACCTGGACGAGCACGGCAGGCACATCGAGGGCGTCGACGAGGTCCGGGACTGGCTGCAGGGGCTGATGGACCAGGCCATCGAGCAGTTGGACGGCACCCACTTCGAACTCGCCGAGCGGGTGCGCAGGGTGGAGTCGCGCATCGCCCCGCCCGGCAGCGCGGCGGCGCCGTACTACACGTCCCCGTCGGAGGACTTCTCCCGCCCCGGCCGAACGTGGCTGCCGACGATGGGCCAGACCCGCTTCCCCGTGTACGACCTGGTCTCGACCTGGTACCACGAGGGCGTCCCGGGCCACCACCTCCAGCTGGCGCAGTGGACGCACGTCGCGGACGACCTCTCCCGCTACCAGGCGTCGGTCGGCATGGTCAGCGCCAACGCCGAGGGCTGGGCGCTGTACGCGGAGCGGCTGATGGACGAGCTGGGCTACCTCACGGACGCCGAGCAGCGCCTCGGTTACCTGGACGCGCAGATGATGCGGGCCGCCCGCGTCATCGTGGACATCGGCATGCACCTGGAGCTGGAGATCCCGGCTGACTCGCCGTTCCACCCGGGTGAGCGCTGGACGCCGAAGCTGGCGCAGGAGTTCTTCGGCGCGCACAGCAGCCGCCCGGCGGACTTCGTGGAGAGCGAGCTGACCCGGTACCTGACGATTCCGGGCCAGGCGATCGGCTACAAGCTCGGGGAGAGGGCGTGGCTCCTCGGCCGGGAGAAGGCGCACGAGCGGCACGGTGACTCCTTCGACCTGAAGGCGTGGCACATGGCGGCCCTCTCCCAGGGTTCGCTGGGCCTGGACGACCTGGTGGACGAACTGTCGCGGCTGTGACGCCCGTTCGGGTCGGCGCTCAGCGCCGGAAGCCGCCCTCCGAGTCGACGACCTGACCGGTGACCCACTCCGCCTCGTCCGTGGCCAGCCACGCGATGAGGCGGGCGGGGTCGTCCGGCATGCCCCACCGGCCGGCGGGGAAGAGCGCGGCGATCGCGTCGTAGTCCTCGCCGGTGAGGTAATCGGTGTCCACCGGGCCGGGGTTGACCGCGTTCACGGTGACGGCATGCTCGGCGAGGGCGGTGGACAGGGAGCGCGTGACCGACGCCAGCGCGCCCTTCTGCAGCGCGTAGGCGATCTCGCCGGGCATGCCGCCCGCGATGTCCTGGCCGGAGGTCATCATCACGACGCGTCCGCCGGGGGTGCGCGGCGGCAGGGCGGCGCGGCGGCGGGCGTAGGCCTGGATCAGCAGCAGCACCGAGCGGGTGTCGACCTGCCAGTGCGCGTCGAGCATGGCGGCGTCGATGGTGTCGAGGGTGCCGTCGGAGCCGCTGAGCGCGTGGTTGGCGACGAGGATGTCCAGCCGTCCGCCGAGTGCTTCGGCGGCGGCGTCGACGAGTTCGCCGGGGGCCTCGGGCCGGGTGAGGTCGCCGGGACCCGCGTGCACGACGGCGCCGGGGTCGCCGAGCGCCGCGCGTACGGAGGCGGCCACGTCCTCGGGGCGGTCGGCGCCCCAGGGCATGGCGGCGTCGTGCGGGACGTGGTGGTGGAGGTAGACGCTCGCTCCGTACGCGGCGAGCCGCCGGGCCACGGCGTGGCCGATGCCGCCGCGCCGGCTGGCTCCGGTGACGAGGGCGGTGCGGCCGCGCAGCGGCAGCGGGTCGCGGCGCAGGTCTTCGGGGGTGGGCTGAGGAAGTCGTGGCATGGGCACCCATGGTGGACGGCCCGCGACCGCCCCGCACGTCAATATCGTTCCCGGCCGCCGACCGACGAGCCCACGCGAGTGGTCCGCACCTCACCGTCGCCCCAGGCCGCAGGCCGACGAACCCCCCAGACGACCCGCCTCCCCAGTCGGCACCGACGAACCCCACAGACGCCCGCACACAACGTCGTCCCCGCCCCCGGCAACCAGCCGACGAGCCGCCGCCGACCCGCGCGTCGACATCGCCCCCGACGGCAGCCGACGAACCCACGCGACTGGCCCGCACCTCACCGTCGCCCCAGGCCGCAGGCCGACCAACCCCCCAGACGACCCGCCTCCCCAGTCGGCACCGACGAACCCCACAGACGCCCGCACACAACGTCGCCCCCGCCCCCGGCAACCAGCCGACGAGCCGCCGCCGACCCGCGCCTCGACTTCGCCCCCGACGGCAGCCGACGAGCCCACGCGAGTGGCCCGCACCTCACGGTCGCCCCGCCTACCGGTCGGCGAGCCGCCGCAGGTGTACGAGGCTCAGCCAGGTCTCCGGCCCGGGGCGCGCCTCCGCCGCGCGCACCGCGTACCGGCCGGACTCCAGCGCGACCCGGGCCCGGCCGGCGCGGTCCGATGCGGCGCCGGGCCAGGCGGCGTCGAACAGGAGCACGGGCCCGGGCACCCGCCAGGACACCTCGGGCTCCCACTCGGCCGCGGCGAGGGCGGCGGGGACACCGGCCAGCACCTCGTCCTCGGAGTCGGCGGCACACCAGCGCACGAAGGTGCCGTGGTCGGGCAGGTACGCGGTGGCGGCGGGTTCGTCGCCGAGCACCAGGGCGGTGGAGTCGCCGACGGGAAGCAGCCCGACGTAGCCGTCGACCTCGCAGGCCCGGTCGTAGTCGGAGTCCGTCTCCTCGCCGTCGGCGCCGGTCCAGAACGGCAGGACCGTCTCCGGGACCGCGATCAGCGGCCCTCCGCCCGACTCGACCCACTCCACCCGGCCCGGCTCCGCGTATCGCACCATGCGGCAGAACCTACACGCAGCTCAGCAACCGCAGTCGGCCGCGTCCACCGGAACGGTCAGGGGGTCGGCGGCGCGGCGCTCGACGCCCTGCCACGTCTCGAACTCGAGGCCCTCGCGCACCCAGTACTCGAAGCCGCCGAGCATCTCCTTGACCGGGTACCCGAGTTCGGCGAGGGCCAGGGCGGCGCGCGCCGCGCCGTTGCAGGCGGGGCCCCAGCAGTAGGTGACGACCGGCACGGCCGGGTCGAGGAGTTGACCGGCCCGTTCGGCGACGAGCGCGGTGGGCAGGTGGATGGCGCCGGGGACGTGCCCCTGGTCCCAGGACTCGGTGGACCGGCAGTCGACGAGCACGAATTGCGGGTCGCCGCCGGCCGTGAGTGCGGCGGCGACGTCGGAGACGTCGGTGTGGAAGGCGAGGCTCGCCCGGAAGTGCGCGGCGGCCTCGGCGGAGGGTGCGGGCGGGACGCGCAGGACGGGGTTGACGTGCGGGACGGCGTGGGTGGTGGTGCCGGTACTCATGGTCCGGGCTCTCCTCGGTGGATCTGCCGGTCGGGGCCGGTGTCGGGAATGTGTCGTTCGGGAAGCTGTCGCTCACGAATCTGCAGTTCAGGAATCTACGGTTCGCCTCGCCCCGCCTGAAGGGCGATTCCCCGGCCCATTCCTTGTGTCGCCGTGGATTCCCTGCTATCCATCCCGGATGACCGAGTATTCCCCGGACAGTACCGACTGGCTCATTCTCGACGCCCTCCAGCGGGACGGACGGGCCAGTTTCGCCGAGCTGGCCCGCGCCGTCTCGATGTCCGCGAGCGCGGTGACGGAGCGCGTACGGCGGCTGGAGGAGGCCGGGATCATCCAGGGGTACACGGCGGTCGTCGACCCCGAACGGCTGGGGCTGCCGATCCTGGCGTTCGTGCGGCTGCGCTACCCGGTCGCCAACTACAAGCCGTTCCACGACCTGGTCGCGGTCACGCCGGAGATCCTGGAGGCACACCACGTCACGGGCGACGACTGCTTCGTCGTCAAGGTCGCGGCCCGCTCGATGCGGCACCTGGAGGAGGTGTCCGGCCGGATCAGCTCCCTCGGCTCGGTCACCACGAGCGTCGTCTACTCCTCACCGCTCCCCCGCCGTCCCCTGGGCCGCTGACACCGGCGCGGCCGACGGGGGCGGGGGACGTTCAGCCGGCGCCCCGCTGCCGCAGGGCCGACCCGGACCGCCCCTTCACGACCTCGAGTTGGGCATGGACGCGGCGCCGCAGGTCGGCGACGTGGCTGACGATGCCGACGCTGCGGTCCCGCTCACGCAGGGCGTCGAGGACGTCGAGGACCTCGTCGAGGGTCTGGTCGTCGAGGCTGCCGAAGCCCTCGTCGACGAAGAGGGTGTCGAGGCGGACGCCCCCCGCCTCGTCGGTGACGACGTCGGCGAGCCCGAGTGCCAGAGCGAGCGACGCGAAGAACGTCTCGCCGCCGGACAGCGTGGCCGTGTCGCGTTCGCGGCCGGTCCAGGCGTCGACGACGTGCAGGCCGAGGCCGCTGCGGCCGCGCCCGGTGCGGTCGTCGGAGTGGACGAGGGTGTAGCGGCCGGAGGACATGCGCAGCAGCCGGGCGGAGGCCGCGGCGGCGACCTGTTCGAGGCGGGCCGCGAGGACGTACGACTCCAGGCGCATCCGGCGTTCGTTCTCCGCCGAGGTGCCCGCGGCGAGGGAGGCGAGCCGGGCGACCCGGGCGTGTTCCTCGCGCAGCGGGGCGAGCCGGCGCACGGCGGCGGTGGCCCGCGCGGACAGCTGGTCCAGTTCGGCGCAGCACCGGGCGGCGGCGTCGCGGGCCGAGGAGGCCTCCCGCAGGCGCCGGCCCGCGTCGGCCGCCGCACGTTCCGCCGCGGCGAGGTCGGCGGGCGGTCGCCGGGCGGCGTCTGCCGTGCCGGCCTCGGCGAGGACCGCGCGGACGGCGGCGTCCTCCGAGTGCCAGGCGTCGAGGCGGCGTTGCAGCTCGCGGTGGGCGGTGTCGTCGAGCAGGGCGGCGGCCGCGTCCGCCGGGGTGTCGAAACCGGCCCGGAAGGCGGCGTCGGCGAGCCGGGCGTCGGCGTCCTTGAGCCGCTGGGCGGTGTCCGCGGCGACACGGACGGTGTCGGCGGCCTCCGTGAGCAGTGCGGCCTGCCGCTCCAGCTGTGCCGCCCGGGCCTCCACGCTCTCGGCGGCGCCGCGCGCCCTGGTCAACTCCTCCTCCAGCGCGGCCTGTTCGCGCTCCAGCCGCTCGCGTCCCGCGGCCCGGGAGGCGGACCGGACGGCGGCCTGCTGCCGGGCGGCGACGCGCTCCTCGCGCTCGTGTTCGGCCCGCCGCAGCTCCTCCTGCGCGGTGTGCAGTCCCGAGGCGACCGCCCGCGCCCGCGTGTACTCCCGTTCGAGCTCCTCGGCCGCTTCGGCCAGCCGGGCCGTGGGCCCGTCCCCGGCTTCCGCGGTGGCGGCGGCGAGTGCCTCCCGTACGCTGCCCAGGTGCCGTTCGGCCCGTACGCGCCGCTCGTCGGCGGCCTGGTGGGCGGCCAGGGCGCGCTCCTCCGCGTCGCGGTCGACGTGACCGGCGCTCTTGCGGGCGGGCGCGGGGTGTTCGGTGGCGCCGCACACGGCGCAGGGCGTGCCGTCGGTGAGGTTCGCGGCGAGTTCGGCGGCGATGCCGTGCAGCCGCTGTTCCTTGAGGTCGAGCCAGTGGCCGCGGGTCTCGACCGCTTCTTCGGCCGAGGCGAGCGCCCGCCGCCGGGCCTCTTCCATGTCGTCGGTAAGGCGGTCCCGTTGCCGGGCGGCGTCGAGCCGCCGCTGTGCCGGATCCCGCTGTACGGCGAGTTGTTCGGCGCGGGTCGCGGCCTCCTGCGCGGCGTCGACGCGGCCCTGGAGTGCGCTGCGGGTGGCCTCCCAGTCGGCGAGCCAGGTCTCCGCCTCCTGCCGGGCGTCGTCGTCGGCGCGTTCCTGGCGGTCGAGGGCGGCCCGCTCCTCGACCAGTTCGGTGAGGCGTCGTTCGGCGCGCCGGGCCGACCCCAGGCCCCCCAGTTCCTCGGCGGCCCGGCGTGCGGCGGTGGCGAGCCCCGCGGCACCCGCGTCGGCGAGAGCCTGCGGCAGCCGGGCCCGCGCGCGTGCTTCCGTGGTGGCCGCCGCCCGGTGTTCCGTCTCGGCGGCGTCCCGCAGCTCCAGCGCGGGGGCCACCGCCTCCGCCTTGCGGCCCCGCTCCATGCGCTGCTGCGCGGCGCGATGGGCGTCGGCCCGCTCCGCCAGCCGTGCGGCGCGCTCCCGTGCCTCGGCGAACCGGCGTTGCAGCCGGTCGAGTTCGCGGGTGTCGGCCAGGTCGCGTTCGGCGCGGGCCTGGGCCGACTCGGTGGTCGTGAGCCGGGCCTCGGCGACCGCCAGCAGTTCCCGGGCGGTGGCGCGGGCGACGGCGGCGGCTTCCAGCACCGCCTCGGCCAGGCCCGGCTCGCCCGGCGCCAGCTCGGGCAGTTCCATGGCGCTGCCCGCGGCCTGCTGCATCCGGTGCGCGTCGGCCAGCAGCGCGGCGTCTCCTTCGCGCACCCGGACCTCGGTCGTCCGGCGCCGTTCGGCGAGGTGCTTCTCGACCTCGGCGAAGCGCCGGGTGTCGAAGAGCCGGCCGAGCAGCTTGCCGCGCGCCTCGGCGTCGGCGCGCAGGAAACGGGCGAAGTCGCCCTGGGGCAGCAGCACGACCTGGCAGAACTGCTCGCGGCTCATGCCGAGCAGTTGTGTGATCTCCTCGCCGATCTCCTGGTGGGAGCGGCTGAGGTCCTTCCAGGTGCCGGTCGTAACGTCGTACTCGCGCAGCCAGGTCTGGGCCTTGTCGACGGTCGTGCCCTTGCCGCGCAGCTTCGGCCGTTCCCACGGCGGCTGCCGGGTGATCTCCAGCCGGCGCCCCGCGACGGTCAGTTCGAGGCGCACCTCGGTCCGGGTGCCGGCCGCCGCGTGGTCGCTGCGCAGCGTGCTGCCCTGACCGTTGCTGCTCTGCCGGGCACCCGGGACCGAGCCGTACAGCGCGTAGCAGACGGCGTCGAGGACGGAGGTCTTGCCGGCGCCGGTGGGGCCGTGCAGCAGGAACAGGCCGGCGGTCGAGAGTTCGTCGAAGTCGACGCCGTGGGAGGCACCGAAGGGGCCGAAGGCGGTGATGTCGAGCCGGTGCAGCCTCACCGGGCCACCTCCCGCACGGTGTCGTCCGCGCGCACCGCGTCGAAGGCGTCCCGCAGCACGCCCTGTTCGTGGACGTCGGGCCCGGCGCCGCGCACGTGCGCCACGAAGTCCTCCGCGATCTCGCGGTCGCTGCGGTCGGCGAGGCGCCGGGCGTAGGACACGCCCGGCGTCTCGGGGGCGCGCTCCGGGTCGAAGACGAGGCTGAGCGTGTGCGGGAACCGCTCGGTGAGCCGGGCCATGGGCTCGTCCGGCCGGACCGGGTCGGTGAGGGTCGCCTCGACCCACGCGTCCTCGTGCGGGGTCAGCTCCGGGTCGGCGAGCAGGTCCGCCAGGGTGCCGCGCAGCCGGGCCAGGGCACGCGGCACCGGGCAGTCGACCCGCTCGGCGGTCACCGATCCCGTCGCATCCAGGTCGACGAGCCACATGCTCTTGCGGTGCCGGTGCTCGGAGAAGGAGTACGGCAGCGGGGAGCCGGAGTAGCGGACGCGCTCGGTGAGGGTCTGGCAGCCGTGCAGGTGCCCGAGCGCCACGTAGTCGACGCCGTCGAAGACACCGGAGGGCACGGCGGCGACCCCGCCGACGGTGATGTCCCGCTCGCTGTCGCTCTGCTCGCCGCCGGTGACGAAGGCGTGCGCGAGGACGACGGAACGGGTGCCGCGTGCGCGCGTGGCGAGGTCGGCGCGCACCCGGTCCATGGCGGCGGCGAGCACGGCCTCGTGCCCGGCCTTCTCCACGCCGAACTCGGTCTTGACCAGCGCCGGTTCGAGATACGGCAGCCCGTAGAGGGCGACGTCCCCGTGGGCGTCGGTCAGCACCACCGGGGTGCCGCAGCCCGCAGGGTCGGTGCGCAGGTGGATGCCGGCCCGGTCGATGAGCCCGGCACCGACGCCGAGACGGCGGGCGGAGTCGTGGTTGCCGGAGATCATCACCGTCGGCACACCGAGGTCGGCGAGGCGGTGCAGGGCGTCGTCGAACAGCTCGACGGCGGCGAGCGGCGGCACCGCCCGGTCGTACACGTCTCCCGACACGACCACGGCGTCGACGGCGTGCGCGCGCACGGTCTCGACGAGGTGGCCGATGAACCCGGCCTGCGCCCCGAGCATGCTCACCCGGTGGAACGCCCGGCCGAGGTGCCAGTCGGACGTGTGCAGCAATCTCATGAAATGACCCTGACCCGCATGTTTCTCTCGGTGACGCTCCAAAAAGCCCGCACAGGCCGGCTCGGGAGACCCGGGCAGGCGCCCACCACGCTAGCGCCTGCCGGTACCCGGTTCACCACTGACCGCATGGGTCACGAGTTCGCGCGCGTACGCGGCGTCCAGTCGGCCGGGGCGGAAGAGGATGCGGTACATGATCGGCGCCACGACGCGGTCGATCAGCAGTTCCGTCTCGGGCACCGGCTCACCCCGTCGTACCGCACGGGCCAGCACGATGTCGATCTGCTCCGCGGCGTACGCCGAACACTGGCCGGCGTTGGTGCCGTCCGGGTCGCCGAGCAGGGCGTCCCGGATGTAGGCGCGCCCGGGCGGCGAGGCCATCTCGTCGAGGAACTGTTCCGCCCACGCGTCGAGGTCCGCCCGCAGGCTTCCGAGATCGGCCGGCTCCGTTTCCGGGCGCAGTCGTTCGACGGCCACGTCGGACAGGAGCTCCTGCAGGTCGCCCCAGCGACGGTAGATCGTGGACGGGGTCACGCCCGCCCGAGTGGCCACCATCGGGACGGTGAGCGCGTCGCGGCCCACCTCCCCCACGAGTTCGCGCACCGCCGCGTGGACGGACTGTTGCACGCGTGCGCTGCGCCCGCCGGGACGGACCATGGGCCTGGGACTCATGCGCACCACCTTAATGCGAATGAGTCGCTTCTAGGCGGTGACCGACGGCCGGGACGTCCGTCTCCCGTCAGGCGGCGAGGGGAGCGAGCCGCCCCGCGCCGGTCACCGACTCCTCGTAGACGCGGCCCACCCGGAGCACCGTCGCGTCACGGAAGGGACGTGCCATCAGCTGCATACCGATCGGCAGTCCGGCGCGGTCGTGACCGACCGGCAGGGTGAGGGCCGGGACGCCGGTGATGTTGGCGGGGGCGCACAAGCGCACGTAGGCGTCCGACACCGACTCGGTCGTGCCGTCGGCCCACTCGACGGTTTCCCGCCCCGCCTCGGCGGCGGTCATCGGCACCGTCGGCGCGGCGAGGACGTCGACTCCGTCGAGCATGCGGGCCCAGGCCTCTCGCATCATGGTGCGGGCCCGCTGGGCGCGGAGGTAGTCGCCCGCCGAGGTGAGTGCGCCGGCCTCCAGCAGGATGCGGACGTCCGCGGCGTACAGGTCGGGCGTGGCCCGCAGCGAACGCTCGTGGTAGGCGGTGGCCTCGGGGACCATCAGCCCCCACTGCACGGCCTGGATGTGGCGCGCCATCGGGATCTCGACGTCGACGAGTTCCGCCCCCAGCTCCGCCAGCCGCTCGATCGCGCCGCGTACGGATTCCTCGACCTCGGGCACGACCCGGTCGAAGTAGTGGTTCCGCGGTACGCCGACCCTCAGTCCTCGCAGGTCGCCTCCCGGGAAGCGGGCCGGTACGGGGCCGGGCACGCTCGCCGGGTCGCGCGGGTCGTGGCCGGCGGTCGCGGACAGCACCAGTTCGGCGTCCCGGACGGTGCGGGTGAGGGGGCCCACATGGTCCAGGGACCAGGACAGCGGGGTCACGCCCGTGCGGGGGAGCAGGCCGTAGGTCGGCTTGAGACCCACCACACCGTTCAGGGCCGCGGGGACCCGGACGGAACCACCCGTGTCCGTGCCCATGGCGAACGTCGCCCCGCCGGCGGCGACGGCCACCGCCGAGCCACCGCTCGACCCGCCCGCGACCCGGCCGTGGTCCCAGGCGTTGTTCGTCTGCGGCGTGATCAGGCCGTAGGCGAACTCGTGCGTGTGCGTCTTGCCCAGAAGCACGGCCCCGGCGGCGCGGAGCCGTTCGGCCACCCCGCTGTCGCTCTCCGCCACGTGCCCTGCCCGCACGTGCGAGCTCGCGGTGGTGGGCAGCCCTTCCGCGTCGATCAGATCCTTGAGTGCCATGGGGATCCCGTGCAACGGCCCGCGCGGTGCGCTCTCGGAGATCTCCCGCTCGGCGCGGACCGCTGCGGCCAGGGCCGCGTCGGCGGCGACGGTGACGTAGGCACCCAGCCGTCCTTCGACGGCGGCGACACGGGCGAGCACCGATTCGGTGAGTTCGACCGGGGACAGCTCCCGGGCGCGCACCGCACGGGCGGCTTCGGTCAGCGACAGCTCAAACGGTTGCATCGGCGTCCTCCTCTCCGGCTCGGAAGGAGGACGCGGGGCAGGTCTCGCCGAAGTCGAGCTCGCGCAACGTGCTGATCACGGAGTGGATGTGGTTGGCGGTCGTGGCCACTTCCTCGGGCCGGCCGTCCGCCAGGGGCAGCCCCGCCCGCAGCGCCCCTCGGGCTGCTTCTTGGGGGGTGAGTTCGCTGGTTATGGCTTCCTTCCGGATCTGTACGACGCGACGGACCGAACTGGACGGGTCGCCGTCAGCCGTAAAAGCGAATCATTTGCTTTAGTCGACCGTAGAGCCTACGATGACTTAAGGCAAACCAATAGCTTTAGCGCGGGAAGGGCCCTCCTCGCGACTGACCACAGGTAAGGGAGATCGCCGTGTTCACCTCAGCGCAGACGACCAAGTCCCCCACTCCTCCCGCCCCGTCGTGGGCGGTGGGCGACCACACCGTGCGACGCATCGACGAGGTGCTCCTGCCCGCCGGGACCGGTCCATGGCTGCTGCCCGGGGCGACCCCCGGGCTCGTGGCCCGCTCCCCCTGGCTGAGCCCCGGGTTCGCCGACGGACAAGGCGTCCTGCGCCTGGCGAGTCACAGCTTCGCCGTCGAGACGGACGGCATGCGGGTACTGGTGGACACCGGTATCGGAAACGGGAAGCGGCGTGCCAACCCGGCCTGGCACGACCTGAACAGCGACTACGAAGCACGGCTGCGGGCGGCGGGCTTCGCGCCGGAGAGCGTCGACCTCGTGGTCCTGACCCACCTCCACGCCGACCACGTGGGGTGGAACACGCGTGCCGAGGGCGACGCCTGGGTGCCCACCTTCCCCAACGCGCGCTACCTCACCTCACGCACCGAGTGGGAGTACTGGGCGGACGTGGACATGGAGGAGGCGCGTCGGCAGATGTTCCGGGACTCGGTCCACCCCGTCCGGGAGGCGGGCCTGCTCGACCTCGTCGATGTCGCGGACGAGGGGACGGACGTCGCGCGGGGCGTCCGTCTGCTGCCCACCCCCGGCCACACACCGGGGCAGGTGGCGGTGGCCCTGAGCAGCGTCGGCGAGACCGCGCTGATCACCGGCGACAGCATTCACCACCCGGTCCAGATGGCACATCCGGAACTCTGCAGCTGTGTGGACGTCTCTCCCGGGCTCGCGGCCCGGACCCGGAACCGGCTGCTCGACTCGCTGGCCGGTACGTCGACGCTCCTGCTGGGGAGCCACTTCCCGGCACCGACCGCCGGACACGTGCGGCGCGAGGACGGCGGATACCGGCTGCTCCCGGTTGCCCCGCGGGGCACGCGCGGGTGAAGCGAAGGCAGCCGTCGGGCCCGTCCCACCGCCCACGTGGCGAAGCCTCCCACCGGACCGACTGCTGCCGGGGCACGTCCGACGCCGTGTGTACACCGGGCGGGCTCACCAGCACGCGGCCGGGGCCCGTACAAAGGGGCCCCGGCCGGCGAACCTGACGACCATGCCATCGGCCGGTCCCGCGTCGGACTGACCACGAGGATCCACCTCGCCGCCGAGGGCCGCTGCCGCCCGCCGGCCTTTCACCTCACCGCCGGACAGGCCGGTGACGCGCCCGCCTTCACCGACGTCATGGCCCGTTGGCGCGTTCCTTCGTCCTCAGACGTGACTGTGGACGTTGATGACACTTCCGTCGGGTGCCTGAACGAAGAAGCGTCGGATTCCCCATGGTTCCGTGGTCAAGGGATAGACCACCTGATGCCCCTGTCGCTCGGCTGCGGCGTACGCGGCGTCAACGTCCTCGACTTCGACCGCCAGTGTTGAACGGGCGGTGTGCGGGTCCCATGAGTCTGCGGCAGGGGAGACCACGGTCATCTGCGCCGTCGGGTTACCGGGCGAGGCCAGCATCAAGAAGCCGGGCTCGTCCATGCGCACGTGCATGCCCAGGAGATCGCTGTAGAAGCTTCGGCTCTCTTCGATGTCCTGCGTGACCACGTTGGGCATGATGCGACGGATCGTCATCATCGCACTGTAGCCGAGGACCGCTCCAACAGATTGCTCCACACGAGAGGCCCCGGCCTAGGCGTCTCCGTACGCCTCTCCGCCCAGTTCGAACCCGGCCGATCCCGCGGTGGCGTCCGCGAGCCAGGAGCGGAAGGCGTCCAGGTCGGCCTCCGGCAGGCCGACCTCGATGGCGACTGCCTCGCCGTACCGCACGTCGTGTACCGCGCGGCCCGTGGTGCGCAGGTCGTTCTGGAGCTTGCCGGCCCGCTGGTGGTCGACGGTGACCGTGGCCAGACGGAACCGGCGGCGGGTGAGGGTGCCCAGGTCGTCCAGGGCTTCGCCGACCGCACCGCCGTAGGCGCGGATGAGTCCGCCCGCGCCGAGTTTGACGCCGCCGTAGTAGCGGGTGACGACGGCGACGACGTACCGCATGTCGCGGCGCAGCAGCATCTGGAGCATCGGGACGCCGGCGGTGCCGCCCGGCTCGCCGTCGTCGCTCGCCTTCTGGACGGCGGCGTCGGCGCCGATGACGTAGGCCCAGCAGTTGTGGGTGGCGTCCGCGTGCTCCCTGCGCACGCCCGCGATAAACGCCTGGGCGTCCTGTTCGGTGGCGGCCGGGGCCAGGGAGCACAGGAAGCGCGAGCGGTTGATCTCGGTTTCGTGCACACCCGCGCGGGCGACCGTTCGGTACTCGTCCTGCATCCGGCCAGCCTATGCGCTCGCCGCGCCGGACCCGCGGCCCGGTCGCCCCGGCCGGGGCGGGGCGTGCGGTCAGTACGAGGTGCCGACGTCGCGGGTGAGCTGGAGGCCGAGGAACCGGTCGGCGTAGGCGCAGATCTCGAACCGGGCTCCGTCCGGGAGGTTCGGGTCGGTCTCCACCTCACGCAGCACCCGCAGCACACCGGGGGCGTCCAGGTCGTCCTCCCAGGCGGCCCGCAGCCGGTCGCGCACCTCGCCCGGGACGGGTCGCGAGGGGTGCCGGGCCCAGTCGGCGACCGCCCGGCGCCACCGGGCGAGGGCGTCCCGGGCCTCGGCCAGCGCGGGCGCGTCGAGCTCCACGCGCGCGTGGTGGCGCCGTTCCAGCAGGGCGAGGCGCACGGCGTCGGGGTCGGCGAGGTCGGGTTCGGCCGGGTGCGCCGGGCCGACGGCGACCGTGACCGCGTCCCGGGCGCCCCCGGCCCCGCTCGCGCCCACCACGCGGACGCTCTGCCCGCTGCCCGGTCCGTGGCCGGCGGTGTCGTCGTCCTCGAAGGGCCGGATGCCGAGGGCGGCGGCGTCCTCCCGCAGCCGCTCCCCCTCCGCCGCACCGGTCAGCACGGCCCACACCGGGGTGCCGTCGAGTTCCAGGGCGCGCGCCAGAAGGTCCGCGACGAGCATGACGCGCAGGGCGGTGGCGTCACGCCCCGGCGCATGCGCCTCGACGCGGGTCGGCGCCCGTCGGGTGGGGGCGGCGGGGGCGGGTTCTCCGGTCCGGGCGTCGGTGATGCGCAGCACGAGGCGAGCGTAGGCGGCGTGGCTCGGCGGCGCACCGGGGCGCGCACGGGCCGTCGCGCCCGCCGGGACGGGAATCCCGGCCCGGCGCCGTCCGTTGTGCCGATCGGGTGGCGCGACCCGCGGGCCGCCCCGAGAGCACGAGGAGGCCGCCGGTGTACGGCGACGAGGCAACCGTTCGCAAGATCCTCACCGAGTCGGGCGACACCTGGGCCGTGGTGGGCCTGTCGAACAACCGGCAGCGCGCCGCGTACGGCGTGGCCGAGGTGCTGCGGCGCTTCGGCAAGCGCGTGGTGCCCGTGCATCCCAAGGCCGAGCCGGTGCACGGCGAGCAGGGGTTCGCCTCGCTCGCGGACATTCCGTTCGACGTGGACGTCGTCGACGTCTTCGTCAACAGCGACCTGGCCGGCCCGGTCGCCGACGAGGCGGTCGCCAAGGGCGCCAAGGCGGTCTGGTTCCAGCTCGGCGTGGTCGACGAGGCGGCGTACGAGCGGACCCGGGCCGCGGGCCTGGACATGGTGATGGACCGCTGCCCGGCGATCGAGCTGCCCGCCCTGCGGTAGCGGATCACCGTCCCGCGCCCGGTTCTGTCTGCCCACACCCGCTCAGTCGTGGAGCGGCCGGTCGCCGAGCCGGTGGTCGGCCACGTTGAGCGCCTCGTCGACCAGGCGGCGCAGGTGCCCGTCGCGCAGTGAGTACACGACCCGGCGTCCTTCCTTGCGGGTGCCGACCAGCCCCGCGAGCCGCAGCCGCGCCAGATGCTGACTGACCGCGGGCCGGGCCGCCCCGCACACCTCGGTGAGCGTGGTGACGTCGGCCTCGCCGCCGGTCAGGGCGTGCAGCAGGGTCAGGCGGGTGCGGTCGCCGAGCAGGGCGAGAACCTCCGCGGCGAGGGCGAACTGCTCCTCGCCCGGGGTGTGCGGGTGCGCATCGTCCGCAGGTGACAGGTGCATGCGTGCGCTCATACGCACATAATGACGGAGTGGACCGCGAACGTCCATCCCTCGCACCGGCACCGCACCGCCGGTCACCGGGACACCGGAAGACCGAAACACCGGAAGGGGCACCCATGAGCGACCCGCACCGGCATCACCACCACGACGAGCACCCCGGCCGCCACCACCACTCCCCCGCCGGCCGGTGGCGCCGCGTCACGCACCGGCTCGCGCACCGGCTCACCCCCCACTCCCACGAGAGCGCCGACAAGCTGGATTCCGCCCTGGAGTCCTCGGCCCGCGGGCTGCGCGCACTGTGGGTGTCGCTGGCGGTGCTGGGCGCGACGGCGCTCGCCCAGGCGGCCGTGGTGATGCTCTCCGGGT
Source organism: Streptomyces sp. NPDC085944 (assembly GCF_040686295.1). Lineage (NCBI taxonomy): Bacteria > Bacillati > Actinomycetota > Actinomycetes > Kitasatosporales > Streptomycetaceae > Streptomyces > Streptomyces sp. NPDC085944. The sequence goes on along the minus strand of NZ_JBFBJX010000002.1, from coordinate 67,037 downwards.
CGGTGGCGCTGCTCGGCGACACGGTGCACAACACCGCGGACGCGCTGACCGCCGTGCCCCTGGGCGTCGCCTTCCTCCTGGGCCGGCGCGCGGCCACCCGGCGCTTCACGTACGGCTATGGGCGTGCGGAGGACCTGGCCAGCGTCGTGATCGTCCTGACGATCGCCGCGTCCGCGGTCCTCGCGGCGTGGACGGCGGTGGACCGGCTGCTCGACCCGCGCCCGGTCACGCACGTTCCGGCGGTCGCCGTGGCCGCCCTGGTCGGCTTCGCCGGCAACGAGTGGGTGGCCCGCCACCGCATCCGCGTGGGCCGGGAGATCGGCTCCGCCGCGCTGGTCGCCGACGGGCTGCACGCCCGCACCGACGGCTACACCTCGCTGGCCGTGCTGCTGGGCGCCGGGGGCGCGGCGCTCGGCCGGCAACTCGCCGACCCGATCGTGGGGCTGGCGATCACGGCCGCGATCGTCCTGGTGCTGCGGGACGCGGCGCGCGAGGTGTTCCGGCGGCTGATGGACGCCGTCGACCCGGCGCTGGTGGACCGGGCCGAGCGGGTCCTGAGTGAGATCCCGGGCGTGCGCGGGGTGGGTGAGCTGCGGCTGCGCTGGATCGGGCACCGGCTGCGCGCGGAGGTCGCGCTGGTGGTGGACGGCGAGGCGACCGTGCGCGAGGCCCACCGCATCGCCGTGGCGGCCGAGCACGCCCTGCTGCACGCCGTACCGCGGCTCACCGCCGCCCTGGTCCACGCCGACCCGGCGCCGTCCCCGGGCGAGGCGGATCCGCATCTGGCGCTCGCCCACCACGCCTGCGCGTGACGGTCAGGCGACGCCGAGCCCTTCCAGGACCTCCGCGCCGGGCAGCTCCGCGAAGGCCTTGCCCGGCACCAGCAGCTTGCCGCGTCGGCGTCCGCTGCCGACCAGGACGTACGGCAGGTCGACGACGGCCGAGTCCACCAGCACGGGCCAGCCGCCCGGCAGACCGACCGGTGTGATGCCGCCGTACTCCATGCCCGTCTCGCCGGTGGCGGTGTCCATCGGGGCGAAGGAGGCCTTGCGCGCCCCGAGGTGACGGCGTACGACGCCGTTGACGTCGACGCGGGTGGTGGAGAGGACGACGCAGGCGGCCAGTGTCGTTCCGCCGCCGCGCTTGCCGGTGACCACGACGCAGTTGGCGGACTGTTCGAGCAGCTCACGGCCGTAGTGCTCGACGAAGGTGGCGGTGTCGGCCCAGTCCGGTTCGGTGTCGACGTAGAGGATCTGGTCGGCGGGGACGGCTCCGCTCCAGTGGTGTACGGCGTCGGCGACCGGGCGGGTCAGTTCGTCGAGGCGGTCCGGGGCGGGCGTGGCGCTGTCGAAGTTCCCGATGGGTGCGTGCATGGCCGCACGCTAACAACGGCGGGCGGCACCGTGAACGGCCGTCTCAGCGGACGGGCGGCACCGAGACCGCCATGATCATCTCCATCGGCGCGTCGCCCTCGTTGCCGTACGTGTGCGGGGTGTCGGAGGGGAAGGAGGCGCTCGCGCCCGTCGGGACCCGGTGGGCCGCTCCGTCGACGGTGAGCGTCAGCTCCCCCGCCCTCACGTGCACCAACTCGACCGTGCCGGCGGGGTGCGGGTCGGAGGGGCTGCTCTCGCCCGGCATCAGCCGCCACTCCCACATCTCCAGCGGGCCGGGCGCCTCCGCCCCGGCGAGGAGCCGGCTGAAGCTGCCGGCGTCGGTGTGCCACAGGCGTACGGCCCGTTCGGCGGGGACGACACGGACCGCGGGGCCCTGCTCGTAGTCGAGCAGGGTGGGGAGGCTGACGCCCAGCGCGTCGCCGATCTTCACGACGGTTCCGAGGCTGGGGTTGGTGCGGGCCTGTTCGATCTGGATGAGCATGCCGCGGCTGACCCCGGCACGCGCCGCCAGCGCCTCCAGGGTGAAGCCGCGTTCGGTGCGCCAGCGCTTGACGTTGCGCGCGAGGGAATGGGTCAGCAGGTCGAGGTCCGCCACGTTCCGTCCAGGGACTTGTGCATCACTGTGCCTCACAAGGTGCGCCTGACCGCATGTGGTCCGCACCCGAAGATCCACCGAACTCTACTGCGGGGCGCCGTGACGGTGCGGTGCACCCCGGCTCCCGCTCAGCTCTCCGCGGCCGGTTCGGCGAGCCTGCCCGCCGCGTCCCCCGAGTCGTCCAGCTCGGCCAGCCGGGCCACCGCCTCGTCGTCCAGCTTGGACAGCTCCCGCAGCTGCCCCGGCGTGATCCCGTCGGGGATCGGCACCGGTGCCGGGGTCCTGAGCGGCGGTTGCCAGCCGTCGGCGGGGGTCCAGCGCCGTACGACGCGGGCGGGGGCGCCGGCCACCACGGCGTGGTCGGGGACCGTGCCCCGGACCACGGCACCGGCGGCCACGACCACGTTCCGCCCGATCCGCGCACCCGGCAGGATCACCGCGCCGGTGCCGATCCAGCAGCCGGGGCCGATCTCCACCGGGTCCATCCGCGGCCACTGCTTGCCGATCGGCTGGTGCGGGTCGTCGTAGGAGTGGTTGGTGGAGGTGACGTAGACGTACGGGCCGAAGTAGCAGTCGCTGCCGATGGTGACGGTGGTGTCCGCGATGACGTGGCTGCCGCGGCCGAGGACGACTCCGTCGCCGATGCGCAGGATCGGCTCCGGACCGAGGTCGAGGTCGGGCATGAGTCCGGCGGTCAGCGTGACCTGCTCGCCGATGATGCAGTGGGCGCCGACGTGGATCCAGGGCTCGCCGAAGACCGTGCCGAGCGGGAAGGCGAGCCGGGTGCCCGTGCCCAGCGCGCCGAAGCGGAAGCGCCCGGGGTGGGCCGCGGTGACGGAGCCGGTGCGCTGCACCCAGGCCCAGCCCGCGTGGACGGCCCGCTGCGCGAGGCGGCTCCGCCAGGACGAGAACGTGTTCTTGCGCTTCGGCACCCGCTCACGGTAGTCCGCGTGCGGTACGGCCATGTCGCGGGAGGGCTGTGATCTTCACCCCACCGGGTGGCGTACGGTGCCGTACATCACCCGGCGGACCACCCGAGCAGGAGGCGAAGATGACGCAGAAGGCGCTGATCACGGGCATCGGCGGCAAGGACCCGAAGGTGGACGCCGAGGCCTTCGTGGCACCGACGGCCTCGGTCGTCGGGGACGTGACGCTGCACGCCGGGGCCGGCGTCTGGTACGGCGCCGTGCTGCGCGGCGACGTCGAGCGGATCTCCGTGGGCGCGAACAGCAACGTCCAGGACAACTGCACCCTCCACGCCGACCCGGGTTTCCCGGTCACCGTCGGCGAGCGCGTCTCCATCGGGCACAACGCCGTGGTGCACGGCGCCACCGTCGAGGACGACTGCCTGATCGGCATGGGCGCCACGGTCCTCAACGGCGCGGTGATCGGCGCCGGTTCCCTGGTCGCCGCGCAGGCGCTGGTCCCGCAGGGCATGCGGGTGCCGCCGGGGTCGCTGGTCGCGGGGGTGCCGGCGAAGGTGAAGCGGGACCTGACGGAGGAGGAACGTCAGGGGGTCACGCTCAACGGCACGATGTACGCGGCGCTGGCCGGGCAGCATCGGGATGCGGTGGGCAAGGTTGTGTGATCGGCCGTCCGCGGCTTCGCCGTGGTTGCTCGCGCCCACGCGGCGGAGCCGCACATCGGCACGGCCCCGCGCCCCTTTGGGGCGCGCCTCACTCCCCGGCGACGACCGGCTCGGCCTCCGGCCGGACCTTGCCCGCCCGGCGCTTGACGATCAGCATCGAGGCGACGCCGATGGCGACGGCCACCACCAGGCCCAGCCAGGAGAAGCGCTTGAGCCAGTCCTCCGCGACGACGCCGACGTAGTAGATGACGGCGGTGGTGCCGCCCGCCCAGACGATGCCGCCGAGGACGTTGGCGATCAGGAACTTCCAGTACGGCATCCGCAGCACACCGGCCAGCGGGCCCGCGAAGATCCGCAGCAGGGCGACGAAGCGGCCGAAGAACACGGCCCACATGCCCCACTTCTGAAAGGACCGCTCGGCGGTGGCGACGTGCCCCTCGCTGAAGTGTTTGGGGAACTTTCCGCCCAGCCAGGCCAGCAGCGGCCGGCCGCCCTTGCGGCCGATGGCGTATCCGATGGAGTCGCCGATCACCGCCCCCGCGCTGGCGCAGACGCCGAGGACCAGCGGGTCGATCCCGCCGTGCTGCGACGACAGCAGGGCCGCCGACACCAGGACGATCTCGCCGGGCAACGGGATGCCGAGGCTCTCCAGACCGATGACGAGCGCGACGACGGCGTAGACGGCCGCCGCGGGCACCGTGTCGAGCCATTCCTGGACGTGCAACGCCCCACCCTCCGCTTCGGACCTGTTCCCGGTGCGCCTCGAACGAGGCGCACCGGGAAGCGTACCGGGTCGGCGGGGGTCAGCCGTTGGGGCGCAGGGTCCAGATGACGGTCATCTCACCGGTGACGGCACCGTCCTCGCGCCGGATGGCGACGCTCACCGGGAATTCGGGGCGGTTGCCGGCGTCCAGTTCGGCGACGACCTCCGCGGCGGGACGGCCGAGGGTCGCGGTGGCGGTCACCGGGCCGAGGGCGATCTTCTTGAAGGCGATCTCCGCGGTCACCGGCAGCGGCACCGCCCGGGAGAGCTGGTCGCCGAAGGCGGCGAGCACGATCGCGCCGCTGGCCGACTCACCCAGCGTGAACATGGCTCCGGCGTGCGGCCCGCCGACGTGGTTGCGGTACTCGCTCTGGTCCGGGAGGGCGAGGACGGCCTTCTCCGGTGCGGTCTCCAGGTACTCGAGGTTCAGGGTCCGGACCATCGGCACCGTGGCGGCGAGCAACTCGCCGATCGACATCTGATCTGCGCTCATGACGGCAGGTTACCCGTCAGTAGCAATCAGGACCAGGCACCCCTGAAGATCGCCGTATGCTGAGTGTCCATGCGGCCAGGACAGCAGTCACCGACCGGCGGACCGGATCCGCGACAGCCCAACCCGTACCTGCAGCCCGGCTACCGGCAGTCGTCGCGGTACGCGGGACAGCGGCAGCCCGGCCCCGCCCCCTGGGACGCACCCACCGTCACCTCCGGCGGACCGGCCGGGCACGGGCCCGGCAACGGCCGCACCAAGGTGGTGGCGATCGTCGCCGCCGCGGTCGTGGTGGTCGCCGCCGCCGTGACCGGGGCCGTACTCCTGGGCGGCGGTGGGGACGACGAGGCCCGGCCCGGCCCGACCGCCTCCTCCGCGTCAGCCTCTTCCCCGTCCGCGTCCGCCGACGACGACCCGCGCGGCGGTGACGGCTCGCCGAAGGCCACCGTCGAGGGCTGGACGGTCGTGGCCAACCCCGATCACGGCCTCGCGTTCGACGTACCGGCCTCCTGGGTGCCGCGGTCGCGCGACTGGGTCACCTACGTCGCCGAGGACGACGACCCCGAGGAGAAGCCTCTGGTCGCGATGAAGGCCCCCGCCGTCCTGAAGGAGAAGTGGTGCGGGTCGGACGACGACCGGGACGGCTCGGTGGACTACACGCCCCTGGCCAGTGCGGGCACCCGTGGCAACAACGGTGCGCGGAGCACCGAGGAGATCGCCCGGACCGACTCCGCGGCCTGGGTCTACGGCGGCTTCGCCCAGCCGGACCGCGACAAGGTCGCCACGGGACGGGTGACCTCCTTCACCACCGCCTCCGGCATCGAGGGCAGCCTCGCCACCTCCCGGTCGTCCGGGGTGGCGAAGAAGGGCAAGTGCGACGTGAACGGCAAGGCGACCACCTTCGCCTTCAAGTCGGCCGACGGCTCCTTGGTCTCGTGGTCGTTCTTCGGGGCGGCGGGTGTCGCCGACGAGGTGCCCGACGCCACCGTGCGCAAGATTCTGGCCACCGTCAGGCAGTACACGCCCTCGGAGTCCTAGCCCGCCGGGTTTCGGTACGTCCCTGACAAGGGCCGGTGACCGAATCGTGTCCTCGGCGGCATTAGGGTGACTGCTCATGTGGCCAGGACAGCAGCCGCCCGGGGGCGAGCAGAACCCGCAGAACCAGAACAACCCGTACCAGCAGCCGGGGTATCAGCAGCCGAATCCCTATCAGCAGCCGGGTTATCAGCAGCAGCCCGGCGCGTACGGGCAGCAGCAGTGGAGCACGCCGCAGCCGGCCACCGCCGTGGAGCCGGCGACCGGTGGCGGTGGCGGAGGCGGCAACCGGACGAAGCTGGTCGCGATCATCGCGTCCCTCGCCGTGGTGGTGGCCGCCGGCGTCACCGGCTTCCTGGTGCTGGGCGGTGACAAGGACGACCAGGCGGACGACGGCAAGGACAAGAAGACGTCCGCGAGCCCGACCGTGGAGAAGTCCGAGTCTGCCACCGCCGACCCGAGCGCGTCCGGCGGCGACGACAATCCGCGCGGCGGCGAAGGGGCGAAGGCCACCATCGACGGCTGGAAGGTGGTCGCCAACCCGCGCTTCGGCACCATGTTCGACGTGCCCGCGGACTGGGAGATCGAGAGCACCGACACCAGCGTCGGTTTCGAGTGGGAAGAGGACGGCAAGACCGACCGCACCACCGTGACCGCCCCGGCCTACCTGAAGTCCGAGTGGTGCACGACCGACGAGAACAAGGACGGCCGCAAGGAGAGCACCGCGCTCGCCACCGCCGGCACCCGCGGTGAGAGCGGCGCCAAGGACACCGACCAGGCGGCCGAGACGCGCGTGCCGTGGTGGATCTTCGGCGGTTACACGCAGCCCGACAAGAAGAGCGTGAAGTACGGCAAGCCGAAGGCGTACACGACCACGTCCGGCATCAAGGGCAGCGTCATCACCGCACACTCGGAGGGCACGCCCCAGAAGGGCAAGTGCGACAGCGAGGGCAAGGCGATCACCTTCGCGTTCAAGAACGGCGCCGGCGACTTCGTCACCTGGAACCTGTACGGCGCCAAGGGCGTCAAGGACGAGGTCCCGGAGGCGACGGTCCAGAAGATCCTCAGCACCGTGCGCCTCACCGAGGAACCGCCGACCGAGTCGTAGGCCGGACGGACACCCGGTGGGCCTCGCTCAGCCGATGCCGAACGCCCCGGCGGGCGGCTCGGGCGAGGGTACGGCCTCCTCGTCGCGCACCGGACGGGCGTCGCCGGTGAACTCCCGCAGGGCGGGCCCGTGCTCGACCCTGGCCGGGAAGGCGTCGGCGGCCGTGCGCCGGGCCAGCGCCGCGGTGTCCAGCGGCCGGTGCGCGGCGACCAGCACCGCGTTGCCGAAGCGGCGTCCGCGCAGCACGCCCGGTTCGGCGATCAGCGCCAGCTCCTCGAAGAACAGGGCGAATCCGGCCAGTTGACCACGCAGGAAGCCGAACGGCGCCCCGTCGGCCAGGTTGGCCACGTACACGCCGTCGGCGCGCAGCACCCGGGCCGCCTCGCGCACGTAGCCGACCGAGGTCAGGTGCGCGGGCACCCGTGAACCCCCGAAGACGTCGGCGACGAGTACGTCGGCCGAGTCCGCGGGGGCGGCTTCCAGCCAGGCGCGGGCGTCGGCCCCGTGGGGGGTGACGCCGGCACCCGGCGGCAGCGGCAGGTGCTCGGCGACCAGGTCGAGCAGCCCCCGGTCGGCCTCCACCACGTCCTGCCGCGAGCCGGGCCGGGTCGCGGCCACGTACCGGGGCAGAGTGAACGCGCCGCCGCCCAGGTGCAGGACGTCCAGCGGGTGTCCCGGCTCGGCGACCGTGTCCAGGACGTGGCCGAGCCGGCGCGTGTACTCGAACTCCAGGTGCGCCGGCTCGTCCAGGTCGACGTACGACTGCGGCGCCCCGTCGACGGTGAGCAGCCAGGCCCGTTCCCGGTCGACGTCGGGCATGAGCTTGGCGGTGCCGTGGTCGGTGACGCGGCTGACGGGTACGGCTTCGTTCACCCGCCCATTGTGCCGGTGCCGGCGGGGCGCTCACCCGACCGCCCTCACCCCACCGCGGTCACCCCACCGCGGTCACGGTGCCCGCCCCCACGGTGCGGCCGCCCTCGCGGATCGCGAAGCCGAGCCCCGTCTCCAGCGGCACGTCCCGTCCCAGCTCGACCGTCATGGTGACGGTGTCCCCGGGCCGGGCGACGGCCGCCTCGCCGAGGTCCACGTCGCCGACCACGTCCGCGGTCCGGATGTAGAACTGCGGCCGGTAGCCGGTGGTCAGCGGTGTGGAGCGGCCACCCTCGCGCGCCGACAGCACGTACACCTGAGCGGTGAAGCGCCGCGCGGGCACGACGCTGCCGGGCGCGGCGACGATGTGCCCCCGGCGCACCGTGTCGCGGGCGACCCCGCGCAGCAGCAGCGCCACGTTGTCCCCGGCCTGGGCCTCCTCCATCGGCTTGCCGAAGGTCTCCAGGCCGGTGACGACCGTCTCCACGGACGCGCCGAGCACCTCGACGCGGTCGCCGACGCGCACGGTGCCGCGCTCGACGGCGCCGGTGACGACGGTGCCGCGGCCGGTGATGGTGAGCACGTTCTCCACCGGCAGCAGGAACGGCGCGTCCAGGTACCGCTCGGGCATGGGCACGTAGGTGTCCACGGCGTCGAGCAGCGCCTCGACGGACGCCGTCCACCGCGGGTCGCCCTCCAGGGCCTTCAGCCCCGAGACCCGTACGACGGGCACGGCGTCGCCGCCGTAGCCGTGCGCGGTGAGCAGTTCCCGTACCTCCAGTTCCACGAGATCGGTCAGCTCCTCGTCACCCGCGTCGGCCTTGTTGAGCGCGACCACGATGTGGTCGACGCCCACCTGCCGGGCGAGCAGCACGTGTTCGGCGGTCTGCGGCATGATCCCGTCCAGCGCGGAGACGACGAGGATCGCCCCGTCGAGCTGGGCGGCGCCGGTGACCATGTTCTTGACGTAGTCGGCGTGGCCGGGCATGTCGACGTGGGCGTAGTGCCGGGTGTCGGTCTCGTACTCGACGTGCGCGATGTTGATGGTGATGCCGCGCGCCGCCTCCTCCGGGGCCCGGTCGATGCGGTCGAACGGCACGAACGTGCCGGCCCCGCGCTCGGCGAGGACCTTGGTGATGGCGGCGGTCAGGGTGGTCTTGCCGTGGTCGACATGGCCCATCGTGCCGATGTTCAGATGCGGTTTGGTGCGGACGTACGCCGTCTTGGACATGGCGGTACCTCGAAGCCTCGTGGCGGTGATGGGAACCCCTGGGGCCGGCCGACCCTCCCCCTGCGGGGTCCGCCGGACGATCCGGGGAGGGTCAGCTTCGGGCGCCGTCGACTGCGGCGGTGAAGTGGGCGACGGCAGCCTTCGGGGCATCCGCGACCGCGGATGCTGCAAGGTGGAAGGCGTACCGGAACATGACGCCGATCATTGCCGACGCTTGGTCGCACGTCGAATGGTTTTCGAGGGAAAGGGAGTTCGAGGGCGTCGGTCGCCGGAACTACGGCCCGACGGTCCGCAGTGCCTCCCGCACGGACAGCGGTGCCAGCCGGGTCCGGTGCTCGGCCACGAAGGCGCGTACGGCGTCCGGGTCGGTCTTGGCGTATGCGCGCAGGGACCAGCCGACGGCCTTGCGGACGAAGAAGTCGCCGTGGCCCGACTGCCGCGCGCAGTAGCCGAAGAGGCGGTCGGTGTCGGTGCGTTCCTTGTAGCGCAGCTGGTGGAGGAGGGCCGCGCGGACCAGCCAGAGGTCCTCGTCCCCGATCCAGGCGTCCATGACGGCCGTGAGGTCCCGGTCGGCGGCGACGAGGCCCCCGACGACGTGCGCGGCGAGCAGGTCGACGGTGTCCCACCAGGGCACCGTGGTGAGCAGGTGGCGGACCACGGGCAGGAAACCGGACGAGCAGTGCGTCACATGCCGGCGCAGGTAGTCGACGGCGAAGTAGTGGTACTCGCGCTCGGGCAGCCGCCAGCAACGCAGCGCGACGGCGGCACAGTCCGGCTCGTCCGGGCGGGGCAGGCCCGCCAGGACGGTGCGGGACAGCGAGCGGCGAACGGGCGAGGTCAGGCCCAGGAACGGAGCCACGTCCCTCATGTACGACCGCAGCCCCGCGGCCCGCTCGGGGTCGGCCGCGGTGGGGTACTCGGCGGTGAGCCGCTCGAGTACCGTGTCGGCGAGAGCGCTGCGCGGCGCGTCCGGAACCGGCCGGGCTGTGACGCTCATGAGACGCAGCATACGGCGATCACACACATTTGTCGGTTAGTGTCACCGGATGCTCGATGCCACCACCCGCTCTGGGGGCACCGCCACGGTCACTCCCCGGACCGCCGCCACGGAACTCGCTGTCGCCACCACCGCCGGACCGGTCCCGCCGACCGGTCTCGCCCGTGTGACCAGAGTGCTGCTGTCCCCGTGGTCGCGGCTCTCCCTGCTCGTCGCCCTGCTGGCCGCGGCCGCGACGACGGTGGTGCTGTTCCAGCCGCAGCAGTTGCTGACCCACGGCTGGCCGCCGCAGCTCGGGGGTGCCGCCGCGGCCCTCGCCTACGCGGTGGCGTACGGGTTGTGCACGGTCGCCTTCGTGCCGCGTCCGCTGCTCAACCTGGCGGCCGGCGCCCTGTTCGGCTCGCAGCTCGGCCTGGCCTCCGCGCTGGCGGGGACGGTGCTCGGCTCCGGGATCGCCTTCTGCCTCGGCCGGGTCCTCGGCCAGGAGGCGCTGCGTCCGCTGCTGCGGGGCAAGTGGCTGAAGGCTGCGGACGGGCAGCTGAGCCGGCACGGCTTCCGCACCATGCTGGCGATGCGGCTGTTTCCCGGGGTGCCCTTCGCGGCGTCCAACTACTGCGCCGCCGTCTCCCGCATGGGCCTGCTGCCCTTCCTGCTGGCGACGGGGCTCGGTTCGATCCCCAACACCGCCGCCTACGTCGTCGCCGGCGCCCGCGCCTCGACTCCCACTTCCCCCGCCTTCCTGATCGCGCTGGCCTGCATCGCCCTGCCGGGGCTCGCCGGGGCGGTGGTGGCCTGGCGCAAGCGGCACCGGCTGCGCGGGCACTGACGGGGCGTCGACGCCGCCGCCCACAGGGACGCGCCCGTGGTGGGACGCGGCGTTTGGGCACTGCTCACCCCCCGTCGGCCGGGGTTCATTTTGGGGCGCTACGCTGCCCCTCGGCGCGCCAGGTCCCGATCACCGCACACGAAGGTTCGGCGTGTCCGCCGACCGTCTCTCGATCGCCACTTGGACTGACGCAACTCCATGTCTTGGTTTGAATCCCTCGTCCTCGGACTCGTCCAGGGGCTGACCGAGTTCCTCCCCGTGTCCTCCAGCGCGCACCTGCGGCTGACCGCGGCGTTCTCCGGCTGGCACGACCCGGGCGCGGCCTTCACCGCGATCACGCAGATCGGCACCGAGGCCGCGGTGCTCATCTACTTCCGCAAGGACATCGGGCGGATCATCGCCGCGTGGACACGCTCGCTCACCGACAAGTCGATGCGCCACGACCCCGACGCGCGCATGGGCTGGCTGGTGATCGTCGGCTCGATCCCGATCGGCGTGCTCGGCCTGACGCTGAAGGACCAGATCGAGGGCCCCTTCCGCGACCTGCGGATCACCGCGACGATGCTCATCGTCGTCGGTGTGATCATCGGCATCGCCGACCGCATGGCCGCCCGCGACGAGAAGGGCGGCCGGCATCGTGCGCCGCAGCAGCGCAAGGAGCTGGAGAACCTGGGTGTGCGGGACGGCCTGATCTACGGCCTGTGCCAGGCGGCGGCCCTGATCCCCGGCGTCTCCCGCTCCGGCGCGACCATCAGCGGCGGCCTCTTCATGGGCTACCGGCGCGAGGCGGCCGCCCGGTACTCGTTCCTGCTCGCGATCCCGGCGGTGCTCGCCTCGGGCGTGTTCGAACTGAAGGACGCGATGGAGAGCGACCACGTCTCCTGGGGACCGACGCTCTTCGCGACCGTCATCGCCTTCGCCACCGGGTACGCGGTCATCGCCTGGTTCATGAAGTTCATCTCGACCAAGAGCTTCATGCCGTTCGTCTGGTACCGCATCGCGCTCGGCATCCTGCTGGTCGTGCTGGTCGGGGCCGGTGTACTGAGCCCGCACGCGGGCGAGTCCGGCGGCTGAGCCAGGGCCGCACGGGTAGCGCTGTCTCGCATTCCCGAGTGCCCGATTTGCGGCACCACGCCTTGATCATCCCCCGCCGGGAGGCGGAGTACACCCCTCCAGGACGCGTGCGTCCGCAAAGTAGGGGATGACGCCGCAGCGGTCCTGGCACGCCCGGCTGGTGGAGAACCTGACCTTCGCCCTGCGCCAGGCCTCCCCGACGGGTTCGACCACGAGCTGCGAGCCGCCTCACGAGCCCGCAAGGACGAAAGCGCACGGTTCGCGGACTCGTAGCAACCGGTGGCATCACCGACCAGGTCGTCGGCGACCCGGTCGAGGCGGGTCCAGACAAAGTCCGGGCCAGGAATCTCAGCCGATGGCGATCCGGGGGTGGGCGGACGGCTTGATCCAGCTCATGACACAGTCCATGGTGGCCCGGGGGACGGAGACGCACCCTGCCGTGGCCCCGCTGCCGTTGACGTGGAGGAAGATGCCGGCGCCGCGGCCGGGGGTGGCGGGCCACCGGTTGAAGTTGATCACGAGCGCTTTGGCGTACTGAGGCGGGTAGCCGATGAGGTGTTCGCTGCCCCGGTCGCCTTTGACCGAACTGCTTCAGGTCGGTACTGGCTGATGCGGCCGGAAGTCCCAGGGACGTAGCAGAGGACTCCCTGGATGAACGCCTGCCGTGCGTGGAAGGAACTGGATGGGAGAGATGGCGGAGGGGCTCATCCTGAGAGGTGAACTGAACGTCGAGTTCCGGTCGTCCGCTGTTTACGCGCAGCAGGCAAAGAACTGGATGTCGAGATGCCTGACCGTCTTCGACAAGGAGATTCAGGACATTCTGGAAGGCCCCGCTCTCGACCCGCGCACCATCCGGGGTGGCGTTCCCTGCGGGGCCCCGGGCGCCCTATGGGGGTTCTGTCAAGTGGCGACCCAAGGAGCCCGGGGCCTGCGGGCCACCACCAAAGTGATCTCCGAAGCGAACCTTGCGTGGTTCCTCATGGCGCTCGACAAGGGAGCCTTCTCGGCTTCGGTCGGAATCTCCCGAATCGGCGAGAATGGTAGTCCTGAAACTCGTTTCGCCCGCATTGCCGCGGAGCGGGAGGAAGATCTGGACTCATGGGTGAGGCTGGGCTGTGAGTTTCCGCAGGAATCGATTGCCGACAAGGAATTTCGGGGTCGTCTTCTCAAGACTGTGAAGGGTTCCGCCGCAGGGCTCAACCCCTCGTTCGGCCACATCGCCTACAACTACACGGTGGGCAAGACCGCTCTCGAGGAGGTGCTGGGGCCGCCCTGGCTGCTTCCCGAGGACACCTTGCCCGAGAGCCGCTTGTACCTGCGCGGCTACGGCTGGCTCACGGTCCTTCCGCAGGAACTCGCGGACCGCCTGGGCGGTGCCGCGGAACTCCGGGCCACAGGCGCGTTCCACGAGGTGTACGAACTCGCCGAGGGCGGGGTCTGGCTGCTCGCGACCCCGGACTTCGATGCGTACGACCAGGAACGCACGGCTCGTGTATGGGGCGCCCTGGCGCCCGTGATCCGGCCCGGCAAGCCGAAGCAGTTCAGTGAGGAGCCGGGCCACCCGCCGCTGCCCGTCGTCTACGAGGACGCCGCACAGGCACGGGGGGGCGCAGAGTCCGGATAGCTGCTAGCTCTTGCCTTCAAGGAGCAGCTTCGTCGAAGACGGCGGACACCGTCCGGCCCGCTGCAACGAGCCGGGTGCCACGTGCCGCATGAACAGCGCCGGTGGCTGAGACGCCGGGTTCGGCGCTGCCGCGCCGCACGGAAAGCAGGGGACAAGACGTCCCGCCACGATCAGGCCCAGGCACGGGCGATCCTGGGAATCGAGACGCAGGCAGCCTTCGGCAGGTCCAGTTCCCTTATTCGGCGGTTTGGTTATGACGATTCTCAATGATTTCCTTCGGGAGTATGTGACTCCCGTGATGAGCGCAGCCGGGTTCAAGAAAAAGGGGGGCAGAATACAGATTCGTGAATGAATCCGGGGATGCGGCCTTCCTGACCTTCTCGACCACTCGGATCGGCCCCGAAGCGTGCGTCTTCTTCGCCACCTGCTCCTTCGTTCCCGAGCCTTACTGGGCATGGCTGAACAGACGGCACATGGAGACCAAGTTCCCGCCGACCGACGTGTCCGGCGTCCTTGCCGCCTACTCCGTGCTGCCACCCGGCGCCTTTGCCCATGCCCCGGCATCCCCCGGACTGGCCCGCGCCCGCTGGGCTTTCGGTGACCGGAACCGGTCCGACGTGGGTGCGGGACTCGCCGGCCAGTTGAAGACGGAGGAACTCCCCAGGATCGGGCGCCTCCTGATGCGGCCCGTGCTCCTGGCGGAGATCACCTCGTACCGGTCGCCGTCCGTCCGGCGCTGGGGCGCGGTCCAGTCCGAGCTGGTGCTCATGGCCGACCACTACACGACTCCGCAGCAGGAGACGCTCCTCGCGGCTCCCGATCTGGACGACACCTTCCGGCGCGACTATCGGGAGTGGGTGGCGAAGCGGGCCACAGTCGGGCGGGTGATCGTGCGTGCATGCAGCACCGTTGGACCGGAGTTCGGATTCCGGCGGCCGAGGGCTCTTTCCGTCTGTCCGACTGCCCACGCCGGGCGTGTCGACCGGGTCGGACATGAGGCCGAGGACGTGCGGCCTACCGGACGGGTGCCCTTGGCCCGCACGCCGCCAAGTCTCCGGATGACCGGAACCGTTTGTGTAGCCGTCCGGTAGCGCAGTGTCAGTGCTTACCCCTAGGCTTGTCCGCATGTCCCCCGATTACGTGACGCCTGGTTCCGTGCGGTCCGCCGCGGAGCTGAACGATCAGATCCGCGCGCTGTGGCGGCGCGCGGGCGGGACCCTGTCGGCGCAGGAGCGTGTGGAGTACGAGTTGCTGGTGGTCGAGTGGGCGACCGCGATCCGCGGGACGGTCATCGAGGCGGCCTGAAGCGCGGGGCCGCCCCCGGTGCGCGGCCCGGCCCGGCCCCGGACGCCCCCCGAACTCCGAACCCCGGTCAGCGTCCGCCCGCCACCCGGAGCACCGTCCCCGTCGTGTACGACGCCTCGGGCGACAGCAGCCAGGCGATCGCCGCGGCGATCTCCTCCGTCCGGCCCGCCCGCCCCATCGGCACCGCCGCTCCCATTCGCGCCGCCCGCCCCGCGTCCCCCGCCGCCGCGTGCATCTCGGTGTCGATCACCCCGGGTGCGACGGCGTTGACCCGGATCCCGTCCGGGCCGAGCTCTTTGGCCAGTCCCAGCGTCAGCGCGTCGACGCCCGCCTTGCTCGCGGCGTAGTGCACGTACTCCCCCGGACTGCCGAGGGTCGCGGCGCCCGACGACACGTTCACGATCGCGCCGCTGCCCCGCGGCGTCATCAGCCGCGCCGCCCGCCGGGCGCACAGCAGCACGCCCAGGAGGTTGACGTCGAGGACCCGGCGCAGGTCCGCGGTGTCGCTGTCGGCGAGCCGCCCCAGCGGGCCGGTCACGGCCGCGTTGTTCACCAGCCCCGTCACCGGGCCCAGCTCCGCCTCCGCCACGTCGAAGAGGCGCTCGACGTCGGTCTCGACGGACGTGTCCGCGCGCACCGGGATTCCTCGGCCTCCCGCCTCGCGCACTCCCGCCGCGACCGTTTCGGCGGCTGCCGAGTCGCGCGCGTAGCCCACGACGACGTCGTGCCCGTCCGCCGCGAGGCGCAGACAGGTCGCGGCGCCGATCCCCCGGCTGCCACCGGTGACCACCGTGATGGGTCGCGTCATCGATACCTCCACGAGCTCGTTTGATCGATCATCGATCATTCTAGGAGAGGTCCGGGGAAAGTCTCCCGTGCTGGACGGACCTCTGTGTGATCAACTGAATTCGCCGTCGTCGGGGGCGCACACTGTGCGGATCACCGGGTAGGCACCCTCGGTAAGGAGGCGCCCATGCACAAGTCCGACCACTGGCTCGCCTCCCCGTGGCGGCGCTCGGTTCTCGCCGTGCTCGCCGGAGCCCTGCCCGTCCTCGCCTTCCCGGGCCCGGCCCTGTGGTGGTGGACCTGGTTCGCGCTGGTCCCCTGGATCCTGCTGGCCCGTAGCGCGCCGGGCGGGAAGCGGGCGGCGTACGACGGGTGGTGCGGCGGCTTCGGGTTCGTACTGGCCATGCACCACTGGCTGCTGCCGAACCTGCACGTGTTCACGTTCGTCATCGCCGCGCTGCTCGGCGCGCTGTGGGTGCCGTGGGGCTGGCTGGTGCACCGAACCCTGGGCGGGACACCCTCCTCCGGCCGGGTCGCCGCGGCGCTCGTCGTCCTGCCGTCGGGCTGGCTGCTGGCGGAGCTGGTCCGCTCCTGGCAGGGGCTCGGCGGCCCCTGGGGAATGCTCGGGGCCAGTCAGTGGCAGGTCGCCCCGGCGCTGCGGCTCGCCTCGGTGGGCGGGGTGTGGCTGCTCAGCTTCCTGGTGGTGGCCGTCAACGTCGCCGTCGCCGTCCTGGTCGCCGTGCGCCGGGCGAGGATGCCGGCCCTGGCCGGGCTGGTCGCCACGGCCGCGGCCGCCTCGGCGGCCTGGGTCTGGTCCCCGCGCCCCGACCCCGACGGGCGGGCGGCGATCGCCGTGGTGCAGCCGGGCGTCGTCGCCGGGGCGGACAGCGCCGACCGCCGGTTCGACCGCGAGGAGCAGCTCACCCGGCGGCTCGCGGACCGGGACCTCGACCTGATCGTGTGGGGCGAGAGCAGCGTCGGCTTCGACCTGGACGACCGGCCGGACCTCGCCCGGCGGCTGGCCGCGCTGTCCCGAGCGACCGGCGCGGACATCCTGGTCAACGTGGACGCACGGCGCTCCGACAAGCCCGGCATCTACAAGAGCTCCGTGCTCGTCGGACCCCAGGGCCCGACCGGCGACCGGTACGACAAGATGCGGCTGGTCCCCTTCGGGGAGTACGTGCCGTTCCGCTCGCTGCTCGGCTGGGCCACCTCCGTCGGCAAGGCGGCGGGCGAGGACCGCAGGCGGGGCACCGAGCAGGTGGTGATGGACGTCGGCGACGGCCTGCGGATCGGGCCGATGGTGTGCTTCGAGAGCGCGTTCCCCGACATGAGCCGCAGCCTCGCCGCCGACGGCGCCGAGGTGCTGGTCGCCCAGTCCTCGACCTCGACCTTCCAGCACACCTGGGCCCCCGAGCAGCATGCCTCGCTCGCCGCGCTGCGCGCCGCCGAGACCGGCCGGCCGATGGTGCACGCGACGCTGACCGGCGTCTCCGCCGTCTACGACGCGAACGGCGCCCGGATCGGCTCGTGGCTCGGCACCGACGCGAGCGCGTCACGGGTGTACGAGGTCCCCGTCACCCACGGCACCACGCCCTACGTGCGCTACGGCGACTGGACGGTGTACGCGGCGCTGGGGACCCTCGCGGCCTGGGGCGCCGCCGAGGGCGTACGCGTGGTGTGGCTCAGGCGGGGCCGTCCAGCACGGCCCGGACCACCCGCTCGCACAGCTCATGGGTCTCCAGCGCGTCCCGGGCGCTGAGCAGCTCGCCGGAGCGCACCGCGTCGAGGAAGGCCAGTACCGCCTGCTCGATGCCGCGCTGGCGGGCCACCGGGACCCAGTCGCCACGCCGCCGCACGGTGGGCTGGCCCTTGTGGTCGATCACCTCGGCGAGGTTGACCACCTGGCGCTTGGTGTCCTGGCCGGAGACCTCCAGGATCTCCTCGGCCGAGCCGCTGAGCCGGTTCATCACGCCGAGCGCGGTGAAGCCGTCCCCGGCGAGCTGGAGCACGACGTGGTGGAGCAGGCCGTCCTCGGCACGGGCGCGCACGGTCACGTCGTCGACCGGCCCCGGCACCAGGAACCTGAGGGTGTCGACGACGTGGATGAAGTCGTCGAGGATCATCGTGCGCGGGTCCTCGGGCAGGCCGGTGCGGTTCTTCTGCATGAGGATCAGCTCGCGCGGGTGCTCGGCGCACTGCGCGTACCCGGGCGCGTGCCGCCGGTTGAAGCCGACGGCGAGGCTGGTGCCGCGTTCCTCGGCGAGGGTGACCAGGCGCTCGGAATCGGCGAGTTCGTAGGCGAGGGGCTTGTCGACGTAGGTGGGGACGCCGACTTCCAGCAGCCGGGTCACGATCTCGGGGTGGGCGGCGGTCGGCGCGTGCACGAAGGCGGCGTCGAGCCCCTCGGCGAGGAGCCCGTCGAGGCCGGCGTGGCGCTGCGCGGGCGGGATGCGCAGCTTGTCGGCGACGCGGGTGAGGGTGGCGGGGGTGCGGGTCTGCAGGTGCAGTTCGATGCCGGGGAGGGCGGCGAGCACCGGCAGGTAGGCCTTCTGCGCGATGTCGCCGAGTCCGATGCAGCCGACCTTCACGGGATGTGCTCCTCTAACGCTCGTTGTGCTCGCCGACCTGGGTCCGCCGGGAAGCATACGGGGGCTGCGGGGGCCGCCAGTCGGCGATGCCGTCGAAGCCGCGCAGGAACAGGGCGGGTCCGGCCTTCGACAGGGCGGCGATCACGGCGTCGCGAACGGCGGTCCCGGCGCGGTTGCTCATCAGGTTGAGGCGGGCGACCTTGACGGCCTGGCGGGCGATCGCGGTCGTGCGGGGCAGCCGGGCGGCCGTGTAGGCGGCGAGGTCCCGGCGGTGGTGGGCGAGCACGACCGCGTCCTCGATCGCCTGGTTGCCGCCCTGGCCGAGGTTGGGTGGCATGGCGTGCGCGGCGTCCCCGAGGAGGACGACCCGGCCCCGGTGGTAGGCGGGCAGCGGCTCGGCGATGTGGTGCACGTCGTGGCGCAGCACGTCCTCGGGGCGGGCGGCGGCGAGGACGGCGGGGACCGGATCGTGCCAGTCGCCGTAGCGGTGCAGCAGCTCGGCCCGCTCGTCGGCCGCGTGGCCGCCGGCCGGGGCGACGGCGGCGGCGTAGGCGTAGACCCGGCCGTCCTTGAGCGGGTGCGTGCCCCAGATGCGGCCCCGGCCCCAGGACTCGTGGGAGGCGAACTCGACGCCGGGGACCGGGATCACGATCCGCCAGGTGGTGAAGCCCGAGTAGACCGTGCCGGGGTGGCGCGGGAACAGCGTGCGGCGTACGGCGGAGTGGATGCCGTCGGCCCCGACGACCAGGTCGGCCGCCAGCTCGCCGTCCGGCGTGCGCACCCTGGCCGGACGGTCGTCGTCGCCCGGGTCGGCGAGCTGCGCGTCGGCGCCGGTGCGGACGGCGTCCGACGGCAACAGCGCCGACAGGCGGTCGGCGAGGGTGGAGCGGTGCAGCAGCACCAGCGGGCCGCCGAAGCGCGCCTCGGCGGCCTCGGCGCTGGACCGGGAGAGCCAGCGTCCGTCGGGGGTGCGCAGTCCGCCGTCGCCCTGCCAGGCGGCGAGGTCGCGGATCTCGTCGCCGAGGCCGATCACGTCCAGGGCGCGCAGGGCGTTGGGCGACAGCGAGATGGCCGCGCCGACCGGCCGGAGCGAGGGGGCGCGCTCCAGCACGGTGACCCGCAGGCCGCTCTGGTGCAGGGCGGCCGCCGCGGTCAGGCCGCCGATGCCGCCGCCGATCACGACGGCCGTCTT
This sequence comes from Streptomyces sp. NPDC085944, assembly GCF_040686295.1. Classification (NCBI taxonomy): domain Bacteria; kingdom Bacillati; phylum Actinomycetota; class Actinomycetes; order Kitasatosporales; family Streptomycetaceae; genus Streptomyces; species Streptomyces sp. NPDC085944. The sequence continues at coordinate 47,568 of NZ_JBFBJX010000002.1, read as the reverse complement.
CGTCCTTGTCATGACTCTCCTCGACGCTCGGCTCCGCGCCGTGCGCGGCGCGGAACTCACTACATCTGTAGTAGCAGCCATCACCGACTGTACTACAGCCGTAGTGAGGCCGGTAGATTGATCTCCATGTCCGCTCCTGCCGCATCCTCGGGGCCCTCCGGGTCCGCGTCCGGCGCCTCCCGCGCCGACCTCGTCGCCGACGCCGCTCTGGCGCTGCTCGCCGAGCGCGGCATGCGCGGGCTCACGCACCGGGCGGTCGACGGGCTGGCCGGGCTCCCCCAGGGCTCCACGTCCAACGTCGCGCGGACCCGGCAGGCACTGCTGGAACTGGCGGTGCGCCGCCTGGCCGACCGGGAGGCGCGGGTGCTGGCCCTGCACGAGATGCCGGATCCCCGCGCCGGCCTCGAAGCCCTGGTCGACGCGCTGGCGCTGGCGACCCATCGCGCCCTGACCCGCAACCGCGCGCTGACGCTGGCCCGCTACGAACTGGCCCTGGAGGCCACGCGCCGTCCGGAACTGCGGGCGCACTTCGACGCGGCGGGCGCCCGCTTCCGCGAGCACCTGGGCACTCTCGTCGCGGCGATGGGCTCGGCCGACCCGGCCCGGCACGTGCTATCCCTGGTGGCCTGGGCGGACGGCCTGATGTTCAGCTGCGTGGCCGGGACCTTCCACGCCGAGGTGCCGAGCCTCCAGGACGTGCGGTCGGGACTGCGGGAGCTCCTGGAAGGCATGCTGGGCGACCGGCGTCGCGGCCTGCGCGAGGGTCCGTCCCGGGGCTGAAATTCCCTGGTGGGACGGGCCGGTCTGGGCGAGGATGCCGCCATGACGACCGAACGCCGTGAACCACCTGTCGACGCCGACGAACGCGCCATGCTGGAAGGCTGGGTCGAGTACCACCGCCAGACCCTCGCCTGGAAGTGCGAGGGACTGACCGACGAGCAGTTGAGGACGGCCGCCGTGGCACCGTCGACGCTGTCCCTGATGGGACTGGTCCGGCACATGGCGGAGGTGGAGCGCAGCTGGTACCGCAGGGTGCTGGCGGCCGAGGACGCCGGCCCGATCTACTACTCCGACGAAGACCCGGAGGGCGAGTTCCGGCTCACCGAGGCGGACACGTACGCCGAGGCGCACGCCACCTGGCAGGCGGAGATCGAGGCGGCCCGGCGCAACGCGGCCGGCGTCCCCCTGGACGAGCCGACCCGGGGCAGGCACCTGCGCACCGGTGAGCGCTACACCCTGCGCTGGATCCACACCCACATGATCGAGGAGTACGCGCGTCACAACGGGCACGCGGACCTGATCCGCGAGCGCCTGGACGGAGCCACGGGCGACTGACGTCACCTCCCGTCGCGGACGGGCATCCGTACGGGGCCGGAGATCACCCGTGTGGGGCAACCTCCGCTTGTCCGGCTCCGGTTGAGTGGCCGGAAGCAGCAGAGTGGCGCGGGTGCATCGAACGACGACCACCGCAACGCTCCTGCTGACCGTGGCTGTCTCGGCCCTGACCGGCTGTACGACGGTCAAGGGCCCGGCCGTGGACGACTCCTCAGGGGCCGGCGCCCGCTCGTCCGCGCCCCGCCCGGACGGCCAGGCCGAGCCACGGGTCGTCCAGGCGCCGGCCCGGGAGGCGCTGGAGATGATCGGCCCCTCCCCCGGCCCGGAGCGGGCCACCGGCGAGCCGCGCCGCACGCAGCCTCCGGCGCACCGGTCCGTGCCGCACGATCCGCCGGTCCCCCGTTCCCCGGGACGATCCGCCCGCCCTGCGGCGCCCGAGCCCACCCGCGCCCCCGCGGCACCCAGACCCCGGGTGCCCGACCTGCCGGGCAGGTCCGACGCCGGCGCCGGCGGAAAGGCGGACGTGTGCTCCCTCGGCAAGCAGTACGGAGGTTGGCGGCCGGGCAGCCCAGAGGCCCGCATCTGCGAGCAGGCCTACGGCCGCTGAGGCCGGTCGTCGCCCCTCGGGCCGGCTGTTACGGCCACTGGCGCGGCGGCCGCCCCCACCCCTCGGTCCCGTCACGCCCGTCGGGGCCGTCGACACCGTCGAGGCGCAGCTCCAGCCGGTCGATCGAGGCGCGGACGCCCGCTCCGTAGCGGCCGGCGGCGAGGGACTCGGCAGCGGTGCGGGCGCGCCGCAGGTGCCGACGGGCCGCCTCGCGGTGACCGAGCCGGTCGTAGTCCGCGGCCAGGTTCAGGTGGAGCGAGGGGTACAGGGCGCGGGCGGCGGACGTGGCCTCGTGCCGGTCGGCGAGCCGGTCCTCCGTCAGTTCCTCGGCTGCCGACAGCGCCCTCAGGTCCCAGGCCAGTTCCTCGGCCGGGTCGTCCTGGGTGTCGGCGAGGTAGTGGGCCAGCGTGCAGCGGTGCAGGGGGTCGCCGTGCTCGCCGATCTCCGCCCACAGGGCGAGGTAGCGGTGCCGGGCCTCCTCGCGGTCCCCCGCGTGATGCAGCATGACCACCTGGCCGATCCGCGTCGGCACGGCGTCCGGCGCCGCCTGCTCCTGTCCCTTCGCCACCGCGTCCTCCGTGCCCGTGTCGGCTGTCCCGACGACGCTAACCGCACGCGCCCGCATTCCCGGTCAGGCGGCACCGGGCGCGCCCGGGCCGGTCTGCGGCCGGCCGGCCCGGGCGGCCGGGGTCAGCCCAGGTTCGGGATGGTCCAGTCGATCGGCTCGTGGCCCTGCGCGGCGACCGCCTCGTTGATCTGCGTGAACGGCCGGGAGCCGAAGAACTTCTTCGCGGACAGCGGCGACGGGTGGGCGCCCTTGACCACGGCGTGCCGCGACTCGTCGATCAGCGGCAGCTTCTTCTGCGCGTAGTTGCCCCACAGCACGAAGACCGCCGGGTCGGTCCGGCCGGCCACCGCGCGGATCACCGCGTCGGTGAACAGCTCCCAGCCGCGTGCCTTGTGCGAGTTCGCCTCCCCGGCACGGACCGTGAGCACCGCGTTGAGCAGCAGGACGCCCTGCTTCGCCCACGGCATCAGATAGCCGTTGTCCGGGATCGGGGTGTCCAGCTCCGCGTGCATCTCCTTGTAGATGTTCCGCAGGGACGGCGGGACCTTCACGCCGGGCCGCACCGAGAAGCACAGCCCGTGCCCCTGGCCCTCGCCGTGGTACGGGTCCTGGCCGAGGACCAGCACCTTCACCCGGTCGAAGGGCGTGGCCTCCAGCGCGGCGAAGACCTCCTCGCGCGGCGGGTAGACGGGGCCGTTCGCCCGCTCCTCCTCGACGAACTCCATCAGCTCCTTGAAGTAGGGCTCTTGCAGTTCGCCGCCCAGCACCTCGCGCCAGGACTCGGGCAGCATGGCGATGTCGGTCACGTCAACTTCCTTACGCTGTGCGGTCGCTTCCAGTCCCGTAGAACCTACCGGCGCCCACTGACAACGCGACCGCCGGCAGGCACCCGGAAAAGCGTTGTCCCGCGGCGGAGCGGGGCTGGTAGGAAGTGGAAATGACCTCTGAAGCCATGGCTCCCACGGAACGCCTGCTCGCGGAGCGGGCCTGCGAACGTCTGATCGTGGACCTGGTCCACCGTCTCGATCTCGGTGACCCCGGGTCGGCGGCCGACCTGTTCACGGTGGACGGGGTGTGGGAATGGCCTCGCGGCGACCGCCGGGTCGAGGGCCGGGAAGCGCTGCGGACGTACTTCGGTTCCCGGCCGGCGGACCGGCTGTCGCGCCGTCTGATGACGAACATCCTCGTCACCGTGGACTCCGCGACGACGGCGACCGCGACGTCCTACCTGACGACCTACCGTGTCGACGGGCACGTCGAGGGGATGGTCGCGCCGCGGCTCCCCGCCAACGTCGGCCACTACGAGGACACCTTCCGCAAGGTCGACGGCGAGTGGCTGCTCGCCGCGCGGACCCTGTACCTCGCCTTCGGCGGTGCCACGGAGCGGCTGCCCGCCCCGGTGGCGGCTACCAGCTCGTCTTCCGGTGGAGCTGCCACATCATCATGATCGTCGACGGGTCCAGGGCCTGCTCCGCGCCCGAGATGTCCGTGCTGGCGGCGACGTACTGCTTGCCCTGCCACAGCGGGAGCAGCCGCGCGTCGTTCACCATGATCTGCTGCGCCCGCTCGAAGTCCCGCTCCACGTTGCCGCGGTCGCTCTCGCGGCGCGAGCGCGGCAGCAGTTCGCCGGTGATCTCCGGGGTGAGGTAGGGCGTGCCGAGCGCGTTCTGCTCCCCGACGAAGGGGGCGATGAAGTTCTCCGCGTCGGGGAAGTCCGGGGACCAGCCGCGTCCGAACACCGGGTACTCACCCTTCTGGTAGCCGGCGACGTACGTCTTCCAGGGGCGGCTCTCGAGGGTGACCTCGAACAGGCCCGAGGCGTCCAGCTGCCGCTTGATCTCCTTGAACTCCTTGGCCGTCTCGGAGCCGTAGCGGTCGGTGGTGTACCAGAGGGTCAGCGGGACCGGGTCGGTGATGCCGGCGTCCTCGAGCAGCTCACGGGCCTTGGGGACGCTGGGGTCGCCGTAGTCGTCGAAGAAGCCCGTGGTGTGACCGGTGAGGCCCTTGGGGACCATCGAGTACAGCGGGTCGACGGTGTCCTGGTAGATCTCGTGCGCGATCGCCGCCCGGTCGATCACCTGGGCGACTGCCTGGCGCACTTCCTTGCGTCCCGCCCACGGGTCCTCGGGGTTGAAGACGAGGTAGCTGATCTCCGTACCGCTGCCCTCGACCAGCTGGAGGTTCTCCTCCTTGCCCGCCTTGCCCTGGAGTGTGATCACGTCGTCGGCGGCGAGGCCTCGGTAGGTCACCTGGATGTCGCCGTCGCGCAGGGCCTTCACCATGCCGGCGGAGTCCTTGAAGTAGCGGACGGTCACCGCCTTGTTGTGCCGTTCCGCGAAGCCCTTGTAGCGGTCGTTGCGCACGAGTTCGGCGCGCTCGCCGTCCTCGTACGACTGGAGCGTGTACGGGCCCGAGCCCACGACACCGCTGCCCTCACGCAGGGCGTCCTCGGGGTAGTCGTCGGGGTCGACGATCGACATGGCGGGCGTGGCGAGCACGAACGGGAAGGTGGCGTCGGGCTTGTTGAGGTGGAAGACCACCTCGCGCTCGCTGGGTGCCTGGACGCGATCGAGGCTGCCGAGCAGACCGGCCGGACCACCGTTGACGTTGATGTCCTTGATGCGGTCGATCGAGTACTTGACGGCCTGGGCGTCGAGGGCGTCGCCGTTGGAGAAGGTCAGGCCCTCGCGCAGCTCGCAGCGGTACACCTGGTTCGTGGTGTCGGTGAACACGCACTGCTTCGCGGCGTCGGGCTGGGGCGCGGTGGCACCACTGGGGTAACTGAGCAGCGTCTGGTAGACGTTCCGGAACAACTCCCAGGAGCCGTCCCACGAAGCGGCCGGATCGAGGGTGCTGGGGGCACTGGTCGTCCCCACCACGATCGGCTCCTCGTCCTGCGAACTGTCGGACGACAGGATGCCGCACCCGGTGACCAGTGACGATATGGACACGATGACCGCGACCCGCCGCAGGCCCCGCTTCCGGTTGAACACGCGCACGCTCCTCGATCCGCCGTACCAAGGGTCGGCAGACCATACCGCAGCACCATGCCCCCTGAACCCCCTTCTGAACAGGGGTTTTGATCGTTTGGCGATGACTACGTTGTCATCGTGCGCCGGGTTCCGATACGCGGACACGGGCGCCGTTCTCGTCGACGGCGCCCGTGTCCGGGACAGATCTCGAGGGTCCTCGTGGGCGAGATCAGGCCACGCCGGCGTTCAGGAAGATGCCGCCGTCGACGACGAGCGTCTGACCGGTGACCCACGCGGACTGCTCCGAGGTGAGGAACGCGGCGGCGCCGCCGATGTCGGAGGGCACGCCGAGCCGGCCCAGCGGGTAGCCCGAGGCGGCCTCCTCCTCGCGGCCCTCGTACAGGGCTGCGGCGAACTTGGTCTTCACGACCGCCGGGGCGATCGCGTTGACCCGCACCCCGGGCGCGAACTCGTGCGCCAGCTGCGCGGTCAGGTTGATCAGCGCGGCCTTGCTCACGCCGTACGCGGCGATGAAGGGCGAGGGCGAAAGGCCCGCGACCGAGGCGATGTTGACGATCGCGCCGCCGTTGTCCTTCTGCCAGGCGTGCCAGGTGCGCTGGGCGAAGCCGAGCGCCGAGATCACGTTGGTCTCGAAGACCTTGCGCGCCACGTTCAGGTCGAGGTCGGCGATCGGCCCGAACACCGGGTTGGTGCCGGCGTTGTTGACCAGGAAGTCGACGCGCCCGAAGGCCTCCATCACGCGCTCGACGGCGACGGCCTGGTGGGCCTCGTCGTGCGCCTTGCCGGCGACGCCGATGACCCGGTCGGCGCCGAGCTTGTCGACGGCCTCCTTCAGGGCGTCCTCGTTGCGGCCGGTGATGCAGACCCGGTCGCCGCGTGCGACGAGGGCCTCGGCGACGCCGTAGCCGATGCCGCGGCTGGCGCCCGTGACGAGCGCGGCCTTGCCGGAGAGGGCGGGGAGTTCAGTCATGTCAGTGGTCCCTAATCCCAGTATTCCCTAGTCTCCGCGCGCCCTAGTCGAGCGGCCCGCCGGCCACGTACAGCACCTGGCCGGAGACGAAGCCGGCGGCCTCGCCGGTGAAGAAGGCGATGGCGTTGGCGATGTCGTCGGGCTCACCGACGCGCGCGACCGGGATCTGGGTGGCGGCGGCGGCCTTGAAGTCCTCGAAGCCCATGCCGACGCGGTCGGCGGTGGCCTTGGTCATCTCGGTGGCGATGAAGCCGGGAGCGACGGCGTTGGCGGTGACGCCGAACTTGCCCAGCTCCTTGGCGAGGGTCTTGGTGAAGCCCTGGAGACCGGCCTTGGCGGCGGAGTAGTTGACCTGGCCGCGGTTGCCGAGCGCGGAGGAGGAGGACAGGTTGACGATGCGGCCGAACTTGGCGTCCACCATGTGCTTCTGGCAGGCCTTCGACATCAGGAAGGCACCGCGCAGGTGCACGTTCATGACGGTGTCCCAGTCGGAGACGCTCATCTTGAACAGCAGGTTGTCGCGCAGCACGCCCGCGTTGTTGACGAGGATCGTCGGCGCGCCCAGCTCCTCGGCGATCCGCGCGACGGCCGCCTCGACCTGCGCCTCGTCGGAGACGTCGCAGCCGACCGCGACGGCTCTGCCACCCGCCGCGGTGATCTTCTCCACGGTGTCCTTGCAGGCGGCCTCGTCGAGGTCGATGACGGCGACGGCACGGCCCTCGGCGGCCAGTCGTACGGCGGTGGCGGCACCGATGCCGCGCGCGCCTCCGGTGACTACGGCGACCCGCTGCTCAGTGGTGGACATTCGCTGCTTCTCCTCGTCCTGGGGATGCGGCCCGTGCGGAGCGTGCGCCCTTGGGTGAGCGACCGCTTAGTACCTTCCGCAGACGTGACGCTAGAAGCCCTGGCACCCGGTGTCAACGGGACACCTGGCCGGTGTGATCGATTACCCGCCCTCCCCGGCGTGCCGGCCGTCACCGGTCGCCCGATCGGCCCAGCGCTGCGGGCCGCCGGACCGCCGGGCCCCTAGCGTCGAAGCGCGAGCCACTCGTGGCCGGAAAGGAGGCGTCCATGCGCCGTCGTACCGGTGCAGCAGGCATAGCCGTCGCGATCGCCGCGATCGTGCCGCTGGCCGACCCCGCACCCGCCCAGGACCTCTACGCGAGCCTGGAACAGGACTGCCGGAGCTCCACCTACCAGGAAGCGGTGCCGATCGGGCTGAACGAGGATCCGGGCAACCCGGACCCGCTGTGCCCGGACGCGCTGTACGAAGACCCGTCCGGCGATGCGTCGTGGGACGACGGCACGCTCGACGACGGCACGTTCGACGACGGCCGACTCGACGGGGGCGGAGTCGACGACGGGCGGCTGGACGGGGATCTGCCCGAGGGAGGCGGGTCGGGGCAGGTCAGGCCGGAAGGGAACGGCGCCGACGGAGGCGGCCTCGATCCCGGCCGGCCGGGAGACGGCCGCCTCGACGAGGGCCGCCCCGACCAGGACCAGAACCGGCCCGGGACGTCGCACTCCGCCGGCCTGGGCTCGCTCGACCAGGGTGGCATCCGTGAGATCCGGGACGGTGACGGCGGCGCGGGCGGCGGCGCCGCGCGTCCGCGCGGGGACCAGCTCCCGACGATCTCCGCCACCTCGCTGCCGCGTCCGGCCCCCACGACGCCGGCCCCGGTCGTCACCACGCCCGCGCCCGTGGCCTCCCCCGCCGTGACGCCGACGCTCGGCACCCAGGGCGGCCTGGGCGGCGCCTCGGGCACCGGTCCCGGCGACTGGGACATCGGCATCGGCCTGAGCTTCGTGACCGCCGCCGCGCTCGCGACGGGCTGGGTGGTCCGGCGCCGCCGGCGCGCCTGACCGTCCGGCGGGCCGGTCCGCGGGAGGGACCCGGTGCCTCGTCGGCGCCGCGGCCTACCGCACCAGCAGGTCGAGGAGCCGTTCCGTCTCGGCGGCCGGGTCGGTCGTGAGGCCGGTGTGCACGGGGCCCGGCTGGACCATGGTCGAGCGGGGCGCGATCAGCCAGCGGAACCGGCGGCCGGGATCGTCCCCGGCCGCCTGGCCCGCCGCGTCCCCCCCGGCGCACACCCCCTCCACGGCGCGCAGCGCCGCCCGCACCCCGGGCAGGTCCACCAGCGGGTCCAGGGCCAGCAGCCGGCCCTCGTCGAGGTGGGTGCGGGCACCGACGTAGGACCAGGCCCGGCAGTAGACGAGTACGCCGGCGTTGACGCACTCCCCGCGTTCGACGCGGGGCACGACGCGCAGCAGCGCGTACTCGAAGACGTGGCGGTCGCTCACCGCTCCCCCTTGGCTCACTTGACGCGTTCGTGGATCGTGGCGGCCCGCGCGAGCAGCGGCGCGGCGTAGGCCCTGCGCAGGTCGTCGGGGGTGGCGAAGCCGGGTTCGTCGCGCAGCCAGACGTCCGGGATCTCGGCGGTGACCTCGGCAAGGAGTTCCTCGGTCACCAGCGGTGCGAGGGCGGCGGCGGCCGAGCGGACGTCCGGCGCGAAGCGGGCGAGGGCGTGGTCGGCGGCGTCGTAGGGACGGGCGGCGGAGGCCTCCGCGCCGGGCCAGTTGTGGTGCCAGATCATGGTGGCGCCGTGGTCGATCAGCCATGTCTCGCCGTGCAGGCGCAGCAGGTTGGGGTTGCGCCAGGAACGGTCGACGTTGTTGACCAGCGCGTCGAACCAGACGATCCGTCCGGCCTCCTCGGCGCTCACCTCGAAGGCGAGCGGGTCGAACCCGAGCGCACCGGAGAGGAACTCCATGCCGAGGTTGGTGCCGCCGCTCGACTTCAGCAGTTCCTGCACCTGCGGGTCGGGTTCGCCGAGACCCAGGACCGGATCGAGGCCGACCGTCACCAGCCGTGGCACCCGGAAGCCCAGCCGGCGGGCGAGTTCGCCGCAGACCACCTCGGCGACGAGCGTCTTGCGGCCCTGTCCCGCGCCGGTGAACTTCAGGACGTAGGTCCCGAGGTCGTCCCCCTCGACGAGTCCCGGCAGCGAGCCGCCCTCACGCAACGGCGTGATGTAGCGGGTCGCGATGACTTCCTTGAGCATCGCCCCAGGCTACCGGCGTGGCGCGGGTGCACGGTGCCTGGCCGGTGCGCGGCCGACAGCGAAACGACAGCCGTGTTTTACGCCCGCCCGACCGCCGGCGCGACAGCATCTCGGCACGGTCTGAACAGCACGTGCCACGGGGCCGTACCTCTCGGCAGATCATCACGCCCCCACCCCGGAAGGGAACCCCAGCATGACCAGCGCACCGTTTCATCCCGCAGCGGGACCGGCCCGTCGTACCGTCGTGGCGGCGGCCGGAGCGGCGGGGCTCACCGCCGTGCTGGCCGCCTGCTCGGGCTCGGACGACGACGCTTCGAGCGACACGGGCACCGCCCCCACCGGTTCCGCCTCCCAGGAGTCGGGCAGCGGCGGCGAGCACGCGGGGGCGGGGCCGGCGCTCGCGGCGACCGCCGACATCCCCGAGGGCGGCGGGAAGGTGTTCCCCGACCAGAAGGTGGTGGTCACCCAGCCCGCGGCGGGCGAGTTCAAGGCGTTCTCCGCCACCTGCACCCATCAGGGCTGCGCCGTGAAGAGCGTGTCCGACGGGGTCATCAACTGCCCCTGCCACGACAGCAACTTCTCGATCACCGACGGCAGTGTGCAGGGCGGCCCCGCGCCCAAGCCGCTGCCCGCCGTGCAGATCACGGTCAGCGGGGACTCGATCCGGCTGGCCGGATGACCGTGGTGCAGCGCCGGGGGCGCCGGATCATGATGACGCCCGGCGAGCTGGAGGCGTTCCTCACCACCCAGCGCACCTGCCGGGTCGCCACCGTCTCGGCCGACGGGGCCCCGCACGTGAGCACGCTCTGGTTCGTCTGGGACGGCTCGTCGATGTGGCTGTACTCGGTGGTGCGCAGCCGGCGCTGGACGGACCTGCGGCGCGATCCGCGGGTGGCGATCGTCGTCGACACCGGCGAGGAGTACGACGAGTTGCGGGGCGTGGAGCTGTCCGGCCGGGCGGAGTTCGTGGGCGAGGCGCCGCGCACCGGCGAGCTGTGCGCGGAACTCGACTTGCCCGAGACGCTGTTCGCCCGCAAGAACTTCGGCCTGCAGGAGATGCCGCACGACGGCCGGCACGCCTGGCTGCGGCTGACGCCGGAGAAGGTCGTCTCCTGGGACTTCCGCAAGCTGGCGTCTCCGTAGGCGCACGCGCCCCGGGGGTGCGGGGCCCGGCTACGCCGCCTGCCCGACCTCCCGCGCCGTCGCCCGCAGCGCGTCCACCGCCGCCCGGATCGACGGGCGGCGGTCGGCGTCGGCGCGCCAGACGACGTACACGTGCCGGCGCACCCGCTGTTTCAGTGGCACGGTGACGACCTCCGCGGGCATCGGGTGGCGGCCGAGCAGCGGGGCGATGCACACGCCGAGCCCCGCGGCAACCAGCCCGAGCTGGGTGTGGGTCTCGGCGGCGCGGTGGCCGACGATCGGCTCGATGCCCTTGGAACGCAGTGTGAACATCAGCCACTCGTGGCAGAACTCGCCCTCGCCCCACGTGATCCACTCGTCCTCGGCGAACTCGGCGAGGTCCACCTCGTCCCGGCCCGCGAGCCGGTGACCCACCGGCATGGCGACGTCGGCGGGGTCGTCGAGGAGGGGCGCCTTGACCAGGCCGTCGGGCAGCGGGATCGGCTTGTTGTACCAGTCGAGCACGACGGCGAGGTCCAGGTCCCCGCGCACCACGCCGCTGATGCCGCGCTCCGGCTCCAGCTCCGAGGAGCGCAGGCGCAGCGCGGGGTGCTCGGCGCGCAGGGTGGCCAGCGCGGCGGGGAAGAGTCCGCGGGCGGCCGTGGGGAACGCCGACAGCCGCAGCTCGCCCGCCACCTGTCCGCGCTGCGCCTCCAGGTCCGCCTGGGCCAGCTCGACCTGGGAGAGGATGCGGGCCGCGTGCTCGGCGAGCAGCCGGCCGGCGTCCGTGAGGCGAACGCCGCGTCCGTTCTTGGCGAGGAGCTGCTGACCGGCTTCGCGCTCCAGCTTGGCCATCTGCTGCGAGACGGCCGAGGTGGTGATGTGCAGGCCGGCGGCGGCTCCGCTGACCGAACCGTGCCGGGCCAGGGCGTCGAGGGTGCGCAGGCGCTCCAGGTTCAACATGTAAGCGATCCTACGAGATATTCGGTGCGAAATCTCGATTGTGCTACGAGGACGGTTGACTCATCGTTGGCTGCATGAGCAGCAGCGTCCCGGCCTCCTCCGCCTCCTCCCCCGCCGCCCCCTCCACACCCCGCCGCGTCGTCGACTGGCGGCTGCGCTTCGGGCTCCTCTCCCTCGTGTGGGGTTTCAGCTTCCTCTTCATGAAGGTGGGCACCGAGAGTTTCGCCCCGTTCCAGGTGACGCTCGGGCGGCTGGCGTTCGGTACGGCGGTGGTCGCGGCGGCGATGGCGGCGAAGCGGGAGCGGCTTCCGTGCGGGGCGTGGACGTGGGTGCATCTGGCGGTCGCCGGGTTCTTGCTCAACGCGCTGCCGTTCTCCCTGTTCGCCTTCTCGGAGCTGACGATCCCGTCGTCGCTCGCGGGCATCTGCAACGCGACCTCACCGCTGTGGGGCATGGCCCTGTCGCTGGTCGCGCTGTCCGAGGACCGGCCGACGCGCCGCCGGGTGGCCGGTCTCGGCATCGGCTTCCTCGGCGTCCTGACGGTGCTGGGCGTCTGGCAGGGCTTCCACGGCCTCGACGTCACGGGCACGGCGCTGGCCCTGCTGGCCTCCCTCAGCTACCCGGTCGGCTGGATCTACGTCCGCCGCACCCTGGCCGGCTCCAGCCACTCCCACCTCTCGCTGACCGGCGCCCAGCTGGGCCTGGCCACGCTGCAACTGGCCGCCGTGACACCGCTGTTCACCTCGATGCCGGGCAGCTTCCCGGTGCTCCCGCTGCTGGCGGTGGCGGCCCTCGGTGTCCTCGGCACCGGGGTCGCCTTCCTCATCCAGTACGACCTGGTCGCCGAGGTCGGCCCGACGACGGCCCAGATGGTCACCTATTTCACCCCGGTCATCGCCACGGCCGCGGGCGTCGCGCTCCTCGACGAGTCGCTGTCCTGGTCGACCCCGGTCGGCGCGGTGATCGTCCTCGCCGGCGCGGCACTGACCCAGTCCCGGCCCAGGACCGACCGGGGCAGGGCAGCGCCCGTACCGGCGCCTCGGGACTCCGCGCCGGTACGGCAAGGGACGCGGGTCTGAGGAGCGGGGCCGCTCAGACGTAGCTCCGCGGCGGCCCCGACCCCGGCCCCACCGCCGCCGCGACCGCCGCTGCCAACGGCCCGAAGTCGCCCTCCTCCAGCGTCGAGACGGTGATCCTGATGCCGGGCGGGGCGCTCAGCCGGAAGCGGGCGCCGGGGGCCACCGCCCAGCCGGCGTGCAGGAGCCGGGCGACGGCGCCGGTCTCGTCCGGCACCGGGATCCACACGTTCATGCCGCTGCGCCCGTACCCCGTGACCCCCTGTTCCGCGAGGGCGCCGAGGAGCGCGTCCCGGCGTCGCCCGTACACCCCCGCGACCGCGCGGGCGTCCACCGCGCCGTCCGTCCACAGCCGGGCGACGGCCCGCTGGGTGATGCGGCTGACCCAGCCGGGGCCGAGCCGCTGCCGCCCCCGGACCCGGTCGAGGGTGACGGGGTCGCCGGTGAGCACCGCAAGCCGCAGGTCGGGTCCGCAGGCCTTGGCGGCGGAGCGGACGAAGGCCCAGCCGCGGGTCGTACCGGCGAGGGGGTGCAGCGGCAGGTCGACGATGCCGTGGCCGTGGTCGTCCTCGATGAGCAGGGTCCCGGGGTGCTCGCGCAGCACGGACCGCAGGGCACGCCCGCGTGCCGCGCCCACCGCCGCGCCCGTCGGGTTCTGCGCACGGTCCGTGACCACCAGGGCGCGGGCGCCGGCCGCGAGGACCCGGCGTACGTCCTCGGGCAGCGGCCCCTGGTCGTCGACGCCGAAGGGGACCGTGCGCAGCCCGAGCGCGGGTACCAGGTCCAGGAGGCTGCCCCAGCCCGGGTCCTCGACGGCGACGGCGTCCCCGGGTTTGAGATGGGCGGCGAGGACCCGTTCCATCGCGTCCAGCGAGCCGGACGTCACCGCCACGGGCCCGTCCGGCACCCCGTCGGCGTCCAGTTCGGCCCGGGCGACGCGGGCCAGCTCCGGATCGACGGGTTCATGCCCGTACAACACCGGTTCGCGGTCGCCCTGCTCCGCCGCCGCGGCGAATACCGGGCCGAGCGCGGGCAGCAGCGCCGGGTCCGGGTTGCCGTCGGAGACGTCGCGCACGCCCTCGGGCACCTCGACGCGCACGAAGTCCCGTCCGGTGGTGGCCGGCTTCGCGCGCACCCGGCTGCCCCGCCGCCCGGCCGTCTCGATGACCCCGCGCTCGCGCAGGGTGCGGTAGGCGGCGGCGACCGTGTTCGGATTCACTCCGAGCCGCTGCGCCAACTCCCGCATCGGCGGCAGGGGTTGACCAGGCTCCAGCTCTCCCGATCCCACCGCGCGCTCGACGCTCGCGGAAATCTCGGCTGCGCCGCGCCCCGTGAACCGATATTCTCCTAGCACAAATCCAATTATGCACTAGTGCAATGGAGAACGCCATGCAGGGGACCACGGGGACGCCGTCGCAGCCCACCGGCACCTACCCGCCCACCGACCGCACCGTCCCCACCCGCTCCCCCGAGCGGGCCGGGTACGACAAGGAGCTGGTGCACTCGATACTCGACGAGGGCTACGTCTGCCATCTCGGCTTCGTCCGCGACGGCGCCCCGGTGGTCCTGCCGACCCTGTACGGGCGGGTGGGCGAGCGGCTCTACGTGCACGGCTCGACGGGCTCGCGCCCGCTGCGGATGACGGGCGCGGCGGACCCGGGGCTGCCGGTGTGCCTGACGGTGACGCACGTGGACGCGCTGGTGCTGGCCCGCTCGGCCTTCCACCACTCGATCAACTACCGGTCGGTGGTGGTGCACGGCACGGCGTACGAGGTGACGGACCCCGAGGAGCGGCGCACGGCCCTGGACGCCCTGGTCGACCACGTCGTCCCGGGCCGCTCCCGCGACTCCCGCCCGGCCAACAAGAAGGAGCTGGCCGCCACGGCGGTGATCCGCCTCGATCTGAACGAGGTCTCCGCCAAGCTCCGCACCGGCGGGGTCAACGACGAACCGGAGGACCTCGCCCTCCCGCACTGGGCCGGTCTCGTCCCGTTGCGCAAGGGGTACGAGGCCCCGGTCGCCGACCCGGCCCTGGGCCCCGCCACCGCGCTGCCGGACTACCTGCCGGCCCGCTGACCCCGCGCCCGCGGTGGGCGCGGGGTCCCTCACCGGCCCCGCCGTCAGGCCGGCGTCGGTCGCGTCCGCGCCTGCCGTGCCTCCCGCGCCGCCCGGGTCTCCGCCACCGCGAGGCCGGCGACCGAGCCGAGCATCAGCAGGGTGCCGGCCAGGGTGGCCGCCGTGAGGTGCTCGCCGAGCAGCAGGACGGCGAGCGCCGCCGCGCTGACCGGCTCGAGGAGCATGATCACCGAGACGGTCGCGGACCGCACCACGGCCGCGCCGGCGAAGTAGAGCCCGTAGGCGAGGGCGGTCGGCACGGCCGCGACGTACGCGAGGAGCCACAGGAGCCGGACCGGTTCGGCGGTGTGCGGCACCAGGCCCTCGGCCAGGGCGAGCGGCAGCAGGCACAGGCTCGTGACGGCGAACGCCCCCACGGACGTGCTGGCGGCGTCCGCCCCGCCGTCCCTCCCCCAGCGGCGGGTGAGCAGCGTCATCACCGAGTATCCGGCGGCGGACAGCAGGGCGAGGAGCACGCCCGGCAGGCGTACCGTCGCACTCCCGCCGCCGAGGACGAGCACCGCGAGCCCGGCGAGTGCGCCGAGGACGGCCGCGGCGCCGCCGAGCCCCAGGTGTTCACCGAGGGTCAGGCGCGCGCCGAGGGCGATCAGCACGGGCCCGGCTCCGAGGGTGACGACCGTGGCCACGGCGAGCCCGGTGGACTGCACGGCGGCGAAGTAGGCGGTCTGGAACACCGCGAGTCCGAGACCGGTGACGACGGCCCGCACCGCCTTGCGCCCGAAGGGTTCACGGACGGCCGGGCGCACCCGCGGGCGCAGCGGACGGGTGGCGAGGAGCAGGACGAGCCCCACCGCGCAGCGCCAGAACGACAGGGCGACGGGGCCCATGTCGCTGGCGCGGTAGACCAGCGAGGCGGCGGCACCGGCGGTGCCCCAGGCGACACCGGCGACGATCAGATAGAGGAGGCCACGCCCGACGGGCAGGCCGGAGACGGCATTCGACACGAGTTCTCTCCGCAGACGCGCACGAGGCGCGGAAGTTCGAGGCGGCCCGGGATCACCGGGGCGCGGGGACTTTCGTCTGCGGGCAGCACCGCCCGGCCCGGCGACCGTGCGCCGGGCTCGTCACAGGGGCCCGCCTCAGGCGGCCGGAGGCGGGAGGACGAGTGCGTCGGAATGCATGATCGGCAGCCTATGTCGCCGTTCCGCGGCTCGACAACTCCCGCTCGGGCCCCCCGCCGGCCACCGGGGCCGCCGAGCCCTTCGACGGGGTCGAGGACTGGGCGATGAGGGCGCCGACCAGCACCACGACGCCGCCGACGATCTGCGGGGCGGACAGGTGCTCGCCGAGCAGCACCCAGGCCAGGACGGTCGCGATGACCGCTTCGAGGCAGGCCACGACTCCGGCGACCTGCGGCGACAGCCGGCGCACGGCGACGATCCCGGTGACGTAGGCGAGCACCGTGGCGATGAGCACGATCCAGGCCAGCAGCAGGGCCGCGGCGATGGAGGTGCCGTCCATGGAGGCGGTGCCGGCGAGGACGGCCCAGTCCATCGACCAGGGCCGGGCGACGACGGTGAGCACCGCGGCCCCGACGAGCAGGCCGTAGGCGATGACGCCGAGCGGGTCGGGCGCCTCGTCGCCGGCGTCGCTGCCCTGGTCGGACAGGACGAAGTAGCCGACCTGGCAGCAGGCGGCGCCGAGCGCGAGCAGCAGACCGAGGGCGTCGAAGCCCAGTCCCGACCAGACCTCGACCACGCAGGCGAGCCCGCCGACCGCCAGCACCACGCCGAGCGCGGCGGCCGGTGTGACCGGCCGCCGCTGCACGAACCGCACCCAGCCGAGGACCAGGGCGGGGGCCAGGTACTCGACGAGCAGCGCGACGCCGACGGGGATGCGGGAGATGGCGGCGAAGTAGCAGGCCTGTACACCAGCCACGGCGAACAGCCCGTACCCGGCGACCAGCGCGGGACGGCGGCGCAGCAGCGAGCGGTGGCGCACGGCGAGCGGCAGCATCACCAGGGCCGCGCCGGCCACCCGCAGCCAGACCACGTGGAGCGGATCGAGTCCGGCCTCGATCAGCGGTTTGGCCGCGACTCCGGAGCCGCCGAAGGCGACGGCGGAGGCGAGTGCGAGGCCGAGTCCGGTGCCCTTGCCGCGGTTGCCGCGGGCGCTGTCAGACGTATGCACCGGCACATGATGACAGGGGTCGACATGACCGTCACCCCCGATGACACCTGTCTCACCGACTGGACGGGCGGCGCGGCACCCGCCAGGGGGCGAGCGGGAGACGGCCTCGGCAGCAGCCGCAGGCATCGACGCTGGGACGGTCTCGGAGGCCGGTCGCCGACAGCGGCACGACAGCCCCACGGGGCGTCGCGAGCCGCGACACCGTCCCAGCGAGCGATCGCCGGCAACGACACGCGACCGGCTCAAGGGGCGGTCACCGGCCACGCGGGACCGGCCCGGGGCGCCTTCGCCGACGGCGGTAGTAGACAGGGGGCCGTCGCGAGCAGCGACGCTGGACCGGCTCTGAGGACGGCCGTCGGCAGCGGCGCGACGGCCTCGCGGCGGCACGAGCAGCGGTGCGAAGCGGCCCGGGGGTGGTCGTCGGCAATGGCGCGGGACCGGCTCAGGTGGTCGACTCGAAGTGGCTCTCCACCCGGGCGAGCACGGCGTGCGGCTCGACGGCGGCGCGGGCCAGCACCTCGACGGCGCGCGTGCGCGGGTCCGCGACCAGGGCGGCGAGCAGATCCGGGCCACCGGGCCGGGCCGCCCCGCGCCGGACCGCACGGGCGCACGCGTCCTCCATCGCCGCCGCGGCCGGCGGGGAGAACCCGGCGACGCCGGTCATGACGGGTACGGCGCCGGAGTCCTCGACGGTGCTCTGCCAGCGCAGGCCGTAGCCGATACTGCGCTGCACCAGATACCCGAGGACCCGGGCGACCCGAGGCCCGTCCCCGAGGAGCGCACGGGCCTCGGCGTCGCACTCCAGCAGCGAGTGCAGCAGATGGGCGGTGTCGATCTGCCGGTCCCCGTCCCGCACCGCCCGGCGGCGGGCACCGGAGACGGCCGAGGCCAGTTCCGCGCTGAACCGGTCGTCGAGGTCGGTGCCGTCCGGCCACCGGCCGCCTTGCTCGCCGGCCGACTGCCGGGGGATACGGGGTTGCACGCCTCCCAGCACACCAGCCCCTCGGGGCCCGGTCATCCCCGAGGGGAAGCATTTCCTCGTCCCACGGGGAGTGGACCCGCCCGGACGGAATCTCCTCCTTGGGGATGAGATCAGGCCGTTTCGGCCGTCCCGGCGCGCGCCGCGTTGCCACCCGTCCCCCGGGGCAACCGAAACGGGCCCTCGTGGGTCGGACAGGGACATGAGGAGCAGGTGCTGGCTGGTGGTACTGCCCGCCGTGGACGGCAGGCGGTACGTGTACCGGGTGGACGCACCGGCGGAGGCGCTGCTCGCCGACCTGTTCTGGGAGGCGTGGCACTGCCACGACGAGAGCGCCCTTCCGCGCGCGTGGGACGTCTTCGACGCGGCGGTGATAACGCGGGTGGACTGAACGGCCCGCGGCCGGTTCACCGCGAACGCCGCACGGACGCTCCACCGCACACACGAAGGAGCCCCGCGGACGGAAATCCGCGGGGCCCCTCCGTCCCGTCCGGCGTCAGTCCTCGTCGGCGAGGATCAGGTACAGCTTCTTGCGGGCGTCGCCGATGACGGCGAGCGCCTTCTCCCGCTGTTCCTTGCTGCCGGTCTTCCAGACCTGGCCGAAGGCCTCCATCAGCCCGAACCCGGCCTGGCGGATGTCGTTGAGGGCCTCCCAGTCGACGCCCCGCGAGGCCTCTTCCCAGGGCGCCTCCGGCCCTTCCTCGGCCGCGGTGCGGCCCGCCTCGGTGAGTGCGAAGAGCTTCTTGCCGCCCTCGCTCTCGCTGGCGATCAGCCCCTCGTCCTCCAGCAGCTGGAGGGTGGGGTACACCGAACCGGGACTGGGCTTCCACGCCCCGCCGCTGCGCTCGGCGATCTCCTGGATCATCTCGTAGCCGTGCATCGGCCGGTCCTTCAGGAGGGCCAGGATCGACGCCCGTACGTCGCCTCGCCGGGCCCTTCCCCTGGGTCCGCCGCGTCCTCGGCCGCCCCAGGGGCCCCCGTGACCGAAGCCCGGTCCGAAGGGACCGCCGGGGCCGCCGCCGGGACCACCCGGCCCGAAGGGGCCGAACGCCGCACGCCGGCCGTCGAAGCCGCCGCGGCCGAAGGCCCCGAAGGGGCCGCCCTCTCCACGGCCGGGGCCGTGCCCGCCATGTCCACCGTGACCGCGTTCGTATCCGTGGCTGTGCATCGCCATCACTCCATCCAGTCGTTGATCTGTCGCGATGCCTCAACGATATATCGGAACGTATCGCACGGCAAGCCTCCGCCGGATGTCTCCGTTCCTCCTCGGCGAAACCGGGCCGCGCCGCCCGCGCCCGCCGCGTCAGGGGGTCGAAGCCGACTCGCGCAGCCGGCCGTCGTGCACCTCGGCGATCCGGTCGACGGCCGTGAGGTGGGCGCGGTCATGGGTGACCAGCACGGTGGCGCTCGCCCGCTGGTGGGTGAGGCGGGTGACCAGGTCGATGACGGCGGCGCCGCGTTCGTGGTCGAGGGCGCTGGTGGGTTCGTCGACCAGGAGGACGGTGGGATCGTTCATCAGGGCGCGCGCGAGCGCGACGCGCTGCCGCTGGCCGCCGGAGAGCTGGTGGGGACGGCGGCCCGCCTGGCCGGCCAGCCCGACGGCGTCGAGGAGCTCCATCGCCCAGCCCCGGGCGGTGCGGGCCTTGCGGCCGTCTATCTGCGCCATGACCTGCAGCTGCTCGACGGCGGTGAGGGACGGCAGCAGGTTGGGCTGCTGGAAGACGATGCCGATCTTGTCCCGGCGCAGTGCGGTCAGCTCGCCGCGGCTGAGGCCGGTGGTGGGGATGCCGTCGACGGTGACGGTCCCGGCGTCCGGGGTGATGAGGGTGGCGGCGACGGCCAGCAGGCTGGACTTGCCTGATCCGGAGGGTCCGACCACGGCGGTCAGGGTGCCCCTGGGGACGTCCAGGCCGACCCGGTCGAGCGCGGTCAGGCGGTCCTCGCCGTCGGCGTAGGTGAGGGTGACGTCGGTCAGATTCAGGCTCATCGGGCGCTCCCCAGGGCTGTCAGCGGGTCGACGGAGGTGATCCGGCGGATGGACAGGGCGGCCCCGAGGGCGCCGAGGAGGACCATCACGGCGGCCGGGAGCAGGACGGTGGCGGGGGTGAGCAGGAACGGCACGGCCGAACCCGCGACGAGTGCTCCCAGGGCGGCGGCGACGCCGGTACCGATCGCGGTGCCGCCGACCAGCAGGACGAGAGCCTGGCCGAGGGCGTCCTTGAGCAGTCCGGCCGTGGAGGCACCGAGCGCCTTGAGGACGGCGACGTCACCGCCGCGCTGGATCGTCCACACGGTGAAGAAGGCGCCGATGACGAGGGCGGAAATGGCGAACAACAAGCCGCGCATCAGCTGCAGGGAGCCGTTCTCCGAGGTGTACGAGCCGATCGCGGACAGGGAGTCCTCGGTGGCAACGGTCCTTGTCCCGGCCTGCTCGTCGAGGGCCGTCACGTCGGCCTTGGAGGTGGTGCTCAGGGCGATCACAGTGGCGGTGGGCCCGTCCGCGCCGCCGGCAGCGGGAGGCGCGGCCTTCCGCCACACGTCCAGGCTGGTCCAGACGACCGGGGTGTGGCTGAAGAAGGCGTCTCCCGACACGGCGGCCACCCTCAGCCGCTGCCCGGCCAGGGCGAAGGAGTCGCCGGTCCGCACCCCGAGGTCGTCGGCGGCCGTGGTGGACAGCACCGCCGCGCGGTCGTCGATGCGCGCGCCGTCGGGGGCCAGCCGTGAGCCGGGGCGCACGCCGAAGGCGGAGACACCGCCGCTGCGGTCGCCCGCGGTGGCCTTGGTGGTGGTGATGCCCAGCGGCTCGGCGCGCTCGACGCCGGGAGCCTCGGACCACTGCCGCCACTGCCGCTCGGTGACCGTGGAATCGGCGTACGACAGGTCGCCGCCGCCGCGGGGCGCCTGGAAGGCGATCCGGTCGGCGGGCAGTCCCGTGATCGCGGAGGTGTTCTGCCGGCCGAGGCCCGCCGTCAGTCCGGACAGCAGCCCCACCAGCAGGGTGATCAGCACGATGACGGTCCCCATCAGGGCGAAGCGCCCCTTGGCGAACTTGAGGTCTCTCCAGGCGACGAACACGGTCTGGGCCTGCCCTTTCCGGCGGTGAAAGCGGTACGCCCCCCACCGTCGCCGCCCGGCCCCCGCCCGCGCGTCCGGCGCAGGACGGCACTTCAGGGGCCGGAAGGCGGCACGCGGGTTGTAACTTTCGACGGAGGCCGCCGGGCACTCGTCTTTCGTAGCCTGGGACGCACTGTGAACGCTTCCGCCCCCGCCCTGACCCCGACCACCCGCGCCCTGGCCTGGTGTCTGCACCTGCTGGTGGTCGGTCTGCTCGTCCTGGTCGCCGCCCGGGCCGTGACGGACGGCCGGTCCCACGCCGGGGCGATCGCCGCCGTGGCGGCGGCGTGCGGCCTGGTGTACGCGGCCGGGCCGGTGCTGCCCCGCGTCCGTCTCGTCCGGCGGGCCGCCGCCTGGTGGCTGGCCGCCGTGGGTGCCGTATGGCTGGTGCTGCTGGCGCTGTCCCCCGAGGCGGTGTGGGTGGCGTTCCCGTTGTACTTCCTCCAGCTCCACCTGCTGTCGCGCCGGGCCGGCCCGGCCGCCGTGAGCCTCACCGCCGTGGCGGCCGTCGCCGGGTACGCCGCCCACACCGGCTCCTTCGGCCCGGCCATGGTGATCGGTCCCACGCTCGGCGCCGCCGTCGCCGTCGCGGTGGTGTGGGGATACCAGGCGCTGTACCGCGAGAGCGAGCAGCGCAGGCGGCTGATCGAGGAGCTCACCGCCACCCGCGCCGACCTCGCCCGCGCCCAGCACACCGCCGGGGTGCTCGCCGAGCGCGAGCGGCTGGCCCGCGAGATCCACGACACCCTCGCCCAGGGCCTGTCCAGCATCCAGCTGCTGCTGCGCGCCGCCGAGCGCGCCCTGCCCGGGCGGCCGGACGCCGCTGCCGGACACGTCGTGGCGGCCCGGCAGGCCGCCGTGGACAACCTCGCCGAGGCCCGCCGCTTCGTCGCCGCCCTGACCCCGCCCACCCTGGAGGGCACGACCCTGGCCGGCGCCCTGGAGCGCCTGTGCGCCACGACGTCCGCCCGGCACCGGATCACCGCCCGCTTCCACCTCAGCGGCGCCCCGGCCCCGCTGCCGACCGCCCACGAGGTCGCCCTGCTGCGCGTCGCCCAGTCGGCCCTCGCCAACACGGTCCGCCACGCCGACGCCGGCACGGCCGAGCTCACCCTCAGCCACCTCGGCGACCAGGTCGCCCTCGACGTCGTCGACGACGGCGTCGGTTTCGATCCGGACGAGCTGCCCCCCGCCGATCCCGAGGCGGGCGGCTTCGGCCTGGCCGCCATGCGGGCCCGCCTGGACGCCCTCGGCGGCACCCTGACCATCGAGACCGCGCCCGGCCACGGCACCGCCCTGGCCGCCCGCCTCCCCCTCACCCCGCCCACCGAATTCGAGGCCCGCCCGTGACCGACACCGCCGTCCGCCTGCTCCTGGCCGACGACCACCCCGTGGTGCGGGCCGGTCTGCGCGCCGTACTGGAGACCGAGCCGGGCATCGTGGTAGTGGCCGAGGCCGCCACCGCCGAGGAGGCCGTCGCTCGTGCCGCGGGCGGCGACATCGACGTCGTGCTCATGGACCTCCAGTTCGGCAAGGGCATGAACGGCGCCGAGGCCACCGCCGCCATCGTCGCCCACACCGGGGCGCCGCGCGTGCTGATCGTCACGACGTACGACTCCGACGCCGACACCCTGCCCGCCATCGAAGCGGGCGCGACCGGCTACCTCCTCAAGGACGCGCCGCCAGAGGACCTGGCCGACGCCGTGCGCACCGCCGCCGCCGGACGCACCGCCCTCGCCCCCGCCGTCGCCGACCGGCTCATGAACCGGCTGCGCACCCCCGGCACCACGCTGACCCGGCGCGAGACCGAGGTCCTGGCGCTCGTGGCCGGCGGACTGTCCAACCAGGCCGTCGGGCACCGGCTCCACCTCACCGAGGGCACTGTCAAGTCGCATCTGGCCCGCATCTACGCCAAGCTCGACGTCGACTCGCGCACCGCCGCCGTGGCCACCGCGACGGCACTCGGGCTGATCCGCCGCTGACCCCTCACGGGAGCCCCGCGGACCGCCGCCGAAAACGGTCCAGCGGAGCCGGATTGGCCTTGGTACGCCGCTCCGCACGGTCCTAGCGTCGGGGCATGCGCATCCGAATCGTCGACGCCTTCACCGACCGGCCCTTCGCCGGCAACCCCGCCGGAGTCCTGCTCCTCGACGCCTTCCCCGACGACGACCGGCTCCAGCGGGTCGCCCTCGAGGTCAACCACTCCGAGACGGCGTTCGCCCACCGGCTGCCCGCGGGCGGCGAGGCCGACTGGGCCCTGCGCTGGTTCACGCCGGCCACCGAGGTCGCGATGTGCGGCCACGCCACGCTCGCCACGGCCCACGTCCTGCACACCACCGGCGCCCACTCGGGACCGGTGCGGTTCGCCACCCGCAGCGGTGTCCTGAGCGCGGCACCCCGCGAGGACGGCTCGATCACCCTGGACTTCCCGACCGCGCCGCTCACCCCGGCCGAGGCCCCGGCGGGCGTCGGCGAGGCCCTGGGCGCCGAACCGCTCACCGTCCTGGACACCGGGCCGAACATCGGGGACCTGCTGGTCGAGGTCGCCGACGAGAAGACGGTCCGCGCTCTGACGCCGGACCTCGTGGCACTGGCCGCCCGCTCCGAGCGCGGCGTCATCGCGACCGCACTCGCGGAGGATCCCGCCCGTGGCTACGACTACGTCTCCCGCTGCTTCTTCCCCAACGTCGGCATCGACGAGGACCCGGTCACCGGCAGCGCCCACACGGCACTGGCCCCCTTCTGGTCCGAGCGTCTGGGCCGCCCGGACCTCACCGGCCTCCAGGCGTCCGCCCGCTCCGGCCGGGTGCGCACGGAACTGCGCGGCGGGCGCACCCTGCTGAGCGGGCACGCGGTGACGGTCGTCGACGGCGAACTGCTGGCCTGACCGCGCACGGGCGGGCGCCGGCGGTCACGCCGTCGGCAGCCAGTCCACCTTCCCGGCGAGCAGCCCGTAACCGACGAAGGCCCCGATGTCGAGCAGCGCGTGCGCCACCACCAGCGGACCCACCCGTCCCCAGCGGCGGTACAGGTAGACGAACACCACTCCCATCACCATGTTGCCGACGAATCCGCCGATCCCCTGGTAGAGGTGGTACGACCCGCGCAGTACCGAACTGGCCGCCAGCGAGGCACCCGCGCCCCAGCCGAGCTGGTCGAGCCGGCGCAGCAGGTAGCCGACGACGACGACCTCCTCCAGAACGGAGTTCTGCACCGCCGAGAGGATCAGGACGGGGTACTTCCACCACACCTCGGGCAGGGCCTCGGGCACCACCGTGAGGTTGAAGCCGAGGCCGCGGGCGGCGAGGTAGAACGCGATGCCGGTGCTGCCGATGACGGCGGCGACGGCGGCTCCGCGGCCCAGGTCCGGCCACGGGCGGGTGCGGTCGAAGCCGAGGGTGCGCAGACTGCGCCCCTCACGCAGCAGGAAGTGCGCGACGAGGGCGACCGGGACCAGTGCCGTGGTGATCCCGAAGAGCTGCCAGGCCAGGTCGAGCCAGGGGCGGCCGGGCGCCGCCGAGGCGTTGAGCGTGGCTGCCTGGTCCTTGAGCCCGCCGGGCCGGGTGACCGAGCCGATGAAGCTGATGAGGGCGGACACGCCGCTCGCGCCGAGCGAGAGCGCGAGGACGAGCAGCGTCTCGTCCCGCAGGATCCGCCGCGAGAGCGGCTCGCCGTTCCAAGACTGCTCGTCGAGTCGCTTGTGAGGGAACGCATCGTCCACCGGGCCCGCCTCCGCCATGCACACCTGCCTCCAGCTGGGACGTCACAGCTTGCCCGATCAGTGTGGGGCGGCGCGCGGCGGGGGCGGGCCCGGCGGCGGTCAGCTCAGCGGCACCGGCTCCGGCAGTCCCACCGGCCACAGGTGCACGGGGTCGCCCTCGCGCATCAGCTCGACATAGCGGCGGGTCGTGGCGGCGAGCGCGGCCTCCCGGGACAGGCCCGCCTCCAGCGCCCGGTGGAACGTGGCCGCCTGCCAGGAGGCGCCGTTGACCCGGCGCCGGCACCGCTCGTCGATCACGCCGAGGTAGAAGTCCCGGTCGGCGGGCTCCACCCCCCACGCGTCCAGGCCCGCCTCGGCGAGCGGCAGCAGTTCGTCGCGTACGAGGACGGCGGCGTCGACCTCGGTGGTGCCACCGAGGCGACCGCGCCGGGGCCACTCGAAGCGGGCGTCGATGCCGTGGCGGCACGCGGCCTCGAAGTTGGCGGCGGCGGCCTCGAACGGCAGCCGGGTCCACACCGGCCGGGGCTCCTCGGCGAGCGCGCGGACGACCCCGTAATAGAAGGCCGCGTTGGCGATGACGTCGGTGACGGTGGGGCCCGCGGGCAGGACCCGGTTCTCCACGCGCAGGTGGGGGACGCCGTCGGCGATGTCGTAGACGGGGCGGTTCCAGCGGTAGACGGTGCCGTTGTGCAGGACGAGCTCGGAGAGCGAGGGCACCCCGCCCGCGTCGAGGACGTCCAGCGGGTCCTCGTCGTCGCAGATCGGCAGGAGCGCCGGGAAGTAGCGCCGGTTCTCCTCGAAGAGGTCGTACGCCGAGGTCACCCACCGCTCCCCGAACCAGGTGCGCGGCCGCACGCCCTGGGCCTGGAGTTCGGGCGGGCGGGTGTCGGTGGACTGCTGGAACAGCGGGGGCCGCGACTCGCGCCACAGTTCGCGGCCGAAGAGGAAGGGCGCGTTGGCACCGAGGGCGATCTGCGCGGCGGTGACGGCCTGGGCCGCGTTCCACACGTCCGCGAAGCGGTCCGGGGTGACCTGGAGGTGCAGTTGCACGGATGTGCAGGCGGCCTCGGGGGCGATGGATTTCGAGGTGCAGGTCAGACGCTCGACGCCCTCGATGTCGAGGGTGAAGTCCTCCCCGCGGGCGGCCACGATCTGTTCGTTGAGCAGTGCGTAGCGGTCGACGGCGGAGAGATTGGACGAGACCAGGTCGTCCCGGTCCAGCGTCGGCAGAATACCGATCATCGCGATTCCCGCGTCGACCTCGCCCGCCTTGCGGTCCGCATATGCCAAAGACGTGCGGATCTCCTCCGCGAGCCGGTCGAATACCCGGCCGCCCAGGCGGTGCGGAGCTATGTTGACCTCCAGGTTGAACATGGCCAGTTCGGTCTGGAAGTCGCGGCTCGCGATGCGCTCGAGGACTTGCGCATTCAACATTTTCGGCATCCCGTCGGCACCGACGAGATTCAGTTCGATCTCCAGCCCCATCAGGTTCTTGGGACGGTCGAACCGCTTCTCCGCCAGAAGTCGCTCCAGACCCGTCAGGCACCGCTGGAGCTTCTCGCGGTAGCGCTGGCGATCGGACAGGTCGAACTGACCTGCCACGACCTTCTCCCCCATGGAAGAGTCCCTTCTCGGAGCGATGTGTGGAAGATCCGGCCGCCGGTGTCCGGTCGCCGGTCAGGTGGGATGATGCCCAGCCGAAGCGATCGATAACGTCCCCTCGGCGGCCCGGCAGCCGCTACGCTGTGCCGATGTGACCGCTGGCACATTCGTCGGGCATGGCACGTGGAGCAGTTTCCCGGGCCGGCAACTCGTGAAAAAAGCCGACGGCAATTGGCCGACCGCTCGGTGAACATTCCCCGAGGTCATCGCCTTACACCCGGTTCGGAATCCGGAGGATTCCCACAAATCGACGGCCGAGTTCAACCTTGTACTTCTTACCGGAATCGGCTAGCCGAAACACAGTCTGAACACATGTCGTATAAACTCCGCGGACAGGCAGCGGACCGGCTCCCAGGGCCGAAGGATCCTGCCGTCGAGCTGATGCGCGGCAGGCCTGTCCCACTTCTCGTTTCCCGGACCCGGCCCCTGCCTCTCCCAGCCCCGTGAGCCGACAGTGTCGTCTGCCCCGCCCTCGCGCCACCGTGCCTTCGAATGAGAGGCGACCCATCATGTCCCTGTGTGTTCCCCAGGCCCCCGCGCCCGCCCTGCGCTCCGTCCTCACCGCCCTCTCCTCGCCCACCGCGGTCCGCGAGGCCCGGACCCCCGCCCTGCTCCGCGCCCAGGGACCCGCCGCACCGGAACTGCCGCTGCCCGTGCACGTCCTCGACCGGGTCACGGCGGAGGGTGTGCCGGCGACGCGACTGGCCGGGTGGCGGTTCCACATCCGGTGCTCGGACCTGGTGGTGGCGGCCGCGGAGACGATGCTGACCGCCGACGGCTGGGCCTTCTCGCACTTCTTCGAGGGCCCCTACGTCGCCTCGACCGAGCGCGCGGTGCGGCAGGCCGAGTCGCTGCCCCAGCCGTATCAGCCGCGCCTGCTGTCGGTTCCCGAGCTGTACATGCTCACGCTGTGGCTGCACGGCGACTGCGCCGCGGACGCGGCCGCCGGGCATCCCGCGGCCACCGATCTGCTGGTGCCGCTGGCGCCGGCCCCGCCCGGGATCGCGGCCCATCTGCCGCACCGGGTCGCCGAACTGCTGCCGGTCCTCACGCACCGGATGACGCCGACCCGGCTGCTGGGGTCTCCCGCCTGATCCGGCCCTGCGCCCGGCCGGCACGCCGCCCGGTCCCGGTCGCCGGGCCCGCCGACCGGTTCCTGTCCACCCTCTCCCCCACCACCCGCGCGGACTAGTCCCGATCGGCCATGCCGAACCATCCGAAAGGACAGTGGAGTTGGGCTGAACCGTCCGCGCGGGTGACGCGTCCTCAATCTGTGAGAAGCGGTGCTGCGAAATACCTGCGGATCCAGGCCCAGGGGGCAACACTGGGTCCGGACCGACTCGAACAACGGGGGGCGGCCATGAACGAGGCTTCACGCCGCGGTACAGACAAGTCAGCAGAGTCAGCGAACTCACCCGTCATCACAGACCGAGAGACCCCACCCATGTGCCAGCACCAGCCACCGTGCCCGTCAGCCGTATCCGCCGACCGGGAGTCCGCCCGTCTCGTGGCGCACCACCCGGAGCAGGGGTGGAGCCTGCTGTGCAACGGTGTCGTCCTCTTCGAGGACACCGGTGAGCTACTGCCGGACGGTCAGGTCGTCGCCCCGCACCGCCCCGTCGGCGCGGGTCTGACCACCGCCGCCTGACCTCGGGCCGGGCCGTGTGACGCCACGAGACGCCACCGTGCCCGGCACCTCACGGGGCCGGCCCGCAGCCACGGCTGCGCACCGGCCCTCACGCGTGTCCGGGACCGGTCACTCCCCGTAGGCCGCCCGCGTGGGCGCGGTGACGGCCCGGGTCTCCACGGCCGGTACGCCTTCCCCGGAGCTCCGGGTTTCCGGAAGACTCCGGGGAAGGTTGGTGATCGGTGTCGGTGGAGGTGCGGGAAGTGGCGGTGGACGGGGCGCGGGCGGGGACATCGTCCGGCGGCCGGGGCAGGGTCACGATCACGGACATCGCCCGCCGCGCGGGTGTCTCGGTGCCGACCGTGTCCCGGGTCGTGAACGGCCGGTCGGACGTGTCCCCCGGGACCAGGGCGCGGGTGGAGGAACTGCTGCGCCGGCACGGGTACCGCAAGCGCGCCGCCGCGCCCGGCCGCCGGGCGGCCCTGATCGACCTGGTCTTCAACGACCTGGACAGCCCCTGGGCCGTGGAGATCATCCGGGGCGTCGAGGAGGTGGCCCACGCGGCCGGGGTCGGCACCGTGGTCTCCGCGGTGCACGGACGCTCGGGCGGCGCCCGCCAGTGGATGCGCAATCTGCGGGCGCGGGCCTCGGACGCCGTCGTCCTCGTCACCTCGGCGCTGGACCCCGTGCTCCACCAGGAGTTGCGGGTCCTCGGCGTGCCCCTGGTCCTGGTCGACCCGGCGGGCTCCCCCGCCCTGGACGTGCCCACCGTCGGCGCGGCCAACCATGCGGGTGGCAGGGCGGCCACGGAACACCTGCTGGCGCTGGGGCATCGCCGGATCGGCCTGGTCGCCGGGCCGCCGCGGCTGCTGTGCTCGCGGGCCCGCCACGACGGCTACCGCGCCGCTCTGCGGGGCGCCGGCGTGGCCGTGGACGACTCCCTCGCCGTCCCCGGCGACTTCCGCCACGAGTCCGGCTTCGCGGCCTGCGACGCCCTGCTCGGTCTGCCCGAACCGCCGACTGCCGTCTTCGCGGCCAGCGACCAGATGGCGCTCGGCGCGATCGAGGCGCTGCGCAGGCGTGGTCTGCGGGTGCCGCAGGACGTGAGTGTCGTCGGCTTCGACGACCTTCCGGAGGTCCGCTGGTCGGCGCCGCCGCTGACGACCGTGCGCCAGCCGCTCGCCGAGATGGGCAGGGTGGCCGCCCGCACGGCGCTCCGCCCGGCCCGCGACGAACGGCCGGACCCGCCACGGGTCGAACTGGGCACGGAGCTGATCGTCCGCTCCAGCACCGCGCCGCCGCCCCGTCGCGCGGCGCCGTGCGGTTGATCCCGCCCACGATCTCCCCTCGACTCCACGGCCGCCCCAGGTCCGACGGCCCTCAGGGTCGTCACCTCGGAGGCACCCTCGCCTGACGCCATATCGCGTTGTACCCAACGGCCAACCCCGCGTCCGCCGTCGCCCTCGTGCGGCCTATCGTGACCGGCATGCAGTCCTACACGATCGGCCAGGCGGCACGGCTGCTCGGCGTCAGCCCGGACACCGCGCGCCGCTGGGCCGACGCGGGCCGGATCACCACCCGTCGCGACGAGGGCGGGCGGCGCGTCGTCGACGGGCGCGACCTGGCCGCGTTCTCGGTCGAGCTCGCCCGCTCCGACGGCGCCGACGAGGAGACCCCGCACACCTCGGTCCGCAACGCGTTCCCCGGGATCGTCACCGCGATCAAGCTCGGCGACGTCGCGGCCCAGGTCGAGATCCAGGCCGGTCCGCACCGGCTCGTCTCCCTGCTGACCAGGGAGGCGGTGGAGGAACTCGGCCTGGAGGTCGGCGTGGAGGCCACGGCCCGGGTGAAGTCGACGAATGTCCATGTCGACAGAACCTGACCGCCCGACCACCCCGACCACCTGAGTAGCCGTGCGAACGCACATGCCAGGCTTTCCCTCCACCGAGCTTGCTCATGCAATGCGACAGGAGACTTACACCTGGCAGATGCGGAAGTATGATCAGCGCAATGGGAGTCGCCCACGCCCGGTCGCCGCACGCAAGGTCGCCGAGCCCGTCGGCCCCCGCCCGGAGACGCCGAGGGAGTGCCCGTGATGACCCGTTCCGTGCGCAGGACCCGCCGCATCCGCCGTACCGCGCGGTTGGGCGGTGCGGGGGCCGCCGCGCTGCTGACCCTGAGCGCCTGCTCGTCGTCCTCGGACCCGGGTACGGACTCGGACTCCGCCGGCGCCTCGCCGTCCTCCTCGGCGAAGGTGTCCGGCCAGGTCACCGTGTTCGCGGCGGCCTCGCTCAAGGAGAGCTTCACGACGCTCGGCGAGACCTTCGAGAAGCAGCACCCGGGCACCGAGGTCACCTTCAACTTCGCCGGCAGCGACACCCTCGCCGCCAGCATCACCAGCGGCGCACCGGCGGATGTGTTCGCCTCCGCCAGCCCGAAGACGATGGCCACCGTCACGGACGCCGGGGCCGCGGCCGGTACCCCGGTCACCTTCGTGCGCAACCAGCTGGAGATCGCCACGCTGCCCGGCAACCCCGACCGCGTCGCCTCCCTGAAGGACCTCACCGGATCCGGCCTCAAGGTCGTGCTGTGCGACAAGACGGTGCCGTGCGGCGCCGCGGCCCGGAAGGCGCTGGACGCCAGTGGTCTCGAGCTCACCCCGGTCTCGTACGAGCAGGACGTCAAGGCCGCCCTCACCAAGGTCGAGCTGAAGGAGGCCGATGCCGCCGTCGTCTACAAGACGGATGTGAAGGCGGCCGGTGACAGGGTGACGGGTGTGGACTTCCCGGAGTCGGCCAAGGCGGTCAACGACTACCCGATCGCCCTCCTCGAGAACGCCCCGAACACCGACGCGGCCAAGGCGTTCATCGAGCTGGTGAAGTCCGCCGAAGGGCAGCGGGTGCTCACCGGGGCCGGGTTCCGCACGCCGTGAGCAAGTCCACCGGAACGACACCCACGCCCCCCGGAACCGACCTGGTCGCCGCCGGGCCGCGCCGCCCCCGGCACCGGGGACGCATGGTGCCGGTGCCCCTGCTGGTGCCCGCCCTGATCGGCCTGGCGTTCCTGCTGCTGCCCCTGCTCGCCCTGGTGGTCCGTGCCCCGTGGAGCGGACTGCCGCAGCAGCTGAGCAGCCCAGAGGTGTGGCAGGCGCTGCGCCTGTCGCTGCTGTGCGCGACGTCGGCGACGGTACTGAGCCTGCTCGTCGGCGTGCCCCTGGCCTGGCTGCTGGCCCGTACCGACTTCCCCGGCCGGGGCTTCGTCCGCGCCCTGGTGACGCTGCCGCTGGTGCTGCCGCCGGTGGTGGGCGGCGTCGCGCTCCTGCTGGCGTTCGGACGCAACGGGGTCGTCGGACAGTGGCTGGACGCCTGGTTCGGGATCACGCTGCCGTTCACGACGACGGGCGTGGTCCTCGCGGAGACGTTCGTGGCGATGCCGTTCCTGGTCATCAGCGTGGAGGGCACCCTGCGCGCCGCCGACCCGCGCTACGAGGAGGCCGCCACGACTCTGGGCGCCTCCCGCTTCACCGCGTTCCGCCGGGTGACGCTGCCGCTGATCGCGCCGGGCATCGCGGCGGGCGCCGTGCTGGCCTGGGCGCGGGCGCTCGGCGAGTTCGGGGCGACGATCACCTTCGCGGGCAACTTCCCCGGCCGGACCCAGACCATGCCGCTGGCCGTCTACCTCGCCCTGCAGAACGACCCGGCGGCGGCGATCGCCCTCAGCCTGGTGCTGCTGGCCGTCTCCATCGCCGTACTGGCCGGGCTGCGGGACCGCTGGATGAGTGCGTCATGACCGAGACCGGTGAACGGAAGGCCGCCATGAGCTCCCCCGCCCCCGACGGCCGCCGGTCCGGGGAAGGCCTCGACGCCCGGCTCGTGGTGGAACGCGGCACTTTCCGCCTGGACGTCGCCCTCACGGCCGCGCCCGGCGAGGTCGTGGCCCTGCTGGGCCCCAACGGCGCGGGCAAGACCACCGCCCTGCGCGCGCTCGCCGGTCTGGTCCCGCTCGCCGGCGGTCACCTGCACCTCGACGGCGTCGCGCTGGACCGTACGCCGCCGGAGTCCCGCCCGGTCGGGGTGGTCTTCCAGGACTACCTGCTCTTCCCGCACCTGAGCGCCCTCGACAACGTCGCGTTCGGGCCGCGCTGCCGAGGGGCGGGCAAGGCGGAGGCCCGGGCGCGGGCCGCCGCGTGGCTGGACCGGATGGGCCTGGCCGCGCACGCCGGCGCCAAGCCGCGCCGCCTCTCCGGCGGCCAGGCCCAGCGCGTCGCCCTCGCCCGCGCCCTGGCCACCGGCCCCCGGCTGCTCCTGCTGGACGAGCCGCTCGCGGCCCTCGACGCCCGGACCCGGCTGGAGGTGCGCGCCCGGCTCCGCCGCCATCTCGCCGATTTCGAGGCCGTCGCCGTCCTGGTCACGCACGACCCGCTGGACGCCATGGTGCTGGCCGACCGGCTGGTGGTGGTCGAGGACGGCGCGGTCGTCCAGGAGGGCGGCCCCGCCGACATCGCCCGCCGGCCCCGCACGGACTACATCGCCCAGCTGGTCGGTCTGAACCTCTACCGGGGGCGGGCCGAGGGCCACACCGTGCGGCTCGACGCCGGCCCCGGCATCACCACGACCGAGGAGCTCTCCGGTCCCGTCTTCGTGGCCTTCCCGCCGAGCGCCGTGACGCTGTACGACGAGCGTCCCGCCGGCTCCAGCGCCCGCAACCTCTGGCAGTGCGAGGTCGCCGGCCTGGAGAGCCACGGCGACCAGATCCGCGTGGACCTCGCCGGCGAACTCCCGCTCGCCGCCGACCTCACCACGGTCGCCGCGGCCGAGTTGGGCCTCCACCCGGGTGCCCGGGTGTGGGCGGCGGTCAAGGCGACGCAGACCCACGCATACCCGGCGTGAAGCCTGCGCCGGGCTACGGTGCCCCCATGAGCCTGAGCATCCGCAACCAGCTCCCCGGCACCGTCACCGCCGTCACCCCGGGCGAGGCCATGGCGACGGTCCGGGTCCGCCTCTCCGGCGGCCAGGACCTCACCGCGGCCATCACCCGGGAGGCCGCCGACGCTCTCGGCCTGAGCCCCGGAACGGCCGTCCGCGGCCTGGTGAAGTCGACGGGGATCTCCCTCACCACCGGCCCGGCCGACGGCCTCTCGATCCGCAACCGGCTGCCCGGCACGGTCACCCGGCTCGTGCTCGGCGACGTCATGGCGATCGCGCACATCGCCATGGTGGACGCCGAACTCACCGCTGTGATCACCAAGGAAGCGGCCGAGGAACTGGGCCTCTTCGTGGGTTCGGACGTCATCGCGCTCGTCAAGTCCACCGAGGTCGCGCTCGCCACGGCGTAGCCGGCCCCACAACGGCGAAGCCCCGCGCCCCGAGGACGGGGAGCGGGGCCCTGGGCACGAACCGCTCAGTCCTCGTAGGCGTCCAGCGGCGGGCAGGAGCACACCAGGTTCCGGTCGCCGTAGGCCTGGTCGATGCGGCGGACCGGCGGCCAGTACTTGTCGGCGGCGGACACCCCGGCCGGGAAGACGGCCTCCTCGCGCGTGTACGCGTGGTCCCACTCCCCGCCGAGCGCGCCGGCCGTGTGCGGGGCGCCGCGCAGCGGGTTGTCGTCGGCGGGCCAGGCTCCGGAGGCGACCTTCTCGATCTCCGCGCGGATGGCGATCATCGCCTCGCAGAACCGGTCCAGCTCGGCCAGGTCCTCGGACTCGGTCGGCTCGATCATCAGCGTGCCGGCCACCGGGAAGGACATCGTCGGCGCGTGGAAGCCGTAGTCGATCAGCCGCTTGGCGACGTCGTCGACGCTCACGCCGGTCGCCTTGGTCAGCGGGCGCAGGTCGATGATGCACTCGTGCGCGACCAGACCGCCCGGGCCGGTGTACAGCACGGGGAAGTGCGGCTCCAGGCGCTTGGCGATGTAGTTGGCGGACAGCACGGCCACCTGCGTGGCCCGCTTGAGACCCTCGCCGCCCATCAGGCGGACGTACGACCACGAGATCGGCAGGATGCCCGCCGAGCCCCAGGGCGCCGCCGAGATCGGCCCGACCCCGGTCTGCGGACCGGCCGCGGGCTGCAGCGGGTGGTTGGGCAGGTACGGCGCCAGGTGCGACCGTACGCCCACCGGGCCGACGCCCGGACCGCCGCCGCCGTGCGGGATGCAGAAGGTCTTGTGCAGGTTCAGGTGGGAGACGTCGCCGCCGAAGTGGCCGGGCTTGGCGAGGCCGACCAGGGCGTTGAGGTTGGCGCCGTCCACGTAGACCTGGCCGCCCGCGTCATGCACCTGCGCGCAGATGTCGGCGACGTGCTCCTCGAACACGCCGTGCGTCGAGGGGTACGTGATCATCAGCACGGCCAGCTCGTCGCGGTGCTTCTCGATCTTGGCGCGGAGGTCCTCGACGTCGATCTCGCCGTCCTCGGCGGTCTTGACGACGACGACCTTCATGCCGGCCATCACGGCGCTGGCGGCGTTGGTGCCGTGCGCGGAGGACGGGATGAGGCAGACGGTGCGCTGCTCGTCGCCGTTGGCCCGGTGGTAGCCGCGTACGGCGAGCAGGCCCGCGAACTCGCCCTGCGAGCCGGCGTTGGGCTGGAGCGAGACCTTGTCGTACCCGGTGACCTCGGCGAGCCGCTCCTCCAGCTCACGGATGAGAGTCAGGTAGCCCTGCGCCTGCCCGGCGGGCGCGAAGGGGTGCAGCGCGCCGAACTCGGGCCAGGTGACCGGCTCCATCTC
The DNA here is from genome assembly GCF_040686295.1 of Streptomyces sp. NPDC085944. Classification (NCBI taxonomy): domain Bacteria; kingdom Bacillati; phylum Actinomycetota; class Actinomycetes; order Kitasatosporales; family Streptomycetaceae; genus Streptomyces; species Streptomyces sp. NPDC085944. The sequence goes on along the minus strand of NZ_JBFBJX010000002.1, from coordinate 12,780 downwards.
GGTGGTCGCGTTGAGCTTCATCGTGCAGGAGCCCAGCGGGATCATGCCGCGGTCCAGCGCGTAGTCCCGGTCGGCGAGGCGGCGCAGGTAGCGCAGCATCGCGGTCTCGGAGCGGTGCTGGTGGAAGACGGGGTGGGTCAGGAAGTCGTCGGTGCGCAGCAGCGCCTCGGGCAGCGTGTCCCCGGCCTCCGCGTCCAGCGCCTCGACGTCGCCCTCGACGCCGAACGCGTTCCACACGCCGGCCACCTGGGCCCGCGTGGTGGTCTCGTCGCAGGCGAAGGAGACGTGGTCGGCGTCGACGAGCCACAGGTTGATGCCGTTCTCGCGGGCGGCGTGCACGATCGCGTCGGCCCGGCCGGGCACCCGCGCGGTGACGGTGTCGAAGTAGGCGCCGTGGACGATCTCGACGCCACCGGCGGCAAGACCGGCCGCGGTGATCGTGGCGTACCGGTGGGTGCGCCGCGCGATGGCCCGCAGGCCCTCGGGGCCGTGGTAGACGGCGTACATGCCGGCCATGACGGCGAGCAGCACCTGAGCGGTGCAGATGTTGCTGGTGGCCTTCTCGCGGCGGATGTGCTGCTCGCGGGTCTGCAGGGCCAGGCGGTAGGCCTTGTTGCCGTCGGCGTCCACGGAGACGCCGACCAGGCGGCCGGGGAGGCTGCGGGCGAACTTCTCGTGCACCGCCATGTAACCGGCGTGCGGTCCGCCGAAGCCCATCGGCACGCCGAAGCGCTGGGTGGTGCCCACGGCGATGTCCGCGCCCAGCTCGCCGGGCGAGGTGAGCAGCGTGAGGGCGAGCAGATCGGCGGCGACGGTGACGAGCGCGCCGAGCTCGTGCGCCCGGTCGATCACCGGCTTGATGTCGCGGACGGCTCCGGAGGCGCCCGGGTACTGGACGAGGACGCCGTTGATCTCCCGCTCGGCGAGCTCGGCCGGGATGCCCGCGCTCAGGTCGGCGACCACGACCTCTACGCCGGTCGGCTCGGCCCGGGTCTGTATCACGGCGACGGTCTGCGGCAGGGCGTCCGCGTCGACCAGGAACAGACCCTTCTTGTTCTTGCCCATGCGCCGGGACAGCGCCATCGCCTCGGCTGCGGCGGTGCCCTCGTCGAGCAGCGAGGCGCCGGAGGTGGGCAGACCGGTCAGCTCGGCGACCATCGTCTGGAAGTTCAGCAGGGCCTCCAGGCGGCCCTGGGAGATCTCCGGCTGGTACGGCGTGTACGCCGTGTACCAGGACGGGTTCTCCATGACGTTGCGCAGGATGACCGGCGGGGTGAAGGTGCCGTAGTAGCCGAGGCCGATCATGGAGTCGAGGACCTGGTTGCGGTCGGCCAGGGAGCGCAGCTCGGCCAGCACCTCGGCCTCGGAGCGCGCGCCCGGCAGGTCGAGCCGGTCGGCGTTCTTGATCACATCCGGCACCGCGGCGGCCGTCAGTTCGTCGAGCGAGCCGTAACCGACCTGCGCGAGCATCTTGGCCCGGGCCTCGTGGTCGGGGCCGATGTGGCGCTGCTCGAAGGGCATGGCCTGTTCGAGCTCGGAGAGCGGAGTGCGGTGGGCGGTCATTGCGGAGGCCTCCTGGTCTGACGACCTTCGAGGGGCACCACGGCGCGGGTACCCGGACGGCCTCCCCCTCTGTCATCTCAACCTGAGAGCTTCACCGGGCGAGCCCTGGGGCTCTCCCGGCTTTCACCGTCGGTGAGAGCGGAAGCCGTCGACACCCGCCCTGCTTTCCAGAGTGACCTCGTCCGTGCGGTACGTGAGCCTGAGAGATTCCGGGGAGGATTTGCTCCTTCGGCGCCTCCGGTGGTGTCCGGAGGACTCTCCCGCGCGGGGTCAGCGGCCGTTTGCCAGCGTACCAGCGAGGCACCCGCACGACCCTCGAGTGGCCGACCGGCCACTTGTGCTCTTTTGTAGTACTTACGGATGATTAGGCGGCTGGTGTGCGACCCCAGTGCGGCCCAGTGGTGCGATCAAGTGGAGGGCCCCGTGCGTACAGACATCGATCCGCGGAACCTGATCGGCCGCAAGGCGTTCGACCGCGACGGCACGAGGATCGGCACCGTGGACGAGGTGTACCTCGACGATGCCACCGGCGTGCCGGAGTGGGCGGCGATACGTACCGGCCTCTTCAGCCGGGACGCCTTCGTCCCCCTGGAGCCCAGCGAGCTGGTCGACGGCGCCCTGCGCGTGCCCTTCGACCGCTCCTTGATCAAGGAGGCGCCCGACTTCGGCGTCGGCCGGCACCTCTCGCCGGAACAGGAGCTCCAGCTCTACCACCACTACGGCCTGGACGTGGCCGCCTCTCCCCCGCCGCCCGACCACGACTTCGGCAAGCTGGCCGGCAAGGGCAAGGACGACGGCTGACGCACCGCCCGCGCCATCCGGGCACCCCTTACCCGGCCACCCGTCTCGCGGCCCCGTCCCCGCCGGCTCCGCCGCCGGGCCGGCCGGCGGGTTCTCCACCCGGTCTTCGCACCGCGGGGGCGACCAGCGGGAGCGGGTCCGCCGGGACCAGCTCAGGGTCGTCCACCGGGAAGGTCCGCACCCGGCCCACCTCGGAGTACGGCGTCTCGAACCGGACGGTGACCCGGCCGAGTCCGCTGCCCTGCACCCACCCGTGCCCCAGCTCCGCATGCCGTACGTCGTGCCCCGCGGGCCACCGGCGCTCCGCGGGCGAGGGGCTGTGCTGCTCGACGGGCACGGTCTCGGGCTCCTCGGCAGGTTCCTCGGGGCGGTCCCCCGCCGCCTGGGCGAACAGGTCCTCCTGCGTGTAGTCGGCGAGGCCGCTCACACCCACCCCGAGCAGCCGCACGCCGCCCGTGGTGTCCACCGAGTCCAGCAGTCTCGCGGCGGCCTCCCGGACCACCGCCGGGTCGTCGGTGGGCCCGCGCAGCGTCTCGGAGCGCGTCAGCGTCGAGAAGTCGTATCTGCGGACCTTGAGCACGATCGTGCGCCCGGACAGGCCGGAGGCGCGCAGCCGCCGCACGCAGCGGTCCGCCAACCGTCCCACCTCTACGCCGACCCGCACCCGGTCGTGGATGTCCACGTCGTAGGTGTCCTCGACCGACACCGACTTGGTCTCCCGCTCGGCCACCACCGGCCGCTCGTCCCGCGCCAGCGCCATGGCGTACAGCGCGTGGCCGTGTGCCTTGCCCAGCAGCCGCACCAACTCGTCCTCGCCGGCCTCGGCGATCTCGCCGACCGTGGTGATCCCCGCCCGGCGCAGGTGGTCCCCCGTGGCCGGTCCCACCCCGGGGAGCGTCCGCACGGTCATCGGCTCCAGCATGGCCCGCTCCGTCCCCGGCGGGATGAGGACCAGTCCGTCGGGCTTGGCCTCCTCCGAGGCGATCTTGGCGAGCATTTTGGAGGCGGCGAGCCCGACGGAGCCGGTGAGGCCCGTGACGGCGCGGATGTCCGCGCGCAGCTTCGTCCCGGCGAGCCGCGCCGACGCCGCGTCCCAGGCCGTCCGGCCGGCCTCCAGGTCCACGAACGCCTCGTCCAGGCTCAGCGGCTCCACCAGGGGCGACAGCTCCCGCAGCAGCCGCATGACCTGCTCACTGATCGACCGGTAGAGCTCGAAGCGCGGAACGAGATAGGCGGCGTGGGGAGCGAGCCGGCGCGCCTGGCCCATGGGCATCGCGGAGTGCACCCCGAACACCCGCGCCTCGTACGAGCAGGTGGCGACCACGCCGCGTGGTCCGAGGCCGCCCACGACGACCGCCTTCCCACGCAGGCTCGGCTTGGACGCCTGCTCCACCGAGGCGAAGAAGGCATCCATGTCGAGATGCAGGATCGTGGGCTCGGTTCTCACATCTCCGATGCTGCCCTACGCCACTGACAATGCCGCCGTCACCCGCGGGAGGATCGCCCGGGGGAAGAGATCGGTGCGCGCGGCGGCGTTCAGACCGCCCGGTTGTTGCGTCGCCGGGCCAGTTCGTCGGCCGGATTGTGCCCGACGAGGGTCTCGCCGGTGTCGATCCGCTCCCCGTGCAGCTGGGACAGCGCGCTCTCCACGTCCCGCCACACCGCTCCGACGGCGATCCCGAAGATGCCCTGACCGCCTTGGAGCAGTGCGTGCACCTCGTCGGGGGAGGTGCACTCGTATACGGTGGCGCCGTCGCTCATCAGCGTCAACCGCTCCAGGTCGCGAAAGCCCCGCTCCCTGAGGTGCTGGACGGCGGTGCGGATGTTCTGCAGCGACACCCCGGTGTCGAGGAAGCGCTTGACGATCTTCAGCACGACCACGTCGCGGAAGCTGTACAACCGCTGCGTTCCGGATCCGTGCGCGGGCCGCACACTGGGCTCGACGAGGCTCGTGCGGGCCCAGTAGTCGAGTTGCCGGTAGGTGATGCCAGCGGCCGCGCAGGCCGTCGGCCCGCGATAGCCGATCTGCTCGGACGCCATGGACGTCGCCCTTCCGCTGGTCGGCACCGCTGCCGGTCGCTGCGGACCGGGATCGGCCGCGCCACCGTGCTGGGCGTGGCCCCCCGCGCCTGCGCGAAGCCGGGAGCCCGGGGGAGGGTACGGACCGCCTGCCCCGAGGCTGGGCCCGGGGCCACCCCCAGCCGTACCGTCGCCGCTGGTTCTCACGCCGACCTCCGTCCTTGACCTGCCTCCTCGAAGGTAGGCAGTCACCAAGGGTGCGTCAACGATCGCCACACTCGGCACGCCGAGTGATAATCACCTTACGAGTGGTTTCCCGTGCCCAGTTCCGGGAAAAGCTAGTCGGATGTGCCCGTTCAGGGCCGTGCACAGCCCCGGACCCGCACCCGTCCCTCACTGGTTGCTGCTTCCGAAGTCCTCGGGCGAGATCTGGTCGAGGAACTCGCGGAACTTCTCCACCTCGTCCTCCTGCTCGTCCGGAATCGAGATGCCGGCGTCGTCCAGCAGCGTCTCGCTGCCGTAGATCGGCGTGCCGGTGCGCAGAGCCAGCGCTATGGCGTCGGACGGCCTGGCACTGACCTCGACCCCGCTCGCGAAGACCAGCTCGGCGTAGAAGACGTTGTCCCGCAGGTCGGTGATGCGGACTTCCGTGAGCTCCTGCCCGACCGCTTCCAGCACGTCCTTGAACAGGTCGTGGGTCAGCGGACGTGCGGGAGCCATGCCCTGCTGGGCGAAGGCGATCGCCGTCGCCTCCCCCGGTCCGATCCAGATGGGAAGGTAACGGTCGCCGCCCACCTCGCGCAGCAGCACGATCGGCTGGTTGGAGGGCATCTCGACCCGGACACCTACGACATCGAGCTCGTTCACACAGCAACCCTAGGCCGTGTTCGGGACGTTTGGGTAGTCGGGCCGGGCTCGCGTGGGCGATCCGGGTCCGGTTCGGGGCGATCCGCGTCTGGACCGGGCGGGCGGCCCGGCTGCTCGGCCCCGCACGTTTCAGGGCAGCCGCACGCCCAGGGCGGTCTGCACCAGCGCCGCGTGCAGTTTCACCGCGAGACCCGCCAGCTCCTTGGTGCGGTCTTCCGCGTGCGCCCTGGTCTGCGGGTTGCGATGCCGTTTCAGCGGGGCGACGACCTGCTCCACGAGCCCGGCCTCCCGGTCGGCGGCGGCCTTCATCACCCGCAGGTGCCGCGGCTCGATCCCGGACCGCCCCAGCTGCACCACCAGCGACGCCACGGTGACCGCCTCGGCGTCGTAGGCCCCGTCGGCCAGCGGGGCGAGAAGTCCGTACGACTCCCACTCCGCCAGCTCCTGGTCGCCGATCCCGGCCGCGGCGAGCAGCTCGTCACGGCCGACCCTGGCCACCGTCGGACTCTCGTCGGACTCCGGCACGGCCGCGTCCCCGTCCCGCTGGCGGCCGACCCTCGGCAGGGACACCGCCTCACCGCGCTCCACGGCGTCCAGATGCTCGCGGATCACCTTGAGCGGCAGATAGTGATCCCGCTGCATGCGCAGCACCTCGCCGAGGCGCTCGACGTCGTGCGCGCTGAACTTGCGATACCCGGCCGGGGTCCGCCGCGGCTCGACGAGCCCCTCCGACTCCAGGAACCGGATCTTGGAGATGGTGATGTCGGGGAACTCGTCACGCAGCGCGTTCAGCACTGCGCCGATGCTCATCAGCCCACTGTCCGTGGCGACGGCGCCTTGCCCGGCGCCGTCGCTCGGTGTTTGAAACATGGACCTTCCCTGGAGGTTCCCCGGGCGGGAGGCCCGGGGGCGGTCAGTAACCCCGCTGGCTCGCGTAGAACACCAGCCGGTACTTGCCGATCTGCACCTCGTCACCGTTGGACAGGGCGACCTGGTCGATGCGCTCCCGGTTGACGTACGTGCCGTTCAGACTGCCGACGTCGGCGACCGTGAACGAACCGTCCGGACTGCGGCGGAACTCCACGTGCCGGCGCGAGACCGTCACGTCGTCCAGGAAGATGTCGCTCTGCGGATGCCGTCCGGCGGTGGTCAGCTCGCCGTCCAGCAGGAAACGGCTGCCCGAGTTCGGCCCCCGGCGCACGACCAGGAGCGCGGAGCCCAGCGGCAGCGCGTCCACGGCCGCCTGCGCCTCGGGAGACAGCGCCGGCATCGCCGTCTGGCCGGTGACCTCCGCGTCGTAGGCCTCCAGACCGGAGATGGAGATGGTGGAGGTCGTCTCGGACGCGCGCTCCGGGACCGCGCCGGCCCGCAGTGGAGCGCCGCAGTTGGAGCAGAAGCGGCTGTTCTCCGCATTGCGGTTGCCGCACCTCGTACACACCAGGGCCGCCATGGACGGATCCTCCTGCCGCGCCTGCCCCGCCGGGGCGTTCGACGCGTACGGGTCGGGGTGGAAGCCTCCACCCGCACCCGGGGCCGAGGGCTGGCCGAAACCTATGCCGCTGGACTGAGCAGGGTCAACAGACGGCGCGCCGGGACCACCCACCTGGTCCCGGAACATCGGGCGCGAGCCCTCCGCGTCGGGCTGTGCGCGATGGCGGGCGGTCGCGTTCTCGCCGCCGCCCTCTCGCGCGCTCTTGCCGAACAACTTCGCAAACAACTTCACGGGCGATTCCCCTTGACCGAAACAGACCCGCCCGTGGGGCAGGACGAACCCTTGCTGACCGCACTGACCGACCCGGACACCTTCACAACGTCCGTCTCCACCAGACAGTTTCCACCACGCACCACCCAATCGGTGCGCCGACCCCCCGCAACCTCATGCCCTCGCCGGACGCCCCCCATGCACCGCCGGTTCACTGGGAGGACGACCGAGCGTAGTCAGGCCGCTTCGCCGCTCGCAAGGCGTCCACGACGATCTTGCTCGACCGCTCAACGGTAACGGTGGCCTGTTCCTTCTCCAGAGTCTGCACCACTCCTCCAGGAATGTTGAGAGCCGGTTCGAGGTCCTGCGGCTTGCCGATGACCTGGAAACGATAGGGCGCGTTGATCTTGTTCCCGTCGACGCTGACGGAGTTGTCGGCCTCGGCGAAGTACGTGCCGGCGACGACCCGTACGCCGTTCACCTGGATCGCCTCCGCGCCCGCGGCGCGCAGCTCCTGGATCGCGTCGAGCAGCATGTCCGCCTCGACCGTCCCCTTCGTGTCCTCGATGGTCACCGTGATGCCGGGCCCCTGCGCGGCCACGGTGCCCGCGAGAATGCCCAGTTGCCGCTCCTTCTCGAGCGTCTGCTTACGGGCCTCTTCCGCCTGGTCGGAGCTGTTCTCCAGCTCGTCGCGCTGCTTCTCCAGGCCCTGTTTCTCGTCTTCAAGACGCTGAGTCCGGTCGTCCAGTTCATCGAGGATGCGGACGAGATCCTCCTGGCGGGCGCCCCGCAGCGCGCTGTCGCTGTCACTGTTGGACGCCACCTGGACCGCGAGGCCGAAACCGAGCCCGAACAGGAGCAGGGCGACGATGAGTTGGGCCCGGGTGAGGCGCGGCGGCCACAGCCCCTTCAGGAGCCGCTGCCTGCCGGTCACCCCGTTCCGCTCCCCCTGCGCGTCCTGCGGCGGATCGCCCGCCGGGGCGTCCGCGCCGGCCTGCTCCTCCGGCGCCACTTCCTCGGGCAGCTCCCTGCGCAGCCGGTTGGCGCTCTGTTCGTCGTGCTCGCTCATCGGCCTCACGCCCGGAAGACGTGCCGGCGGATCGCCGCGGCGTTGGAGAAGATGCGGATGCCGAGGACCACCACGACACCGGTGGACAGCTGGGCGCCGACGCCCAGCTTGTCACCCAGGAACACGATCAGCGCGGCGACGACCACGTTCGACAGGAACGACACCACGAAGACCTTGTCGTCGAAGATTCCGTCGAGCATGGCCCGCAGACCGCCGAAGACGGCGTCCAGCGCCGCCACGACGGCGATCGGCAGATACGGCTCCACGGCCGCCGGCACCTCGGGCCGGACCAGCAATCCGGCCACGACTCCCACGACGAGGCCCAGTACGGCGATCACGATGTGCCCTTCTCGGTTATCGGCTGTGCTGTACGTACGATCAGACTCGGTGCGGCCGGCAGCTCGAGGTCGCCCGCGACGGAGATGGCGGTCCGGATGCCGTAGCTCTCCTGCAGCGCGTGCAGGTACAGTCCGTCGGCGCTGTCCTGGAACGCGGCGCTCAGCCGCTCGCCGTCCCCCACCGCGAGCACCGTGTACGGCGGCACCAGCGGCCTGTTGTCGACCAGTATCGCGTCACCCGCGGCCCTGATCGCCGACAGCGCCGTCAGACGCTGCCCGTTGATGGAGATCGCCTCGGCGCCCGACTCCCACAGCCCGTTGACCACGCGCTGCATGTCCCGGTCCCGCACCCGGCCCGTGTCGGAGAAGCCCGAGGTGCCGCGCGGCTTCCCGTCGGCTCCGGTGCCCACGTCCTTGGCGTCGTCGACCACGAGCTTCACACCCGGGCCGTGCACCTCGACCGCGCCCGCCAGGACTCCGACCAGGTCGGGCCGGTCGCCCTCGCCGCTCTTCTCCAGCGCCTCGCGCCGACGCGTGTTCACGTCGTCGCGCAGTTCGTCGACGCTCTTCTCCAGCTTGTCGGCCGCCGAGGTCTCCCCCTCTATGCGGTCGACGAGCTCTTCACGTTCCTTCGCGACGACGGGCGCGGCGACCCGCGCCTGGGCCGCCCCGACCGTCACGACCAGGGCCGCGAGCACGAGGCCGAGCGCCAGGCCCAGCTTGGCGCGGAGTGTCTTGGGCAGTCCGCCGCTGCCGTCGGCCTTCTTCCGCGCGGCGGCCTCGGCATAGCCGTCGTCGAGGCTGTGGTCCATGACGTTCGTGAGCAACGACATGGACGCGTCCGGACGCGCGGGCCGCGTGGATGTGCTCCGAACGGGGGGTGGCTGCGGCATGCCGCACATCGTCGCACGCCACCGCCACTACCTCCGAATGGCCCCACCGGCGTGCCGGACAGGCCCCCTTGGGGACACTTGTCCGGCACGCGCGCGTGCGGTGCGTTTTACCGGCCCGCGCTGTCCACCACCGCGGCCCACTCGTCCAGCAGTGCCTGCGCGGAGGCGTCGTCGGGGCCCTCGGCCCACAGATGGGTGACCGCCTCCGCCGGATCGGGCAGCACCATCACCCAGCGCCCGTCGGTCTCGACCACCCGCACCCCGTCCGTGGTGTCCACGAACCGGTCGCCGGCCGCCTCCACGACCCGCCGCATCACCAGGCCCTTGACGGCCCACGGGGTGGCCAGATCCCGCTTGAGCACGTGCGCCCGCGGGATCCGCGCATCGATCTGGCTCAACGTGAGCTGCGTGCGCGCCACCAGCCCGATCAGCCGCACGAAGGCAGCCGTGCCGTCGTAGACGCTGCTGAACTCGGGGACGATGAAGCCGCCCTTGCCGTCGCCCCCGAAGATCGCACCCTCCTCGCCGCCGACCCGTGTCAGGTCGTCCGGCGAGGTGGTCGTCCACTCGACCTGCGTGCCGTGGTAGGCGGCGACCTGCTCTGCGATCCTGGTGGTCGTCACCGGGAGGGCGACGCGGCCGCTGCGCCGCTCGGCCGCGATCAGGTCGAGCATCACCAGCAGAGCCCGGTCGTCCTCGATGATGCGACCCTTCTCGTCGACGAGCGACAGCCGCTCACCGACCGGGTCGAACCGCACGCCGAACGCGGCCCGCGAGGACGCCACGATCTCCCCGAGGCGCACCAGCCCGGACCGCCGCATGTCGGCCGACTCCGTGGGCCTGGCCTCGTCGAGACCGGGATTGATCGTCAGCGAGTCCACGCCCAGCTTGCCGAGCAGGCTGGGCAGCACCAGCCCCGCACTGCCGTTGGAGGCGTCGACGACCACCTTGAGCCCGGACTCGGCGATGCCGGTGATGTCGACGTTGCGCAGCAGCGATCCGGTGTACGAGTCGAACACGCTGGACGGGAAGTGCAGGTCCCCGATCTCGCCGGGGAACGCCCGCCGGTACTCCTGCCGCGCGAACACCCGGTCCAGCTTCCGCTGGCTGCCCTGTGACAGGTCGGCACCCTGTCCGTCGAAGAACATGATGTCGACGGAGTCCGGCACGCCGAGGGTCGTCCGGATCATGATCCCGCCGGCACTGCCCCGCGCGGTCTGCTGCCGCGCCACGGGCAGCGGTACGTTCTCCAGGTCGCGTACGTCGATGGCGCTGGCCTGCAGCGCGGAGATCACCGCGCGCTTCAGCGCACGGGCACCGCGGGAGTGGTCGCGGGCCGTGGTGACGGTGGACCCCTTCTTCAGGGTGGTCGCGTACGCCCCGGCCAGCCGCACGGCGAGCTCCGGAGTGATCTCGACGTTCAGGATGCCGGAGACTCCGCGAGCACCGAAGAGATGGGCCTGCCCGCGGGATTCCCAGATCACCGAGGTGTTGACGAAGGCACCGGCCTCGATGGTCTTGAACGGGTAGACCCGCACATTCCCCTGGATGATCGATTCTTCACCGACCAGGCACTCGTCGCCGATGACCGCGCCGTCCTCGATCCGCGCAGCCCGCATGATGTCGGTGTTCTTGCCGACCACACAGCCCCGCAGATTGCTGTGCGGTCCGACGTACACGTTGTCCGCCACCACGGCCTTGTGCAGGAAGGCACCGCTCTTCACGACGACGTTGGACCCGACGACCGTGTGCTCCCGGAGCTCGGCGCCGGCCTCGATCTTGGCGTAGTCGCCGACGTACAGAGGACCGCGCAGCACGGCGTCGGGATGTACCTCCGCGCCTTCGGCGACCCACACTCCGGGCGAGATCTCGAAGCCGTCGATGTCGACGTCGACCTTGCGTTCCAGAACGTCGGCCTGGGCCTTCACGTAGCTCTCGTGGGTACCGACGTCCTCCCAGTAGCCCTCGGCGACATAGCCGTAGATGGGCTTGCCTTCCTTCATCAGCTGCGGGAAGACATCACCGGACCAGTCCACGGGCACATCGGGGTCGACGTAGTCGAAGACCTCCGGCTCCATGACGTAGATCCCGGTGTTCACGGTGTCCGAGAAGACTTGGCCCCAGGTCGGCTTCTCCAGGAAGCGTTCGACCTTGCCCTCTTCGTCGACGATGGTGATGCCGAATTCCAGCGGGTTGGGCACGCGCGTCAGGCACACGGTGACGAGCGAACCCTTTTCCTTGTGAAAATTGATCAGGTCGGTGAGGTCGAAGTCGGTCAGGGCATCGCCGGAAATGACGAGGAAGGCATCGTCCTTCAACGCCTCCTCGGCGTTCTTGACGCTTCCGGCGGTACCGAGTGGCTTCTCCTCGTTGGCATAGGTGAGCTCCATTCCGAGCTCCTCGCCGTCACCGAAGTAGTTCTTGACCAGCGAGGCCAGGAACTGGACGGTGACGACGGTCTCGTTGAGCCCATGCTTTTTGAGCAACCTGAGCACATGCTCCATGATCGGCCGGTTGACCACCGGCAGGAGCGGCTTGGGCATGCTCGAGGTCATGGGACGAAGGCGCGTGCCTTCGCCTCCAGCCATCACGACGGCCTTCATGTCGGAAGCGTCCTCCTCTGAGAGACGACGGTTTAGCCGACTTCACCCGTCCAGGGTCCCGCACTTTTGCAGCGGGGGCCATCCGGCCACCGGGACCACACAATCAGCGAGTTCAATCGGCTGCGACGTCCGCACGAACCAGGCGGCGGACCTGCACCACGTAGAGAGCACCTGCCCACCAATACAGGGTTGTACCCCATCCTGCGAACGCCCATCCGAAAACCGCGGCGAGTGACGCGATCCATCCGCTTCCGTCGCTCAGCAGAAGCAGCGGGAAGGCGTACATGAGGTTGAAGGTGGCGGCCTTGCCCAGGAAGTTCACCTGCGGCGGCGGATAGCCGTGCCGCCGGAGGATACCCACCATCACCAGCAGCATCGCTTCCCGGGCCAGCAGTACAAGGGTCAACCAGAGCGGGAGAATCTCGCGCCAGGTGAGACCCACCAGCGTGGAGAGGATATAGAGCCGGTCGGCCGCCGGGTCCAGGAGCCGGCCGAGGCTGCTGATCTGATTCCAACGCCGTGCGAGTTTGCCGTCCAGGTAGTCGCTGACCCCGCTGAAGGCCAGCACCAACAGCGCCCAGCCGTCGCTCTGCGGGCCGCCGAACTCGGGTCGCAGGATGAGCCACAGGAACACGGGCACGCCGATCAGGCGCGCCATGCTGAGGATGTTCGGGATGGTGAGGACCCGGTCAGTCTGCACGCGGGTCTCCTGGACCTCCACGCGGGGGCCTCCTGGGGGAAACGAGCCAATGATGCTCACTGACCTTACCTCAACGCAAAAAAGCTCTGACTCTCGGGCTGTGTGCCCAAGAGCCAGAGCTCTAATAGGAGTTCGGCGGCGTCCTACTCTCCCACAGGGTCCCCCCTGCAGTACCATCGGCGCTGTAAGGCTTAGCTTCCGGGTTCGAAATGTAACCGGGCGTTT
>NZ_JBFBJX010000001.1:564009-743229 GCF_040686295.1 Streptomyces sp. NPDC085944 | reverse complement strand
GGTGGGCCGCGGCCAGCACGTCGGCGACGGCCCGCGCGAAGTCGCGTACGCCGTCGAAGTCCTGGCGGCCGTCCAGCGGCACGACGACGTGCATCCACCCACTTCCGCGTTCGCGTTCCCGTACCGGTACCCGCTCCCGTCCACGGACCGAGCACAGTTCACCCACAGAGGGAGGATTGTGTTCCGCAGGTCAGGGGTAAGTCGGCTGTGACCGTTTGGGGCAGGCCGGCCATGTGGGAGGGACCCCGACATGCTCTTGGAAGCGCTCAGCGCCGCAATCCTCGGCCTCGCCCTGGCATGGGCCGCCGCGCACCGACTGCCCCACCGCCTGCCCGCCCGGCTCCTGGTCCTGCCGACCGGCGTCGCCGGGGCCCTCTTCGGGGCGTTCGTGACGCACACCGCGCTGGGCGCCGGGGGCTTCCTGCTGGTTCTCCTGGGTTCGGCGACGCTGTGCGCGGCCTCACTGTCGTTGCTGCTGCGCCCCGCGGGAGGACTCCGCCGCAGCTCGGCGACCGCCTGACGCAGCCGCCCGCAGCGGATCCAGGTCCCGGGCCGGCAGAGGTCAGGCGGCCAGCCCCAGCGCCGCCATCCGCTTCGTGTGCGCCTCGGTGATCCGGGAGAACATCTTGCCGACCTCCGCCAGGTCGAAGCCGTCCGCGACCCCGCCCACGAGCATCGTCGACAGCGCGTCCCGGTCGGCCACCACCCGCTGGGACTGCGAGAGCGCCTCCCCCATCAGCCGCCGCGCCCACAGCGCGAGCCGCCCGCCCACACGCGGGTCGGCGTCGATCGCCGCGCGCACCTTCTCCACGGCGAAACCGGCGTGTCCGGTGTCGTCGAGCACGGCGAGGACCAGCTCGCGGGTGTCCGTGTCGAGGCGGGCGGCGACCTCGCGGTAGAAGTCGCTGGCGATGGAGTCGCCGACGTAGGCCTTGACGAGCCCCTCGAGCCAGTCGGAGGGGTCGGTCTGCTTGTGGAAGCCGTCGTAGGCGGCCACGAACGGCTCCATGGCACCCGTCGGCTCCTCGCCGATCTCGGCCAGCCGGTCGCGCAGCCGCTCGAAGTGGTGGAACTCCGCGGACGCCATCTTCGCCAGCTCCGCCTTGTCCGCCAGCGTCGGTGCCAGCTTGGCGTCCTCCGCGAGCCGCTCGAACGCCGCCAGCTCGCCGTACGCGAGCGCGCCGAGCAGGTCCACGACCGCGGCGCGGTACTGCGGGTCGGCCGCGGCCGACGCCCAGTCGCGGGCGGCGACCGGGGTGGCTCCGGTGGTACCGGCGCTTCCGTCGGTTGCAGCGGTCTCGGTGGGTGCGTCTGCGGCGGTGCCAGGCTTGTCAGAGCTCGTCATGCAGCGCACAATAACCCGCTCCCCGGCGGTGGTAAGGCCCTGGTCAGTGAGTGTGACGACGACTACGTGAGCAAATCGGCCATCGCATGTGCGCGAATCCGGGGTATGGTGGTAATGCGCCTGCCGAGTATGTGACGTACGGGTACGTGACGTCGTCGTCGGGCCGCACGCATGAGGATGCCCGGTCGGTGGCCCGATCGGCTCCGACCCGACAGCCCTCCTGCCGTACGCCGAACTGCGTACGGAGCCCGGAGGGGGACCCTCAGTGGTACGAGCGCTGGAGCGTCGACAGAGGTCCCGTGTCCTACGGCTCATCCGTAAGGCAGCCGACGTCCCCGACACGGTCCGGCACGACCCGCGCGCTCGCCTCGCACCACGTACACAGAAGAGGCAGCACCCTGACTACGACGTTCCGATCCCTCGGGATCCTCCCCGAGACCGCCGAAGCCCTCGAAGCCGTCGGCATCACCACTCCCTTCCCGATCCAGGAGCTGACGCTCCCCGTGGCCCTGTCGGGCACGGACGTGATCGGCCAGGCCAAGACCGGCACCGGCAAGACGCTGGGCTTCGGCCTCCCCCTCCTCGAGCGCGTCACCGTCCCCGCCGACGTCGAGGCGGGCCGCGCGGCGCCCGAGTCCCTGACCGACTCCCCGCAGGCCCTCGTCGTCGTCCCGACGCGCGAGCTGTGCCAGCAGGTCACCAACGACCTCCTGACCGCCGGCAAGGTGCGCAACGTCCGCGTCACCGCGATCTACGGCGGCCGGGCCTACGAGCCGCAGGTGGAGGCCCTGAAGAAGGGCGTCGACGTGATCGTCGGCACCCCGGGCCGCCTGCTGGACCTCGCGGGCCAGAAGAAGCTGAGCCTCAAGCACGTCAAGTGCCTGGTCCTCGACGAGGCCGACGAGATGCTCGACCTGGGCTTCCTGCCGGACGTCGAGAAGATCATCAACATGCTGCCGGCCCGGCGCCAGACCATGCTCTTCTCGGCGACCATGCCGGGCGCGGTCATCGGACTCGCCCGCCGCTACATGTCGCAGCCCACGCACATCCGCGCCACCTCGCCGGACGACGCGGGTGCGACGGTCGCGAACACGAAGCAGTTCATCTACCGCGCGCACAACATGGACAAGCCCGAGATGGTGGCGCGCATACTGCAGGCCGACGGCCGTGGCCTGGTCATGGTCTTCTGCCGCACCAAGCGCACGGCGGCCGACCTGGCCGACCAGCTCAAGCAGCGCGGTTTCGCCTCCGGCGCCGTCCACGGCGACCTCGGCCAGGGCGCCCGCGAGCAGGCCCTGCGCGCCTTCCGCAACGGCAAGGTGGACGTGCTCGTCTGCACCGACGTCGCCGCCCGCGGCATCGACGTCGAGGGCGTCACGCACGTCATCAACTACCAGTCGCCGGAAGAGGAGAAGACGTATCTGCACCGCATCGGCCGCACCGGCCGCGCGGGCGCGAAGGGTACGGCGATCACGCTGGTCGACTGGGACGACATCCCGCGCTGGCAGCTGATCAACAAGGCGCTGGACCTGGGCTTCAACGACCCGCCGGAGACGTACTCCACCTCCCCCCACCTGTACACCGACCTCGGTATCCCCGAGGGCACCAAGGGCGTCCTGCCGCGCTCCGCGCGCACCCGCGCCGGGCTCGACGCGGAGGAGCTGGAGGACCTGGGAGAGACGGGCGGCCGCGGTGGCCGCGGGCGCGGTGACCGCAGTGACCGTGGTGGCCGGGGCGGGCGCGACGACTCGCGTTCCAGTGACCGCGAGCGCGACCGTTCGTCCCGTACGCCGCGCCGCCGCCGTCGGATGCGCGGCGGTGCTCCGGTGGACGCGGAGGCCGCCGCGAGCCCCGCGACCGCCGAGGCCGTGACCGGCGGTGCGGACAGCGCCGCCGACGCGGGCACCGACGCCGCCAAGGGTCCCCGCACACTGCGCCGCCGGCGCCGTACGCGCGGCGGCGAGCCGTCGCGCCACCCGGAGTCGGTCACGACGACCGACGTTCCCGTGCCGCAGTCCGCCGAGGACAGCGCGCCGGCGCCTGCCGAGGCCGCGGTCGACGTGGTGACGGAGGCCGCCGAGGCCGTGGAGGCCCCGGCGAAGCCGCGCCGCCGCCGCACCCGCAAGTCCGCGGAGGCTCCGGCGGCCGCCGAGGCGACGGCCGTGGAGGCCCAGGCCGTCGTGGAGGCCCCGGCTGTTGCCGAGGCATCGGTGGCCGTCGAGGCCCCGGCTGCCGAGGCTCCCGCCGCGAAGCCGCGCCGCCGCACCCGCAAGGCCACGACCGCCGAGGCGACGGTCGACACGGTGGAGGGGGCGATCGAGCCGGCCGAGACCAAGTCGAAGACCCGCCGCACCCGCAAGGCCGCCGAGCCCGCCGTAGCGGCTCCGGAGGCCGAGGCCAAGCCGCGCCGCACCCGGAAGACCGCCGCCGCCAAGGCCGAGACGGCCGCCGACGCCGCCGAGGGCACGGAGGCCAAGCCCAAGGCCCGCCGGACCCGGAAGACGACCGAGGCCGCCGCCAAGGCCGAAGCAGCCGCGGAAGGCGTCGCCGACACCGCCGAGGGCGCGGAGGCGAAGCCGAAGGCCCGCCGTCCCCGGAAGACCGCCGCCACCGAGGCAGCCGTACCGGCTCCGGAGGCCGAGGCCGAGGCCAAGCCGCGCCGCACGCGCAAGACGGCCGCCGCCAAGGCCGACGCAGCCGCGGAAGGCGTCGCCGACACCGCCGAGGGCGCGGAGGCGAAGCCGAAGGCCCGCCGTCCCCGGAAGACCGCCGCCACCACCGAGGCCGCCGCCGAGATTCCGGCGCAGGCCTCGCAGGAGCCGGAGGCCGCACCGCGGCGTCGGACCCGTAAGGCCGCGGTCGCCGTCGCGGCACCCGCCGAGAGCGCCGACACGGCGGAGGCGAAGCCGAAGACCCGCCGCACCCGCAAGGCGGCCACGTCCGTCACGCGGTCCGCGGAGGCCGGCGAGAGCTGATCCACGCCGCTCGTCCCGCACCGTCGGCCCGGTCCCGCGATCCACGCGGGGCCGGGCCGACGGCGTCGTCGTGCCGCACCCGTGCCTCCTCGCCCGGCGGTCTCCGCCCGATAGCCTCTGCCCGTGAGCAGGAACGCCGCCTTCAGCCCGCCCCCGGACGCCCGCGCGTACCGGCTGTGCACCGCGCGCGGCGAGTTCGCCGTCGTCGACTCGCCGGTGGCCGACGGAGTCGCGCCGAAGGGCGTGGTCGTGATGCTGCCCGGGTTCACGGGGAGCAAGGAGGACTTCACGCTGCTGCACCGGCCGCTGGGTGCGCGCGGGTACCGCACGGTCGCCGTGGACGGGCGCGGGCAGTACGAGTCGGCCGGCCCCGAGCACGACGAGGCCGCGTACGCCCGGCCCGAGCTGGCCCGCGACGTGCTGGCGCAGGTCGCCGCCCTCGGGACGCGCGTGCATCTCGTCGGGCACTCGCTGGGCGGCCAGATCGCACGGGCCGCCGTCCTGCTCGACCACGCGCCGTTCCTGTCCCTCACGCTGATGTCCTCGGGCCCGGCGCGGATCTCCGAGTCCCAGCGGCAGCGGGTGAAGCTGCTGCGCGACGCGCTGGCCACGATGACGATGGCGGAGGTCTGGGACGTGATGCAGGCCATGGGGCCGCCGGAGGAGGCGGGCGCCCCGGCCCCCGCCCACGGACCGGAGGAACCGGTACGGCTGCGCGACCGCTGGCTGGGCACCAGGCCGGCGCAACTGCTCGCCACGGGACACCAGTTGTGCACGGAGCCGGACCGTGTCGCCGAGCTCGCCGCCGTGCCGCTGCCGTTCCACGTGCTGTCGGGCGCCTACGACGACACCTGGCCCGTGCCGCTCCTGGACGAGATGGCCGTACGGCTGGACGCGCGCCGGACGGTCGTCGCGGGGGCCGAGCACTCCCCCAACACCGACCAGCCCCTGCCGACCGCCCGCGCCCTCGCCGGCTTCTGGGACGACCACCCCGCGCCGGACCGGCCGCACGCCCCCTGAGACGCGTCCCCAGGGCCCGGCCGGCCATGGGGCCGTGCCCGCCCGCCCCGGGACGACTGGCAGGCGCTAGTACTGCGCCCGCAGGTGCTCCCAGAAGCCGTCCCTCAAGGCCCGTCGCAGATCGGCCTGGCCGCGCAGCGAGTACTGGAGCAGCCCCTCGGCCTCCACGAGCAGGTCCTGGTCCACCGAGCCGGGGAGGTAGGGGTGGCCGGGGAGCAGTTCCAGCAGCGCGTCGCGGCCACGCGCCGCCAGCCACTTCGCCGCGATCTGCGCGCCCACGAAGCGGACGTCCTCGCGGGCGGGGCGCAGCGCGACCGTCCCCTCGACGGAGTGGGTCGTGCGCCGGGAGACGTACGGCTTGAAGAAGTCGAGGTCGAGGGTGCGCTGGCTGTCGACCTCCCAGAGCAGCGGGTCGGCCTGGTTGCGCCCCTCGGGGGCCTCGATGCCCCACAGGTGGACGCGGGCGCCGTACCCCTGGGCGGCCTCGACCGCCGACACCAGGTCCTCGTCGCCGCCGAGCAGGGCCGCGTCACTGATCGCGCGATGCCGGGCGAGGGACTCCAGGTCCGAGCGGATGAGGGAGTCGACGCCCTTCTGCTGGTTGTTCGCGTTCAGATTGCCCAGGCGGACCTTGACGTCAGGCAGCTCGGCGATGGACTGCTGCTCGGCGGTGTGGATGCGGCGCCGGGCGCCGTCGTACCAGTACACGCGCAGCAGACGGCTGTCCGCGAAGACGCTGCGGGCCCTGTCGATGAGCGCCTCGATCAGGGCCTCGGCGTCCAGGTCGAAGGCCCTGCGGTCCTCGGTCCCGGCCACCAGTCGCCCCGCCGCCGCGTACAGGTAGCCGGCGTCCACGAAGATCGCGTGGGTCGAGGGAGTCTTCGCCACCTCGGCGAGCATGCGCTGGAGCAGCTCGTTCGTGCGATCGATGCGAGCGTGGAGGGGCGCGAGGTCGTCGTTCATCGCTTCCATTGTCCCGGCCGTCACGCTACGAACACAACTGGTCCCGGTCAGTCTTGTATGAGACACCTATCGACCCGAACCGCTCCCTTCGTCGCCCAGCACCTCGTAACAAGCGGCTTACTTGTCAGTAATTAGTCGTGCGAAAAATTTCCTTAGCGTAGGGAATGTTTGCAGAGGACATGCCGTTGACCATGACGGACGCCCGGGCACCGACGACCCGGGAGCCACACCAGTAGTTCTCCGCAGGAGGATGACCAGATCAAGGGAGAGGCCATGCGCTTTGAAGTCATGCGACTCGACGACGTCGACGGGACCCCCGTGGACACGACTGTCGTGGACGCCGCCTCCGTGAACCGCATCGTTCAGCAGGCCGCCGCCATCGGGCAGCGTCTGTGGATCCGCCCCGCCGACACCTCGGCCTTGTAGCGCGACCCTTCACACATGCGCAGGGCCCCCGTACGGAACGACCGTGCGGGGGCCCTGCGGTCGTTTCACGCGCCCTGGATCACCTGCGTGACGCCGTTGATGATCTGCTGCACGGCGATCGCGGAGAGCATCATGCCGGCCAGGCGGGTCACCAGGACCACGCCGCCGTCCTTGATGACCCGGATGATCAGCAGCGAGTAGCGCATCACCAGCCACAGCACCACGTGGATCGCGAGGATCGCCGCCCACACCGAGACCTGCGTGGTCACGCTGTCCGCCTTCTGCACGGCCAGGATGACCGACACGATCGCACCGGGCCCGGCCAGCAGCGGCATGCCCAGCGGTACCAGGGCGACGTTGACGTCCTTGGTCTGCTTCGGCTCGTCCGTCTTGCCGGTGAGCAGGTCGAGGGCGATCAGCAGGAGCAGCAGTCCGCCCGCGATCATCAGGGCGGGCACGGAGACGTGCAGGTAGTCGAGGATCTGGTGCCCGAGCAGACCGAACACCGTGATCACACCACCGGCGACGCAGACGGCCTGGAAGGCCATCCGGCGCTGCACCTTGGCGGGACGGCCCGCGGTCAGCGCGAGGAAGATCGGGGTGATCCCGGGGGGATCCATGATGACAAAAAGGGTCAGGAAGAGAGAGCCGAATACGGCGACGTCGAACATGGGTGTGCTACTGGCCTTGCGGAAGAGGGGAAGGGAGGGAGGCCCGGGGGAAGGGCGACACAGGCGCGCGGGAGTGGGACTCAGGCCCCGCCGGCCCCCGGCACGGGGAACGCCCCGAACGCCCGGCGCGTGATCTCCCCGTACACCTCGGGGTCGGTCGTGTACTCGCCGAGCACACAGGTCTTCCGGCTGCCGTGGTAGTCGCTCGAACCGGTCACGAGGAGCCCCAGCTCCTTCGCCGTCCCGCGCAACCTGGTCCGCGTGTCCGCGTCGTGGTCCATGTGGTCGACCTCGATGCCGTCGAGCCCGGCGGCCGCCAGGTCGGCGATCGCGGCCTCGGACACCGTCCGGCCGCGCTTGACGGCGGCCGGGTGCGCGAAGACGGCGACCCCGCCCGCACCCTTGATCAGCCGGATCGCCTCGAAGGGGTCGGTCTCGTGCTTCTCCACGTGGGCCCGGCCGCCGTCGGCCAGCCAGTCCTGGGTGAAGGCGTCGTTCACGGTCGGGACGACGCCCAGTTCCACGAGGGCGGAGGCCACGTGCGGGCGGCCGACCGAGCCTTTCCCGGCGATCCTGGCGACCTGCTCCCAGGTGACCGGCACGCCCAGCTCGTTGAGCTTGGCGACCATGGCCCGGGCCCGGGGCACCCGGTCGTCCCGGACCAGCTCGCGCTCGGCGAGCAGGGCGGGCTCCTCGGGGTCGAAGAGGTAGGCCAGCATGTGCATGCTGACGCCGTCGAGGCGGCAGGAGAGCTCGGCGCCGGTGACGAGGGTGAGCCCCTCGGGCAGCGCGGCGACCGCCTCGGCGTGGCCCCGGGTGGTGTCGTGATCGGTCAGCGCGACGACGTCGAGGCCGGTCGCGGCGGCCTTGCGCACCAGCTGGGCCGGGGTGTCCGTGCCGTCGGACGCGGTGGAGTGGGTGTGCAGATCGATGCGCACGACGCTGACTCCAAGCGGTGACGGGACGGAAGGGGACGCTCAAGGATAACCGGAACTCGACCCCCCGCCGTCACACCCGCAAGGCCCCCGCGCCCCCTACGTACTCTGCTCGCCCACGCCCGCCCGCTCCCGCACGCCCTCCCACCGCCCCCACGGAAGCGCCACGGCACCACGGAGACCCCACGACACCAGGAAGCGCTCACGCCAGCGCTGGGGCACCACCGAACTCGCGCCACCGCGGCATCGCTACGCCACGACGAAAGCCCCCACGGCACCGCGACAGCGCTACGGCACCGTCGGCTCGATCAGCCGCGGCGACAGCGCCCCGCACGGCACCAGGTCCACCTCGGCGCCCGCGTCCCGCAGGTCGGTCAGCACCAGCTCCTCGTACATCAGCAGCCCCGACCGCTCGGGCCACACGACGGCCCACAGCCACATCCCGAGGGCCTCCCCGGCGAAGACGGCGCGGTCGACGGGACCGCCGGAGACGTGCCACAGCGGGGTGGGCCGGCCCGCGGCCAGGACCTTGGCCTGGGGCGGCTTCTCCACCTCCATGTACGGGCCGGGGTCCGGGGCGTCCAGGCCCGCGTACCGCGCGCCGAGACCGACGCCGAGCTCCTCGGCGACCAGGATCAGCTCACCGATGCCACCCAGCGGGCCGGGTCCGGAACAGGCCACGGCGGTCGCCCTGCCCCCGCTGCGGTCGTCGCCCGCACAGGCCACGCCGGTGAACAGCCAGCCGACCGGCAGCGGCCAGGGCATCCAGACCGGGACCTGAGTGCGGTGCACCACGACGCCGAGCGCCTCGACGCTGGGCGGGAGTACGGGCTGGACCGGGTGCACCGTGCCGTGCAGATCGCACTGCCAGGAATCGGCGAAGAGGCCGGGCGCCCTGACCCGGCCACCACACTTCGGGCAACTGGGTTCGCCCCTCATAGAGCCCCACGGTCCTACCCTCGTCCGCCCACGTCAAGGACGATCACCCGTCCGCAGAACTAGGTGCGTGTTGCATTAATTAGCACGGCTAACATACTATATGTATAAGCCAACCACTTGACGGCCATCTCGTCGGCATTGGAGAGCAAGCAATGGATCCCTTCGACGCGGGTGCGGGCGGCATCCTGCGGCAGCCCAAGGCCGTGTGGGCGACGGCGGGAGCGTCGGTCGTGGCCTTCATGGGCATCGGCCTCGTGGACCCGATCCTCCCGTCCATCGCCAAGGGCCTGGACGCGAGCGCCGGGCAGGTCTCGCTCCTGTTCACCTCGTACTTCCTCATCACGGCCCTGGCCATGCTGGTCACCGGCTTCGTCTCCAGCCGCATCGGCGGCCGCAAGACCCTGCTGCTCGGCCTGGCCTTCGTCGTGGTCTTCGCGGGCCTCGCCGGCACCTCCGACACCGTCGGCCAGCTCGTCGGCTACCGGGCCGGCTGGGGACTGGGCAACGCCCTGTTCGTCTCGACCGCCCTGGCGGTGATCGTCGGCGCGGCGGCCGGCGGCAGCGCCGCCGCGATCCTGCTCTACGAGTCCGCCCTCGGCCTCGGCATGGCCTGCGGTCCGCTGCTGGGAGCGCTGCTCGGCGACGCCAGCTGGCGCTACCCGTTCTTCGGCACGGCCTTCCTGATGGCGATCGGCTTCCTGTGCATCTCGGTGTTCCTGAAGGAACAGCCGAAGCCGGCCCGCAAGACCTCGCTGCTCGACCCGATCCGGGCCCTGGGCCACGGCGGGCTCGCCTCCGCGGCGGTCTCGGCGTTCTTCTACAACTACACGTTCTTCACCGTGCTGGCCTTCACCCCCTTCGTGCTGGACATGACGCCGTACAAGTCCGGTGCCGTGTTCTTCGCCTGGGGTGTGCTGCTGGCCGTCTTCTCGGTGCTGGTGGCGCCGCGCATGCAGAGGCGCTTCGGTTCGCTCAAGGTGCTCGGCGGCTCGCTGGTGCTGCTCGCGGCCGACGTGCTCGTCCTCGGCTACGGCAACCACACCGCGGCGATCGTCTGCACGATCCTGTCCGGCGCGTTCATCGGCGTGAACAACACCGTCTACACCGAGCTGGCCCTCGGGGTCTCGGACGCGCCGCGTCCGGTGGCGAGCGCGGGCTACAACTTCGTACGCTGGTTCGCCGCGGCCGCCGCGCCCTACTTCGCGCCGAAGATCGAGGAGTGGACCGACGCCCACATCCCGTTCGTGGTGGCGGCGGTGACCGCCGTGCTGGGGGCGGTCGTGGTGGTCGTACGGCGTCGCGCGCTCACGCACGAGGCGGAGGAGCTGGAGCCCCTGCACGCCACCGAGGACTCGGTCGCGGTCTTCGCCGACTGACCGCCTCCGTCAACCGGCCGCCTCCATCAACCGGCCGCCTTCGCCGACTGCCCGCCTTCGCCGACTGACCGCCTTCACCGACCGCCCGCCTTCGCCGACTGACCGCCTTCGCCGACTGACCGCCTTCACCGACCGCCCGCCTTCACCGACCGCCCGCCTTCGCCGGCTGCCGGGCTTCACCAACTCACGAGGCGGAACCCGTGAGTTGCGTCACCCGGCCGGATCAGTCCAGGGGAACGGACCTGCGCGACGGATCTCGCAGGTCCGTTCCGTGGTTCAGCCAGCGCTCCTGGAGGGCCGGCGCGCCGTGCACGCGCTTCCAGGCGGCCTCGTTGGGCGTCATCGGCAGCAGCGGCAGGAATCGGACGGGGTCCAGCGGGGCGTCCAGCTCCAGGTCCTCGACCAGGCCACCCGGCTCGGCGACCAGGACCGAGGTGAACGGGGCCCCGGGCCACAGCGGCTCACCGACGTCCAGCGAGGCGCCCGGCGCCACGATCACGCCCTCGACCTGCGGCGACGCGGCCAGTACGGCGAGGGGGCGCAGCACCTTGTCGGTGTCGGCCGTCCCGGCCCGCACGGAGAGCACCAGCTCGGCTCGGGGGCCCTTGACCGGGTCGGCGAGCACGGCCGTGGGGTCGGCCATGGGCTGGGCCGACATGCCGAGGGTGGCGTAGCGGACGACGTCGCCCTCCTGGCCGGCGGCGGGGAAGCGCAGCACCTCGATGCGGTCGGTGCCGAGGAAGGTGACCGCCGCGCGCGCGTCCGGCTCGCCCAGCGCACTGTGCAACCGGGCCTCGACCAGAGGAAGAACATCAGCCATGCGGCGAGCATAGAACTCGTCGCGAAGAGGCAAAGCGGCGCCTTGACACGTCGGGCGACTGCTACTCTGGGCCAGCGGTTCGGGGCAGCAGGCAGTGCGTCGCGATCAAGTCCCCGACGCTGTGGAATCTCCCCTACGGGGAACCCCTCTAAACAAGGGGAATGGATCGTCCCTCACGAGGGACCGGCCGGAGGAGGTGGGGCTGGCATGGACCGAAGTCGACCGTGCAGTACCACCCGCTCTTCCGGCCGCTGACGCAGCCTCGCCGGTTTTCTTCCCGTCGCCGCTTTTCGCACGCGCGCCCTCAGACGGAAGAGCACTTCGTCTCGTTTTGCCTGACCCGGCCGTCGGTCCGCCGTCGGTCCGGATCAGCCGCTGAATCAGCAGCGAAGCCGGCCACCGCGACGGTGCGGTGCCCCCCGCTTTGTGGACGCGCCGAGCACGCGTGGTCAGGACGTCCTCATTCCGGGTGGTTCCATCCGTCACCGGCCTCCTTCGCTGCCCACCGCGAAGGAGCCTGCCATGTCGATGATCCGTGACCTGCGCGCCGCGGTCCGCCCGTCCCGCGTCTCCCTGCGCAAGGACGGCGGCGTCTACGACACCACCCGTGACCCGGCGACCGCCTCCGCCGTCGTCGACTGCGCCGTCTACCGCGACGGCACCCGCGTCGAGACCGACGTGCCGCTGACCCCGCACACGGCGATGCGCCAGGTGCGCCGCGACGGCGGCTTCGTGTGGATCGGCCTGCACGAGCCCACCGAGGCCGAGTTCGCCGGCATCGCCCGGGAGTTCGGGCTGCACCCGCTGGCCGTGGAGGACGCCGTCCAGGCCCACCAGCGGCCCAAGCTGGAGCGCTACGACGACTCCCTGTTCACGGTCTTCAAGACCGTCCACTACGTCGACCACGACCAGCTCACCGCCAACAGCGAGGTCGTCGAGACCGGCGAGGTCATGTGCTTCACCGGGCGGGACTTCTTCATCACCGTCCGGCACGGCGGCCAGGGCTCGCTGCGCGCCCTGCGGTGCCGGCTCCAGGAGGACCCCGAGTTGCTGCTCAAGGGCCCCTCGGCGGTGCTGCACGCCATCGCCGACCACGTCGTCGACGGCTACATCGCGGTCGCCGACGCGGTGCAGGACGACATCGACGAGGTCGAGACCGAGGTGTTCTCGCCGGGCCGCAAGGGCACCCCGCGCGGCACGGACGCCAGCCGGATCTACCAACTCAAGCGCGAGGTGCTGGAGTTCAAGCGGGCGGTGGCGCCACTGCTGCGCCCCATGCAGCTGCTCAGCGAGCGGCCGATGCGACTGGTCGACCCGGAGATCCAGAAGTACTTCCGGGACGTCGCCGACCACGTGGCACGGGTCCAGGAGCAGGTCATCGGCTTCGACGAACTGCTGAACTCCATTCTCCAGGCCAACCTCGCCCAGGCGTCCGTCGCGCAGAACGAGGACATGCGCAAGATCACCTCCTGGGCCGCGATCATCGCCGTGCCGACGATGGTGTGCGGGGTCTACGGCATGAACTTCGACTACATGCCGGAGACCCACTGGAAGTTCGGCTACCCGCTGGTCCTGTCGATCACGGTCGGCCTCTGTCTGGGCATCCATCGCACGCTCAAGCGCAACGGCTGGCTCTGAGCCCGGCCGCGGGCCCCTGGATAGGCTGACCGCATGACAAGCGAGCTGCTGGAGAAGGCCCTCGTCGAGGAGGCCACGAAGAAGTCCGGCCTCATCTGGGTCACGGGCCCCGGGGCGCCCGCACGGGCGCTGTGGCACGTCTGGCACGAGGGCGCGGCCTGCGTCGTCGGCGACGGGCCGGGCGAGCAGCCGCTGCCGGGGCTGGCCGACGGGGCCGCGGCCGAGGTGACCGTGCGCAGCAAGGACAAGGGCGGCCGGCTGGTCTCCTGGGCCGCGCGCGTCGTCGAGCTGCCGACCGGTTCCGAGGCGTGGCAGGCGGCGGTCGGCGACCTCAAGGGCAAGCGGCTGAACGCCCCGGACGGCGAGGCGATGACCGACCGCTGGGCCCGCGAGTGCCGGGTGCTGCGCCTGGAGCCGACCGGGTCCACGGCGCCGCTGCCCGACGCGTCGCTGGCCGAGGCACCGCTGCCGAGTCCGGCGACGACCCGGCTGCCGGTGCCGGCGGGGCTGCCGCGGCTCCTGCTGAAGCGCCGCAGGCGACGCTGACGGCGCCCGGAGTCCCGAGGCCGGCCCTTCAGGACGACGGCAGCTGCTTGCCGTAGTCGAGGGTGTCGTCCTTCGCCGGCTGCTCCAGCGCGAAGTCCTCGTTCCAGTCCGAGAAGCCGATCGTGCCCGCGCTGCCCGCCCGCACCAGCCGCAGCGGGTAGGGCTTGCCCTCCAGCGAGACGTCCAGCGAGCCGCCCGCCCCGTCGTCGCCGGTGATCCGGATGGTGCGCACGCCCGCCTGCTCGTGGCGGCCGTCCGTCTTCACCGTGCCGTGCAGGGTCAGCAGCCCGTCGAGGAGGACGTCCTTGTCCGTGAAGCCGCTGAACTTCTTGTACACGGGGTCGCTCTGCGGCACCTTCACGTACTTGCCGGCCAGCTTGTCGGCCGCCTTGGCGTCGCCGTCGTCGTGGCTCCAGAACTTGGCGTCGGCCTTGAGGAAGAGCTGCTCGCCGACGCGCAGCAGTCCGAACGTCGTCCCCTCGGCGGCGACCGACCCGGTGCCCCCGTCGGCCTTCAGTCGCATGTCGAGGGTGTACCTGCTGCCGCCGGCGTCCACGGTGCCGTGCAGCCGTACGGTCTCGGCGGCCTCGGCGGCCGTGGTGGCCTTCGCGTGGATCTTGTCCGCCGGGAGCTTCCCGAGGCCGTTGGTGCCCGCGTCGGGGTCCTCGCTGCCGCATCCCGTCAGTCCGGCTCCCGTCACGGCCAGGGCGCACACCGCGCCCAGCCAGGCAGCCCTGCGGATTCGGCGCCGGGGAGTCACAGACACAGGTGGAACTGCCTTTCTGACAGGGCTGACACGAGTCCGACGGGCATCGGAGGCGAGCCGACGGAACCTGGGCCGCAGCGTACCGGGGCCCTGCGGGGCGAACGGAGCCAGTCCGTCCGGACCGGCCGCCGGGGCGAGGCCGATCGGGACGGGCTAGCCTGAAGCGCGTCCGAGCGGGCAATTCGGAAAAGAGACACCGTACGAATCAGCGTTCACGCACACACTCGACTCCCTCGACCTGCACGCAGTCCCACTCGACTCCCTCGACCTGCACGAACTCTCGCTCGGCTCCACTGAGCGTGCGGAAAGGAGGCCGCGGCCATGGCAGCGGGCGCCCCCCGGATCTTCGTCTCCCACCTCTCCGGCATCGCCGTCTTCGACCCGGCCGGTGACCAGGTGGGACGCGTGCGGGATCTGGTCGTCATGCTCCGCGTCGGCCGCAAGCCCCCGCGCGTCCTCGGGCTGGTCGTCGAACTCACCACCCGCCGTCGGATCTTCCTCCCCATGACCCGGGTCACCGGCATCGAGTCCGGCCAGGTGATCACCACCGGCGTCCTCAACGTCCGGCGTTTCGAACAGCGCCCCACCGAGCGCCTCGTCTTCGGCGAGCTGCTCGACCGGCGGGTCACGCTCACCGAGACGGGTGAGGAGGTCACGGTGCTGGACCTGTCGGTGCAGCAGCTGCCCGCCCGCCGGGACTGGGAGATCGACAAGGTCTTCGTCCGCAAGGGCAGGAAGGGCGGTGCCTTCCGGCGCAACAAGGGCGAGACCCTCACCGTGGAGTGGTCCGCCGTCACCGGCTTCTCCGTCGAGGAGCAGGGGCAGGGCGCCGAGAACCTGCTGGCCACCTTCGAGCAGCTGCGCCCCGCCGACCTCGCCAACGTCCTGCACCACCTGTCCGCCAAGCGCCGCGCCGAGGTCGCCGCCGCCCTCGACGACGACCGGCTGGCCGACGTGCTGGAGGAACTGCCGGAGGACGACCAGATCGAGATCCTCGGCAAGCTCAAGGAGGAGCGCGCAGCCGACGTCCTGGAGGCCATGGACCCCGACGACGCCGCCGACCTGCTCGGTGAGCTGCCCGAGGCGGACAAGGAACGGCTGCTGAGCCTGATGCAGCCCGACGACGCGGCCGACATGCGGCGTCTGATGGCGTACGAGGAGCACACGGCCGGCGGTCTGATGACGACGGAGCCGATCGTGCTGCGGCCCGACGCGACCGTCGCCGACGCGCTGGCCCGCATCCGCAACCCCGACCTGTCCCCGGCGCACGCCGCCCAGGTCTATGTCTGCCGCCCGCCCGAGGAGACCCCGACCGGCAAGTACCTCGGCACGGTCCACTTCCAGCGCCTGCTGCGGGACCCCCCGTACACGCTGGTCGGCTCGATCCTCGACGACGACCTGCAGCCCCTGGAGCCGGACGCCGCGCTGCCGGTGGTCGCCGGGTTCTTCGCGGCGTACGACATGGTCGCGGCGCCCGTGGTCGACGACTCGGGGGCGCTGCTGGGCGCGGTCACCGTGGACGACGTACTGGACCACATGCTGCCCGACGACTGGCGGGAGACCGAGTACCACCTGGACGACTCGGCCGGGGCGACGGGGGAGGTGGGCGCCGGTGGTGCCTGAGCGCGAGACGACGACCCGGGAGCGCGCCGCGTCGGGTGCGACGGCGTCCTCCCGGGCCCGGGCCCGCCTCGACCAGCCCCGCCCGCCGCGCCGCAGACTGCTGCCCGAGTGGGACCCTGAGTCCTTCGGTCGGCTGTCGGAGCGCGTCGCGCGCTTCCTGGGCACCGGGCGGTTCATCGTCTGGATGACGGTCGTCATCATCCTGTGGGTGGTGTGGAACGTGTCCGCGCCGAGCGGCCTGCGCTTCGACGAGTACCCCTTCATCTTCCTGACGCTGATGCTGTCGCTGCAGGCCTCCTACGCGGCCCCGCTGATCCTGCTCGCGCAGAACCGGCAGGACGACCGGGACCGGGTCAATCTGGAGCAGGACCGCAAGCAGAACGAGCGGTCGATCGCCGACACCGAGTACCTGACCCGGGAGATCGCCGCCCTGCGCATCGGGCTCGGCGAGGTCGCCACGCGGGACTGGATCCGCTCCGAGCTGCACGACCTGGTCAAGGACCTGGAGGAGCGGCAGAACGGCCATCACCCGGAGCGCGGGGTATTCCCGGCAGATCGGTCCGCGGGGCGTGACGTACACGACCGCTGACGGGGCTTTCCGCGCCCGGTGGGCGGCGCCGTACCATCGTGTCTATGGCTACGGAAGACGCGGTGCGCGAAGCACTGGCGACGGTGAACGACCCCGAGATCAACCGGCCCATCACCGAGCTGGGGATGGTCAAGTCGGTGGAGATCGGCGCGGACGGAGCGGTCGCGGTCGCCGTGTACCTGACGGTCTCCGGCTGTCCCATGCGGGACACCATCACGCAGCGCGTGAGCGACGCGGTGTCGCGGGTCGAGGGCGTCACGCGCGTCGACGTCGAGCTGGACGTGATGAGCGACGAGCAGCGCAAGGAGCTGGCCTCCGCCCTGCGCGGCGGTCAGACCGAGCGCGAGGTGCCCTTCGCCAAGCCGGGCAGCCTGACCCGGGTGTACGCGGTGGCGTCCGGCAAGGGCGGCGTCGGCAAGTCGTCGGTCACGGTGAACCTGGCCGCCTCGATGGCGGCCGACGGCCTGAAGGTCGGTGTCGTGGACGCCGACATCTACGGCCACTCCGTGCCGCGCATGCTGGGCGCCGACGGGCGTCCCACCCAGGTCGAGAACATGATCATGCCGCCTTCGGCCAACGGCGTGAAGGTCATCTCGATCGGCATGTTCACCCCGGGCAACGCGCCGGTGGTCTGGCGCGGCCCGATGCTGCACCGCGCGCTCCAGCAGTTCCTGGCCGACGTGTACTGGGGCGACCTGGACGTGCTGCTGCTCGACCTGCCGCCCGGCACCGGTGACATCGCGATCTCGGTGGCGCAGCTGGTGCCGAACGCCGAGATCCTGGTGGTGACGACTCCTCAGCAGGCCGCGGCCGAGGTGGCGGAGCGGGCCGGCGCCATCGCGGTGCAGACCCACCAGAAGATCGTCGGCGTCGTGGAGAACATGTCCGGGCTGCCCTGCCCGCACTGCGGCGAGATGGTCGACGTCTTCGGCACCGGCGGCGGGCAGATGGTCGCCGACGGCCTGACCCGCACGACCGGTGCGTCGGTGCCGGTCCTCGGCGCCATCCCGATCGACGTCCGGCTGCGCGAGGGCGGCGACGAGGGCAGGCCCGTCGTCCTGTCCGACCCGGACTCCCCGGCGGGCGCGGCCCTGCGCTCGATCGCGGGCAAGCTCGGGGGCCGTCAGCGGGGTCTGTCGGGGCTGTCGCTGGGAATCACGCCGAAGAACAAGTTCTGACCTCCCGTACGAGTGACGGGAACGGGGCGCTGTCCGCCGGGACGGCGCCCCTCCTCGTACGTACGGCCGTGGGGCGGGCCCCGGTCAGGCGTACGCGGCGATGTCCTTGACGACGGCGAAGGCCAGCCCGTAGGCGCTCATGCCCCGACCGTAAGCGCCGAGGTGGACGCCCTGGTCGGTGGAGCCGGCCAGCACCCAGCCGAACTCGGACTCCCGGTAGTGGAAGGGCGTCGGCACGCCGTCCACCGGGAGGGAGAGCGTCGTCCAGTCCTCCCCGTCGAGGTCGTCCGCGAGGACCCACGCGGTCTCGGTCTGCTGCTCCAGCCAGTCGTCACGCAGCGAGTGGTCCATCTGGCCGGGCCAGGTGAAGGACAGCAGCCCCACGCCGGCGAGCCAGGCCGCCGTGGACACCGAGGTGGCCTCCAGCAGGCCGGTGCCGTCGGCGCTGCGCCGGTCGGGGTTGGCCGCGACGGTCACGACGACCGCGAACTTCTCCTTGGCGTCCTGCTCGTCGCCCGCCACGTGCTCGTTGCGTACCGACGGCTCGTCGCCGTGCCCGATCGAACCGTGTTCCACCGCCCCGTCGGCCGCCGTACCGATCTGCATCAGCCGGCGCGGTCCCGTGAAGGCCTCGTCGAGGCCGTACCACGGGAAGGGCGCACGCAGGTAGCCGTCGACCGTCTGCCGGCCCGCGGAGGACTGTGGTCCGCCCTCCGCGGCCGACGTCTGCGCGACTGCCCGACTCGTCGTCTCCATGTGCCCGGACGCCTCCTCGCTCTCGTCGGACCGTGCCCGCCCCCCTTCGGGCGTACTCGTCCGGTCCGCACAACAACTCGGGCAGCATAGCCACACCACTGGCGGCAGCCGGGGAATCGCCCGGCGCGTGGGCCGCGCGGGCGTCGCCTTCAGGGCCTGTGCGCCCCGTCCGGAGTATGAGACACGTCACGTTCGCGGTGTGCGGGCCGGACGCGGAGGCCGGGTGCGCGCACGGCAGGACGTGGAGGGGTGGATCAGGTGGCGTCCACGTCGAAGGGCGGGCGGTCGTCGGCGGGCTTGTCGAGCTTGGCGGGCGTCTCGGGCTTCTTCGACATGTCGATACGGCCGCTGCCGGAGCCGGAGGACGACGAACCGGAGGACGAGGCCTCCGTGTCACGGCTGTGGACCGCGTCCGCGACCTCGGCCATCTCCTTCTTCAGGTCGAAGCCGTTGCGGATCTCCTTGAGCCCCAGCTCGTCGTTGTCCAGCTGCTTGCGGATGAACGTCTTGGGGTTCAGGTCCTCGAACTCGAAGTCCTTGAACTCGGGGCCCAGTTCCTGGCGGATGTCCTGCTTGGCGCTGTCCGAGAACTCCCGGATCTTCCGGATGGTGCGCGTCACGTCCTGGATGACCTTGGGGAGCTTGTCCGGACCGAAGACGAGCACGGCGAGGACGACGAGCGTCACCAGCTCTAGTGCGCCTATGTCATTGAACACCTGAAGCTCCTTGGAATGTCCGGGCCGCCACCACGGTACCCGCCGACCCCGTCCGACCGGTACCGTCCCGTGGGCCCCGAGCGGGTGTACGTGACCGCTTTCCGAATTGTTTGCCTTCCTGGCGCCTTGTCGGGACCTGCGGGACGGTCAGTCGCCGCCGGCCGAGCCGAGCACCAGTGAGACCTTCGTCTCCTCGCCGTCGCGTTCCAGGGTCAGTTCCAGGCGGTCGCCGGGGCGGTGGGCGCGGGTCTTGACGATGAGTTCCTCGCCGGAGTGCACGCGCTGTCCGTCGACCGCGGTGATGACGTCCCCCGGCTTGATGCCGGCCTTGGCGCCGGGACCGCCCGGGGTGACGGCCGCTCCCCCCTCGCTGCCCTTGGCGCCGACGCGGGCGCCGTCACCGGCGTAGCCCATGTCGAGGGTGATGCCGATGACCGGGTGGGTGGCCTTGCCGGTGTTGATCAGTTCCTCGGCGACGCGCTTGCCCTGGTTGATGGGGATGGCGAAGCCGAGGCCTATGGAACCGGCCTGGCCGCCGTCCGACTCGGCGCTGCCGCTGTCGGCGGAGCGGATGGCGGAGTTGATGCCGATGGCCCGGCCCTGGCCGTCCAGGAGGGGGCCGCCGGAGTTGCCGGGGTTGATGGGCGCGTCGGTCTGCAGGGCGTCGACGTAGGAGACGTCGCTGCCGTCGCCCTCCTCGCCGCCGGCGGTGATGGGCCGTTCCTTCGCGCTGATGATGCCGGAGGTGACCGTGCCGGCCAGGTCGAAGGGGGCGCCGATGGCGACGACGGGGTCGCCGACCCGTACGTTGTCGGAGTTGCCGAGGGGCATCGGGGTGAGGCCGCTGACGCCCTTGACCTTCACCACGGCGAGGTCGTACCCGCTGTCCCGGCCGACGACCGTGGCCTCGGCGGTGTCGCCGCTGTTGAAGGTCACGGTTATCTCGCCGCCGGAGCCGGCGGGCTCCACGACGTGGTTGTTGGTGAGGATGTGGCCGCGGTCGTCGAGGACGAACCCGGTGCCGGTGCCGGCCGCCTCGCTGCCGCTCACGTGCAGGGTCACCACGCTGGGCAGGGCCCGCGCGGCGATGCCCGCGACGCTGTCCGGAGCCCGCTCCGCCGCCTCGGGCGCGGCCTGCGGCAGCTCCACCGTGCCCACGCCGCCGTTGCGTTCCAGGTACGCGCCCACGGCGCCGCCCAGGCCGCCGGAGACCAGGGCGATGAGCAGGGCCCCGCCGACCAGCGTCCTGGCCGTCCGTCGGCGTGGCCGCTTCGGCGTCTGGCCGGCCGCTTCGTGGAGCCGGGCGGCGGAGGCGGCCCAGGGGTCGTAACGCCCCCACGGGTCGGCGCCGGGTTCGGCCCCGGGCGCCGAGGTCGCCGGCCCGGGCCAGGGGTCGGTCACCGGCGCCGGGTCCGAGGGCGTCGGGGTGGCGGGCGTCTCGGTGGGCGGGGCTCCGGCGTGGGACGCCGTGTCGTACGCCGGGGCAGAGGCCGCCGGGTGCCCCGGACGGGATATGGGACGCGGGGCCTCCGCGAACGCCGGGTCGGGCGCCGCGCCCGGAGGCGGAGACGGCGCGGGTGGTGCGGGCACGGCCGGTGCGGGCACGCCCGGTGCGTGGGGGGCCGGTGTGTGCCGGGCCGGTGTGTGCGGGGCCGGTGTGTGCGGGGCCGGTGTGTGCGGGGCCGGTGTGTGCGGGGCCGGTGTGACCGTGCCGTGCGCCGGAGTGGCCGCCGGGTGCTGGACCGGCGGAGCGGGGGCCCAGGGGCCCGGCTCACCGTACGGCGGGGTGCTGTACGGGTCGGGTTCGTGCAGCGGCTTGGGACGCTCGGCGGCCGGCACTCCGTCGGCGCCCGACGCGGGGCCGCTCTCCGCGGGTACCTGCGAGCCCGTGTCCACCACCGGCCGGGCGTCAGGGTCCAGCCGCCGGGCCCGATCGGCGTGCGCGGCGGGCTGGGCGTCGACGTCCGCCTGCCGGTGCACACCCGCGTCCACCGGCGGATCGGCGACGAGGCCGCCCGGTCGACGCGGGCCCGCCTCCGCAGCCGTGCCGGCGACGGCATCGCGGTCGCGGTCGCGGTCGGTGCGTGGACGTGGCGGGACGTCCGTCGGTTCGTTCCGGTCGGGCCGGGGCCGGTCCAGCTCGTAGTCCCCCGCGTCGGTCGCACGGGGCGGCCCCGGGCGTTCCAGCTCGAAGTCGCCGGCCTCGGCGTCCCGCTCGTCGGGGGCCGCCCCCGCGGCCGTTCCCTCGGGGCCGGCCGGGCGGGGGCGTTCCAGTTCGAAGTCGCCGTCGGGTGCGTCTTCGGACGCGCGGGGGCGACTCCACCACTTCGCTTTCGTGGGCTTCCCCTCGTTCATGTTCTCCCCCGCAGCCGGCCGCAGATCGTCGGCTCCCAGGGCCCGGGGCTCTGGCGCCACCCCGGATTCAATCAGGTTCGCGGACCGGCGCGCAGATCCCTTCAGCGAACCGGAGGATAGGACACGGCGGGGGAAGCCGCCGGGTAGGGGGAGGGCACGGGGTCGGGCGCGGCGAGCAGGCTCGGCGGCCTGACCTCGTCGGCCACCGACCACGAGCTCAGGGAGAGCGGCGGGACCGCCTCCAGTGGACGTATCAGCGGAGACACGGCGGCGGCGCCGGCGGTCACCGGAGTGGTCAGTGCCCGCACCGCCTGCTGCCGCGCGTCGCCTCCGGCGGGGGCGGGCATCCCGGGCAGCAGCGGCGCGGCGGCCTTGGTGGGCGCGACGGGGGTGTCGCCCAGGGCCCGCTGCCCCTGCCCGAGCAGGGGGCCGCCCGTGCGGCGGCGCTGGCTCTCGGAGCCGGTGGCCGCCGCCGAGCCCGGGGTGCGCATCGGCGTCACGTTGCTGCCGCTGCCCGAGCCGCGGGCCTCGGTGGTGGTGTCCGGGGTACCGAGGGTGACGCCGCCGAGTGCGATCGCGGCCAGCGACACCGCTCCTGCGGCGACGAAGGCGAACCGCAGACCGCGCGAGGCCGAGCGCTCGGACTCCTGCCTGCCCACGTCGTGGATCCGGAAGCCGCCCCGCCCCTGGGAGGAGGCCGGCAGGACGGGGGCGTGCGACCCGGCCGGGACGTAGTCGAACTCGAACCGCTCGCCCCGCCGCGTGCCGAAGACGCCGGAGGAACTCGCGGAGGCGCCGAAGCCACCGGGCAGCCCGGCGAACGGCGAGCCGCCGTCCGTGCCACCGCCACCGGGGAGCCCCTGGAGGCGGGCCAGGAAGCTCTCGGACGGGGCCGGCGGGGCCGCTTCGGCGAACACGTTCTTCAACCGGCGCTGCGCGTCGACCTCCGCCTTGCACTTCGGGCAGGTCGCCACGTGCGCCAGCACGCGCTCACGCGCGTCATGACCGAGCTCTCCGTCCACCAGGGCGGAGAGTCGGTCTCCCAGATGCTGCTCTGCGAGGTGTCCCTCGGACTGAGGCCGTGATCCACTCACGCGCTCGTGCCCCCTCCTCCCAGTGCGGGAACGCCGGTCGCGAACGAGCGACGGTCGGCGCGCGCCTTCGGCGAACGGTGCGCGAGCGCCTTGCGGAGCTGGGAACGGCCGCGGTGGATGCGCGAGCGGACCGTGCCGAGCTTGACGCCGAGGGTCGCGGCGATCTCCTCGTAGGACAGCCCCTCGATGTCGCACAGGACGACGGCGGCACGGAACTCGGGCGCGAGCGTGTCCAGGGCCTGCTGGACGTCCGCGTCGAAGTGGGCGTCGTGGAAGAGCTGCTGCGGGGTGGGCTCCCTGCTGGGCAGCCGCTCGGCCGCGTCGTCGCCGAGCGCGTCGAACCGGATGCGCTGCTTGCGGCGGACCATGTCGAGGAAGAGGTTGGTGGTGATGCGGTGCAGCCAGCCCTCGAAGGTGCCCGGCGTGTAGGTCGACAGGGACCGGAAGACACGGACGAAGACCTCCTGGGTGAGGTCCTCGGCGTCGTGCTGGTTGCCCGTGAGGCGGTAGGCGAGGCGGTAGACCCGGCCACTGTGGGTGCTGACGATCTCCTCCCAGGAGGGCGGAGTCCACGCAGGCCCGTCCGCGTCGCCTGCGAAGGTCGCGGTCTGGCCGTGTCCCGTGGGACCGTCGGCGTGGCGGTGGTCAGCAGCGGTGTCGTTCACGGATTTCGGCCTGCCTGCCGATCCGAGGAAGCGCCTCAGCACTCCGCCCCGATCCGCGGGTGCGGCCGCACCTCCCCTGTCGGCTCTGGTGGTGTCCAGTGGAGCCCCTACCATAGCCACCTCGCCCGTTAGCTCCGGATAAGCGGTTTTACGAGAATTTGATCTGGGCCGGTACGGCTCGTCCGGCCGCGTCGCCACGTGCCCGGCGCTCTGGTCCATCGCCGCCCTCCCCCGTCGCGGCCCCGGCCGCTCGGTCGTCTCTTCGCCCGTCTCCTGCTTGCCCCTTCAAACGACTGGTCCCATCTGCGGGTTCCCGACGCCAACGGATACAGTCACGCCGAGGCAACGACGGGGACAGGAGAGGGTCATTACCGGCAACCGGCAGACGAGCTGGGCGTTCGCCGACGCCTATGTCGCCGAGGACGACGCGCTGCTCTGGGCACGCGACCGGGCCCGCGAGGCGGGCCTGCGCTCGGTGACCCCGGGCACGGGCTCCGCCCTTGGGTTGCTCGCCGCCGCCGTGGACGCCAAGGCGGTCGCCGAGATCGGCACCGGCTGCGGCGTCTCAGGAATCCATCTGCTGCACGGCATGCGACCGGACGGCGTACTGACCACGGTCGATCCGGAGCCGGAGCACCAGCAGTTCGCCCGCCAGGCCTTCCGGGCCGCGGGCTTCGCCAGCAACCGGGCCCGGTTCATCCCCGGCCGCGCCCTGGACGTGCTGCCCCGGCTCGCGGACGCCGGGTACGACCTCGTCTTCTGTGACGGCGACCGCCTGGAGTACCTGGACTACCTCGCTGAATCGTTGCGCCTGCTGCGTCCCGGGGGTCTCGTCGCCTTCGAGGGCGTCTTCGGCGCCGGCCGCACGATCGACTCGGGACCGCAGCCCACCGAGGTGCTGCGGGTACGGGAACTGCTGCGCGCGGTGCGGGAGAGCCAGGAACTGGTGCCGTCCCTGCTGCCGGTGGGCGACGGCCTGCTGTGCGCCGTGAAGCGCTGAGGAATTGCGCGGAGCGCCGGGGAATGCCCGGGGCCCCGGAGAATGCCGGCACAAAACAATCACCCCGGCACCAGGTGCGGTACCGGGGCGACTGAACGGGTATGGTCGCTCGCGCGTCAGCCGACGACCTTCTTGAGGGCGTCGCCGAGCGCGTCGGCCTCATCGGGGGTCAGCTCGACGACGAGCCGCCCGCCGCCTTCGAGCGGAACGCGCATGACGATGCCCCGCCCCTCCTTGGTCACCTCGAGCGGGCCGTCGCCCGTCCGCGGCTTCATGGCCGCCATGCTCGTTCCCCTTCCTGATACCAGCTCACCGTCACCGCCGACGGCCCCTGAGGGCACGCGCAATCCGGCTTGGACGCGCGACACCGGCATCGAACACATTGCTTCCCAGCCATTATCCCGCATCCCAGGACCCGATGACCAACATCAGTCGGCATCGCTTGGACAACGCGTGCGAGCAAAACCACCCAATTCGGCGATGTGACTGCGATACTGCGCGCCCTCACCCACTTCCGCCGAATGGATACGGACCGGAATTCTTTGACGCAGGTCACATCGCCCGGGCGATCCGTTCCCGGTGATCTCGGTCATGCTGTCTCCGGACACAAGCCAGACACAGACCACTGCATGCCACTACGCGGAGGGGATCTCCATGGCCGACACCGTGCTCTACGAGGTGAGCGACGGGCTCGCGACGATCACGCTGAACCGCCCCGAGGCGATGAACGCGCTGAACATCGAGACCAAGGTCGCGCTCCGGGAGGCGGTGCGCTCCGCGGCGGCGGACAACGCCGTACGGGCGGTGCTGCTCACCGCGGCCGGCGAGCGGGCGTTCTGCGTCGGCCAGGACCTCAAGGAGCACATCGGGCTGCTGGCCGCCGACCGGGAGACCGGCTCGGGCCAGACGATGAGCACGGTGGGCGAGCACTACAACCCGATCGTGCGGGCGCTCGCCGGGGCCGAGAAGCCGGTGGTCGCGGCGGTGAACGGCGTGGCGGCAGGGGCGGGCCTCGGTTTCGCCCTCGCGGCGGACTACCGGATCGTCGCGGACACGGCGTCGTTCAACACGTCGTTCGCGGGCGTGGCGCTCACCGCGGACTCCGGCATCTCCTGGACGCTGCCGCGCGTCGTCGGTCCCGGGCGCGCCGCCGACCTGCTGCTCTTCCCGCGCACCATCAAGGCGCAGGAGGCCTACGAGCTGGGCATCGCCGGCCGGGTCGTCCCCGCCGCCGACCTGCGCGCCGAGGCCGAGAAGACGGCGCGGGCGCTGGCCGAGGGTCCGACGGTGGCGTACGCGGCGATGAAGGAGGCGGTGGCGTACGGGCTGACGCACTCCCTCTCCGAGACGCTCGACAAGGAGGACGAGCTGCAGTCGCGGGCGGGGTCCTCGGAGGACCACGCGATCGCGGTGCGGGCGTTCGTGGAGAAGGCCAAGCCGAAGTACCTGGGCCGGTAGGCGTCGGGCCGGCGGACGCCCGGTGACGGCGCCTGCGGCGCAGCGCGTGGAGCACGCGCCAGGCGAGGGCGGGCGACCGGGCCGGGCAGGGCGCTGGCGGCGGGGCACGGCTGGAGGCAGGCGGCCACGCGGGGTACGCCCGCCGGTGCGGGCCTACGGCCCCGGGCCCGGGCGGGTAGCAGGCCTACGGGGCAGGGGCGGACAACCGGGCCGGGCAGACAGCCGCCGACCGCGCACGACCGGCGAGGCACGGCTGGAGGCGGCCGACCGGGCGGGGCACGCACGCCCACCAGGCCGAGCAGGCAGCCGCCGACGGCGGCGGCGGACCGGCGGTTGCGGGCGACCGGGCCGGGTACGCCCGCCGGTACGGGCCTACGGCCCCGGGCCCGGGCGGGTAGCAGACATACGTGGCAGGGGCGGACAACCGTGCCGGGCAGACAGCCGCCGACCGCGTACGACCGGCGAGGCACGGCTGGAGGCGGGCAACCGGGCGGGGCACGCACGCCCACCAGGCCGAGCAGGCAGCCGCCGACGGCGTACGACCGGAGGCGGGCGGCCGGCGGTTCAGGCGTGGCGGGCCACGCATCTCGCCAGGTGGTCGTCGACCAGTCCGCACGCCTGCATCAGCGCGTACGCCGTCGTCGGGCCGACGAAGCGCAGGCCCCGTTTCTTCAGGGCCTTGGACAGCGCCGTCGATTCCGGGGTGACGGCCGGGACGTCGGCGAGGGTCTCCGGTACCGGCCGCCCGGCCGGGTCCGGGGCGTGCGACCAGATCAGCTCGTCCAGGTCCCCGGCGGCCCAGCCGGCCAGCACGCGCGCGTTGGCGAGGGTCGCGTCGATCTTGGCGCGGTTGCGGATGATGCCGGCGTCGGCGAGCAGGCGCTCGCGGTCGGCGTCGGTGAAGGCGGCGACCTTGGCGATCTCGAAGCCGGCGAAGGCGCTGCGGAAGCCGGGGCGGCGGCGCAGGATGGTGATCCAGGACAGGCCGGACTGGAAGGCCTCCAGGCTGAGCCGCTCGTACAGGGCGTCGTCGCCGTGGACCGGGCGGCCCCACTCCTCGTCGTGGTACGTGACGTAGTCCTCGGTGGACAGCGCCCAGGGGCAGCGCAGAGCGCCGTCCGGGCCCGCGACGGCCTCCCCGGCGCTCATTGCTGGTCCTCCGGGGCCGGCTTGTCCATGACGACGTGGCGGTGGGCGGCGGCGGCCCGGGCGCCCGCCAGCGCGGACTCCAGGTCGGCGATCCGGGCGTCCCGCTCGGCCAGCTCGGCGCCGAGGCGGCCGAGGGCGTCGTCGACGTCCGCCATGCGGTAGCCGCG
This sequence comes from Streptomyces sp. NPDC085944, assembly GCF_040686295.1. Lineage (NCBI taxonomy): Bacteria > Bacillati > Actinomycetota > Actinomycetes > Kitasatosporales > Streptomycetaceae > Streptomyces > Streptomyces sp. NPDC085944. Next base: position 716,059 of record NZ_JBFBJX010000001.1, on the reverse strand, counting down.
GACGACGAGCGGGAAGCGCAACCGCTCCACGTCGCCGCGACCCACCGGGCGGTCCGGGGGCAGCGCGTCCCGTACCCGCTCGGGCGCGGCCTCGGGCAGCGGCCCGCTGTCGCCGCCGCCCACCACGGCGAGCGTCACCGCGGCCACGACGACGGCCAGCGCGATGACGAGGAACAGGAACATGACCATCGCTGGGCCCCCATGGTCGGGTCGGAGTCCGCACCGAGTCGGAGTCGGTCGAGTCGGTGGAGTCGGTCGGGTCGGAGTCGGTTGTGTCGGGTCCGATCGTGCCATGCGAGTCTGACAGTCGGGGCCGCGGCCGTCGAAGGACCGCGCCCCGAGGCCGAGAGCGGGACGAGAGAACGGGTATGGACGAGAAGATGTCACAGGGGACGCTCAGGCTGGGCAGGCGTGAGTTCACGGCGCACGAGCCGGTGATCATGGCGATCGTGAACCGGACCCCCGACTCCTTCTACGACCAGGGGGCGACCTTCCGCGACGAGCCCGCCCTCGCGCGCGTGGAGCAGGCGGTGGCCGAGGGCGCCGCGATCGTCGACATCGGCGGGGTGAAGGCCGGCCCCGGGGACGAGGTGTCGGCCGCTGAGGAGGCGCGGCGGACGGTGGGCTTCGTCGCGGAGGTGCGGCGGCGCTTCCCGGACGTCGTGATCAGCGTGGACACCTGGCGGCACGAGGTCGGCGAGGCCGTCTGCGAGGCCGGGGCGGACCTGCTGAACGACGCGTGGGGCGGCGTCGACCCGAAGCTCGCGGAGGTCGCGGCCCGGTACGGGGTGGGGCTGGTGTGCACGCACGCGGGCGGCGCGGAGCCGCGGACGCGGCCGCACCGGGTGACGTACGACGACGTCGTGGCCGACATCCTGCAGGTGACGCTGGGGCTGGCCGAGCGGGCGGTCGGGCTCGGGGTGCCGCGGGAGTCGGTGCTGATCGACCCCGGGCACGACTTCGGGAAGAACACGCGGCACAGCCTGGAGGCGACGCGGCGGCTCGGGGAGATGGTGGAGACGGGGTGGCCGGTGCTGGTGTCCCTGTCGAACAAGGACTTCGTCGGGGAGACGCTGGACCGGCCCGTGAAGGAGCGGGTGATCGGCACGCTGGCGACGACGGCGGTGTCGGCGTGGCTGGGGGCGCGGGTGTACCGGGTGCACGAGGTGGCGGAGACCCGGCAGGTCCTGGACATGGTGGCGACGATCGCCGGGCACCGGGAGCCCGCGGTGGCCCGGCGGGGGCTGGCGTAGGACCTCGCCCCAGCCCTCGCCCCCGCCCGTGGCGGGCCCTAGCGGCCCGCTTCCTTGGAGACCAGGGCCACCGCCTCGTCCACGTCGTCCGTGACGTGGAAGAGAAGGAGGTCCTTCTCGGCGGCCTTGCCCTGGGCGACCAGGGTGCCCCGGAGCCAGTCGACCAGGCCGCCCCAGTACTCGGAGCCGAACAGGACGATGGGGAAGCGGGTCACCTTCTGGGTCTGCACCAGGGTGAGTGCCTCGAACAGCTCGTCCAGGGTGCCGAGACCGCCGGGCAGGACGACGAAGCCCTGCGCGTACTTCACGAACATCATCTTGCGGACGAAGAAGTAGCGGAAGTTCAGGCCGATGTCGACGTAGGGGTTGAGCCCCTGCTCGAAGGGCAGTTCGATGCCCAGGCCGACCGAAATGCCCTTCGACTCCAGGGCTCCCTTGTTGGCCGCCTCCATGGCGCCGGGCCCACCGCCGGTGATGACGGCGAAGCCGGCCTCCACCAGGCCGCGGCCCAGCCGCACGCCCGCCTCGTACTCCGGTGAGTCCGCCGCCGTGCGGGCGGAGCCGAAGACGCTGATGGCGGGCGGCAGTTCGGCCAGGGTGCCGAAGCCCTCGATGAACTCGGACTGGATGCGCAGCACTCGCCAGGGGTCGGTGTGGACCCAGTCCGTCGGGGCACGCTCGTCCAGCAGGCGCTGGTCCGTGGTGCTCTTCTGCACCTGGTCCCGCCGCCGGAGGACGGGGCCCATGCGCTGCTCCTCCGGTGGCCGCTTCTTGCCCTCGGGGTTGCCAGTAGCCATGCGCGCTCCCTCCGGTTGCAGGTTCTTCCACCTCAGCGTAGTTCTACGCGGGTTACGTGCGAGGGACCTCAGCATGTCCGCCACGCTGCGACCCAAACCCGTCGCGACCGCCGTGGATCATGCCGTCAGCCAGGAGCGCAGGCGCTCCTCGCCCGCGAGGATCTTCGCCACCTCGACCCGCTCGTCGCGCTTGTGCGCCAAGTGCGGGTTGCCGGGGCCGTAGTTGACCGCCGGCACGCCGAGCGCCGAGAAGCGGGAGACGTCCGTCCAGCCGTACTTGGGCTGCGGGGTGCCGCCCACCGCCTCGATGAAGGCCGCCGCGGCCGGGTGGGACAGTCCGGGCAGGGCCGCGCCGCTGTGGTCGTCGACCACGAAGTCCGTCACCCCGCAGTCCGCGAAGACCTCGCGCACGTGGGCGAGGGCGTCCTTTGGGCTGCGGTCGGGGGCGTAGCGGAAGTTGACGGTGACCACGCACTCGTCGGGGATGACGTTGCCCGCCACCCCACCGGTGATGCCGACCGCGTTGAGGCCCTCGCGGTACTCCAGGCCGTCGATCACCGGGTACCGGGGCTCGTACTCCGCCAGGCGCGCGAGGATCGGGGCGGCGGCGTGGACGGCGTTGGAGCCCATCCAGGAGCGCGCCGAGTGCGCCCGCTCCCCGGACGTCTTGAGCAGCACCCGCAGGGTGCCCTGGCAGCCGCCCTCCACCTGGCCGTCGGAGGGTTCGAGGAGTACCGCGAAGTCGCCCTCCAGCCACTCGGGGTGCGCCTCGGCGACGTGCTTGAGGCCGTTCAGCTCGGCGGCGACCTCCTCGTTGTCGTAGAAGACGAAGGTCAGGTCGCGGTTGGGGGCGGGGACGGTGGCCGCGATGCGCAGCTGGACCGCGACGCCCGCCTTCATGTCGCAGGTCCCGCAGCCCCACAGGACCCCGTCCTCGTCCAGCCGGGAGGGGACGTTGCCGGCGATCGGCACGGTGTCGATGTGGCCGGCCAGGATCACGCGCTCCGCGCGGCCCAGCTCCGTACGGGCGACGACGTTGTTGCCGTACCGCTCGACCGACAGGTGGGGCAGGGCCCGCAGGGCGCTCTCGATCGCGTCCGCCAGCGGCTCCTCGGTTCCGCTCTCGGACGGGAAGTCGACGAGCCGCGCGGTAAGCTCCGCGGCGTCCAGCGTGAGGTCAAGCGGGGTATCGGCCATGGCCCCGACCCTAGCGCCCGGCCCATTCGGGCAGTGTCCGTACCCGGGGGACACCGGACCCTACCCTCCAGTACCTTGTACGCGTGCTTCAGCCGTCCCCACCCCGCAAACGCCGTGGCCGCCTCGCCCGTTCGGGCGCCGCCTCCATCGCCCTCCTCGCGGTCGCCGGTTATCTGGCGGTGCAGTACGTCACCGGAGGCGCGGGCGCTCCGGGCTGCAAGGTGGCCTCCGGCAAGGACGGCCGTACGACCTACGAGTTCACGCCGGAGCAGGCCGTGAACGCGGCCACGATCACCGCCGTGGGCACCGCTCGGGGGCTGCCGGAGCGGGCCGTGACGATCGCCCTGGCGACCGCGCTGCAGGAGTCGGCGCTGCGCAACCTGGACTACGGCGACAAGGACTCGCTCGGCCTGTTCCAGCAGCGGCCCTCGTGGGGCTGGGGCACGCCGGAGGAGATCCTGGACCCCGCCTACGCGGCGGGCGAGTTCTACGACCACCTGGTCAAGGTGGCGGACTATCAGGAGCTGCCGCTGACCGTCGCCGCCCAGCGCGTGCAGCGCAGCGGCTTCCCGGACGCGTACGCCAAGCACGAACCGGACGCCGAGCTGCTCGCCGCCGCGCTCACCGGGCGGTCCGCAGCGACGCTGACCTGCGACGGGCGCCCCGGCTCGACCCCTCGCAAGGGGCCGGACGCGGTCCGCGCGGCGCTGGTGCGGGAGTTCGGGCACGCCGTGCTCGAACCGGCCGGCGCGGAGGTGTCCGACGGCAGCGGCGCCGACACGGGCGCCGCCCGTTCCGCGGGCGCCTCCGACGAGCGGACGGTCACGGTGCCCGTGACCGGAGGCGCCGGTGCGGGCGGACAGCGGGAGACCGAGCGGCGCGGCTGGCAGGTGGCGCACTGGGCGGTGGCCAACGCCTCCTCGCTGCACATCCAGCGGGTCACCTACGCGGGCCGGGAGTGGACCGCGGGCAACACCGACAGCAAGTGGGCGCCGGCGGGCGGCGAAGGCACCGAGGGCGCGGAGCGGGCGGCCGGACCGGTGCGGATCACGTCCGGCTGGTAGCGCGCCCGTACGAGCCGTCACCTTCGCGAGTGACCCGCGTCGGCGCGAGGTCGACGCGGGCCACGGGTTTGCACACCCTCACCCCCGGAGGCGTCGGGGCCCAGGAAAATCAAGGGCCGTAAGGATTCAGCAGACTTTCCGACCGGCGCCCTTTTGCCCGTTTTTCTGTGCACCTGATAATGCGACGCATTACCAACTCTTTACGCCGGGCCGCCGCAACCTTCGTGGCTCTCGAGCGGTAGTCACTGCGTCCGAGCCCGGTCGATCACTCTCCGATCGTTCCCGGGCACGGTCGGATTCCCCATCGTTGACTTCCGTCGAAGGAGCATCATGTCCCTCCCCCTGACCCGCCGGATCGCCCGTGCCGCGCTGCTCGTCGCTGCGGGAGCGGCTGCCGGGGTCGGTGCGGCCGGCTCCGCCAGCGCGGCTCCCGAACTGCCGGCCACCCCGAACCTCGGGGGACTGACCGCCCTGGACGGGGCGAACGTCGGCAACACCGCCGCCTCCGCGGCCCAGAACGTCACCGAAACCGCGGGCGACACCGGCGGCAAGGCCGTCAAGAAGGCCGTGCCGGCCGCGGGCAAGACCGGTGGATCGGCCGTCAAGAAGGCCACGCCGGCCGCGCAGGACGCCGCGGGGGGCGCGGCGGGTGCCGCCGGGGACATCGTGGGTGACACGGCGTCGACCGCGACGCAGGGTGGGCTGCCGACGGACGCGCTGGGCAAGGGCGGGCTGCCGGTTCAGGGTCTGCCGGTCGGCTAGCGCCGGGCTTGAGCGGCGCGGCGCCGGGGTCTGAGGTTCCCAGGCCCCGGCGTTCTGCTTGCCTACGTCGGTTCAGCGGGCGTGTCTTGGCCGTGGCCCGGCGATGGGGGCTGTGCCCACCCTCCCCCATTGCCTCGAAGGCGTGGGAGGTGCCCCCATCGCCCTGCGGAGCGAGTGCCCACAGCCGGGGCGGAGCGAGTGCCCAGCCGGGGCGGGCGGGCCGGAACGACTGCCCCGCAGCCAGGTCAGCGCTTCAGGCGGTCCGCCGCTGTTTGGATGCGTTCGTCTGTGGCTGTCAGGGCTACGCGGACGAAGTTTTCGCCTGCCGGGCCGTAGAAGCCGCCCGGGGCCACCAGGATGCCTCGGTCGGCCAGGTGGGCGACCGTGGTCCAGCAGGACTCGTCGCGGGTGGCCCAGAGGTAGAGGCTGGCCTCGCTGTGCTCGATGCGGAAGCCGTGGCCGAGCAGGGCCTCGCGCAGGACGGTGCGGCGGGCCGCGTAGCGCTCACGCTGGACGCGGACGTGCTCGTCGTCGCCGAGGGCCGCCACCACGGCCGCCTGGGTCGGCGCCGAGGTCATCATGCCGCCGTGCTTGCGGATCTCCAGGAGCGGGCCCAGGACGGCCGGGTCGCCGGCGAGGAAGGCCGCGCGGTAGCCGGCGAGGTTGGAGCGCTTGGAGAGGGAGTGGACGGCGACCAGGCCGTCGTACGAGCCGCCGTTGACGTCCGGGTGGAGGACCGAGACCGGGTCGGCCTCCCAGCCCAGCTCCAGGTAGCACTCGTCGGAGACGAGGAGCACGCCGTGCTCGCGGGCCCAGGCCACGATCCGGGTCAGGTCGGCCTGGGAGAGGACCTTGCCGGTCGGGTTGGACGGGGAGTTGAGCCAGAGGAGCTTCAGGCCCGCGGGGTCCAGCTCGGTCGGGTCCTCGTACGCCTCGTACTCCGCGCGGGCCAGGCGGGCGCCGACCTCGTACGTCGGGTAGGCCAGGCGCGGGAAGGCCACCCGGTCGCCGGGGCCCAGGCCCAGCTGGGTCGGGAGCCAGGCGACCAGTTCCTTGGACCCGACGACGGGAAGCACGTGGCGGTGGGTGACGTCGCGGGCGCCGAGCCGGCGCTCGACCCAGCCGGTGATCGCGTCGCGCAGTGCCGGGGTGCCCCAGACGGTCGGGTAGCCCGGGGAGTCCGCCGCGTCGACCAGGGCCTTCTGGATCAGCTCGGGCACCGGGTCGACCGGGGTACCGACCGAGAGGTCGACGATGCCGCCGGGGTGGGCCGTCGCCGTCTTCTTGTACGGCTCCAGCTGGTCCCAGGGGAAGGTGGGAAGTCGGTCGGAGACTGCGGACACGGTGGGTTGCTCTCCCTCTGCTCGTCGGCGCCCGGGGCTGCGGCAAACGCCTCGGTCCCGTGCGGCCGATCGGGGGACCGGGCCGTACGGGACCGAGGCGGCGCGTGTGCGGGCCGCTCCTACTGGTTCTGCGGCGGCAGCGCGGCGACGAACGGGTGGTCGCGCTCGATCAGCCCCAGCTTGCTGGCGCCGCCGGGCGAGCCGAGCTCGTCGAAGAACTCGACGTTCGCCTTGTAGTAGTCCTTCCACTCCTCGGGAGTGTCGTCCTCGTAGAAGATCGCCTCGACCGGGCAGACCGGCTCACAGGCACCACAGTCGACGCATTCGTCCGGGTGGATGTACAAGGACCGCTGGCCCTCGTAGATGCAGTCGACCGGGCACTCCTCGATGCACGCCTTGTCCTTCACGTCGACACAAGGCTGCGCGATGACGTAGGTCACGCTGTCGTTCCTCCTCGATAGGGCGCTGGCGGGCCTCCGTAGGCTCCGCCGCCTGGCGCGCGGGAGCGCGGCGTCGTCGATGCCCGCCCCTAGTATCTCCGTTCCTGGGCATGATCCGAACAGGAGGGGTGGACAGACCCGTGGAAATCTCTGCCGCAGGGCGACTTGAGGTCCGTATCACCGCTGCTGACGTGGGCAAACGAGTCTCCGTACGGCGCTTGAGCGACACTGGTGTCGCAGGTGAGAGGTTCACCGACACGGTCGGTGTTCTCACATCATGGACCGATGGTGTGCTGCTGATCACACGAAAGAGTGGCGAAAGTGTCCGTGTCGCCGAGTCCGACCTCGTCGCCGGGAAGGTCGTGCCGGCCGCGCCCGCCCGCCGGCGCGGGCCCGCCGCGTCCTACGAGGAGCTGGCGCGGGTCGCCGCGCGGGCCTGGCCCCCGGTGGAGAGCGAGCGGCTCGGCGGGTGGGAGCTGCGGGCGGCCGGCGGCTTCACCCGGCGGGCCAACTCCGCGCTCCCGCTCGGCGATCCGGGGCTGCCGCTCGACGAGGCGCTGACGGCCGTAAGGCGCTGGTACGGCGAGCGCGGGCTGCCCGCGTACGTGCAGACCGCCACCGGCGCCGCCGGCACGCAGGAGCCGCTGTGCGCGGAGCTGGAGCGGCGGGGCTGGGTGCGGGAGGTGACGGCGGAGGTGTGGACCGGCGGGCTCGCACCGGTCGCCGACCTCGCCGAGGGCGCCGGTGTGGTCCTGTCCCGGGAGGCGGACGAGGCGTGGCTGGCCCGGTACCAGCGCAAGGGTGTGAGCGACGTGGCCCTGCGGGTGCTGGGCGCAGGGCCCTCGGTGTGGTTCGCCAAGGTGTCCGGTGCGGACCCGACGGGTGCCCCGGCGGCGATCGGACGGTGTGTCGTGGACGGGCGCTGGGCGTCCTTCGCGGCCGTCGAGGTCGATCCCGCGCGGCGGCGCCGGGGACTGGCGACCGCCGTGATGGCCGCGCTGGCCCGGCGGGCGCTGGACGAGGGCGCGTCGGCGGCGTGGCTCCAGGTGGAGACGGACAATGCCGGGGCCAGGGCGCTGTACGCCGGGACGGGCTTCGCCGCGCACCACGCCTACCACCACTACCGGGAGCCCGGGAACACCGCGACGGACCGGTAGCCGACCGTCCCTGCCCACCTCGCTCCACCTCGTCTCGACAGCACAGTGAAAGGGCACGAGCCGGCCATGCCTCATCCTCATCCCCTCCGGCCCCCGTCGCCGGAACGTTCGGCCGAAGTACGGCGGCGGTTCGCCGAGGAGGCGCGGTCCGAGCGGCCCGACCTGGCCACGCTGTGCCTGCTGGTGGGCGCGGAGGCGGACGGGGCGCTGGACGAGGCGGGACTGGACGCCGCGCAGGTGGAGCTGGACCGGCTGGCCGGGGAGCTGCCGTTCCGGCCGGGTACGCCGCGGGCCTGGGCCGAGGCGCTGCGGGACCTGCTCGGCGAGCGGTACGGCTTCCACGGGGTCGCCGCGGACTACCAGCGGCTGGAGTCGTCGTTGCTGCACGAGGTGCTGCGGCGGCGGCGCGGGCTGCCGATCCTGCTGTCGGTGGTGTGGCTTGAGGTGGCCCGGCGGGCGGGGGCACCGGTGTACGGGGTCGCGCTGCCGGGGCACTTCGTGGTCGGACTCGGGCCGGAGCACGCGGCTGGGGAACGGGTTCTCGTCGATCCGTTCGACGGAGGGCGGCTGCTCACCGGGAAGGACGCGGAGGTGCTGGTCGCCGGGGCGACGGGGGCGGAGTTGCGGCCTTCGATGCTGGAACCCGCCGCGCCGTTGGAGGTGGTGTCCCGGGTGCTGAACAACATCCGGGCGTGGGCGGCGGGGCGGCCGGAGCAGTCGGCGGTGGGGCTGTGGGCGATCGACCTGGCGCTGCTGTTGCCGGCGCATGCGGCTCGGTTGCGTTACGAGCGGGCGCGGTTGCTGGTGCAGCGGGGGGAGTTCCTGGCGGGGGCCGGGGAGTTGGAGGCGTACGCCGAGGTGGTGTCGGCGGTGGACGAGGCGGTCGCGGCGGAGCTGCGGGGGGAGGCGCGGGCGGCTCGGGCGATGCTGAACTGACCGTCGGCGGGGTGCGGGTGGGGGCGCTTGCCCGCGCCGACAGGGCGCCTCCCCAGTGCCTGAACGGCCTGGGAGGTACCCCCGGCGCCCGCCCTGCCCCCACTCTCGGCTTCGCTCGAGCGGGGAACCCCCAGCGCCCCAGCGGCACGACTGCCCGCAGTCGTGCCGCATTCCTGTCGTGGCGTGACGTCAGCTCGGGTTGGTGTCGATGACCGCCACCCGGTCGGTCTTGCTCTTCAGGGCCTGGCGCATGGCGCCGTAGACGTCCTGCGGGGTGACGGGCGTCTTGTCACCGTTGGCGCGGGTGATGAGCACACCGTCGAAGGTCTGGCCGTAGAGCTCCTTGAGGGCGTTCAGGTCGGGCTTGTCGACCAGCTTGCCGTCGACGGCCGTGACCCTCAGGAACTTCCACAGCGACTTCTCGGGGCTGAGCGGAATCGAGTGGGCCGGGTCCGTCTGCACGGTCACGCGGGCCGACATCGCCGGCTCGGCGAACTCCTTCATCATCCGGTCGACCTCGGCCTTGGAGACCGTGGGCTGCTTGGTGGTCGTCGGCACGTTCACCCCGGTGGCGGTGCCCGTCTCCACCTGGGTGCGGTACGCCGCCTGCACGGCCTCGGTCGACTTGGCGACGTCTATGCCCTTGCCGGGCTTGCCGTACACGGGGACGGCCTTGCCGGACTCGAACTTGATCGTGCCCTCGGTCACCGAACCGGCCCCGCCGGCGGCGTTCTCCAGGGCGGCGTGCAGCTTCTCCTCGTCGACGGGCATGACCGGTTCGACGACCCGCTTCTGGCCGAAGAGGGAGCCGATCACGGACATCGGGTTGTAGTCGCTCGTCGCCGCGTCGCTGGCCGTGGCCTGCGTGTCGAGCTGGAGCCCCGCCTGGTCGGGCTTGAGCGAGACGGTGTCACCGCCCACGGTGAGCTTGAGCGGCTTGGCCGCGCGGGCACCGAGGGCCTTGTCCAGCTTCTCCACGGCGTCGTCGCGGGTGCCGCCGCCGATGTCGACGCCGAGCACGGTGGTGCCCTTGGGCACCTCGGAGCGGTTCATGAGCAGGCCGGCGCCGTAGGTGACACCGGCGACGACGACCAGGCCGCCGACGAGGAGCGGGAGCTTCTTGCGCCCCTTCTTCTTGGCGGGCTTGGCGGAGCTCGCCGGGGGCGCGGAGACCGGCTCGGGCAGCTTGGGCGGCGTGTGCGGGAGCGGTCCGTCGCCGGGCGCGGTCCGGAACGGCTCGTCGCGCCCGCCCGGTACGACGGGGATGCCGCTGGTGACGGTGTTGCCGGAGACGTTGTCCGGGTTGCCCATGCCGGGGGGAGCCGGCCGCTGCGGGGTGAGGATCGCGGTGTCGTCGCTGAGTCCGCCGCCGGGGCCGGGGCGGGTGGCGTCGGGGCCCGTCGGCCTGCCGGGGCCACCCGGGCCGCCCGGACCGCCGGGACCGCCGGGGCTCCCCGGGCCGCGCAGGCCGTTCGGGGCGGCCTCGCGCTGCCCGCCCGGGGCCCCGGGGCTGCCGAGGTCGCCTGCCGGGGGCGGCGTCAGCCGGCTGTCGCCGGTGGCCGGGCCGCTCGTCGGACCGGCGGGGCCCTGGGGGCCGACGCCGTACGGGGACTGTCCGTTCAGGCCGTTGTGCTGCCCGCCGGGGGCGCCGGGGCCCGGGTCGGTGCCGCGCTCCCCCGCGAAATCGGGCAGGTCGTCGCGGCCTGGTTCGCTCCCGGCGCCCGGCCTGGGACCGTTGCCGTTGCCGTTGCCGCCCAGCGGGCCGGCCGCCAGCGCCTCGGTCACGTCGAAGGAACCGGTGCCGCCGCCGTGGCCGGGCGCCACGGGCCCGCCGGTCGCACCGGAGCGGGTGGCGCCGGGTGCGCTCATGGAGCCGACGACGCCACCGGGACGGCCACTCCCGCCGCCCGGTCGCGCACCGGCACCGGAAGCACCCGCGGGACCCGTACCCCGATTGCCCGGCGCACCCGGACCGGCGGCGGGCGCCGGCGAACCGCCCGGCAGACCGGCCCCGTTGGTGGAACCGCCGCCCTGAGCGCCCTTGCCCTGACCCGACTTGCGGGGCGCGAACCAGTCGCTGGTCGGCTTCTCCTCGGCGGGCTGGGCGGACGGAGCGGGCTCGGCGGGGGCCTGGGGAGCGCCGCCCGCGGGCGCGGCGGCGCTCGCTGAAGGTGCGGGCCGCTCACCCGTCGTGGTGGCCTCCGCGCCGTCGGCTGCGGCGCCCTCGCCGTCCGTGACGGGCTTGCGCACGACGACCGGCGGGATGGGCCGCGACCCGGGGATGTTGATCCGGATCCGGGTCGTCAGCGTCGTCTCGGTCTTGCGCTCCTCCGGTCGCGTGGCCGAACGGCCCGCGTCCGTACCGGTGTCGGAAGCCGTGGGTGTCCCGTAGGGCGGGGTGCCCGAGGGGTATGCGGCTCCGCCGCGCCCGTGCGGCCCGGAGGACGAACTGTCAGTTTCACGACTCAAGGCAGGTTCTCCCGATTGGCTCCGCCGCCCGTCACGCCATCAGCGGGCGGCTCGGCGGCGCGCACCACCATACTGGCCACTTCTCACGCGTATCCCGTGACCGCCGGGGAAACCCACACGGGACCCGCACGCCCGTGCACGGCGAAGCGGTACGTCACTTGCGAAGTCGGGCGGAGTCGCCGTCCGGTTGCCGCACCGGCGCGAGGGTGGCGCAGATCACAGCGACGGCGATCCCGCCGAGCAGGAAGAGGTAGGACCCGACACCGGCGGCGAAGAGGAAGTCGCCCTCCGGCCGGCTGGCGGTGAGCAGCACCGCGGCGAGGGCCCAGCCGAGGGCGGGTGCGACGGCCCCGCCCCGGCGCCCGACGGCACGGCCCGCCCCGAGGCACAGTCCCGCCTCGGCTGCCAGGGCGAGCAGCAGCCCGCCCGGGAACCAGGCCGGCTGGAGCAGCGCGCCCGCGGCACCGATGACGGCGCCGAGCACGAAGAGCCCCACGTACAGGAGGGCCCGGCCGGGCGAGGGCGGGCGCAGCGGCTGCGCGAGTACGGAACCCGCGGGCTCGTTGCGGCTGCTCACGGGGCCACCTCGCTCTCCTGGGTCGCGGTGATCCCGGCGAACAGGTCGCTCTCGCGTCCGCCGCCGGCGGCCCGCTCGCCGCGCACCAGTTCGTAGTACTCGGTGGTGAGGAGGGGCTGGGCCAGGTCGTTGGAGAGGACGAAGTACGGTTCGGCGACCGTGATCTGGGTGGCGTGCGCGCGCATCGCGGCGGCCTTGGCGGCGGCGTACGGGGTGCCGTCGCCGCGGATCTCGGTGGTGACCAGCGCGTCGTCGACGACGCCCGGTACGTCCTCGACCTCGGCCACCTTGTCGAACGGCAGTCCGGGCAGCTCGTCCCGGAGCCGGGCGAAGGCGTTCTCGAGGTGGGAGCGCGGCACGCGGTTCCAGTAGACCTTGGCGACGGGGCACCCGGCCTCGGCCGCCAGTTCCACCGCGCGCATGGCGACGCGGTGGGCCTGGATGTGGTCGGGGTGGCCGTAGCCGCCGTTCGGGTCGTAGGTGACGAGCACCTGGGGGCGCACCTCGCGGATGACGTCCACGAGCAGGGCGGCGGCCGCGTCGACGTCGGCCTGCCACAGGCAGCCGGGGTCGTCGTTGTCCGGCAGCCCCATCATCCCGGAGTCGGCGAACCGCCCCGGCCCACCGAGCAGCCGGAAGTCGTCGACGCCGAGCGCGCGCATCGCGTCCGCCAGCTCACCCCTGCGGTGCCCGCCCAGGGCGGCGCCGGACAGCTGGGCGAGCTCGGGCGGAATGACCTCGCCCCGCTCACCGAGGGTGCAGGTCACCAGCGTCACGTGCGCGCCCTCGGCCGCGTACCGGGCCATGGTGACGCCGTTGTTGATCGACTCGTCGTCCGGGTGCGCGTGCACCAGCAGCAGACGCCGGCCGGGGAGATCCGTCATGCCCCCACCCTATGAGGCCCGGACTCCGTCCTCACGCCCGCACGGGCCGTACGGAACTGTCCAGGCCTTGTCCAGTGCCGTCGGCACGGTCGGCGGCGTTGTTCCGGGCAGGGCACGGCCGTGCGACGCGGGAGCGAGGAGGGGTGCGACATGTCGGTGGACGCCGGAACGGACCAGGTCGACGAGCCGGGGTGGGAGGTGGACCCGGACGACGACTGGGCGCTGGCCGTGATCGCCACGGTGGGCCGGCAGCTCCGGCTGCGCCGGGAGGCGGCGGGGATGCGGGCTCCCGACTTCGCGGTGGCGATCGGGTACGGGGAGGACCTCGTGTACAAGGTCGAGGGCGGCAGGCGGATCCCGCGCCCCGAGTACCTGGACCGGGCGGACGAGGTGCTGGCCGCCGGCGGGATCGTCGCGGCGATGAAGGAGGACGTGAAGAAGGTCCGGTATCCGAAGAAGGTGCGGGATCTCGCGCAGATGGAGGCGCGGGCGGTGGCGATGCAGTTGTACGACCCGCTGAACGTCCACGGGCTGCTGCAGACGCCGGAGTACGCGCGCGGACTGCTCCTGATGCGGCGCCCTTCCTACTCGGCGGACGAGGTGGAGCGGTTCATCGCCGCACGCGTGGCGCGCAAGGGCGTCTTCGAACGGGACCCGGCACCCGAGTTGAGCTTCGTCCTGGAGGAGTGGTCGCTCAGGCGCCCACTGGGCGGAAGGGCGAACCTGCGCCGCCAGCTCGAACACCTGCTTGAGGTGGCGCAGTCGAGGAACGTCGAGTTGCAGGTGATGCCGATGGACCTTGAGGAGCACGCCGGGCTGGCCGGCGGTATCGAGGTGCTGACCTTCGAGGACGGCTCCAGGGTGGGGCGTTCACCGGTGGTGGCCCACGGCCGGCCGGTGTCCGAGCCCAGGCAGCTACGTATCCTGGAGTTGCGGTATGGCATCATCCGGGCGCAGGCCCTGACTCCGCGTGAGTCCATCGGCTTCATCGAGCGACTGCTGGGGGAGACATGATCCGCAACACCGGCCTGGCGTGGTTCAAGAGCAGCTACAGCAGCAGCAGCGAGGGCGACTCCTGCGTCGAGGTCGCCCTCGAACCCGGCACCGTCCACGTGCGCGACTCGAAGAGCCTGCCGGACACCGGCCCCCGGCTCGCGCTGGCGCCGGAGGCCTGGGTCCGCTTCGTGGCCGGCACGGTCAGAAGTTGATGCTTCCGATCATCCCTGCAAGGTTCGTCGTCAGCTCGCTGATCGTCGGAGCGATCGTCGAGGAGGCCAGGTAGAAGCCGAGGAGCATGCACACCACCGCATGCCCCGCCTTCAAGCCTGACTTCTTGACGAGCAGGAAGACGATGATCGCCAGCAGCACAACCGCCGAAATCGAGAGTGCCACGGCGGCTCACCTCCAATGGGCCCAGGGACATGGGGGGGTCGGTCGCAGTCGGTGCTCGGGGCAGATAAATCCACGCAGGGGGTACCTGGTTGATACCCACTATGCGCTAGTGATCATAACTATCCGTGCGCGCGCATCTCTCGGCGCACGGCCGCACAAGGGGGCGCATGGCCAATATGGTCATGGCATGACGACCGAGTCCGACTCCTTCCCCAAACGGCACGCCCGCACCCAGCGGTTCACGCTCGGCGCGCCGCGTTCGTTCACCGTGGCACCCGATGGTTCACGGGTCGCCTTCCTGCGCTCCGGCACCGGTACGGACCGGGCCAACGCCCTGTGGATCCTGGACGTCGAGAAGGGCGGGGAGCGCGTCGCCGCCGACCCGCGCGCCCTGCTCGGCGGCGCCCAGGAGCGGCTGTCGCCCGAGGAACGGGCCCGGCGTGAGCGCAGCCGCGAGGGCGGCGCCGGGATCGTCGGCTACGCCACCGACGCCGCGGTCGAACTGGCCTCCTTCGCCCTGTCGGGGCGGCTTTTCGCGGCCGAGCTGAGGGTCGGCACCGCGCGCGAACTGTCCGTCCCCGGGCCGGTGATCGATCCCCGCCCCTCACCCGACGGCCGGCACGTCGCCTACGTCGCCGGGGGTGCCCTGCGCGTCGTGGGCGCCGAGGGGGACGGCGACAGGGCGCTGGCCGAGGCGGACGGCGAGGGCGTCACGTACGGGCTCGCCGAGTTCATCGCGGCCGAGGAGATGTCCCGCAGCCGGGGCTTCTGGTGGAGCCCGGACTCGGACCGGCTGCTGGTGGCACGCGTGGACGACACGCCGGTGCAACGCTGGTGGATCTCCGACCCGGCCCACCCCGAACGTGATCCACACCACGTGCCGTATCCGGCGGCGGGCACCCCGAACGCGGACGTACGGCTGTTCGTCGTCGATCTCGACGGGGGGCGCACGGAGGTTCTCTGGGACCGGGCCCGGTATCCGTATCTGGCGCGAGTGCACTGGTCAGCGGCGGGTGCACCACTGCTTCTCGTACAGGCGCGCGACCAGCGCAGCCAGCTCTACCTGGCGGTGGACACCGAGTCCGGCACGACCCGGATGGTGCACGCCGACGAAGATCCAACTTGGCTGGAACTCTTCCCCGGTGTGCCCTGCTGGAGCCCCTCGGGGCAGCTGGTGCGGATCGCCGACGAGGGCGGTGCACGGGTGCTGGCGGTAGGTGAACGACCGCTCACCGGGCCCCAGTTGCATCTGCGGGCGGTGCTGGACGTCGGCGCCGACGACGTGCTGGTCTCCGCTTCGGCGGGCGAGGAGGCGGCCGAGGCGGAGATCGGCGAGGTGCACGTGTACCGGGTGAACGAACTCGGCGTGGAGCGCCTGTCGCAGGAGCCCGGCGTGCACTCGGCGGTGCGCGCGGGGGGCGTGACCGTCCTCGTGTCCGCCACCCTCGACCGGCCCGGGGCGCGGGTCCAGGTGCTGCGGGACGGGAAGCCGGCGGCCACCGTCGCCTCGTATGCGGAAGACCCCGGTTTGTCCCCGCGCGTGACCCTCACTCAGGGGGGCGCACGGCGTGTCCCGTGCGCCGTGCTTATGCCAACGGACTACCACGGTGACGCCCCCCTCCCCGTCCTCCTCGACCCCTACGGTGGCCCGCACGGCCAGCGCGTCGTCGCCGCGCACAACGCCCACCTCACCTCCCAGTGGTTCGCCGACCAGGGGTTCGCCGTGGTCGTCGCCGACGGGCGGGGCACTCCGGGGCGCTCCCCCGCCTGGGAGAAGGCCGTCAAGGACGACCTGGCCGCCGTCGTGCTCCAGGACCAGGTGGACGCGCTGCACGCCCTAGCCGCCGACTTTCCGCTGGACCTGGACCGCGTCGCCATCCGGGGGTGGTCCTTCGGCGGCTACCTGGCCGCCCTCGCGGCGCTGCGCCGGCCGGACGTCTTCCACGCCGCCGTGGTCGGCGCCCCGGTCACCGACCTCAGGCTCTACGACACCCACTACCAGGAGCGGTACCTCGGCGACCCCGGCGAGCAGCCCGACGTCTACCGCCGCAACTCGGTGATCGACGACGCCGGGCTGGTCGACGCCGCCGAGCCGCACCGGCCCATGCTGGTCATCCACGGGCTGGCGGACGACAACGTGGTGGTCGCCCACTCGCTGCGCCTGTCGTCGGCCCTGCTGGCGGCCGGGCGGCCGCACGAGGTGCTGCCGCTGTCCGGCGTCACGCACATGACCCCGCAGGAGTCGGTCGCCGAGAACCTGTTGCTGCTCCAGGTGGACTTCCTGAAGCGGTCGTTGCCCGCACCGGCGTAGCGCGCCGACGTCACCCGTCCGCCGCCATCCTTAATACGCGGGCAACGCCACGGACGCCGTCCCGGTACACGTCCGCGTGACGCTGGTCGACGTACGGCCGTGCGGGTGCCGTAAGCGGGCCGGGGGAACGCCATGTCGCCCCGGCCCGCTGCCCGTCAGCCGCCGTCGACGTCCTCCCGGTGCGAACCGTGCGGTCCGTTCGCTCCGTGCGGTCCGTTCGCTCCGTGCGGTCCGTTCGCTCCGTGCGGTCCGTTCGCTCCGTGCGGTCCGTTCGCTCCGTGCGGTCCGTTCGCTCCGGACGGTCCCGACGGTCCGGGTGTCCCCGTCTCCTCCGGCGGCACCACCCGCTTCTCCTCCGCGAAGTGGCACGCCGAGTCGTGGGCCGCGGGTCCGGCAACGCCCCGGAACTCGGCGGGGACGGCCAGGGCCGGCACCTCTAGCGCACACCGCTCCCGCGCCTTCCAGCAGCGGGTGCGGAAGCGGCAGCCGGAGGGGATGTTCGTCGGGGACGGGACGTCGCCGGCCAGGATGATCCGCTCGCGGTGCTCCCGGGCCTCCGGGTCGGGCACCGGGACGGCGGACAGCAGCGCCTGGGTGTAGGGGTGGGTCGGGTGGTCGTAGATCTCCGCGTCCCGGCCCGTCTCCACGATGCGGCCCAGGTACATCACGCCGACCCGGTCCGAGATGTGCCGGACGATCGACAGGTCGTGGGCGATGAAGATGTAGGACAGGTCGAACTCGTCCTGGAGGCGGCCCATCAGGTTGATCACCTGGGCCTGCACGGACACGTCGAGGGCCGAGACCGGCTCGTCGGCGACGATGATCTCCGGGCGCAGCGCCAGCCCCCGCGCGATGCCGATGCGCTGGCGCTGGCCGCCGGAGAACTGATGGGGGTAGCGGTTGATGTACTCCGGGTTCAGGCCGACCACGTCCAGCAGGTCCTGGACCCGCCCCCGCCGGTCGCCCTTCGGGGCCACCTCGGGGTGGATGTCGTACGCCTCGCCGATGATGTCGCCCACCGTCATGCGGGGGTTGAGGGAGGTGTACGGGTCCTGGAAGACCATCTGGATGTTCCGGCGTACGGACTTCAGGGCCTTGCCCGACAGGCGGGTGATGTCCTCGCCCTTGTAGCGGATCTCACCGGCCGTCGGCCGTTCCAGGTTGACCAGCATCTTGGCGACCGTGGACTTGCCGCAGCCGGACTCGCCGACGATGCCGAGGGTCTCGCCGCGGGCCAGCTCGAAGTCCACCCCGTCGACGGCCTTGACCGCGCCGACCTGCTTCTTGAAGAGGATGCCGGAGGTCAGCGGGTAGTGCTTGACCAGGCCGCGGACTTCGAGGATCGGCTCGGTGGTCTCAGCCATGCAGGCACTCCCTCCAGAAGTGGCAGGCGCTGCCCCGCTCGGCGTCGGACTCCGTCACGTCGTACAGGGGCGGTACGTCGGTGCGGCAGACGTCCTGGGCCATCGGGCAACGGGGGTGGAAGGCGCAGCCGGGCGGGATGCGGGTGAGGTTGGGCGGCAGGCCCTTGATGGCGTAGAGCTCCTGGCCCTTCTGGTCGAGGCGCGGGATGGATTCCAGGAGGCCGCGGGTGTACGGGTGGGCGGGCGCCTTGTAGATGTCGTGGACCGGGGCCGTCTCCACGATGCGGCCCGCGTACATGACCGCGATCTTGTCGGCGACGTCGGCGACCACACCGAGGTCGTGGGTGATGAGGATGAGCCCCATGTGCAGCTCGCGCTGGAGCTCCGCGAGCAGGTCCATGACCTGGGCCTGGACGGTGACGTCGAGAGCGGTGGTCGGTTCGTCGGCGATGATCAGCTTGGGTTCCAGGGCCATCGCCATCGCGATCATGATGCGCTGGCGCATGCCGCCGGAGAACTGGTGCGGGTACTGCTTCACCCGCTCCCGGGCGGCCGGGATGCGCACCCGGTCCATCAGCTCGACGGCCTTGGCATGGGCGTCCTTGCGGGACATGCCGCGGTGCACGGTGAACATCTCGGCGAGCTGGGCGCCGACGGTCAGGACGGGGTTCAGCGAGGACAGCGCGTCCTGGAAGATCATCGCCATCTCGGCGCCGCGGACCTTCCGGCGTTCCTCCTCCTTCAGCTTCAGCAGGTCCCTGCCCTCGAAGAGGATCTCCCCCGCGGTGACCCTGCCGGGCGGGATGTCGAGGATGCCCATGATCGTCTGGGCGGTGACGGACTTGCCGGAGCCGGACTCGCCGAGCACCGCGAGGGTCTCGCCCGCGTCCACGCCGTAGCTGACGCCGTTGACGGCCTTGGCGACGCCGTCGCGGGTGTGGAACTCCACGTGCAGGTCGCGCACTTCGAGCAGCATGCGGCGGCTCACCTCAGCTTCGGGTCGAGGGCGTCGCGCACCGCGTCGCCGAGCATGATGAACGCGAGGACGGTGATGGCGAGGGCTCCGGAGGGCCAGAGCAGGGCGTGCGGGGCGTTGCGCACGTAGGGGGCGGCGGAGGAGATGTCGATGCCCCAGGAGACGCTGGGCGGCTTGAGACCGACGCCGAGGAAGGACAGGGTCGCCTCCAGGGAGATGTAGGTGCCGAGCGCGATGGTCGCCACGACGATGACGGGGGCCACGGCGTTGGGCGCGATGTGCCGCAGCAGGAGGCGGGAGTTGGAGGCGCCCAGGGCGCGGGCCGCCTGGACGTAGTCGTTCTGCTTGGCCGTGATGACGGAGCCGCGGGCGATGCGGGAGATCTGCGGCCAGCCCAGCAGCACGATGAAGCCGATGACCGGCCAGATGGTGTTGCTGGTGATGACGGAGAGCAGCACGAGACCGCCCAGGACGACCGGGATCGCGAAGAAGATGTCGGTGATCCGGGACAGGACCGCGTCCCCGCCGCCGCCGAAGAACCCGGCGAGGCCGCCGAGGACGCTGCCGAGCAACGCGACGCCGAGCGTGGCGAGGATGCCGACCGCCACCGAGGTGCGGGCGCCGTAGACGGTGCGGGTGTAGACGTCGCAGCCCTGGCCGTTGAAGCCGAAGGGATGGCCGGGCTGGGAGCCCTCCTGGGCCTTGGCCAGGTCGCACTTGAGAGGGTTGCCGGAGGCGATCAGGGACGGCCAGACGGAGATGACGATCAAGAACAGGATCACCAGGGCCGAGATGATGAAGACGGGGTTGCGGCGCAGGTCGTGCCAGGCGTCGGACCACAGGCTGCGGGGCTTTTCCCGCGGGTCCGCGCCGTCCGGCCCCGGCGGCTGCTCCAGCGTGACCGCCTCGCTCGCGCCGAGGTCCATCGTGCCGCCCATTCCGGTGCCGGCGATGGCGCGCTCGGGCTCGTAGGGCTCCTGATCAGGCATAGCGGATCCTCGGGTCGAGTACGGCGTACAGGAGGTCGACGACGAGGTTGGCGACGAGGAAGACGAGGACCAGGACGGTGACGAAGCCGACCACGGTCTGGGTGTTCTGGCGCAGGATGCCCTGGTAGAGCTGGTAGCCGACGCCGTGGATGTTGAAGATCCGCTCGGTGACGATGGCGCCGCCCATCAGGGCGCCGATGTCGGTGCCGATGAAGGTGACGACGGGGATGAGGGAGTTGCGCAGCAGGTGCCGGGTGATGACCCGGTGGCGGGGCAGCCCCTTGGCGATGGCGGTGCGGACGTAGTCGGAGCGCCGGTTCTCCGCGATGGAGGTGCGGGTCAGCCGGGTGACGTAGGCCAGCGAGACCGAGGCGAGGACCAGACCGGGGACGATCAGCTCGCCGAAGGCCGCCTCGGACGAGACGGCCGGGTCGATCCAGCCCCACTTGACGCCGAGCAGCAGCTGGAGCAGCAGACCGGTGACGAAGGTGGGCACGGAGATGACGACGAGGGTCAGCAGCAGCACCCCGGTGTCGACGGGGCGGCCGCGGCGCAGGCCGGTGACGACGCCGAGGATGATGCCGACGACGATCTCGAAGAGGATCGCGACGATGGTCAGCCGGATGGTGACCGGGAACGCCGTGCCCATCAGCTCGGTGACCGGCTGGCCGTTGAAGGCGGTGCCGAAGTCGCCGGTGAAGACGTTGCCCATGTAGGTGGCGTACTGCTGCCACACGGGCTGGTCGAGGCCGAACTCGTGCCGCAGCTGCGCGGCCGTCGCCGGGTCGCACTCCCGGTCGCCGCACAGCCCCGCGATGGGGTCGCCCATCACGTTGACCATCAGGAAGATCAGCAGCGTGGCCCCGATGAAGACCGGGATCATCTGGAGCAGCCGCCGGACGACGTAGCGTCCCATGGAGCCCGCCCCCTCAGCCGACCTTGATCTCGTTGTAGACCGGGACGCTGAACGGGTTGAGCTTGACGTCGGAGAGCCGGTCGGAGTAGCCGGCGCTGCCGTTCTGGTACCAGAGCGGGATGGCGGCCATGTTGTCCCGGACGACCTCCTCGGCCTGCTGGAAGGTCTGGACGGCCGCGGCGGTGTCGGTCTGGCCGTTGGCCTTGTCGACCAGGTCGTCGAACTTCTGGTTGGACCACTTGCCGTCGTTGGAGGAGGCGTTGGTGTAATAAAGCGGCTGGAGGAAGTTCTGGATGAGCGGGTAGTCCATCTGCCAGCCGGCGCGGAAGGGACCGCTCATCTTCTGGTCGGTGATCTGGTTGCGGAAGTCGGCGAAGGTGCCGACCGGGTTCCCGGCGCAGGCGCGGTCGTTGTCCAGGGCGTTGTTGATGGAGTTGCAGACCGCGTCGACCCACTGCTTGTGGGAGCCGGTGTCGGCGTTGTACGTGATCTTGACCTGGCCGCCGGGGAGTCCGCCGCCCTCCTTGACCAGCTTCTTGGCCTCTTCCGGGTTGTACTCGCAGGCGTCGCCGCACAGGCCCGGCTTGTAGCCGCCGTCCTTGCCGAGGACCGGCGAGGTCCAGTCGGTGGCCGGGGTGCGGGTCTGCTGGAAGATCGTGTCGGTGATCTGCTTGCGGTCGATGGCCATGGACAGGCCCTTGCGGACCTTCTCGGAGCCCGACTTGTTCCAGTCGTTGTCGTAGAACGGGAAGGCGAGGGTCTGGATGATGCCGGCGGGGGTGTTGATGTACCGGTCGCCGAGGTCGTTCTTGACGTTCTTGAGCTGGGAGGCGGGCACGTCGTCGACGAGGTCGAGGTTGCCCGCGATCAGATCGGTGTAGGCGGTGTTGTTGTCGGTGTAGACCTTGAGGTCCACGCCGCCGTTCTGCGCCTTGTCCGGGCCGGGGTAGTCGTCCCACTTGCGCAGGGACATCTGCGAGCCGCGGGCGTAGTTGTCGACCTGGTAGGGGCCGTTGCCGATCGGCTTCTTCAGCCAGGCGTCGTGGTCGTCGAAGAACGCCTTGGGCAGCGGCGCGAAGGCGTTGTAGCCGAGGGTGTCGGGGAAGCTGGAGAACTTCTGGTTGAGCTTGACGGTGAAGGTGAGGGGGCCGGTCACCTTCAGCCCGGAGAGCGTGTCGGCACTCTGCGAGCCGCTCTCGGGGTGCACCTTGTCGTAGCCGTCGATGTAGGCGAAGAAGTAGGCGTTGCGCTGGTTGTTCTTCAGGCTCGCGCCGTAGTTCCAGGCGTCCACGAAGGACTGGGCGGTGACCTTCTCGCCGTTGTTGAAGGTCCAGCCGTCCTTGACCGTGACGGTGTAGTTCTGCGAGTCGGAGGTCTCGATCTTCTCGGCGAGCATGTTCTGTGCCTCGCCGGTGTCGGGGTCGTACTTCTTCAGATTCCGGAAGATCATGTCGAGGACCTTGCCGCCCTGCACCTCGTTGGTGTTGGCCGGCTCCAGCGGGTTCTGGGGGTCGCCCCAGGAGGAGCTGAGCACCCCTCCGCCGTCCCCGCCGCTGCCGCCGTCGCCGCCCCCGCCGCCGCAGGCCGTCGCCGCGAGGACTACCGCCGCCGCGCAAGCGGCCCATTTGGCGTGCGTGGCTCCGCGCATGGAGTGCCTCCTCGTGCTCTGACTCGTCTGCTGGTCGCTTCCGGGCCAGCTTCAGGGGGAGTACTCGGTGGCGCACACCCGTACGGTCCATACGGGTTGCGGGTGTCCTCCGGACGGGTGCGGGGGCGTGCCCGCATGCGGAAGGGCGGCGGCGGGAGCCTTCCTCCCGTCGCCGCCCTTTTCCTGCCGTCCTCTTCCGATCAGTTCTTGGAGAGCGCCGCACCCCCGTCGGCGTCGTCCTCCATGCCCTTCAGGCCCGGGTCCATGACGATGTCCCCGGCCCTGGCCTCCGTGGAGCCTTCCTCAGGGAAGTGGCAGGCCGTCAGGTGACCCTCGCGGTTCCCGGAGAGCTGCACGAGCGGCGGCTCCTCGGTGGCGCACTTGTCCTGCGCCTTCCAGCACCGGGTGCGGAACCGGCAGCCGGAGGGCGGCGAGATCGGCGAGGGCACATCGCCCTCGAGGCGGATCCGCTCCCTTTTGTCCGCGTCGAGGTCCGCCTCGGGCACGGCCGACAGCAGAGCGTGCGTGTACGGGTGACGGGGGCGGTTGTAGAGCGAGTCGCGGTCGGCGATCTCCACGATCTTGCCCAGGTACATCACCGCGACGCGCTGCGAGAAGTGCCGGACGACGGCCAGGTCATGGGCGATGAAGACGAACGCGATCCCCATCTCCCGCTGCACCTCCTGCAGCAGGTTCACCACCTGGGCCTGGATCGACACGTCGAGCGCCGAGACCGGTTCGTCGGCCACGATGAGCTTCGGCTCCAGAGCGACGGCGCGGGCCACACCGATGCGCTGTCGCTGGCCACCGGAGAACTCGTGCGGGAAGCGGTTGTAGTGCTCCGGGTTGAGGCCGACGATCTCCAGGAGCTCCCGGACGCGCTTCTCCCTGCCGCCGGGCGGGTTGATCCCGTTGATCTCCATCGGGCCGGAGATGATCGTGCCGACCGTCTGCCGCGGGTTCAGCGAGGCGTACGGGTCCTGGAAGATCATCTGGATCTCGGACCGGATGGGCGCCAGCTGCCGCCGGTTGGCGCGGCTGATGTCCTGGCCCTTGTACTCGATCGTGCCCTGGGTGGGCTCGTACAGACGGGTCAGCAGCCGGCCGGTGGTCGACTTGCCGCAGCCGGACTCGCCGACGAGGCCGAGGCTCTCGCCCGGGTAGACCTCGAAGTCGACGCCGTCGACGGCCTTGACGTGGCCGACGGTGCGCTTGATCGGGAAGCCGCCCTTGATGGGGAAGTGCTTCGCCAGCCCGCTGACCTTGAGGAGCGGTGCGGTCTCGCCGTCCCGCTGCTGCGGGAAGCTGTCGGCCACCGCTGTGGTGGTCTTGCTGTTGTCGCTCATGGTGATGCCCCAGTCGCCGGTTTCCGCTCAGCCCAGCCGGGGCTGAATCTTGTCGATGAACACCTGCTGCCGCTGGTCACCCGTCAGGTGACAGGCGGCCGCCCGACCGCCCGGGAGCACGGGACGCTCACCCGAGCAACGGCCGCCCGACACCAGGTCGGTGAAGCCGCACCGCGGGTGGAACGCGCACCCGGAGGGCGGGTTCATCAGGGAGGGCGGCGATCCGGGGATCGGCATCAGCGGCTCGTCGACGTCGGAGGTGAGGTTCGGCATCGAGCTGAGCAGGCCCCAGGTGTACGGGTGCTGCGGGGTCTTGAGCACCTCGCGCACCGTTCCCCGCTCCACGGCCCGGCCCGCGTACATGACCATGATGTCGTCGGCCATGTTGCCGACCACGCCCAGGTCGTGGGTGATCATGATGATCGCGGAGCCGAACTCCTGCTGGAGGTCCTTGAGCAGGTCGAGGATCTGCGCCTGCACGGTCACGTCGAGTGCCGTCGTGGGCTCGTCCGCGATGAGCAGGTCCGGGTCGCAGGCGAGGGCCATGGCGATCATGGCGCGCTGGCGCATACCGCCGGAGAACTGGTGCGGGTAGTCGTCGACCCGCTGCTGCGGGTGCGGGATGCCGACCTTCTGCAGCAGGTCGATGGCGCGCACCCGGGCGTCCTTCTTGGACGCGCCGTTGTGCTTCATGAACGGCTCCGCGATCTGGCGGCCGACCGTGTAGTACGGAGACAGCGCGGTCAGCGCGTCCTGGAAGATCATCGCCATCTTCTTGCCACGCAGCTTCTCGAGCTGCTTCTCGCCGGCGTCGGTCAGCTCCTGACCGTCCAGGGTGATCGATCCCTCGATCGCGGTCTTGCGGCGGTCGTGCAGGCCGAGGACGGCCAGGTTGGTCACCGACTTGCCGGAGCCGGACTCGCCCACGATGCCGAGGGTCTTGCCCCGCTGCAGGTCGAAGGAGAGCCCGTCCACCGCCTTGACGACGCCGCCCTCGGTGGAGAAGTGGACCTTGAGGTCGCGCACCGAGAGAAACGCGTCCCCCGCGGCGGCGGCCGGGGCCGCTTCGGGCTTGGTCTGAGTGGTCACGGTGGGTTCTCCTAGGACAGGCGCACGCGCGGGTCGATGACGGCGTACACGGCGTCCACGATCAGGTTGAAGACGATGATGAGCGCGGCACTGACCAGCATGACGCCCATCAGCATCGGCAGGTCCTTGTCACGGACGGAATCCAGGGCCAGCCGGCCGATACCGGCCAGGCCGAACGTCATCTCGGTGACCATGCCACCGCCCATGAGGGCGGACAGGTCCATGCCGAGGATGGTGACGACGGGGACGAGCGATCCGCGCCACGCGTACCGGAAGAACGTGTAGTTGCCCGACATGCCCTTGGCACGGGCTGCTCTCACGTGTTCTTCCTGCAGTTGCTCGATCATCGACGACCGGCTCATACGCGTGTAGTTGGCGGTGAAGATGGTCGCCATGACGACCCAGGGGATCAGCAGTCCCATGAACCATCCGCCGAGGTCCTCGGAGAACGGCACGTACTTCGGCTTCTCGAGCCAACCGGTGCTGTACACGAACCACAGCACCACGAGCGGGCCGAGGAAGTAGATCTGCAGGGAGCTGATGACCAGCGACCCGGAGCTGAACACCTTGTCGACCCAGGTGCCGCGCTTCTTGGCGGCCAGCAGACCGGCGCCGAGGCCGATCGTGAGGAAGACCAGCAGGCTCCCGACGGTCAGTGAGACGGTCACCGGGAAGCGGTCGAGGATGGTGTCCCAGACGTTCTGGTCGTTCGCGAAGGAGACGCCGAAGCAGGGGGCGCTGCAGTGGCCCACGGCGAAGTCGCGGCCGGCGAAGATACCGACCAGGAAGTTCCAGTACTGGACGGTGACCGGCTTGTCGAGACCCAGGTTCTTGTGAATGATCTCCAGCGCGTCCGGAGTGCAGTTCTTGCCACAGGCCAGCAGCGCCGGGTCCTGCGGGATCGCGAAGAACATGAAGAAGGTGAAGGCGCTGATCAACACCAGGATCAGTACCGCGCCGAAGGACCGGCGAATGAGGAATTGAAGCATGGCAGACAGCTGCTCTCAGGACTGCGGCAGTCGGATGGGGAGGTCTGGAGGGGTACCGGGCCCGGTGGTGGGCGCTCCGCCGCGCGCCACCACCGGATTCCCGACCGTACGGACTACTTCTTGAGGAAGATCCGGGTCACGTCCACGTAGCTCGAGTCCGAGCTGTAGCGGATGCCGCCGATGTTCGAACCGAAGATCTGGAAGACCTTGGTGTAGTAGATCGGGGCGGCCGGGTTGACTTCCTTGGAGATGTACTCGTTCAGCTCGGCCCACGCCTTGGTGGCCTCGGCCGTGTCGGTGATCTGCTGGATGCGCTTGATCTCCGAGTTGACGTGGTCGTCGTTGATGTGCGAGTAGTTCGACGCGCCGTCCTGGATCTGCGTGCCGTCGTACACCGGCGGGATGACCGTGGAGGCGGACGGCCAGTCCTGGCCCCAACCGGTCATGTACAGGTCGTAGCCGTTCTTGACCTTGCCGACCTGCTCGTACCAGGTGGCGGAGTCGATCTCCTTCTTCTGGATGTCCAGACCGATCTTCTCGAGGGCGTCGGCGATCAGGACGGCCTGCTTCTGGCGGGTCGGCGTGTTGCCGTAGGCGTAGACGAGGCTCTTGCCCTCGAAGCCGCCCTCCTTGATCAGCTTCTTGGCGGCTTCGATGTCGCCGTTCGGCTTCTTGAGCCGGTTGAACGGGTCGAACTTCTCGTCGTAGCCCGGGGTCGTCGGCGACATCAGCGAGTTGGCGACCTCACCGCCGTAGGCACCGCCGTCGGCCTTGAAGACGGCGTCGGAGGGCAGCGCCAGGGTGATCGCGTCACGGAGCTTCTTGTCCTTGACCCGGTCCAGGTTGAAGTTGAGCTGCCACACGTACGGGGCGTAGCCCTGGATCGTGCGGTTCTTCATCACGTCCTTGTCGCCGACGACCTTCTGCAGCTGCGTCGTGGCGACCTGACCCGTGAACATCATGGCGTTCTTGGCCTCGCCCTGGTCGGCGAGAAGGGTCTTGGTCTGGTCCTCGTCGTCGTGGTTCATCGAGATGTTGAACCCGTCGACGTACTGGTGGCGCACCGAGTCGGACTTGGGGTCCCACTGCGTGTTCTTGACCAGCTTCATGGACTTGCCGGGCTTGAACTCGGCGATCTTGTAAGGACCGACGGCGACGGGGGCGGAGTCGTACTTCTCCTTGGTGTCCGTCTCCTCCGGGACGACGCTGTAACCGGGCATGGTCAGCATCTGCGGGAGGTCGGGGCGGGCCGTCTTGAAGTGGAAGACAATCGTCTTGTCGTCCGGCGTCTCCAGGACGTTGTTGGGCAGGTGCTTGCCCTTGTCCGGGCCGGCGTACGCGTCGCGGTAGGTGGTGCCGTCGCCGGACAGCCACTGCTGCAGGTACGTCGGACCGTCGGTGATGAAGTTGGAGTACAGGCGCTCGACCGTGTGGCGGATGTCGGCCGAGTTGATCGGGTTGCCGTTGGCGTCCTTCAGGTTGTCCTTGAGGGTGTACGTCCAGGTCTTGCCGCCGTCGGACGCCTTGCCCGCGTCGGTGGCGAGGTCGCCCACGACGGTCAGGTTGCCGTTCTCGTCCTCGTCGTACTGGGTCAGACCGCGGAAGATGAGACGGCTGAGCAGCTTGCCGTCCGAGACGTAGATCTGCCCCGGGTCCAGGTGGGAGAAGTCCGCCTCCTGGTAGACGATCGCGGTGCCGCCGGGCTTGGCGCCCGGGACCTCGGGAGCCGGACCGGTGGACGCCTGCGCATCGCCGATCTGGACCGGCTTCGACTGCGACTTGGCGTCTTCCTTCTTCTTGCTGTTGTCCTTGGCGGAGCCGTTGCTGTCGCCACCACCGCAGGCGGTGAGGGTCAGGGCGCCGGCGGCGACTGCGACTATCGCGGCCGTCGCGGTGCGGTTACGGAGAATGCTCATGAGGACGAATCCACCTGCCTGTGAGTAGTGAGCACTGCTGGTACGTGGCCGGGACCGGGCTGAGCGGCGCCGAACCGGCCGGGCGAGGATGTGGGGGGTTCCCCGGGCCTCAGCGGTTTCCCTTGGGGTCGAAGGCGTCCCGGACCGAGTCGCCGAGGAGGTTGAAGGCCACCATGAAGACCACCATGGCCACTCCGGGGAAGAGCATGTAGTACGGGTCCTGCTCGACGATGTCGGCGCCGATGGCGAACATCCGACCCCAGTCCGGCGTGGGTTCGACGTATCCGACACCCACGAAGGACAGGAACGCGATGCTGAGGATGGTGCTCGGCAGCGTCAGCGTCGCCTGCACCAGCGTCGGAGTGACGATGTTGGGCAGCAGTTCCTTGCGGAGGATGCGCCAGGGCGAGGCCCCGGAGATACGTGCCGCCTCGATGAACTCCCGGTCGCGCAGGGACATCGTGGCACCGCGGACGATGCGGGCCATGCTCATCCAGCCCAGGAACGAGAGCACGATGATGATCGCGGAGGCACGCACGTAGGTCGGTGTCTCCTTGTCGGGAGCCACGAACACGGTGGTGATGACGGGCATCGCGGCGACGAAGAACAGCTGGCTGGGCAGGGCCATGAAGAAGTCGGTGATCCGGCCGAGCCAGTAGTCGATCTTCCCGCCGAAGTAGCCGCCGGCGAGGCCGATCAGGACGCCCAGCACCGTCATGATGATGGTCGCCGCCAGCGCGGTGGCCATCGAGTTGCGCATGCCGTACAGCAGCTGGGTGAACACGTCACGGCCCAGGCCCGGCTCGATGCCGAACCAGAAGTCGCCGTCGATGCCGCCGAAGGGCGCGGCGGGCATGGTGAACATGTCCAGGAGGTCGGGGTTCTCCTGACCGTACAGCGTGTACGGGTCCTTGCCGTACAGCTTCGAGATCAGCGGGGCCGCCGCGGCGATCACGAAGAAGAACAGGACGATGCAGGCGGAGATCACACCGGCCCGGTCGCGCTTGAAGCGCGCCCACATCAACTGGCTGGGCTTGCGCCCTTCCGGCTCCTTGGGCTTCGGGGCGTCACCCTGCGGCGCGCTCTCTTTGTCCAAGACGGAAGAGGCTTCTGCACCCTCAATCTCGATTGGACTCGTCATGATTCGTCCATTTCACAGGTTGGAGGTCGTCGGGCGTGCACGGAGCCGACGGCCTTCGCACGGCGTACGTCTTGCGCAGCGCGCGAGGGGAACAACGACGGAGGGGCGACACCGCCCCGGGAGAACCCTGGCTCACGGTCGGGCTACCGACCGGCGGCGCACGACGTCAAGGAAGTTCGCGACGTCGGGCCGCTGCCGCGTCGATCCGGACGGCACTGAACGCACCCGCGGGGCCTACACCTGCCATCGGGGACGACACGACCCATATGGCGCTTGTGGCACCTCGCATGGGTTCCTCCTCATGAATCCGCTGGTTCACCGCAAAGAGGAGCACGCGACACGTTCCAGCCATCGACTGATGATGGGATCGCCGTGCGCCCTCACGCTCGCGAGCCTGCGCCCCGTCAGCGCGTGACCCGTTTATCCGAGCTCTACGCGCCTAACTATCTGCCATCCTCCGGGGAACGAACCACAGGTTCGAGGTCTCGGTTCGATCACAGATAGGGGCCAGATCTTTCAAAATCCGGACAAAGGGTTTGGTGCGAGATCGCTGCGAAACGGACTTGTTACACATCTAACGGAGGTGACTGTCCGTATAGCGGACGTGTGCGCGACAGAAATTGATTGCGCGTAGCGTGTGCCGAGGTGCAAGCTGACCCGCAGGTATGTCCTGCGCCCGGACCCGCCCGTCCGATCCGGCCATCGGGCTCCCGGATGCGGCTGTCCGCCGGCACCCCGGGCGGAGTGTTCCCGCGCAGGTTAGTGCGGTCCCGCCCGCCCTGGACCGGCCCACCGGGAAATCGAGGGTTTTCCCTACACCTGCGCCGGCCGTACGACGAACGGCACCGCCCACCACGACTCGCGTGGTGGGCGGTGCCGTTCGTCGTACGGTGCCGTGAGGCGCGCGGTCAGCCGTGCTTGGCGCGGCTCGCGGCGCGGGCGCGCTCGCGGGCGTCCAGGTTCACCTTGCGGATGCGAACGGCCTCCGGGGTCACCTCGACGCACTCGTCGTCGCGGCAGAACTCCAGCGACTGCTCCAGCGAGAGCTTGCGCGGCGGGACGATCGACTCGGTCACGTCGGCCGTGGACGACCGCATGTTGGTGAGCTTCTTCTCCTTGGTGATGTTGACGTCCATGTCGTCGGCGCGGGAGTTCTCGCCGACGATCATGCCCTCGTACACCTCGGTGCCGGGCTCGGTGAAGAGCACGCCGCGCTCCTGGAGGTTCGTCATCGCGAACGCGGTGACGGCGCCGGAGCGGTCGGCGACCAGCGAGCCGTTGTTACGGGTCGTCAGGGTGCCGAACCAGGGCTCGTGGCCCTCGTGGATGGAGTGGGCGATGCCGGTGCCGCGGGTCTGGGTGAGGAACTCCGTCCGGAATCCGATCAGACCGCGCGAGGGCACCACGAACTCCATGCGGACCCAGCCCGAGCCGTGGTTGGACATGTTGTCCATCCGGCCCTTGCGGACGCCCATGAGCTGCGTGACCGCGCCCATGTGCTCCTCGGGCACGTCGATCGTCATGCGCTCGACGGGCTCGTACGTCTTGCCCTCGACCTCCTTGGTGACGACCTGCGGCTTGCCGATGGTCAGCTCGAAGCCCTCGCGGCGCATCTGCTCGACCAGGATGGCCAGCGCCAGCTCACCGCGGCCCTGCACCTCCCAGGCGTCCGGGCGGTCGGTGTCCAGGACGCGGAGCGAGACGTTGCCGATCAGCTCGCGGTCCAGGCGGTCCTTGACCTGTCGGGCGGTGACCTTGCGGTCCTTGACGGCCGCCTTGTTGTCCGCGCCCTTGCCGGTGGCGCCGCGGCCGACCAGCGGGGAGGTGTTGGTGCCGATCACCATGGAGATCGCGGGCTCGTCCACCGTGATCAGCGGCAGCGGGACCGGGTTCTCCTGGTCGGCCAGGGTCTCGCCGATCATGATGTCGGGGATGCCGGCGACCGCGCAGATGTCACCGGGGCCGGCCTTCTCGGCGGGCTTGCGGGTGAGCGCCTCGGTCATCATCAGCTCGGAGATCCGCACGTTCTGCACGGAGCCGTCGCGCTTCATCCAGGCGACGGTCTGGCCCTTCTTCAGCTCGCCCTGGTGCACGCGCAGCAGCGCGATGCGGCCGAGGAAGTTGTCGGCGTCCAGGTTGGTGACGTGCGCCTGGAGCGGGGCCTCGGCGTCGTAGGTCGGCGCCGGGATGTAGTCCAGGATCGTCGAGAAGAACGGCTCCAGGCTGGTGGAGTCGGCGGGGACCGTGCCGTCCTCGGGCTTGGTGAGGGAGGCGACGCCGTCGCGGCCGCAGGCGTAGACGATCGGGAACTCGATCTGCTCCTCGTCGGCGTCCAGGTCGAGGAAGAGGTCGTAGGTCTCGTTGACGACCTCGTCGATCCGGGCGTCCGGACGGTCCGTCTTGTTGATGCACAGGATGATCGGCAGCCGCTGGGCGAGCGCCTTGCGCAGCACGAAGCGGGTCTGCGGCAGCGGACCCTCGGAGGCGTCCACGAGCAGCACGACACCGTCGACCATCGACAGACCGCGCTCGACCTCGCCGCCGAAGTCGGCGTGGCCGGGGGTGTCGATGATGTTGATCGTGATCGGGTCCCCGCCGTCCTTCGGGTGGTACTTCACCGCGGTGTTCTTGGCGAGGATCGTGATGCCCTTCTCACGCTCCAGGTCGTTCGAGTCCATCATGCGGTCGTCGACGGAGTCGAGCTGGTGCGCCGCGAAGGCACCGGCCTGCTTGAGCATTCCGTCGACGATCGTGGTCTTGCCGTGGTCGACGTGGGCAACGATGGCGACGTTGCGGATGTCGTGACGCGTGGTGGACGCGGTCATATGAGGCGTACTCCCGGAGGGTGTGATGACGGCCCTCGCGGACGTCCGTGTCACGCGGGCCTGCCGGGCGGTACATGCCACGGCCTCACCCAATGGTACGGGGCTCCGGAGACTGCGGCTTGCCGGGAGGGTTCAGGACGAGGAAGACGACGTGGACGGGGCGGAGGGACGGGAGCCCTGGGCGCCCTTCTCGAGGAAGCCCATGTCCTCGTAGACCGGCGTCTCGAAGCCGAAGGCTCCCGCGTTGGCCAGGTTCTTGCGGGCCACCGTCAGCTGGGGGCGCTGGTAGAGCGGGATGGAGCCGGCGGCCGCCCAGATCCGCGAGTCCGCCTTGCGCAGCAGGTCCCGCGCCTCCTTCTGGTCCAGGGTGGTCATGGCCCGGTCGAAGAGCTGGTCGACCTGGTCGGTGCCGACCCGGGTGTAGTTCTGCGCGACGTTCAGGGAGCCGTCGGCGGCCGGGACGGGCTTGGCGTAGATGGGGCGGGCGTCGGTGGCCGGGAAGGCGGAGGCGGGCCAGGAGTAGAGCGCCAGGTCGTACTCGCCGGCGGCGACGTGGTCCTTGAAGTAGCTCTCGTCCGGCACCTTGGTGATCTCGGTGCCGATGCCGATCTCCTTCAGCATGTCCGTGATGCGGTCGGCCACGGTGCGCAGGGTCTTCGAGCCGGGGCCCGAGGGGAGTACGAAGCGCAGGGTGAGCGCCTTGCCGTCCTTGGCGAGCGGGGCCGCCACCGAGCCGGCCGGGGCCGCGGTGCCCTTGGGCGCGTAGGCGCCGGGGGCGCCGCCCTGGGCGGTGTTCTTGCCGCTGCTGTGCTTCTCGCCACTTTCCCGGTCGGTGCCGCCGTCGCTCTTGTCGTCCGCGTTCTTGTCGTCCGCGTTCTTGTCGTTCTCGCCGACGATGTACGTGCCGTCGTCGTCGCCCTCGGTCTTCTTCTCCTTGCCCTCGTCCTTCTCGTCCTTCTCGTCCTTCTCGGCGCCGGCCGCCTTCTCGCCGTCCTTCTTCACCGGGCCGCCGCGCACCCACCCGGCGTCCGCGAGCAGGGCCCGGGCCTCCTTGGCGTTCTGCTCGCCCAGCGCGCCGCTGCCGTCGGCGTAGGCGGGCTGGCCGGACAGGGCGAGGTGGCTGCCGACGGGCTCGGCGGGCAGGCCGAGCGGCCTCAGCACCGTCTCGGCCAGCTTCTCGCGGTCCAGGGCGCGGGCCACGGCCCTGCGGACACGCTCGTCGGCGAGGGGGCCGCCGGAGCCGTTGAGGGCGAGCTGGGTGTAGGCGGGTTCCAGCGACTTGCGGACCTCGAAGCCGCTCAGCGCCTTCTGCCGGCGCACGGCCTTCGCCTCGGCCTCGCGCCGCTCCTCGCGGGCGAGGATCTCCTCTTCCGCGGCCTCCTCGTCGGAGCCGTTGGCTACGGCCCAGGAGCGCAGCGCCTCGGCGGCGGACCTGCCCTGGGCGCTCGCGGCCGGGGAGCCCTGCGGGCCCATCAGCGGGGTGCCGGTGGCCGGGTCCCGGGGCGCCGCGGCCAGGGTGACCTCGTCGGCGGTCTCCGGGTCGATCTCGGCGAGGTCGAGCTTGCCGGCGACGAGTTCGGAGACGCGCTCGTCGCGGGGTACGGCGCGCAGCACGATCTTGTCCAGCTTCGCCGGCGCGCCCCACCAGCGCGGGTTGCCGGTGAGGACGACCTGGTCGGCCTTGGTGTCGACCTTCTTGACCGTGAAGGGCCCGGCGGTGACCTTGAGCGACCGCCGCGCGCCGTCGTTGAAGGCATCGGGGGTGCCCATGACGTCCTTCGGGTACAGCGGCGAGAACAGGGCCTTCCAGTCGGCGTAGGGCCGGCTGAAGGTGACCTTGACCTCGAGGTCGTCGGCGCCGCGCTCGATCTTCTCGATCCGGTCGTAGCCGGCGTTGCGGGCGGTCCAGTAGGCGCTGTCCTTGCCGGACAGGGCGCGCCACTGGGCGGCGAAGTCCGCGGCGCCGATCTCCCGTCCGTCGCTCCAGACGGCCTGCTGGTTCAGTTTGTAGACGACGACCTGCTTGGGCTCGGTGTCGACGACGTCGGCCGACTCCAGGTAGTCGGGGTTGCGCACCGGGCTGCCCTTCTCGTCCATCCGGTACATCGAGGGCAGCACGGCCTGGGCGACGCGGGTCGTGGTGGCGTCGGCGTCCGACTGGAAGGTGTTCAGCGTGTCCGGCACGGAGTCCACGGCCCAGCGCAGGGTGCCGCCGTCGGAGACGGAGGCGCGGGTCACGGCGGCGACGTCCTGTGCGGCGAGCGGCTTGCCGGCCGCGTCCTCGGAGGTGCAGCCGGCCAGCGCGGGGACCGCGAGGACACCCGCGGTGAGGAAGGCGACCGAACGCATGACCGCGCGCGGTCCGACGCCGACGTGGGACATCTCTGCTACCTCCGGAAGGCCGCGTTTGCTGCGTGGTGCCGCATTTGCCGTATGTGCGGTATTGAAGTTGATCATTTGTATGCGGACGGGGATGCGGCCACTGAAGGGGAAACGGTTCGGCGAGGCCGGGAGACACGGCGACGACGGTGCACAAGCTCACCCGTGCGGCTCAACCCCGCCCGCCTTCCACCGACACGCCCCGGCCAATCGGTGCACATGCCTTCCCAGCGGCCGGTGTGACGCGCGACACTCTCAGGCGCATGCGCGTCGCCCCCGAGCCCGGCCCGGCGACTGTCTGCCGTGTCCGACGGAAGTGAGGTCACGTCTTGTCCGTGCACGACGATCTGTCATCCGTGCAGCGCAGCCTCGACGAACTGGCCCGGACGGTGACCCGGCTGGAGCAGCAGCTGGGCAGCGGCGGCCTGGAGGTCCGCCGGGTCCGCACCGACGCCGACCACCTGCGCGAGAGCCTCGCGCTGCTGCGGGCGGCGGCTGCCGCGCCGGACGCGCCGAAGCGTCCGGACCTCGTACCGATCCCCGACACTCCGTACGACGGCTCGCTGTGGACGGACTCGGACGACGAGGGCCTCGGCGCCCGCGACCGCCGCGCCCCCTGATCCCGACCCGACCGACCGGAGTCGCCCAGTGGCCACTGGTACGGAACCCCCAGCCACCGCCCCCCGTACGCGCCGCGGCGTGCACACCCCGACGCGCGCCGCCATCCGCGCCCCGCACCTGCGCACCGACCGCTGGTGGCTGGCACCGGCCGCCACCGCGGCGGGCCTGCTGGCCTTCGTCGTCTACTCGACCTGGCGGGCCTTCGCGAACGCCGACTACTACGCGGCCCCCTATGTCTCGCCCTTCTACTCCCCCTGTCTGGCGGAGAACTGCGAGCCGATGCGCTCGGGGCCCAACTGGGAGATCTTCGGCACCTGGTGGGGCATCTCCCCCGCGATCATCATCCTGATCTTCCCGCTCGGCTTCCGCCTGACCTGCTACTACTACCGCAAGGCCTACTACCGGGGCTTCTGGGCGTCCCCGCCGGCCTGCGCGGTGGCCGAGCCGCACCGGAAGTACACCGGCGAGACCCGCTTCCCGCTGATCCTGCAGAACGTCCACCGGTACTTCTTCTACGCGGCGCTCCTGGTCGCGGGCATCCTCACCTACGACACCGTGCTCGCCTTCCGCGACGAGCACTACGCGTGGGGGCACATGGGACTCGGCACACTGGTGTTCCTGGCCAACATCGCGCTGATCTGGGCCTACACCCTCTCCTGCCACTCCTGCCGGCACATCGTCGGCGGCAGGCTCAAGCACTTCTCGCGGCACCCCGTGCGCTACCGGATGTGGCAGCTGGTCGGCCGGCTCAACGCCCGGCACATGCAGCTCGCCTGGGCGTCGCTGGTGAGCGTGGCGCTCGCCGACTTCTACGTGTATCTCGTCGCGTCCGGTGTCTTCGACGATCCGAGGTTGTTCTGATGTCCGTGGTCGACCGGCAGGAGTGGGACGTCGTCGTGGTGGGCGCGGGCGGCGCCGGGCTGCGCGCCGCCGTCGAGGCCCGCGAGCGGGGCGCCCGTACGGCCGTGATCTGCAAGTCGCTGTTCGGCAAGGCGCACACCGTGATGGCCGAGGGCGGCATCGCCGCCTCCATGGGCAACGTCAACTCCGGCGACAACTGGCAGGTCCACTTCCGCGACACCATGCGCGGCGGCAAGTTCCTCAACCAGTGGCGGATGGCCGAGCTGCACGCCCAGGAGGCCCCGCAGCGGGTGTGGGAGCTGGAGACCTGGGGCGCGCTGTTCGACCGTACGAAGGACGGCCGGATCTCGCAGCGCAACTTCGGCGGTCACGAATACCCGCGCCTCGCCCACGTCGGCGACCGTACGGGCCTGGAGCTGATCCGCACCCTCCAGCAGAAGATCGTCTCGCTGCAGCAGGAGGACTTCCGCGAGACCGGGGACCACGAGTCCCGGCTGAAGGTCTTCCAGGAGTGCACGGTCACCCGCGTGCTCAAGGAGGACCGCAAGGTCTGCGGGGTCTTCGGTTACGAGCGCGAGACCGGCCGCTTCTTCGTCCTCCAGGCACCCTCGGTGGTGATCGCCACCGGCGGCATCGGCAAGTCGTTCAAGGTGACGTCGAACTCGTGGGAGTACACGGGCGACGGCCACGCCCTGGCGCTGCTGGCCGGGGCGCCGCTGCTCAACATGGAGTTCGTGCAGTTCCACCCGACCGGCATGGTCTGGCCGCCCTCGGTCAAGGGCATCCTCGTCACCGAGTCGGTGCGCGGCGACGGCGGGGTGCTGCGCAACTCCGAGGGCGAGCGGTTCATGTTCGACTACATCCCCGACGTCTTCAAGGAGAAGTACGCCGAGTCGGAGGAGGAGGGCGACCGCTGGTACGACGATCCGGACCACAACCGGCGCCCGCCCGAGCTGCTGCCCCGCGACGAGGTCGCCCGCGCCATCAACGCCGAGGTGAAGGAGGGCCGCGGCTCCCCGCACGGCGGGGTCTTCCTGGACGTGTCAACCCGGATGTCCGCCGACGTGATCCGGCGCCGACTGCCCTCCATGTACCACCAGTTCAAGGAGCTGGCGGACGTGGACATCACGGCGGAGGCGATGGAGGTCGGGCCCACCTGCCACTACGTGATGGGCGGGATCGCCGTCGACTCCGACACCGCCGCCGCCCGCGGAGTACCGGGGCTGTTCGCGGCCGGTGAGGTGGCCGGCGGGATGCACGGCTCCAACCGGCTGGGCGGCAACTCGCTCTCCGACCTGCTGGTGTTCGGCCGCCGGGCGGGCCGGTACGCGGCCGAGTACGCGGCGGGGCAGACGCACGAGGGCACCCGCGCCCGGGTCGACGACGCGCAGGTCGACGCCGCCGCCGCGGAGGCGCTGCGGCCGTTCTCCGCCGAGGCGCACGAGCCCGCCGACGGCCCGCCGGAGAACCCGTACACCCTGCACCAGGAACTCCAGCAGACCATGAACGACCTGGTCGGCATCATTCGCCGCGAGGCGGAGATGAAGCAGGCCCTGGAGAAGCTGGCCGAGCTGCGGACCCGGGCCCGCCGGGCCGGGGTGGAGGGGCACCGGCAGTTCAACCCGGGCTGGCACCTGGCCCTGGACCTGCGCAACATGCTGCTGGTCAGCGAGTGCGTGGCGCGGGCCGCGCTGGAGCGCACCGAGTCGCGCGGCGGGCACACCCGCGAGGACCATCCGTCGATGGACCGGCGCTGGCGCCCGGCCAATCTGGTCTGCTCGCTGGCCGACCCGTCGGGCGGACTCGCGGCGACGGACCCGGAGCGCGGCCGGATCGCGCTGGAGCGGCAGACCACCGAGCCGATCCGGCCCGACCTGCTCGCCCTCTTCGAGAAGGAGGAGCTGGTGAAGTACCTCGCCGACGAGGAACTGGAGGGCCTGTCCGAATGAGCGGCTACGAGGCCCGCTTCAAGGTGTGGCGCGGTGACGTGGAGGGCGGCGGCCTCGAGGACTTCACGGTCGAGGTGAACGACGGCGAGGTGGTCCTGGACATCATCCACCGCCTCCAGGCCACCCAGGCCCCCGACCTCGCGGTGCGCTGGAACTGCAAGGCGGGCAAGTGCGGTTCGTGCTCGGCGGAGATCAACGGGCGGCCGCGGCTGCTGTGCATGACCCGCATGTCCGTCTTCACCCGCGAGGAGACGATCACCGTCACTCCGCTGCGCGCCTTCCCGGTGATCCGGGACCTGGTGACGGACGTCGGGTTCAACTACACCAAGGCCCGCGAGGTCCCGGCCTTCGTGCCGCCCGCCGACCTCGGGCCGGGCGAGTACCGGATGATGCAGGAGGACGTGGACCGCTCGCAGGAGTTCCGCAAGTGCATCGAGTGCTTCCTGTGCCAGGACACCTGCCATGTCGTGCGGGACCACGAGGAGAACAAGCCCGCCTTCGCGGGCCCGCGCTTCCTCATGCGCGTCGCCGAGCTGGACATGCACCCGCTGGACGGCGCCGGTGACAGCGGCCCGGACCGCTCGCGCACCGCCCAGGACGACCACGGCCTCGGCTACTGCAACATCACCAAGTGCTGCACGGAGGTGTGCCCCGAGGGGATCCGGATCACGGACAACGCGCTGATCCCCCTGAAGGAGCGGGCCGTCGACCGCAAGTACGACCCGCTGGTGTGGCTGGGGTCGAAGATCGGGCGCCGGTCCCGGGACGGGTCCTAGCGCACCCACCCGTCCCGGTACGACGTCCAGTCCTCCTCCGTCGCCGCGAAGTCGATGTACGCCGCGACGCCGAACCGCTCCCGGTCGGCGTCCGTGCGGGACAGGCCGAGACGGACGCCGCGGACGGCGGCGGCGACGGTCTCCGCGTGGTTCCAGTGGCCGAAGCGGTTCTCGTGGTAGAAGGGCAGGCCCATCAGGAGGTGGGTCGTCGGCGGGGTGACCTCCAGGGCCAGCGAGGTCTGCTGGGCGACGTAGCCGCCGTACAGGCTCTCCAGGGGCTGCATGGTGTCGTACGACATGACGGCGATCTGGTCGACGCGGCGGGCGACCTGGCCGAAGAACTTCTGCGACCACCACTTGGGGTGTCCGGCGACCGTGCCCCAGAAGGAGTGGAAGCCCGGCAGCGGGTCGATCTGGTGGGCGGCGACGGAGAGCTGCGCGTCGCGGGCGCGGGTGACGGCGCGGATGTCGTCCAGGAGGGAGAGGTAGTTCCGGTCGCCGGAGTGCAGCGGCTCCAGGTCGAGATGGACTCCGTCGTAGCCCACGTCCAGGACCTGGCGGGCCGAGTCGACGACGGCGGCGCGGGTTTCGGCCTTCTCCAGACGCATGCCGTCGGGGCTTTCGGTGGCGAGGACGTCGCCGAGGAAGGCCTGGACGCGGATGCCGGGCATCTGGCGGTGCACGCCGTCCACCAGCCAGCGGGCCCTGGGATAGCGGGATTTCGGCAGGGTGCCGTCGTGTTCCATGGGGCCGGTGTGGACGTACAGGTCGCGGATTCCGGTGGTCTTCAGTTCCCGGGCCAGCGCCTTGAGGTCCGCGTCCTTCTTGCGGCCGTCGACCCAGGCGTGGCCGAGCCACATCGCGTCGCGGTTGCGGGTGTGGGTGCCGTCGGCCGGGTCGCCCATGTAGTTGACGCGGAGGGCGGTCTCGGCGGTGAGGAGGGGGACCAGGAGGACGAGGACGATGGCGAGCACCGTTCGGCGGATGCGGATGCCGGTGCGGCGGCGCGTTCGTCGGGACGCCTCGGCTTCGCCTTCGGCATCCCTGTTCCCACCCGTACCACCCGTGCTGCTGTCGGGTGCGGGTGGCCCAGGTGGCCCGTCCTCGCCGTCGGCGGCTGCCGGTTCGGGTTTTCTCGGTTCCGTGTCCTCCACCGTGTCCCCTCCCTGTGGTCCGGCCCCCAACTCGCGGTGGCCGGAAATCGTGCCTACGCTGCGAGCGTGTTGCCTGCGGGGACGACTCGAACCGGTGTTCCGGTTGCGGTCGGGGGTGTGCGGGGATGATCTCCCCCGATCTGGTGCCGCCCCTGGTCACGGCCGGGGCGGCCCTGTTGCTGGCCGGGTACGGGCATGTGCGCCGTACCCGGCGGACCCGGACCCGTACGACTCCGGGCCGGGTCAGAACAGGCTCAGCAGGGCCTCCGCCGGGTCGGTGAGCTGGGTGTCGGCGCCGGGCAGGGGCAGCTCGAACCAGACCGTCTTGCCGTGCGGCGTACGGCGTGAGCCCCAGGCCGCGCTGAGCAGGCCGACCAGTTGCAGGCCGCGGCCGCCCTCGTCGGTGTCGCGGGCCCGGCGCCGGCGCGGCTGGACCAGGCCGGAGTCCCAGACCTCGCAGACCAGGGTGCGGTCGAGGAGGAGGCGGAGCCTGATCTCGCCCTCGCCGTAGCGCAGCGCGTTGGTGACGAGTTCGCTGACGAGCAGTTCCGTCGTGTCGACCAGCGGCTCCATGTCCCATGCGAGCAGCTGGGCGCGGGCGTACTCGCGGGCGCGGCCGACGCTGCGCGGCTCGCGCGGCAGGGTCCAGTCGCCGACGGAGTCGCTGGGCAGTCCCTGGACGCGAGCCATCAGCAACGCGATGTCGTCCTCGCCGTGGTGGCTGTCGAGGGTGGCGAGGACCTGGTCGCAGACGTCCTCCAGGGGCTGGGCGGGGTCGGTCAGGGCACCCACGAAGGCTTGGAGCCCCTCGTCGAGGGGGTGGTCGCGGCTCTCGACCAGGCCGTCGGTGTAGAGGGCGAGCAGGGCGCCCTCGGGCAGTTCGACCTCCACCTCCTCGAAGGGCTCCCCGCCGACGCCGAGCGGCAGGCCGGGCGGCACGTCCAGCATCAGCGCGGACTCGCCGGGCTCGACCAGGACCGGTGGCAGGTGGCCGGCGTTGGCGAAGGTGCAGCGCCGGGTCACCGAGTCGTAGACGGCGTACACGCAGGTCGCCAGGTAGACCTCGGAGAGGTCGGCCTCGCGGGGGCGGCGGGCGGCCCGGGTGGCCTGCTGGACGCCTCCCGGCGCGCCGAGGCCGCGGGCGATCTCGTCCAGGTGGCCGAGCACCTCCGCCGGTTCGAGGTCGAGCTGGGCCAGGGTGCGTACGGCGGTGCGCAGTTCGCCCATCGCGACGGCGGCGCGCAGGCCGCGGCCCATCACGTCGCCGACGACCAGCGCGGTGCGGTGCCCGGGTAGTTCGATCACGTCGAACCAGTCGCCGCCGACCTCGCTGGCCCGGCCGGTGGCCGCGTTGCCGGGCAGGTAGCGGCAGGCGATGTCGAGGCCGGAGGCCTCGGGGTCGCCGGGCGGGAGCAGGGAGCGCTGCAGGATCAGCGCGCGTTCGTGCTCGCGCCGGTACAGGCGGGCGTTGTCGATGCAGACGGCGGCGCGCGCGGCCAGTTCCACGGCGAGGTCGCGGTCCCGGTCGCCGAACGGCTCGCTGCCCTTGGTGCGGGCGAACTGGACGAGTCCGACGACCGTGTCGTGGGCGACCATCGGCACGGCGAGCGTGGACTGCACGAGGCCGCCGTCCTCGGCGGGGACGCTGCGCGGCCGGGCGGTGCGCAGGGCGTCCGCGCACGGCGAGTTGAACGGGTAGTGGTGGACGGCGCCGAGCTTGACCCGCTCGCCCGTGCCGAGGAACGGGGCGTCGGACACAGCGCTGGAGAAGGCGACGCGGCGCAGTTCCGCGCTGCCGTCGGCGAGGCCGGGCGGGGTCTCGTCGCCGACCAGCAGGCCCTGGTAGAGGTCGACGGTGGCCAGGTCGCAGAAGCCGGGGACGACGACGTCGAGGAGTTCGCGGGCGGTGGTCTCCAGGTCGAGGGAGTTGCCGATGCGGGCGCCGGCCTCGTTGAGGAGGGCGAGGTTGCGTCGGGCGGCGGCGGCCTCGCGGGCGGCCTGGCGGCGGGCGGTGATGTCGGTGCCGAGCCAGGCCACGCCGATGGGCCGGCCGGAACCGCTGTGCACGCGGTAGAGGTTGACGGACCAGTGGCGGTGTTCCTCCGAACCCGGCAAGAAGCCCGTGACGTGCATGTCCGTGATGGACTCGCCGGTCTCGAGGACCCGGCGCAGGGTCGCGGAGACCCGGTCGGCCTCGGCGCGCGGCAGATAGTCGTGGACGCCCTTGCCGCGGTGGTCGTCGGGGGTGCCGCCGAAGATGGAGGCGAACCGCTGGTTGGCGCGGCGCACCGTCAGATCCGGGTCGATCAGCAGGAACCCGAAGGGAGACTGGCCGAATATGGCCTGCGAGGCGGCGAGGTCGGTCTCGATGCTGCGCAGGACGCGGACGTCGACGACGATGCAGACGGCGGCCTTCTCCCCGTCCTCGGTGCGCGTCGGCATGACGTACACCTCGGCCAGCCCGCGCTGTCCGCGCCGTCCGCCCGCACGCGGCCCGGGCGCGGTGCCGTCGTCCGGCGTCCGGAAGCCGTCGGGCGTCCGGAAGCCGTCCGGCGTCCGGAAGGGGACCACGCCGGTCCACTCCCGGCCGTCGAGGATCTCGGTCATCTTGCGCTGGCCGCGCTCGCGCAGGTCGGGGTCGATGAAGGTCTCGATCGGGTCGGTGCCCACGGCGTCTTCCGCCCGGATACCGAGCAGTTGCTCCGCGCGCAGGCTCCATTGGTCGACGAGCCCGTCGGGGCCGATGGAGAAGGAGGCGACCTTGATGTAGTCGTAGATGGAGCCGGGCGGGCTGCTCTGCCACACCGCGTCACCGAGTGGCGCCTGGTGCGACGGGCCCTCGGGCTCCGTGGACTCCGTGGGCGTCTCGGCCCTCGCTGGTATCTCGCTCACGCGAACCGTCCCCTCCAGCTCACCGCGTCCGGCACCGGTCACCGGAGGCGGCTGCCCGCAGTATCCAGCACTACGGCGCCGCACGACACGGTGTTCACGATCACAGCACGGTCCCGATGGTTTTCGGTCCGGACCGTGACAACACTTCCAGTCTTCTAACCAGCGGACACGGCATCGAATCACGCAGTTCCACAACTGCCACCGGCCTGAACCGGTGGCGGGACCGGGCAATGGGAGCATCCGACCCATATAGGACATAGGTCGACGCGATGGCAACGGTGCGTCACGAAGCGGTCGCGTCAGTGCGGCAGGGCGAGTTCGAACCACACCGTCTTGCCCGCCTCACCGGGGCGGGTGCCCCAGCGCCGCGTGACGGAGGCCACCAGCTGCAGACCCCGGCCGTCCTCGTCGTCGGGGTGGGCGACGCGCTCGCGGGGCGGGTCGGGCAGCGGGTCGGACACCTCCACCAGCAGGATTCCTGTGACCCCGGCAGGCCCGCGCACCA
Source organism: Streptomyces sp. NPDC085944 (assembly GCF_040686295.1). Classification (NCBI taxonomy): domain Bacteria; kingdom Bacillati; phylum Actinomycetota; class Actinomycetes; order Kitasatosporales; family Streptomycetaceae; genus Streptomyces; species Streptomyces sp. NPDC085944. The sequence goes on along the minus strand of NZ_JBFBJX010000001.1, from coordinate 673,141 downwards.
CGCGGACGCCGATGGGTCCGGCGGCGTGCCGCAGGGCGTTGGTGACCAGCTCGCTGACGAGCAGGGCGGCGATGTCCACGACGCTGTCGAGTTCCCACTCGCGCAGGGTGTGCCGGACCAGGGAGCGGGCGGTCCGCACCGCGTCCGGCGCCGCGGGGAAGACCCACTCGGCGCAGTCACCCTCGTTGTCGCTCACGCCGATCACTTCCCCGGCCGACAACCCCACCGGTGTCCCTTTTCATGGGGTTAATGGGCACATACCCTTTATCCGGGCGCGGTACCGCCCGTCGCGTCCCTCGTCCGGAGCCGCAGGTGTGCGAGCACCCGCTCGACGGCCGGTACGTCCTGCTCCAGCCACGGCACGTCCCAGACCTGGGCGGGGGTCAGCCAGCGCAGGGCGTCGTGGTCCTCGAGAGGTTCGGGGGCGGCGGATCCGGGGAGCAGGCGGGCGGTCCACACCTGGAGCACGAACGGCGCCCTGAGGGGCCACTGCCCCGGGACACGCTCACCGGTCTCGGCCGTCACCCCGAGTTCCTCGCGCAGTTCGCGCACGAGCGCCGCCTCGGGCGTCTCACCGGCCTCGACCTTGCCGCCGGGCAACTCCCACCGTCCGGCCAGTTCTGCGGGTGCGCTGCGGCGGGCGGCGAGCAGGCGCCCCTCGTCGACCAGGGCGGCGCCCACCACGATCCGTTCCGTCATGCGCCGGAGCCTACGGCCTCTCCGGCCGGGGGCCCCGGTGGATCAGTCCGCCGCGCCCGTGCCGGCCGCGCCGAGCCGCTCCACCCAGTAGAGCTGCTTGTGTCCGCGACCGTCGAGGGTGTCCGCGATCTTCTGGGCCTCGGCCCGGGTCGCGTACCTGCCCACGCGGTAGCGATTGCCGTTGTCGTCCTGCCGGAAGACCAGCCAGGGAAGAGTGATCGTGCTGTCGTTCATCGCGCCCCTCCGCCTCCCGTTCCCGCCGTCCACGGCACCCGCCGCGCCCCGCCCGCCAAGGAAACCGCAATCCGCATATGCCCGAGCCTACGCCCAACCTTCACGGAGCGAATACGACTTTGCACAAAGAGGTACGCAACCAGCCAGAACGCAGGGGGCGCACGATGCGGAACGCGCCGTCTCCGCACACCGATGCCTCCGGTCACAGGCATACCGGAGTCGGACCGAGGGACCTGCGGGAACGGCCGGATTCCGGCGCCGTGCGAAGGGCACCCCGGGAGCGACGGATGTGCGAGCAGGTGTGCGCAGGGAGGAAAGGGGCGCGGGAGGCGCACGACGGGCGTGCGCCATCTCACACGGCGGGGACGGGCGAACTCCCGGGCCCGATGCGCTACTTGACGAACTACCTGACGGGCAGGTGGTACGCCACCCGGTACCGGTCGGCCGGGACGACCACGTCGGCCGTCTCCACCGCGCGCCCCGAGGCGTAGAACGTGCGCTGGACGACCAGCACCACGTGTCCCGGTACACCTCCCAGGGCGAGCAACTCCTCGGCGAGGCCGGGGCGGGCGCCGACCTCCTCGGTGACGTTGTCCACGACGACGTCGATGGCGGCCATCCGCTCGACGACGCCCATGCCGCCGAGCGGCCCCTCCTCGGGCAGCATCACCGGCGTGCGCCCGGTCAGGTCCAGCGGCTCCCAGGAGGTGGAGAGCATGACGGCCTCACCGGCCTCCCGGAAGACGTACCGGGTACACATCACCCGGTCTCCGGGCTTGATGCCGAGCCGCTCGGCCACGGCGCCGCTCGCCTCGGCCTGCTCGCTGCGCGATTCCCAGGTGCCGCGCGCGTCGGCGTCGGCCTGCTCCTGTCTGAAGGGTGTGGCGCCACCGGCCGGCCGGTACCCGGAGCGGGCGACGCGTCTCGGGACGGGCCGCTCGCGCACATAGGTGCCGGAGCCGGAGCGGCCCTCGACGAGGCCCTCGGCCATCAGCACCTTGCGGGCCTCCAGGGCGACGGTGTCCGAGACGCCGTACTCCTCGCGGATCCGCGCCTGGGACGGGAGGCGGGTATGGGGCGGCAGCAGGCCGTCGGCGATCTTCTTGCGGAGATCACCCGCGACACGCAGATACGCCGGCTGCTCACCGAATGTCACTGGCCGCTCCCATCAGGTTGTACAGACAGCAACAGCGTGGCAACCGTAGGTTCGGCCGGGCAAGCAAAGGCCAGAGAATCACTCGAAGTGATGACTTGTGTCGCCCGAGGGCTTTGCGCAGGCACTTTCTCCCCGCTATGGCCGCTGTCACACCTCCTTGCCGGGGCTCTCTCCTCCGCCGTCACCGCTCTCCTCGTACTCCGGCGGCGTGGAGTCGAGGCCGAGGGACTCGCGGGCGGTGACCGTGGTGTCGCCGTCGATGAGCGCGTAGCCCTGGTAGAGGTGCTCGTAGAACGCGTCCGCCTCGGAGGCCACCTCCGCCGCGGCGAACTCCTCGCGTGCCGCCTCCAGGTCTGCGACCAGCTCGGTGACCTGCCGCTCGCTCGCGGACGGCCAGGAGTGCGCGCCCAGCATCCCGATCTCCTCGGTGAGCGCGTTCTCCACCCGGCCCGCCCAGGACTGCTGTGCGATCGGCTCGTCCTCGAAGTACTCGTTCTCCGGCGTCGACTCCAGGGCCGCGTCCAGGACGCGGGCCGCCTCCAGGTACGCGAGCTGGTGTGCGTCGAGCGTCGTCCCGTCGTTGCGCAGCGAACCCGTCAGGCCCGCCCCTTCGTCCGTGCTGCCGAACAGGCAGGTGACCTCCCGGTCGCCCGACAGCCAGCTGCGCGCGGTCGGCGTCAGGTAGTACACGTCGACATCGGCGGGCAGGGCCCAGGGGTCCATGACGTACCCGTCCACGAGGCCGTAGCACCGCGCGTCGGCCGCCGCGGTGACCGCGTGGTCGCCGGGGTACGAGCCGCTGCCCGGCATGTCGAACACGGCGAACACCTCGCCGTCGTGCGCGCCTTCGCAGGGCACCACGTCGACGTCGTACGTCACCCCCTCCAGCGAGCCGCCCGGCGTGGTGAAGCACTGGCCCCTCTCGAGGGCGTAGGCGGTTCCCTCGCCGCGTGCGGCGTCGCGGACGCCGTCCCAGAAGTCGGCGGCGGCGCCCGTGGAGAGCGTCAGCACCCACAGGGCCAGCCCGACGGAGGACAGCACACATCCGGCCACCGCGAATCCCTTGCCCCGTTCGCCGCGCCCCCGGATTCCGGCCAGCGCGATCAGCCCCAGCACGAGCCCGACCGCCGGCACGAAGCACAGGACCCCGAGCACGAACGCGGCGACGGCGAGCCCGTTCACGGGTGCCCGCCGGGGGTACGGCCCGGGCGGGTGGCCCCACTGCGGAGCGTACGGGCCCTGGGGGTACGGCCCTTGCGGACCCGGCGGAGGCGGTATCGACACGGGTGGCCTGCTCCTGTTCACGAGGGTGGCGCGGCGGCGAGTGCGGCCTCGCGCATCGTAGACGCGGTCGCGACGTGGGGGTCGTGCACGGGCACGGTCCTGCCGGGTGCGGTCCTGCCGGGTGCGGTCGCGTCGGGTGCCGACACTGCTTCCACAGCCGTCCGAGCGCCGCGTTGACCAGGTGGACACCGCCGAAGGCGACCTCCCGGCGGGGTCTCCCGGACGCCGGGACTACGCGCGGGCCTGCCGCCGGGCGACAGCCGGGGGCTGAACGGGCCCTCAGTCGCCACGGTCGCGCACGTGTGCGCGCACTCCTTGCAGACCGAACAGCACGAGCAGTTCCACGGCGCCGCCGTCGGCGCTGCCCAGCCAGTGCGGCAGGGACGTGTCGAACTCGGCCGCCTCACCGGGCGTCAGCGTCAGGTCGCGCTCGCCGACCAGCAACCGCAGCCGGCCGCTGAGCACGTACAGCCACTCGGAGCCCTCGTGGGTCTGCGGGGTCGGTTCGAGGGGTGCCGGACGGCTCGGGATGATCATCTTGAAGGCCTGGGTGCCGCCCGGCCGCCGGGAGAGCGGGACGAAGACCATCCCGAAGCGCCTGACCGGCTTCAGGTGGATGCGCGGGTCGCCCGTGCGCGGGGCGCCGACGAGGTCGTCCAGGGGGACGTCGTAGATCCGGGCGAGCGGCAGCAGCAGCTCCAGGGTCGCCCTGCGCCGTCCGCTCTCCAGCCGGGACAGGGTGCTCTCCGACACTCCGGTCGCCGCCGAGAGGTGGGCGAGGGTGATACCGCGCTCGCGGCGCAGCGCGCGCAGGCGGGGGCCCACCGCGTCCAGAACGTCGTCCACGTCGTCCGGTCCGGCGTCCATCGGGCCACCTTGCCACAACCGCAAGTTTCCGTGCCGGATCCGGCGACTGCTGCCAAGACTGGCCGCGTCCGTTGCTCCCGGCCGACCGGCCGGGCCCGACCGAAGGAGTTCCGATGAGCGCCACCGACGCGGTCACGTTCTGGGACGGCGTGTACGCGGCCCGCCCGGCGTCCGACGCCCCGCGCCCGAACGTCCGTCTCGTCGAGACGGTCTGCGACCTGTCTCCCAGCGACGCGCTGGACCTGGGGTCCGGCAGCGGCGGCGACGCGCTGTGGCTCGCCCGGCGGGGCTGGCGGGTCACGGCCGCGGACGTCTCCGGCGTGGCGGCCGAACGGCTCGCGGGGCACGCCCGCGCCCACGGCCTCGGCGACCGCGTGGACGCCCTACGGCTCGATCTGCGCGCGTCGTTCCCCGAGGGCCGGTTCGACCTGGTCTGCGCGCACTACCTGCACACGCCGTTCGACCTGGACCGGGCCGCGGTCCTGCGTGCGGCCGCGCACGCGCTGCGCCCGGGCGGGCGGCTGCTGGTCGTCGACCACGGCTCGACCGCGCCGTGGTCGTGGGACCAGGACCCCGACGTCCGGTACCCGGCCCCGCGGGAGGTGGCGGCGGGTCTCGGTCTCGACCCGGCGACGTGGCGGGTGGAACGGGCCGAGGCCGCCCGCCGGACGGCGACCGGCCCGGGCGGGCGTACCGCCGAGGTCGTCGACCACGTCCTGCTCGTCCGGCGCGCGGGCTGAGGGCGCACGTCCACAAGGAGATCAGCATGTCCACCACCCACCGCCGGGACACGCCGCCACCCCGCACCGGGAACGACGAGGCCGAGACCCTGCGCGGGTTCCTCGACTATCTGCGGACCTCGATCGCCGGCAAGGTCGAGGGTGCTCCGGAGCCACAGGTCCGCACGGCCGCGGTGCCGTCCGGCACCCAGTTGCTCGGGCTGCTCACCCACCTGACCCACGTCGAACGGGCCGTCTTCCTCGGGGAGGAGGTGCGGAGCTGGCCGGCGACGTTCCGTGCCGCGCCCCAGGACGGCGTGGCCGAGGTCGTCGCCCGCTACCGCGAGGCCGTCGACGACGCGAACCGCGTCCTCGACACCTGCACCGACCTCGGCGCCCCGCTCCCCCGGCCCCGTCCGGGCCGCCCCGCCCCGAGCGTCCGCTGGGCCCTCACCCACATGATCGAGGAGACCGGTCGGCACGCCGGTCACGCGGACATCCTCCGCGAGCTGATCGACGGCACGACGGGGCGGTGACCCGCGCCGTCCCCCGTACCGTGCCCAGCCTTCAGTCCGCGCTCGCGGACCGGCGTGAGCGGCGGTTGCGCCACCAGGTGACCAGCCAGAGGACGTTGACGCCGCCGAGGACCACCAGCACCGTCACCGCGTCGGCGTTGCCGGCCAGGCCGTGTTCCGGTCCCAGGCCGCGCATGGCCTGCACGAGGAGGGCGAGGTCGACGGGCAGGGTGACCGCGGCCATGAACGTCAGACAGGCCGCCGTACCCACCACGAGGACGACGCTGTAGATCCGGACGGCCCGCCGCTCGTGCGCGGGCAGCCGGGCGCTGGGGTCCTCCCGCGCCGCCTCGGCACGAGGACCACGGCGCACCGGCCGCACGGCGCGCCGGAACCTGTACCGCGCGTACGCCAGGCCGTCGCCGTACAGGTCCCGGCAGCCGGTGAGGTCCTGGAGGACGAAGTAGAGGTCGGTGCGGGTGAAGACCAGGCACTGGAAGGGCAGCGGCAGCAGGGCGAGGAGCAGGGCCGCGGCGAGCAGGCGGTGTGCGGTCGTCCCGGTCTCCGTCGCGGCGAGGACCAGGACGAGGGACGACGCGACGGACAGGTTGAGGGCGATACCGGCCAGGTAGGCCGTCAGCCGGTGGCGGCGGGAGGCGAGTTCGATGCCGCTGATGTCGGTCTGCATGACGAGGAACTGCAGCCGGGTGCCCAGTCGCATCTTCCCCGGCACGCCCGCCGCCCGGGCGGTGACCAGGTGCGCCAGTTCGTGGGCCAGCAGCAGCGCCCAGCCGACCGCCGCCCCGCTCAGCAGGACCACGCTGCCGTGGCGGCTCCACAGCAGGTCGCGGTAGCCGGGCAGCAGGTCGGGGCGGCGCACCAGGACGACGAGGGCGGCCATGAGCAGTGCTCCGACGAGCAGCGGGAGCACCGGGTGCAGGGCGAGGCGGACGTGGCGGGGGCGCAGCCACGGCAGTGACGCCCGGGGCGGTTCGGCGTCCGGGACCGGACGGTCGCCGATCCGCGCCACGAAACCCAGCGCGGTCAGGTCCCCGACGAAGTCCGCGATGTCGAACTCCTCCCCGGTCTCCGCACGCAGCGTCTCTTCGGTGCGCGTCACGCTCCGCCCCTCGCGCAGGAGTTCCACCGCGCGTGCCCCGGCCGCCGGGAGTGCGACGAAGGTGCGGGTGGCCATGCGGCCGACGATCCACTCGTCGCGGTCGGGTCGTACCGCCAGGTCGTGCAGGACGACGCCGGTCGTCGGCCCGATCCGGGGAGGGTCGTCGGCGGTGGTGTCCGTCACGAGGGGCCCCGGTCCGTCGTCGGCGGCGGTGTCCGTCACGAGGGGCCCCGGTCGCCGGAGCCGGCACGCGCCGCCGGTACCGGGTCCGGTACCGGGTCGCGCTCCGCCCGACCGCAGGCCGGGCAGTCGGGGCGCCGCTGTGCGCGTTGCACGACCGGGTCGCCCGGCATCATGAGGTTGAGGCCGAACCGGCAACCGGGTTCGACGGGCGGGACGCCGCACAGCAGCATCAGGGCGGCGTGCGCCAGCAGCCCGCCGGACAGGCCTGCGGTCACGGCGTTGGCCGGGTTCCACGGCATGCGGGGCGAAGCCACGTCCTCGTCCTCTCCCGGTGCCAGCCGCAGGTCGCGCCGTTCGACCTCGGCGTCGCGCAGGCACTGCCAGCACGCGCCCCGGCCGGGCGTGAAGACGCCGACGCTGACCAATGGCCCGCGATAGCCCGCTTCGGCCCACGGCGTACCCGTGGACAGGCAGGCCTGGTTGGCCCACCGGCGGATCGCGGCGGGACGGTCGGCGGCGAGCAGCAGTGCGTCGTAACCGGGCGCGCGGGCCGGGCTGTCGGGGCTGCTTGGGCTGTTGGTGCCGCTGCTTCGGCTGCCGGCGCCGGTCAGCAGGTCTTCGAGGTCCGCCGGAGTGCGCCCCTCGCGCCGCTCGCCGGTGACCTCGGTGTCCGGGTTCAGCGCGCGCAGGGCGGTGAGCGCCGCGTCGAGCTTGGGCTTGCCGAGGTCGCCCTCGTGGAAGAGCGTCTGCCGGTTGAGGTTGGACCGTTCGACCACGTCCGGTTCGACGCAGTGCAGCCGCCCCACGCCGGACGCCACCAGGTCCCGGGCGGCGGCCGAGCCGGTGCCGCCGACCCCGATCAGCAGAACCCTCGCCCGGCGCAGCAGCAGTTGCGGCTCCCAGGCGCTGCTCCTGGGCCGCAGGTCCATCCAGCGCAGCAGGGTCATGCCCCTGCTGTACCGCTCGCGTTCCCGCTCGGACAGTTCGGGGGGCGGCTCGGCGCCGGCGTCCTCGACGTATCCGGCGTCGGTGAGGTCCGTCATCGCCTGGGCGATGTCCGGGGCCGGCAGCCGCAGTTCCGGATGGCGTCGGGACACCTCGGCGACGACGTCCGGGGCGCTCCGCGTCCCGTCCATGGCCTGCACGAGGGTCCAGACCCAGCCGTCGGCGTCCCGCACCTCGGCTCCGATGCCGTGGACGACGCTGCCGATCCGCACGTGGCCGTCCACGGTCCGGTAGGCGCGGTGCTCCGGCTTGATCCGGGGCAGCCGCATCACGTGCACCGTCATTTTCGCGCCAACCTCGCCATCCCCAACTACGCGGGCAACAAAGGACATTGACAACAGTGACCGGGTGAGCGAACGCTGACAAGAGCACAAGGTGCCCCGCAGGCCACAGCACGACGACCGCAACGGCACCACCGCACAACGGCACCGCGGTCATCACCCTGGTCACCACCGGAAGGGGACGACATGGCGAACAAGATCGAGATCCGTCCGCTGGACAAGAAGGAGACCACCGGCGACAGCGGCGGCAACGGCGGCTCCTGACCGGACGCGACCGATGCACCGCTACCCCACGGTCGCGGAAGTCACCGTGGCGGCGCGACGGCTGGTCTCCCGGTTCCCCGGGGCCGGCCGCCTGCGCCGTATCGGCACGTCCCGGGCGGGCCGGCCGCTGCTGATGCTGTCGGTGGGACACGGGCCGCGCCACGTCCTGGTGGTGGCCCGGCCGCACCCGGACGAACCGGTGGGCGGTGCGACGGCGCTGGCGCTGGCGCAGCGGGTCGCAGCCGGCGAGCGGCGCTCCCCGGCGACCGACCCCGACACCGTCACCTGGGACATCGTCCTGTGCCTCGACCCGGACGGCGCCGCGCTCAGCGAGGGCATCGAGGCGGCCACGGCCGGCCCCGACCCCACTCTGGCCCGCTACTACCGCGCCGCCTTCCGCCCGGTCGCGGCGGAACAGCCGGAGTGGGCGCCGATCGTCGGACGGCGACTGCCCGAAAGCCGCGCCCTGTTCGCGGTGATCGACGAACTCCGTCCGGTCCTCCAGTGCTCCCTGCACAACGTCGACGCGGGCGGCACCTGGGTCCAGCTGACCGGCGACCTCCCCGGCCTCGCCGCCCCCTACGCGGCCTCCGCCTCGGCCCTGGGCATCCCGGTCCAGCACGGCACCTACGACGCCCTGTACTGGGAGAACCCGGCCCCCGGCATCCACGTCCTGCCGCCACCGGACAGCACCGCCCGCCTGGCGGCCGGGTCCGAGAACATCGGCCTGTCCACCTGGTGCGCACCCCAGCGGTACGGCGGCGTCACGGCGATCGTCGAGGTTCCCCTGTGGGCCACCGCCCCGGCCGACGACCGGACCCCGCACCCGGCCCCCGCCCGCGCCCTGCGCGACCTCTCCGCGCTGGTACGCGAGGGCGGCCGTCAGGTGACCGCCGTCTTCGACAAGGCCCGCGACTTGCTGCCCCCGGCCGAGCACAGCCCGCCCAGACGCGTACTGGAGTGGATGGCCGACGACCTGTACGACCTGGTAGCCGACGCCTGGCAACCCCTCGCCGACCAGGCCGGATCGGTCCCCGGCTCCCCCGCACCGACGACGGCCGGAATCAGCACCCTGGAGGTCGTCGCCCGCCGCCAGCCACTGCGCGCAGCGGGCCTCCTGCTACGCCTCCTGGACGCGGCCGACGACCCGGCGGCCGCCGCCCTCCACCACGAACTCGACGGCCTCTTCACCACCTGGTGCACGGAGTTCGAGCAGTCCCTGCATTTGCGCCCGGTCCCCGTGCACGCCCAGGTGGAACTCCAGACCCACACGGCGCTGGCGGCGGCGGAGTGCGCGCTGGGGCGCTGAGGTGGCCCTGCGCCCCGTTCGGAGTTCGTTGGGCGCCTGCGGCGCAGCAGCCTCCGGCAATTCCATCGGGCCACTGCCGTAGACGCGGACCACAGCCGGGCCACCGTCCGCCTTCAGGTCGCCAGGTGCCCCACGAAGATCCCGACCAGAGCGCGATCGTCGTGCTCCGGGATCGGCAGGGAGAAGTGCACCCGGTCACGGTCCCACCGTCGCTTGCCGTGCCACTCGCAGCGGTAGGTGGTGCCCTCGTGACTGACGTTGCGCTGTTCCCACGCCTTCGCGTTCTTCCACGTCACACGGAGGCACTCGGCGGGGGAACACACGGTCCCCCCTGCGTCACAGCGGACGTCGTGCCCAGAACAGCGCATGCCCGCTGTCCCCGTCGGGGACGAACTCCTCTTGCTCAACCGTCAGGCCCGACCGGGTGAGCCAGGCTCGGTTGGTGTCGGCATCCGCGTGGCTCCACCACATGGCCACGCCGCTGTCCAGCCAGTTCTCGTCCACTCCAGTCCACTCATGCTGACCAGTGCTGCAGAGAAACCAGCCACCGGGCCGCAGCCACGACGCGATTTTCCCCAGCAACGGAAGCTGTTCCTCCAGCGGGATATGGATCAAGGCGTAGAGGGACACCACAGCATCAAAAGAAGCATCCGGGAAGTCCACCGCCGTGGCGTCGGCCGTGCTGAAGTCGGCGTCGGGCACGAGTTCCTGAGCCCGACGGATCTGCACCTCGCTGATGTCGATGCCGGTGACGTGGTGTCCCGCCCTCACGAGGTCACGCACGACCGGTACTCCGTTGCCACAGCCCAGGTCCAGCACCCTGCTGCCGCCCACGAGGCGCGCGTTCAGGCTCGCGATCCACGAGGGGTATTTCGTATCGGACTGGTACGCCTCGTCGTAACGCAGCGAAAGCGCGTCATACCCGCGTCGCACCAAGTCCTTGGGGTTCTCTGCAGCCACAGCCGAGGACGCTAGCGCCCTTGTTCGCCGCCGGGCGAACCTTTTTGCCGGGTACCCGGCGCGAGCGGTCTGCGCACCAGGGCAGTAGAGCCTTTGAGCACAGGTGACGCTCGGACGAGTCGTGGGCGCCTTGGCGGTCAGTCGGTGAGAGCTGCGGCGGAACCTCGCACAGTGCCCGGACCTGCGGTTTCCCCGTTGCCGTGCCGCCCTCCTTCGCACCCATCGCCTTCACGGCCACAAGTACGCCGTAGACACCGTGCTCGCCGCCGCGCCGCGTCACCGCATCGCGGGATCGAGGACTCATTCGGCACACAGGTTGACACCACACCAGGCGTCGCACCGGAACTCCATGGTGTTCCGCAACGGCCACGTAGATGGAGGCCTTCGTCTTCGTCCAGAAGCTCGCCGCATTCCGGGGCGACTGCGAGGCGATCGAGCGCCCGGGGGCCTAGGCAAGCCGCATGTCGATGACGTACTTGCCGCGGACACCGCCGGACTCGAGCCGCCGATGGACCGCCGCGATGTCGTGCACGGGGAAGACGGTGTCGATCACCGGCCGGATCGTTCCCGCCTCGACGGCCCGGGTGAGGTCGGCGATCCGGTCGGCCGACGGGTTGTTGCTGAACATCTTGACGCGCCGGGGAGCGACGGCCGCCCGCAGGACGGTGCCGAGCATGGAGGAGACGACGCGGTCCGAGTCGAAGGCGAGTGCGACCAGGCGCCCTTTGGGGGCCAGCCGCGCCTGGTAGGCACCCAGGTCGGTGCCGACGACGTCGACGATCACGTCGAAGCGGTCGAGGTCCTCGGGCCGGGTCGTGCGGTAGTCCACGGCCTCGTCCGCGCCGAGCCGGGTGATCCAGTCGAGGTTGCGGGCGCCGGCGAGGGCCGTCACGTGCGCGCCGAGTGCCTTGCCCAGTTGCACCGCGACGCTGCCGACGCCGCCGGTGGCGCCGCGGACCAGGAGCCTTTCCCCGGGCCGGAGTCGCGCCTTGCCGATCAGGGCCGTCATCGCCGTGGTGCCCACCACCGGCAGGGCGGCGGCCTCGACCGGGCTCAGGTTCTCCGGAGCGCGGGCGAGCCGCTGCTCGGGCACGGCGACGTGGTCGGCGATGGCGCCGAAGGTGAGGTGCGGCATGAGGCCCCACACCGCGTCTCCGACGCCCCAGGCGCGTACGCCGCCGCCGACGGCCGCGACCCGGCCGGCGAAGTCGCTGCCCAGACCGCGCGGGAAACGGGCGCGGGTCACGCGGCGCATCTTGCCCGCCCTGAAGGCGGTCTCGCCGGCGTCCACGCTCGCGGCGTGCACGTCGACGAGGACTTCGCCGGGGCCCGGCCGGGGCGCGGGGACGTCGTCGACACGCAGAACGTCGGGCGGGCCAAATCGGTCGAACTGTACGGCGCGCATGCCTTCGTCTCCTGGTGTCGTGGACAGAAACGGGGTACTCCTCCGTTTTTTGAATATGGGGGCACCCCCCACTTGTTGTCAAACGGCGGACCCCGACGACGGTGCGAGAATGGGGTGGCACCCCGCTTTGCCGGCGAGGAAGGAGACCACAAGCGTGAGCAGGGAGAATCCGGGCCCGCCCAAACGCGCGGACGCACGCCGCAACTACGATCGGATCCTCGAGGCCGCCGCGGCCGAAGTCGCCCGGCGCGGAGCCGACGCCTCGCTGGAGGAGATCGCACGGCGGGCCGGCGTCGGCTCCGCCACGCTGCACCGCCACTTCCCGTCCCGGTGGGGCCTGCTCCAGGCCGTCTTCCAGGAGCGCGTGGCGCAGCTCTGCGGCGAGGCCCGGTCCCTGGCGCGCGCGTACCCGCCCGCGACCGCCCTGGCGAGATGGCTGACGTCCCTGGCGGTCTTCGGCGCCGTGACGCGCGGCGCCGCCCGTGCCCTGCTGCGGGCAACGGGCACGACCGAGTCGTCTTCGCCGGACTCGCGCTGCGAGCAACTGCTGATGGACGCGGGCGGCGACCTCCTGGCCCGCGCCCAGCACGACGGAACCGTCCGCGACGACGTGACCGTCGTCGAACTGGTCTCCCTCGCCAACGCGGTGTCCCTCGCGGCCGAGCACACCCCGGACGCCGCGCAGCACGCCACCCGGCTCATGGGCATCGCCGTCGAGGGCCTGGGCGTACCCGGACACGGCCCCCACGGCTGACCCGCGTTCAGCTCCAGGCCCGCCGTTCCCGGCCCCGGGGGTCGTCGACCCGCGTCCACTCGGCGTCGATGCACATCGTGGCCCGCCGGTCGGTGTCGTACGGGTCCCAGCCGGGGTCGCCGGTTCGGGCGAACCGGATCCAGGTCTCGTGGACGCGGCCGGCGAGGTCCGCGGGGGCCTCGTCGGGGCCGAGCAGGGCGCCCGTGCCGTGGAGCTCCGGCCGGTCCGCGAGGTCGAACACGAAGGGCAGTTCGACCCCGTGGGTGGCGCCCAGTTCTCCGTCCAGGGCGCGGGAGCGCCAGGCGAACCGGTAGGCGTAGGTGGCGGACCGCGGATGGGCGGCATGGGCGTCGGCCAGAGCGCGGCTGCCCGCGCCGAACAGGGCGTCGCCCGTGATGGCGGAGCGCAGTTCCGCGAAGGACGCCCCGGGACGAGCCGCGCGGTAGGTCTCGACGAGCCGCGCGGGATCGGGGTGCGAGCGTGCGGCGGCCTCGTCGACGTCGGCGGCGGTCGAGGTGGCGTACTTGCCCACCGGGACCAGGTAGAGGTTGCCCTCCTCGGCGTTGGTGCCGATGAGCAGGTCGACGTCGGCGGCGCGACCGGCGGCGACGGACGCGGCGGGCTGGGTGTCCAGGACCAGGCTGAAGGGGCTGAGGCCGATCAGCGGGTCGCCGTGGGTCGCGGTCCGCAGGTCGATGCCCGTCAGCCCGGCCGCCGCCTCGACGAGCCGCTCGTCCGGGATGCCGCCGAAGGCGTCCACGTGGGGCTCGATGCCCAGGGCCCCGGCCGCTGCGCGGGTGACCCGGGCGGCCTGCTCGGGCGTGAACGCGCCCAGGCCGCTGCCGCTCTGCACGATCGCCCGGCGGAACAGCCCGGCGGCCTCGGGGGTGGCGAGGACGCCCCCGACGATGGTCGCCCCGGCCGACTGGCCGAAGAGGGTGACGTTGCGCGGGTCGCCACCGAAGGCGGAGATGTTCTCCCGGACCCAGCGCAGCGCGGCGACGACGTCGAGCAGACCGCGGTTGGCGGGCGCCCCGGGGACGTCGAGGAACCCGGCGATCCCGAGCCGGTAGTTGAGGGTGACGAGGACGACCCCGTCACGGGCGAACGCGGAACCGTCGTACAGGGCGGCCCGCGTCGATCCGGCGACGAAACCGCCGCCGTGGACGAACACCATGACCGGCAGGGCGTCACCTGCGTCACCTCCGGCGGCGGGCGCGAAGACGTTGACGGTGAGGTAGTCCTCGCCGCGGCTCCAGCCGGTGCCGAAGTAGGGGGTCATGTCGATGTCGCCGAGCCTGCGCGCGGCCTGCGGGGCGTTGGGTCCCGGGACGGTCGCGTCCCGTACGCCGTCCCACGGCTCGTGCGGCTGCGGCGGGGAGAACCTGCCCGTGCCGCGTGGCGGGGCGGCGTACGGGATGTTCAGGAAGGTGCGGGTGTCGCCCTGGCGCAGGCCGCGGACGGCGCCCTGCGCGGTGGTGACGACGGGTCCGGGGTGCTGGTTCATGCCGCGTGTCTTTCTCACTGGTGCGTCTTGCGAGTCCGTGTCGCGTGTTTGCGTCGCGTGCCCGTCTCGCGTGCTCGTCTCGCCCTGCCTTGCGCGGGCGTCACGCCTGCTCGGCCTCGGTGTACTTGGCGAAGGGCGCCCAGCCCTTGATCGCGAACTTGTCCCCCGCACGCACGACTTCGGCGGCACCGTGGCCGCCGAGGTGCGCGGGGAAGACGAGGGCGTTGCTGTCGACCGCCGCGCCCAGGAGCTTGTGGCGGGTGGCGCGGGCTTCGGCGGGGTCCTCGCAGAAGCAGCTGTTGGCGTCGGGTTCGTGGATCTGGATCGGGCTGTGCATCAGGTCGCCCACGAACAGGGCCCGGTCGGAGCCGGACTCCAGCCGCAGCACGGACGAGCCGGGGGTGTGCCCGGGTGCGAGGTCGAGGCGCAGGTTCGCGTCGATCCGGTGGCTGTCCTCCCACAGCAGGGTGAGACCGGCCTCGTGCACGGGGGCGACGCTGTCCTCGAAGACGTTCTGGTTGCCGCGGCCGAGCAGGGTCTTGATCTCGTTGGCCGGGTTCCAGTAGTCGAAGTCCGCCTTGGCCATCAGGTAGGTGGCATTGGGGAAGGTCGGAACCCAGGTCCGCCCGTCGAGGTAGGTGTTCCAGCCGACGTGGTCGACGTGCAGGTGGGTGTTGATCACGATGTCGACGTCCTCGGGGCGCACCCCGGCACGGGCGAGATTGCCCAGGAAGTCGGTGTCCAGGCGGCTCCACACCGGTGCGTACGGCCGGTCCTTGTGGTTGCCGACGCCGGTGTCGACCAGGATGGTCCGGCCCTCGCTGCGCAGGACCCAGGTCTGGATCGCGGTGTTGACGATGCGGGTCTCGGCGTCCAGGAAGTCCGGCACCAGCCAGGAACGGTGCGTGTCCCACGCCTGAGCCGGGCTGTCCGGGACGAACGCCTCGGGCGTCAGGTCGACGGGACCGTAGTACTCCCGGACCCGGGTCACGGTGACGTCGCCCAGGGTGATGGTGTCCATGGTGCGCTCCAGTTCGATCAGTTCTTCCGCAAGGGTGCGTCGCGGTGCCGGGGCGGCGGTATGCGTCAGGTGACTGCACCTGGCTGCGGCGGGCCGGCGTACTGGGCCGGCCCGTGCCGTACGGAACAGGTGTCGGGCGGCCCCGTCGCCGCCGCCCCACGGCTGCGGCACCGTCCCGCTGCTGTCGGAGAAATGCCAGTTCCTGGAGCAGCTGTGGCGAACGGTGGAAGCACTCGAGCGGGCCGGATTCCGGCCTACGACCTCGGTCCGACCGTGCTGGGCCGGGAGACCGAGACCGCGGACCTCATGCGGCGCGTCGCCGCCGGCCGGACCCGCAGCGCGGTGCTGGTCGTCGAGGGCGAACCGGGTGTCGGCAAGAGCACCCTGCTCGACCTCGCCGTACGGCGGACGCGCGGGGCAGCCGGCCACCGGGTGCTGCGAGCGGTCGGCAGCGAGTCCGCAGTGGTGCGCTGCCCAGTACAGCCTTGGAGCGCCGAAACAAGGGCGAGCTCCACGACGCGGCGGCTCCTCGGCCGGACCCACGAGGGCAACCCCCACCGCCCGAGACTCGCCCCACCTCCGCCATACCGGACTATGGTGTAAGTATGGCTACCAAGAAGGTGACGATCACTCTCGACGAATCCCTGGTGGACGCCCTGGCCGGCGCAGCCGAGGAGGAGGGCATCCCGCTCTCCAGGCTTGTCGCCGGAGCAGCCGAACGGGAGTTGCGGCTGCGGGCCGGGCGGGCGGTGATCCAGGAGTGGCAGGCGGAACACGGCGCCTTCACGCCGGAGGAGCTCGCCCACGCCCGCGCCGAGATGGCCGACGCCGATGCCGAGTACCTCAGCGGCACGGGGGCATCGACCGCGTGAACATCCCCTACCTGTACGACGCCGGTGCGCTGATCGCCATCGACAACGACGACCGGCGCATGTGGGCTCGCCACAGCCTGGCTCTCGAAGACGGCAGGGACATCCACGTGCCTTCCGTGGTCGTCAGCCAGGCCTGGCGGGACTCCCGCCGGCAGGTCAGGCTCGGCAAGTTCCTCGCGGGGTGCCATGTCGCATCCGTGGGCTTCGAAACCGCCAAGGCCGCGGGCATTCTCTGCGGCAAGGCCGGCACCGCGGACATCGTCGACGCCACCGTCGTCGTCATGGCTGCCAGTCTCGGGGCGATCATCTGGACCTCCGACCCGTACGACATCCGCGCCCTCATCGACGCCCAGGGCGTCAAGCCGGCTCCCGTCATCCGCACTGTCTGACCTCCGAAGGTCTGCGGACTCCCGCGGACAGCAAGACGACCTGACCGGCGTTCTCGCAGGTCAGGCCGCCTCTGGCGATACGGTCACACGTTGAAGCGGAACTCCACCACGTCCCCGTCCTGCATCACGTAGTCCTTGCCCTCCATGCGGGCCTTGCCCTTGGCGCGGGCCTCTGCGACCGAGCCCGTGGCGACCAGGTCGTCGAAGGAGATGACCTCCGCCTTGATGAAGCCCTTCTGGAAGTCGGTGTGGATGACACCGGCGGCCTCGGGGGCGGTGGCGCCCTTCTTGATGGTCCAGGCGCGGGATTCCTTGGGGCCGGCCGTCAGGTAGGTCTGCAGGCCCAGGGTGCGGAAGCCGACGTGGGCGAGGGTGGCGAGGCCGGGCTCGTCCTGGCCGACGGACTGGAGGAGTTCGAGGGCCTCGTCCTCGTCCAGCTCGGCGAGGTCCGCCTCCAGCTTGGCGTTGAGGAAGATCGCCTCGGCGGGGGCGACCAGGGCGCGCTGCTCGTCCTTGAAGTCGTCGTCGGTCAGCTCGTCCTCGTCGACGTTGAAGACGTAGAGGAAGGGCTTCGTCGTGAGGAGGTGCAGGTCGTGGAGGAGCTCCGCGCGCTCGGTGCCCTGGAGGATGCCCTGGGAGAAAAGGGTGTCGCCCTTC
This sequence comes from Streptomyces sp. NPDC085944, assembly GCF_040686295.1. Classification (NCBI taxonomy): domain Bacteria; kingdom Bacillati; phylum Actinomycetota; class Actinomycetes; order Kitasatosporales; family Streptomycetaceae; genus Streptomyces; species Streptomyces sp. NPDC085944. The sequence goes on along the minus strand of NZ_JBFBJX010000001.1, from coordinate 655,940 downwards.
TCCAGGATCTCCTTGGCCTCCTCGACGGCCTTGACCTTGGGCGCGATGTCCTTCTTGATGCGCGACTCCTTCTGGAGGCGCGGGAGGACCTTCTCGATGGTCTGGAGGTCGGCGAGGATCAGCTCGGTGTTGATCGTCTCGATGTCGTCCTTCGGCGAGACCTCGCCGTCGACGTGCACGACGTTCTCGTCCTTGAAGGCGCGGATGACCTGGCAGATCGCGTCGGACTCGCGGATGTTGGCCAGGAACTTGTTGCCCAGGCCCTCGCCCTCGCTCGCGCCGCGCACGATGCCCGCGATGTCGACGAAGTCGACCGTGGCCGGGAGGATCTTCTCGGAGGAGAAGATCTCGGCCAGTTTCGCCAGCCGGGGGTCCGGGACGCCCACGACGCCGACGTTGGGCTCGATCGTGGCGAACGGGTAGTTGGCCGCGAGCACGTCGTTCTTGGTCAGGGCGTTGAACAGGGTCGACTTGCCGACATTCGGCAGACCGACGATTCCGATCGTGAGCGACACGTTGCGACTTCCCGTACGTGAGATGCGGAGGGGTGGGGCAGGCCAGGCATGGGCCGATCCACCAGTCTACGGGGTGTGCCGTACCGGACCCGCGGGGAGTCGAACGCTTGGCCAAGGCAGACCAGACGGCGTGTCTGTCGGGCTATTCGGCACATAAACCGACCTAAGTTGGTCCAGTGGAGCAATACAGGACGCGACCTGCGCAGTACGGACCGCGACGAAACCGGGCACCGCTGCCCGCCCAGGGACGGGGCGGTGCCGCTGCCGCACGGCCTCCGGCGGGGCGGGCCGGGCGGCCGGTGCGCCGTCGGCCGGCACCGGTGCGGCCGGCTTCGGGGCCGCCCGGTTCGCCGGTGGCCCGGGTGGTGCGTGCCGTGCGCGGGATGCCCAATCCGCGGCTGACGGGGCTGGGCAGCGGTCTGTTCTGCGCGGCCGTGATGACCTTGCTGGGGTTCCTGGACGAGCTGCTGTTCGGGGCGTCCCTGACCGTGTACGGCGTGTTGTTCGTGCCGGTGAGCCTGCTCACCGCGCTCTGGGTGCGCCGGGGCGACCTGCTGACCGCGCCCGTGGTCGTGCCGATCGCCTTCGCCGTGGGGCTGGTCCCCGTGGCCGAGAGCGGGGACGGTCTCGGCGGGCGGCTGATGGGGCTCGTGACCGCCCTGGCCACGGAGGCCGGATGGCTCTACGGCGGGACGCTGGTCGCCGGGTCGGCCGTGATCGTCCGCCGGATCCGGCTGGTGCGGCGCCGGGCCGCCGCCCGGAACCGGCCCCCGGCCTGAGCCTGCCCGCGCTCACCCGCCGACCCGGGCCTGCGCTCAGCCCGCCGCGTGCATCGCCGCGCCCACGATCCCCGCGTTGTTCTGCAGCTGAGCGGGGACGATCTCCGCCCGGACGCCCTCGATGCGGGGCAGGAACTTGTGGGATTTGCGGCTGACGCCGCCGCCGATGATGAACAGCTCCGGCGAGAAGAGCATCTCGACGTGCGCGAGGTACTTCTGGACGCGGTGGGCCCAGTGCTCCCACGACATGTCGTGGTCCTCCTTGACCTTGCTGGAGGCGCGCTTCTCCGCATCGTGACCGTCCAGCTCCAGATGGCCGAGCTCCGTGTTGGGGACGAGGACGCCGTCGGTGAACACCGCGCTGCCGATGCCGGTGCCGAAGGTGAGCAGGACGACCGTGCCCTTGCGACCGCGCCCGGCCCCGAAGTGCATCTCGGCGACGCCCGCCGCGTCCGCGTCATTGACCACCGTGACGTCCAGCCCGCCCAGCCGCTCGCTGAACAGGGCACGGGCGTCGGTGTCGACCCAGCCGGCGTCGACGTTGGCAGCGGTCCGCACCGTCGCGCCGCCCGTCACCACGCCCGGAAAGGTGAGCCCGACCGGGCCGGTCCAGCCGAAGTGCTCCACGACCTCCTTGACCCCGTCGGCCACGCCGTCCGGGACAGCCGGGTGCGGGGTCAGCACCTTGCAGCGCTCCTGGGCGAGGTCGCCCCTGTCGAGGTCCACAGGGGCGCCCTTGATCCCGGATCCGCCGATGTCCACGCCGAAGATCTGCATGGCCCTACGTTACGACGGACGACTGACCGTCACGCTCCCGCGGTACCCGCGGCGCCGGAGCCGCCCCGCTCCGCCACCAGGGACGCCGCCTCCTCGCGCAGGTCGCGGCGGAGCTCCTTGGGCAGGGAGAAGGTGATCGACTCCTCGGCGGCCTTGACGATCTCCACGTCCTCGAAGCCGCGCTGCGAGAGCCACTCCAACACCTGCTCGACCAGGACGTCCGGGACGGACGCTCCGGAGGTGACGCCGACCGTGGTGACGCCCTCCAGCCAGGCCTCGTCGATCTCGTCGGCGAAGTCCACCAGGTACGCCTCGCGGGAGCCGGCCTGCTTGGCGACCTCGACGAGACGCTTGGAGTTGGAGGAGTTGCGGGAGCCGACGACGATCACCAGCTCGGCCTCGGCGCCCATCTGCTTGACCGCGAGCTGACGGTTCTGCGTGGCGTAGCAGATGTCGTCGCTCGGCGGGGAGATCAGCTGCGGGAACTTGTCCTTGAGCGCGTCGACGGTCTCCATGGTCTCGTCGACGGAGAGCGTGGTCTGGGAGAGCCAGACGACCTTCGACGGGTCGCGGACCTCGACCTTCGCCGCGTCCTCGGGGCCGTCGACGAGCTGGATGTGGTCCGGGGCCTCGCCGGAGGTGCCGATGACCTCCTCGTGGCCCTCGTGGCCGATCAGCAGGATGTCGTAGTCGTCGTTCGCGAAGCGGACCGCTTCCTTGTGGACCTTGGTGACGAGCGGGCAGGTGGCGTCGATGGTGGCGAGCTTGCCGCGCTCGGCCTCCTCGTGGACGACGGGGGCCACGCCGTGCGCGGAGAACATCACGATGTTCCCCGGGGGGACCTCCTCCGTCCGCTCGACGAAGACCGCGCCCTTCTTCTCCAGGGTCTGTACGACGTACTTGTTGTGGACGATCTCGTGCCGGACGTACACCGGAGCCCCGTACTGCTCCAGGGCTTTCTCGACGGCGATCACGGCGCGGTCCACACCCGCGCAGTAGCCACGGGGGGCGGCGAGCAGGACACGGCGGCCAGGCGAAGCAGTCATGGCACCCATCGTAAGGCCGCGTTCGGCGGGTCAAAGATCGCGGCGGTGCGGCGTTGCCGGGGAGACTGGCGGGAACGTTTGGAGACGGAGTCCGAGGCGCCGGCGGAGGAACGATGTCGCAGAACGGACAGAACGGTACGACGGCCGCCCCGGGGGCCGGTACGGAACACCAGCTGAGGCGCAGTCTGGGCTTCAGGGACCTGGTCGTCTACGGGCTGCTGTTCATCGCGCCCATGGCGCCGGTCGGTGTGTTCGGCACGCTGGACGCCAAGTCGCACGGTGCGGTGGCCCTCGTCTACGTCGTCGCCACGGTCGCGATGGCGTTCACCGCATTCAGCTACGCGCAGATGGTGCGGGTGGTCCCCCAGGCGGGCTCGGTGTTCGCGTACGCGCGCGCGGGGCTCGGAAACGGGGCCGGGTTCGTCGCCGGGTGGATGGCGATGCTGGACTACGTCCTCATCCCGGCGGTGGCGTACCTGTTCTCCGGCATCGCGATGGAGGCGCTGGTCCCCGAGGTGTCGCGGTGGGTGTGGACGGCGATCGCGGTGGTCGTGACGACGCTGCTGAACCTGTGGGGGGTGCGGACGGCGGCCCGGGTGGGCTTCCTGGTGCTCGCCATGGAGATCGTCGTACTGGTCGTCTTCGTGGCCGCGGCGATCGTGGTGCTGGCGCAGGACGGGGCCGACCGCGACTGGCTCTCGCCGCTGTCCGGGGACGGCACGCAGGGGGCGTTCGCGCTGTCGGCGGTGGTCGGGGCGGTGTCGGTGGCGGTGCTGTCGTACCTGGGCTTCGACGCGATCGCCACCTTCGCGGAGGAGGTCACCGGCGGTTCGGCGAAGGTCGCGCGGGCGCTGCTGTTCTGTCTGGCGCTGGCCGGTGTGCTGTTCGTGGCGCAGACGTACCTGGTTGCCCTGCTCGAGCCGGTGTCGTCGGCGCAACTGGCGGCGGAGCCGGAGCGTCAGGGGTCGGCGTTCTACGACGCCGTGGACGCGTCGGTGGGCACCTGGCTGCACGACCTGGTGGCGGTGAGCAAGGCGATCGGCGCGGCGTTCGCGGCGCTGGCCGGGCAGGCGGCGGCCGGGCGGCTGCTGTTCGCGATGGGCCGCGACCGGCGGCTGCCGGGGGTGCTGTCGCGGACGGACTCCGGGGTGCCGCGGGTGGCTCTGCTGGTGTCGGCCGTGATCACGATGGCGGCGGCGGTGTGGGCGGCGCGCCGGGACGACGGGCTCGACCACCTGGTCTCGGTGGTCGACGTCGGCGCGCTGACCGCGTTCACGCTGCTGCACGCGAGCGTGGTGGGCTGGTTCGTGGTCCGGCGCGGCGGGGGCGGTGCGGTGAGCTGGTGGCGGCATCTGCTGGTGCCGGTGCTGGGCGCGGCGATCACAGTCGCGGTGATCGTGGAGGCGTCCGGGACCGCGCAGGTGGTCGGGGCGATCTGGCTGGCGGTGGGTCTGGTGGTGCTGGCGGTGCAGTGGAGGGGGCGCAGGGACGCGGAGGCGGCGGGGGTGTGACACAGGAGCCGCCGGGCCACAGATGGCCGGGGGGCGGGGCCGGGGGCGGACGCGAAGGGACTGATTGTCGGACCCGGCCGCTACGCTCGGGCGCATGGCTGCCAACTCGACTCCCGAAAGCCCGCTGCCCGTGGGCGAGGTGTCCCGGCTGATCGGGGGCTGGATCGACCGGCTCGGCGCGGTGTGGGTCGAGGGGCAGATCACGCAGCTGTCGCGGCGGCCGGGCGCCGGTGTGGTGTTCCTGACGCTGCGCGACCCGTCGTACGACATCTCCGTGAGCGTCACCTGCTACCGGCAGGTGTTCGACGCCGTGGCGGACGTGGTGGGCGAGGGTGCGCGGGTGGTCGTGCACGCCAAGCCGGAGTGGTATGCGCCGCGCGGGCAGCTGTCCCTGCGGGCGGCCGAGATCAAGCCGGTGGGCGTCGGGGAGCTGCTGGCCCGGCTGGAGCAGCTGAAGAAGGCGCTCGCGCGTGAGGGGCTGTTCGCGCCGGAGCGCAAGAAGCCGCTGCCGTTCCTGCCGCAGCTGATCGGCCTGGTGTGCGGGCGGGCGTCGGCGGCGGAGCGGGACGTGCTGGAGAACGCCCGGCACCGCTGGCCCGCCGTCCGCTTCGAGGTGCGCAACGTCCCGGTGCAGGGCGTGCACGCGGTGCCGCAGGTGGTGCAGGCGGTGAAGGAGCTGGACGCGCTGGACGACGTGGACGTGATCGTCGTCGCTCGGGGCGGCGGCAGCGTGGAGGATCTGCTGCCGTTCTCCGACGAGCAGCTGGTGCGGGCGGTCGCCGCCTGCCGTACGCCGGTCGTCTCGGCGATCGGCCACGAGCCGGACAGCCCGCTGCTCGACCTGGTCGCCGACCTGCGCGCCTCGACCCCGACCGACGCCGCCAAGAAGGTGGTGCCGGACGTCGGCGAGGAGTACGAGCGGGTACGGCTGCTGCGCGACCGCGCCCGGCGGTGTGTGGCGGCGTTCGTCGACCGTGAGGAGCGGGGGCTGGCGCACGCGCTGGCTCGCCCGTCGATACAGGATCCGCACCGGATGATCGAGGAGCGGGCCGAGCAGGTGACGGCCCTGCTGGAGCGGGGCCGCCGTGCCCTGCGCCACCACCTCGACCGGGCCGACTCCGAGCTGACGCACACGCACGCGCGCGTGGTGGCCCTCTCCCCCGCCGCGACCCTCAAGCGCGGGTACGCCGTACTGCAGCGGGCCGACGGCCACGCGGTCCGCGACCCCGGCGAGGTGGAGCCCGGCGAGACGCTGCGCGCCCGGGTGTCCGAGGGCGATTTCTCCGTACGAGTCGACGCATAGGGTGGGTGGATGACCAGCGAGGTGGAGCAGCCGACGGCGATGTCCGAGGCGCTCGGGTACGAGCAGGCGCGGGACGAGCTGATCGAGGTCGTCAGGCGGCTGGAGGCCGGCGGTACGACGCTGGAGGAGTCCCTCGCCCTGTGGGAGCGGGGCGAGGAGCTGGCGAAGGTCTGCAGGCGCCGGCTGGACGGCGCCCGGGCCCGCCTGGACGCGGCCCTGGCCGAGGAGGAGGCGAGCCCGGAGGACGAGGACGCGGCCTCCTAGCCGCCGCCTCCGGCCCTCTTCCGGGCCCCTGGCACGCCTCCCCCCGGCACGCCTTCCTCCGTCAGCCCGTCCTCCGGCACCCCGTCTTCCGTCAGCCCTCCTTCGCCGTGTCCTCGGCCAGTGTGTGGGCGACGAGGGCGTTGGCGTGGCCGTGGCCGAGGCCGTGCTCGGTCTTGAGCCAGGTGACCAGTTCCATGTGCTTGGTGAGCGGCGAGGACCGAATGAGGTCCTTCCACTCCGCGACCGGGCGGCCGTACTTCTTCTCGATGGACGGGAAGTAGGAGGCGGGGCCCTTCACGGTGGCGGTCATGGCGATGTGCTCCCTGTGTACGGGTACGAGGACCAGGTACGAGTGACGATGTGTCCTGTAGGACGGCGGCAGCCGCGCGAAATGATCGCCACCCGTCCGTGATGCGCGTCACTCGACCTTCAGTGAGGTGAAGCGGGGCCACTGCTGCTCCGGCCCGTCGTTGCGCACGCCGAGCGAGAAGCCTCCAGCGCCCTCCGCCACCCGCCACCGGCCCGCGCGGACCGCCGTGCAGGGGTCGCCGTCGACGCTCATCCGCACCTGCCGGGGGGTGACGGAGACGGTGATCCGGTGGGTGGCGGACGGCTCGAGCCGGCAGGTCCGCCGCTCGCCGGTGCCCTGCGGCCCGCCCGAGGTGAGACTCGCCGTGTTGCGGCCGACGGTGAGCGTCACCGGGTGCTCGCTGCCCGCCCGAACGGTGATGCCGACGCTGTTGGAGGTGCCGTGCAGGCCGTCGGCACCGGCGCGCAGGCGGTAGTGGGTCCAGTCGGCGGTGGCCAGCGGTCGGTAGTCGGCCGAGACGTAGTCGGTGCCGGCCGGGGGGCGGCTGGCTCCGGTGAGGACGCCGGGTCCGGCCGGCCCGGTGTCGCCGGTGGTCTCCCAGTGCGCCTGCCGGGCCAGCGGCCGGTCCGCGTCCTCCGGTGCCACCGGGGCCCATCGGGCCAGTTCGTGCAGGAGACCGGCGGGGCTGGTGTCCCGGGTGATCTCCAGGCGCTGGACCTGTCCGGCGGCGGCCGCGCGCGGCCCGGCGGGCAGCGGGCGCGCCGCGCTGTTGGTGAGCGTGGCGGCGAAACGCTTCCGCAGCAGGGAGCGCAGGGCCTCGGCGTCGTCCGCGCCCAGGTTGGACTCGTCCAGCCGTTCCGAGAAGGGGTAGGCGAAGAGCCGGGGGCGGGGCAGGTCGTGGGCCACGAGGTCACGGACCGAGCGGCCGAGGTCCGCCGCGATCCGGCGCCGGTACTCGCCGGAGGTCTCCACGCGTCCCTCGTCCGCCCGCCACAGCCGGTTGGTGAACGCCGACCGCTCGTGTCCCGCCGCGTCCACCGCGGCGCGTTCGTGGCTGAGGTGGGTGTGCGCCTGGAAGTCCCAGCGCCTGGACCGCGCCATCCGCTCGATCTCGGCCCAGGAGAGGTAGTACGGCCGGTGGGTGCCCACCTGGCCGGTGATCAGATAGGCGGCCGCCTTCATCCCGTACCTGGCCAGGACCGGGTCGGCGTGCGTCCACAGTCCGTGTGTGCCGTCGTCGAAGGTGAGGTAGACGGTGCGCGGGCCCGGGGTGCGGCCGCTGCGGAGGAAGTCGGTGAACTCCTCCGTGGACAGGGTGCGGTAACCCGCGTCGCGCAGCGCGCGCAGCTGTGCGTCGAAGTTCTTGAGGGAGACGGTGTAACGGCTGCGGCCGTCGGGGCCGATGTCGTGGTAGGCGAGAACGACCGGCGCGCTCCCGGCAGGCGCCGCCTTGGCGTCCGCGCCCGCGCCCGCGGACGCGGGCGGCGCGGCCTGTGCGGCCACCGTGCGCCGGAGGGTGTCGTACTGCCAGGCGACGGTGAACGGCAGGGCGACGACGGCCACCGCGAGCAGTCCGAGGGCGGTGCGCAGCAGGAGCCGGCCCTTTCCGGTCCGGCGGGACCGGTTTCCGTGAGGTCCGTCGCGTCTCACGTCCACCGTCCCCGGGTGATGACGAACAGGTAGACCAGGACGACGGCGGCGCAGGTGAGGCCGACGGCGAGCGAGCGGCCCAGCCCGCGCAGCAGGATTCTCATGAGGTACTCCTCGACCAGACGCCGCGGCGCAGCGTGAGCAGGGCGTACGGCAGCAGCCAGGCCAGTACGCAGCAGGACAGCAGGCTCATCAGGGGGCGGCAGCGCCAGGCGCGGTCTCCGGGATGGTCGAGCCGGTAGGCCAGACCCCAGACGCAGCCCTTGAGGACGACCCCGCCCAGGTACAGCAGGGTCAGCAGGCCGGCCAGGTGCAGCGGGGCCCACAGCAGGTGCCGTACCACCAGGGCGGGCGCCGCGACCACCCACAGGGCGTGCCCGTAGTAGAGCGCGGCGGCGGCCGGGCCCCGGCGCCACATGAAGCGGCCGGTGAAGAAGAGGTTCCTGATGAAGCTCTTCTTCCAGCGGATCTGCTGGCGCAGGAAGGAGCCGGGGCGGGACGGCACCCTGGTCCACACGCGGGCCGACCGCGTGTAGCCGACCTCCCAGCGCAGTTCGGGATAGTCGTGCTCGCGGACGAAGGGGGAGTCGGCGTGCCGGTCCTTGAGGGCACGGCCGTGCCAGGCCTGGCCCAGGACGTAGCCGGTGAGCTGGCGGTCGGTGGCGAAACGGAAGGGGGCGCCGAGGAAGCGGTCCTCGGCCCAGGCGGGCAGGTAGTTGTAGATCGCCTCGCGGCGGAAGGCGGCGAGCGGTCCGGAGACGCAGGTCACCGAGCCGAAGGCGGCCTCGGCGGCCTTGCTGATCCGGAACTGCCCCTCGTACCAGATGTCCTGGATCCGGGCCAGCAGACCGGCGTCGGCGTTGAGCGCCCGGCAGTGTCCGCTGACGGCGCCCAGTTCCGGGTGGCGGACCAGGGCGGTGACGCAGTGCCGTACGGCGTCCGGCGCGACGACGCAGTCGGAGTCGGTGAACAGCAGCACGTCCCCGTCGGCGACGGCGCAGGCCCGGACCAGCGCGCCTTTCTTTCCGAGGTTCTCCTCCAGCCGGATCAGCGTGAGCGGCAGTTCCCCGGCGAGGCGTTCCAGTACGTCCGGGGTGCCGTCGTCGGAGGCGTCGTCGACCACCACGAGCTGGAGGTCGGGGTAGTCCACGGCGGCCATGGACCGCACACAGGCCTCGATGTGCGCACGTTCGTTGCGCACGGCCAGCAGGAAGCTCACCCGGGGCTGCGCGGGCAGGGCCGGGAAGGCCCCGGCGTGGCGCGGGCGGCTGCGCAGCGGGCGTACGGCGGGGTCGTCGTAGCGGCTGTGGGCGAGGTGGAGGAGGCAGACGGTGCCGGCCAGGACGGCCAGGCCGTAGAGCGCGAGCGGATCGAAGGCGTGCGGCAGGCGCACCACGCTCCGGGCCAGCAGGAGGAGCAGGGGCAGCAGGGCGAGGAGGGTGAGCAGTCGTACGACGTCGCGGCGGACGCCGGGGTCCAGGGCGTCGAGGCGGGTGCCGAGCCGTTGGCGGACGCCGGAGCGGATCGGCGCGGCCGGCCCGGGCCCGGGTCGCAGGGCGGTCACGCGGTGGCTCCGGCCGCGGGAGGGACGCCGGTGCCGGCCCGCGCCGCCGCCTTCGTGAGGAGGCCGCGCTGGCGGGTGTCCAGGACGGGTGGGGCGTCGGCGGTGCACAGCCAGGTCAGGTCGTGCACGGGATGGACGGTGTGCAGGACCACCAGGTCCCAGGGTCCGGTATGCGGGTCCGGTACGTGGTGCAGCAGGTCCGTGCCGACCCGGAGCGAGGGCACCAGGGGGTCGCAGTAGGCGACGTGCGCGCCGGCCCGGGCGAGTCCGGCGAGGATCTCCAGGGCGGGGCTCTCGCGGACGTCCGCCACGCCCTCCTTGTAGGCGACGCCGATCAGCAGGACGCGGGCGTCGCGGGTGGGGACGGCGGAGTCCGCGAGCAGGTTGAGGGCGCGTTCGGTGATCCGCGCGGGCCGGTTGCTGTTGGCCGCGAGGGCGGTGGCGACCAGCGGCGCCTGCTGCCGGGCCCTGCCCAGCTGCCAGAGCAGGTAGTGCGGATCGCAGGGGATGCAGTGGCCGCCGACGCCGGGACCCGGGTAGAAGGGCATGAAGCCGTACGGTTTGGTGGCCGCCGCCTCGATCACCGGGACCGGCGCCAGACCGAGGGAGTGACAGGCGTCGGCGAGCTCGTTGGCCAGGGCGATGTTCACGGCGCGGTAGGTGTTCTCCCAGAGCTTGGCCATCTCGGCGGTCTCGGGGTCGGGGACCGTCCGGACGGCGGAGGCCGTCGGGGCCAGCAGGCCCGCGGCGGTGCGGCTGCTGCGCGGTCCGGCACCGCCGACCAGGCGCGGGGTGCGTTCGGGGGTGTGGCGCTCGTTGCCCGGGTCGATCCGTTCGGGGGCGAAGGCGACGTAGACGTCCTCGTCGGGGGTGAGGCCCCTGGCCCGCAGCGGTTCGATCAGGAGGTCCCGGGTGGTGCCCACGTAGCTGGTGGAGGTGAGCACGATCAGCTGGCCGGGCACGGCGTGTTCCACCACGGAGGCGCAGGCGGCGGACAGCGCGCCGAGGTCGGGCTCGCGCCGCGCGTCGACGGGGGTCGGCACACAGACGACGACGGCGTCGACGGCGCCCACCGCGGTGGCGTCCGAGGTGAGCCGGAAGCGGTCGCCCGCCGAGGCGCAGGCGAGTTGCGCGTGGTGCAGCGGAAGCAGGTCCACGGCGCCGCGTGCGACGTCCCGCAGCCGGTCCGGGCTGCTGTCGACGCCGACGACGGTGGCGCCCGCGTCGCAGAGGGCGAGCGCGGTGGGGAGTCCCACGTAGCCGAGTCCGACGACCGCGACGGTGAGTGCGGATACATCGATGTCCGAGCTGTCTGACGTGAATTTCACATCGTCATATAGACGTAGCCCGCAACGGCCCCGCGCGTGCGACACACGCGCCTTCGTACACGCCAGGGCCGCTTCACTCGGGCGGCGGCGTGGAGTGGATCACCATCGTGGACTTTGGTTGAAACTTGAACTTTCTTGGCGTAGGGTCGTCCTCGTCAACGGCTCCGTCCCCCACGTCACGCGGAGCCGACACACCCCGCAAGGAAGATCACGTATGTCTCTCGTTCTTGACCCCGCCGCCCAGGACCTGCTGTTCCGCGAGGCCCGCACCGCGAACACCTTCACCGACGAGCCGGTGACCGACGAGCAGGTGCAGGCGATCTACGACCTGGTCAAGTACGGCCCGACCGCCTTCAACCAGTCGCCGCTGCGCATCACGCTGGTCCGCTCCCCCGAGGCCCGCGAGCGCCTGGTGAAGCACATGGCCGAGGGCAACCAGCCCAAGACGGCCGCCGCCCCGCTGGTCGCGATCCTGTCGGCGGACAACGAGTTCCACGAGGAGCTGCCGCAGCTCTTCCCGCACTTCCCGCAGGCCAAGGACGCGTTCTTCAGCGAGCGCCCGGTGCGTGAGGGCGCCGCCGCCCTGAACGCCGCCATGCAGGCCGCGTACTTCATCGTCGGCGTCCGCGCCGCCGGGCTGGCCGCCGGCCCGATGACGGGCCTCGACTTCGAGGGCGTCCGCAAGGAGTTCCTGGACGACGACCACACCCCGCTGATGGTCGTCAACATCGGCCGTCCCGGCCCGGACGCCTGGTTCCCGCGCTCCCCGCGCCTGGCCTACGACCAGGTCGTCACCACGGTCTGAGACCGACGAGCGTCACGAAGCCCCCAGTGCGCGCCACCGGGGGCTTCGTCGTACGTGCGAGGGCTCCGGCAAAAAGACCGTGCGGGCACGGCGCGGGATCAGGCCAGCTTCAGCGCCGCCGCCATCCTGCCCAGTTGCTCGAACGACCCGGTGCCGGCCACGACCGTCGTCGCGCCCTTGACGCCGTCGGTGTCCTGCAGCACCAGTGCCTCGTACCGGCCACCGGTGTAACGGGTCCACGTCCGGCCGCCGATCTCCTCGGTGGTCCCGGTCTTCCGCCCGCCCTGGCTGGCCTCCTCGATGAACTCGGCCGGCTTGCCCGTCGACTGCTCGACCGCCACGTACTCCCCGTCGGGGGCGTGGTAGCCCAGGTGCCAGGCATTGTCCTCGGCGCCGCGGTAGCGCACGGAGGTCGGCTTCCACTCCTTGGCCAGCCCCTCGGGCGCCGCCACCGGATACGGTGCGGCGCGGCGCGCGGTGGTCAGCTCGACCGTGTAGTCCACCCGCCTGATGTCCGGCCCGCCGTCGTCGTCGTGCGGGATGAAGAGCCACATGACCAGTCCCGCGAGAAGGATGACCCCCAGGGAGAGCACCATGTCCCGGGCCGTCTTCTGCTTGCCTTTCGTACCTGCCACGCGTCCTATCGTCGCAGGTCCCCCATGTGCTCATACGTGGGGTCCCCTGCTCATTTTGTCGGACTGACGATAGAGTCGTGGCCACACCCTCATCCGGCCGTCGTCGTATCAGAAAGGTGCGTTCCGATGACCGAGCATCATCTGCCCTCCGAGCTGGACGTCCCCTCGGAGGCTCCCGACCGCAACCTCGCCATGGAACTCGTGCGGGTCACCGAGGCCGCGGCGATGGCCGCCGGCCGCTGGGTAGGGCGCGGTGACAAGAACGGCGCCGACGGTGCCGCGGTGCGCGCCATGCGCACCCTCGTCCACACCGTCTCGATGAACGGCGTCGTCGTCATCGGCGAGGGCGAGAAGGACGAGGCGCCGATGCTCTTCAACGGGGAGCGGGTCGGCGACGGCACCGGGGCGGAGGTCGACATCGCCGTCGACCCGATCGACGGCACCACGCTGACCGCCAACGGCATGACCAACGCGATCGCCGTGCTGGCCGCCGCCGAGCGCGGATCCATGTTCGACCCGTCCGCGGTCTTCTACATGGACAAGCTGGTCACGGGCCCCGAGGCCGCCGACTTCGTCGACATCAACGCGCCCGTGTCGGTGAACATCCGCCGGATCGCCAAGGCCAAGCGCCGCACGCCCGAGGACGTCACCGTCGTCATCCTCGACCGGCCCCGGCACAAGGGGCTCATCAAGGAGGTCCGGGAGACGGGCGCCCGGATCAAGCTGATCTCCGACGGCGACGTGGCGGGCTCCATCCTGGCCCTGCGCGAGGGCACCGGCATCGACCTGCTGCTCGGCATCGGGGGCACGCCGGAGGGCATCATCTCGGCCTGCGCCGTGAAGTGCCTGGGCGGCACCATCCAGGGCAAGCTGTGGCCCAAGGACGACGAGGAGCGGCAGCGGGCCGTGGACGCCGGGCACGACCTGGACCGGGTGCTGACCACCGACGACCTGGTCTCCGGGGACAATGTCTTCTTCGTCGCCACCGGCATCACCGACGGCGAACTGCTGCGCGGGGTGCGGTACCGGTCGGAGACGGCCACGACCGACTCGATCGTGATGCGGTCCAAGTCGGGGACGGTGCGGCGGATCGACTCCGAGCACCGGCTGAGCAAGCTGCGGGCGTACAGCGCGATTGATTTCGACCGGGCGAAGTGACTCCGTCGGTTGTGCCGGGCGCCCATTGAGTTGGGGGCGCCTGTTGGGTGGCGGGTGCGGCGCCGTTGTGGCTGGTCGCGCAGTTCCCCGCGCCCCTGGGGTGGGCTGCCATGCCCGGCGCGGAAAAGTGACCCCCCCGGTCGCGCCCGCGCGGCGGAGCCGCAGGTCGGATACAGCCCCGCGCCCCTGGGGTGGGCTGCCATGCCCGGCGCGGAAAAGTGACCCCCCGGTCGCGCCCGCGCGGCGGAGCCGCAGGTCGGGCACAGCCCCGCGCCCCTGGGTGGGCTGCCGTCCCCGGCGCCGGAAAGTGACCGCCGGTCGCGCTCGGGGCAGGAAGTGCCGTGGGGCCTGGCCTGAAGCGTTTTCCGTGTTGAAAGGGCACCCTCTGTGCGGAGAGGGCGCCCTTTCGCTTGTCCGGGGCTTCAGCCGGCCGCGGCTATGCGGCCCGTCGCGCGGGCGGCGTTCTTGAGTTCCACGTCGCGGCGGCGGCGCCGGGCCAGGACGACGCGGCGTTCGGCGGCGGTGAGGCCGCCCCAGACGCCGTAGGGCTCGGGTTGCAGGAGAGCGTGCTCGCGGCACTCGACCATGACCGGGCAGCGCGCGCAGACGCGCTTGGCGGCCTCTTCCCGGGAGAGCCGGGCGGCGGTCGGTTCCTTGGAGGGGGCGAAGAACAGTCCGGCCTCGTCGCGCCGGCACACCGCCTCGGTGTGCCAGGGAGCGTCTTGGTCCCTGTCCCGCACGGGCACCCGCTGGGCCGGAACGGCAGCTACCTGCAGGGACGAATGCGGCGGTTGCAGCACGGGTCTACTCCTGACGACGGCTTCGCTAGCGAGAGACGATGCGTCAAGGCTTACCCGTTGTAGGCGTGCCTATGCACTGGGTTCCCAACCGCTGCCGGGGTCGTACTACAGGTGCTTGCGCAAGCCCTTCTCGACCCGGCGGTGCACCCGGTCCAGGATGTCCGCGACGATCTTGCCCCGCTTGGGCCGCACCTCGACGCTGCCGAGCACGGACCAGCCGTCCACGTAGACCACGGGAGCCTCGGCCTCGTCGGAGTCGTGGGTGTGGACCTCGAAGCTGCCGAGGACGCTGCCGCCCGCGCCGCGCACCGAGACGTTCTCCGGGACGCGCACGTCGACGCTGCCGAAGACCGAGAACGCCTTGATGACGACCTGCTGGTACTCGAAGACCGCCTCGCTGAGGTCTATCTCGACGCTGCCGAAGACCGCGTAGGCGTGGACGCGGCGGTTGGCCCGCCAGCGGCCCTTGCGGACGGCGCTGCTGAAGACCGCCACCACGTTCTCGTCGGGCTCGGCCGGGATGGCACCGGCGGTGGGGCGGTGGGGGGCCGGTGCGGCGGTGTCCCGGCCGCGGTGGGCGGCGGGCAGGTCCCGCACGAAGACGTCCAGCTCGCCGACGGTCTTGGCGGCCAGCACGCCCTCGACGCGCTCCGCGTGCTCGTCGGCGGTGAGCCGGCCCTCGGCGAGGGCTTCGCGCAGCATGTCGGCCACGCGGTCGCGGTCGGCGTCCGAGGCGCGCAGCTCGGAGGTACGCGGTGCGGCGGGGGCGTGCTTCTGAAGGTCCACGGCCGTAGCGTACCGAAACGCGATAGATCGCGACCAGCCCTGTGGACAACCTTGTCGCACCCTGCCGTCACCCCCGGAAACGGCCAACTGAGCCTTACCTCACAGGCTCGGCGACCCGGGCAGGTTCTACGCTGGTTGGCGCTGCCAATGGAGGCCAGCCGTCGTTGCTGGGACGAGCGCCGAGGGATCCGCCGGAGATCCAGCGAAGTCCAGCCGCGCGTGATGTCTAGTGAGGAATGGGCGAGATGCCTGAGTTCGCGTACACCGATCTGCTCCCCCAGGGCGAGGACACCACTCCGTACCGGCTGGTGACCGCCGAGGGCGTGTCCACCTTCGAGGCCGACGGGCGGACCTTCCTCAAGGTGGAGCCGGAGGCGCTACGCAAGCTGGCCGAGGAGGCCGTCCACGACATCCAGCACTACCTGCGCCCGGCCCATCTCGCGCAGCTGCGCCGCATCATCGACGACCCGGAGGCTTCCGGCAACGACAAGTTCGTCGCCCTGGACCTGCTGAAGAACGCGAACATCGCGGCGGCGGGCGTGCTGCCCATGTGCCAGGACACCGGCACGGCGATCGTCATGGGCAAGCGCGGCCAGCACGTGCTCACCGCGGGTGGCGACGAGGAGGCCCTGAGCCGGGGCATCCACGACGCCTACAAGAACCTGAACCTGCGCTACTCCCAGATGGCTCCGCTCACCATGTGGGAGGAGAAGAACACCGGCTCCAACCTCCCGGCCCAGATCGAGCTGTACGCCACCGACGGCGGCGCCTACAAGTTCCTGTTCATGGCGAAGGGCGGCGGCTCGGCCAACAAGTCCTTCCTCTACCAGGAGACGAAGGCCGTCCTGAACGAGTCCTCCATGATGAGGTTCCTGGAGGAGAAGATCCGCTCACTGGGCACGGCCGCCTGCCCGCCGTACCACCTGGCGATCGTCGTCGGCGGCACGTCCGCCGAGTACGCGTTGAAGACCGCCAAGTACGCCTCCGCGCACTACCTGGACGAGATCCCGGCCGAGGGCTCGGAGCTGGGGCACGGCTTCCGGGACAAGGAGCTGGAGGAGAAGGTCTTCGAGCTGACCCAGAAGATCGGCATCGGCGCGCAGTTCGGCGGCAAGTACTTCTGCCACGACGTGCGCGTGGTGCGCCTGCCCCGGCACGGGGCGTCCTGCCCGGTCGCCATCGCCGTGTCCTGCTCCGCCGACCGGCAGGCGGTCGCGAAGATCACCGCCGAGGGCGTCTTCCTGGAGCAGCTGGAGACCGACCCGGCGCGGTTCCTGCCGGAGACCACGGACGAGCACCTCGACGCCGACGGTGACGTCGTCAAGGTCGATCTGAACCAGCCCATGGACGACATCCTGGCAGAGCTGACGAAGCACCCGGTCAAGACCCGGCTGTCGCTGACCGGCCCGCTGGTCGTGGCCCGCGACATCGCGCACGCCAAGATCAAGGAGCGGCTGGACGCGGGCGAGGAGATGCCGCAGTACCTGAAGGACCACCCGGTGTACTACGCGGGTCCGGCCAAGACGCCCGAGGGGTACGCCTCCGGGTCCTTCGGTCCGACCACCGCCGGGCGCATGGACTCCTACGTCGAGCAGTTCCAGGCGGCGGGCGGCTCGAAGGTGATGCTGGCCAAGGGCAACCGGAGCAAGCAGGTCACCGACGCGTGCGACACGCACGGCGGCTTCTACCTGGGCTCGATCGGCGGTCCGGCGGCGCGGCTCGCGCAGGACTGCATCAAGAAGGTCGAGGTCGTCGAGTACGAGGAACTCGGCATGGAGGCGGTCTGGAAGATCGAGGTCGAGGACTTCCCGGCGTTCATCGTGGTGGACGACAAGGGCAACGACTTCTTCCAGGACCCGGCGCCCGCGCCGACCTTCACGACGATCCCCGTACGGGGGCCGGGGCTCGCGTAACCGGCGTCACGCGTCACGGAAGCAGGCCGGTCCGGATCCGTCCGGGCCGGCCTTTCGTGTGCCCTCCGCCCCGCGCCCTCCGTGGGCTGCTCCGACCCTCGTCCGCCGTCCGCAGAGCGAACAGCACGTTCTGTTTTCGGACAACCTGCCCTCCCGGGCGTCCGTTCCATTGACTGTCCCTCCTCCCGCTGTGAGTCTTTCGCCGCTCCTGCATGGACATGCCATGCGTGGCCACCCCTCAGCCACCCCCCGGAGGACCAAGGTGAAACGAAGATTCGCCGTGGCGAGCCTGTCCCTCGCCATCGTGCTGGGCCTCGGCACACTCCCCGCCGTCGCCGCCGACTCCGCGCCCACCGCCCAGTCACCCGACATCGACGTGACGAAGGTGAAGGCGCACCTGACCGAGCTGAACTCCATAGCCGGACGCAACGGCGGCACCCGCCGCTCGACCGGCCAGGGATACCGCGACTCCGTCGCCTACGTGAAGGGCAAGCTGCAGGCGGCCGGATACAGCGTCACCGAGCAGCCGTGCACCTCCGGCTGCAGCAGCGGCGCCGGGCCCAACCTGATCGCCGAGTGGCCGCACGGCGACGCGGGCAACGTGTCCATGTTCGGCGCCCACCTCGACAGCGTCTCGGCGGGCCCCGGCATGAACGACAACGGCTCGGGCTCGGCCGCCCTCCTGGAGAACGCCCTGACCCTGGCGCAGCAGAACCCGACGATGAAGGGCCGGGTCCGCTTCGCCTGGTGGACCGACGAGGAACAGGGCCTCAACGGCTCGGACTTCTACGTCCGTTCGCTCTCCTCGGCGCAGCGGTCCGCCATCACGGCGTACTACAACTTCGACATGGTCGCCTCCACCAACGGCGGCTACTTCGTCAACCACGTCACCTCGGCCGCCGCCGCGCCGATGAAGGCGTACTGGGACTCGCTGGGCCTGCAGCCCGAGGAGAACACCGAGGGCGCCGGGCGCAGCGACGACTACTCCTTCGAGCGGTACGGCATCCCGACCTCCGGCTACGCGATGGGCGCCAGTGCCCGCAAGACCTCCGCGCAGGCCGCCAAATGGGGCGGCACCGCCGGGTCCTCGTACGACCCGTGCTACCACCGGTCGTGCGACAACCTCGACAACATCAACACCACCGGCCTGGACCGGGCCTCGGACGGCATCGCGTACACCATCTGGCAGCGCGCCGTGGGCACCGGCGACGACGGGGGCGGCGGCTGCGACACCGATCCGGTCGCGAACGGCGGTTTCGAGAACGGCAGTTCGCCGTGGACCGGGGACACCGGCACGATCGGCGCCCATGCGGGCCAGGCGGCGCACTCCGGGACCCGCTTCTCGTGGCTCGCCGGTTACGGTTCCACGCACACCGAGTCGGTCGGCCAGACGGTGACCGTACCGGCCGGGTGCACCCGGCTGACGTACTGGCTGCACATCGACACCGACGAGTCGGGGTCGACGGCGTACGACACCTTCAGGGTGAAGGCCGACGGCACCACGCTCGCCACGCTGTCCAACGCCGACGCCCGGAGCGGCTATGTGCAGCGCACGGTCGACCTCGGCGCGTACGCCGGCCGGCAGGTGTCCCTGAGTTTCACCGGCAGCGAGGACGGCAGTCTGCAGACCAGCTTCGTCCTGGACGACGTGAGCCTGCAGGAAGGTTGACCCGCGACGGCCGGCCCATCCGTGGGTCGGCCGTCTCCGAGCCGCGTTCCGGCCCGCTCCCATCCGTCTCCCGGCGGCGCCGCGGACCCGGCACCCGTTCGGCCCGGTCCAGGAACATCCGTCCCGCCCCGCACGCTGTACCCGTTATGAGCGACTACCGCATCGAGCACGACTCCATGGGCGAGGTCCGCGTCCCCGCCCACGCCAAGTGGCGCGCGCAGACCCAGCGTGCCGTCGAGAACTTCCCCGTGTCCGGGCAGCGCATCGAACGCGCGCACATCGAGGCGCTCGCGCGGATCAAGGGCGCGGCGGCGAAGGTCAACGCCGAGCTGGGCGTGCTCGACCAGGACGTCGCCGGCGCGATCCGGGAGGCGGCCGCGGAGGTCGCCGAGGGGACGTGGGACGAGCACTTCCCCGTGGACGTGTTCCAGACCGGGTCCGGGACCTCGTCCAACATGAACACCAACGAGGTCCTCGCCACCCTGGCCACCGAGCGGCTCGGCCGCGACGTGCACCCCAACGACCACGTCAACGCCTCCCAGTCCTCCAACGACGTCTTCCCGTCCTCGATCCACATCGCCGCCACCGCCGCCGTCACCCGTGACCTGATCCCGGCCCTCGACCACCTCGCCGGCGCCCTGGAGCGCAAGGCGGAGGAGTTCGCCGACGTGGTGAAGTCCGGGCGTACGCACCTCATGGACGCCACACCCGTCACGCTGGGCCAGGAGTTCGGCGGGTACGCGGCGCAGGTGCGGTACGGCATCGAGCGGCTGGAGGCGTCACTCCCCCGGCTCGCCGAGCTGCCGCTGGGCGGCACCGCGGTGGGCACCGGCATCAACACCCCGCCCGGCTTCTCCGCCGCCGTCATCGAAGAGGTGGCCCGCGCAACCGGCCTGCCGCTGACCGAGGCGCGCGACCACTTCGAGGCGCAGGGCGCCCGGGACGGCATCGTCGAGACCAGCGGGCAGCTGCGGACCATCGGCGTCGGACTGACGAAGATCGCCAACGACCTGCGCTGGATGGCGTCCGGGCCGCGCACCGGGCTCGCCGAGATCGCGCTCCCCGACCTCCAGCCGGGCTCGTCCATCATGCCCGGCAAGGTCAACCCGGTGGTCCCCGAGGCGGTCCTCATGGTCGCCGCCCAGGTCACCGGCAACGACGCGACGGTCGCCGCGGCGGGCGCGGCCGGCAACTTCGAGCTGAACGTCATGCTGCCGGTCATCGCCAAGAACGTGCTGGAGTCGGTGCGGCTGCTGGCCAACGTCTCCCGGCTGCTCGCCGACCGGACCGTGGACGGGATCGTCGCGCACCGGGAGCGGGCCCGCGAGTACGCCGAGTCGTCCCCCTCCGTCGTCACGCCGCTCAACAAGCACATCGGGTACGAGGAGGCCGCCAAGGTCGCCAAGAGGGCGCTGGCGGAGCGGAAGACGATCCGTCAGGTGGTGCTGGAGGGCGGGTACGTCGAACGCGGCGACCTGACCGGCGAGCAGCTGGACGAGGCGCTCGACGTGCTGCGGATGGCCCGTCCGTGAGAAGTGCCGACGACCGCGGGGGCGCACGCGGGCGTGCGCTCTCGCGATCTTCGACGCGTCGATTGGCCACGGCACCTAATATCTGTCCATGGCAGACGGTGAAGCGGTGAGCGCGGCGACGACGGGGCCGGGAACGGACGGCCCGGCGGGCCCGGCGGACTACTGGGCGCCCGGCAGTCACATCCTGTGGCGGTACCGGGAGAACGGCGGCCCGCGCGTGCACATCGCGCGCCCCGTCACCGTCGTACGGGACGACGCCGAACTGCTCGCCGTGTGGCTGGCACCCGGCACCGAGTGTGTGAAGCCGGTCCTCGCGGACGGCACGCCCGTGCACCTGGAACCGCTGTCCTCGCGCTACACCAAGCCGCGCACCGTGCAGCGCGACCGGTGGTTCGGCACGGGGGTGCTGAAGCTGGCGCGGCCGGGCGAGGCCTGGTCGGTGTGGCTGTTCTGGGATCCGGGCTGGCGGTTCAAGAACTGGTACGTGAACCTGGAGGAACCGCGCACCCGTTGGGAGGGCGGGGTCGACTCCGAGGACCACTTTCTGGACATCTCCGTCCACCCGGACCGCAGCTGGCACTGGCGGGACGAGGACGAGTTCGCGCAGGCCCGGCGGGACCGGCTGATGGACCCGGCGCAGGCCGAGCGGGTGCGCCGGGCGGGCCGGGCCGCGGTCGCGGGGATCCGTGCCTGGGGGTCACCGTTCGCCGACGGCTGGGAGGACTGGCGGCCCGATCCGGCGTGGCCGGTACCTTCCCTGCCGGGGGACTGGGATCGCACGCCCGCGCACGCGTCCTCATGAGACCCTTGATGTGCCCCCCGGCAGCAAACGTAGGATCGTCCTCCGCAATGACCGCGGCAGCGGCAACCGGCACAGTGTGCACTGGGCCTGACCGATCGTCACCGAGGGGCGGCAGGACGTGAGCGAGGGGTACGAAGGCAACACGCCGACGGGCCGCAGACGGTCCGCCGGTGGCACAGGAACTGCCTCTGACCACGCGGGAATCCCGTTCCTTGGGCCCGGATTGCGGGTATCGGGATTTCTGCGGGACGAACTGCACGCGCCGCGCGCAGTCCCGGACGGATGGATTCGACACGCGTGACGGAGCACCCGACATCCTGCGGCCGCCCTTCGACGGGCGCCGACCCCACGGATCCCCGCGGGGCGCTCCTGCGTGCCCCCGTACCGCCGGGGCCCTCCGGGCCGGCGTTACCGGCCCAGGGGCACGCCGGGCAGACGCCGCCCGACGCGGGCGCGGACTCCCCGGGGACCTTCGAGCACTCCCAGCCGGGCGCCGAGCAGGCCGCCGAGGCCGACGGGCACCGTCCGCGGCCCGGGTCCGAGGGTGTCCCGGTCCAGCCGGACGGCGGGCAGCCCGACGGTGCGCGGACGGCGGCCGGCGCGCGATCGGGCGACCTGCCGTCGGCATCCGCCGCGACCTCGGGCGACGTGGCCTCAGGGGATACGGACTCGGGTCACGCGCCCCCGGGTGACGTGGCCCCGGGTGCGGCGGCCTCGGACGGCGGTCGGCAGGCCGGTCCGGTGCGGTCGGCGTCCGGGGTGCCGTCCGGCACCGCGGGCCGGCGCGGCGGGGCGCCCGAGCCGGACCGGCGGACCGGGCAGCCCACCGCGCCCGGGCAGCCCACGCCCATGCGGCGGGACGGGGACCGGCTGCGGTTCGTGGGCGCCGCGACCCGGCGGATCGCCCGGGGCATGGACCTCGACGAGATCGTGATGGGGCTGTGCCGGGCCACCGTGCCCACGTTCGCGGACGCCATCCTCGTCTATCTGCGCGAGCCGCTGCCGGTCGGCGACGAGCGCCCCACCGGTCCCCTGGTGCTGCGGCTGCGGCGCACCGACCGCATACCGGCCGAGCGGGACACCGAGGGCGGTTTCCCGCCGGCGGCCCAGCCGGAGCCCTCGGAGCTGGAGACGGTCGGTGCCGAGCTGTGCGAGGTACGGCCGGGCAGCGCGCTGGCCGAGGTGCTGCGCGGGGTGCGCCCGGTCTTCACGGACACCCCGTCCGCCTGCGCCGCACTGCCCGAACTGCTCGGAGAGGAGCGCGACTTCGCCCTGCCCGACGGCCGCCGGGCCATCCTCGCGCCGTTGCGCGGCCGACGCCGGGTGATCGGCGCCGCGCTGTTCCTGCGCGGCCCGGAGCGCATCGCCTTCGAGGCCGACGACCTGCTGGTGGCCGCGCAACTCGCCACGCACAGCGCGCTGGGCATCGACAAGGCGGTGCTGTACGGGCGTGAGGCGTACATCGCCGACGAGCTGCAGCGCACGATGCTCCCGGAGAACCTGCCGCGCTGCACCGGCGTCCGGCTGGCCTCCCGCTACCTCCCGGCGGCCGAGACCGCGCGGGTGGGCGGCGACTGGTACGACGCCATCCCGCTGCCCGGCAGCCGGGTCGCGCTGGTCGTCGGGGACGTGATGGGCCACTCCATGACGTCGGCGGCCATCATGGGCCAGCTGCGGACCACCGCGCAGACCCTGGCCGGGCTCGACCTGCCTCCGCAGGAGGTGCTGCACCACCTGGACGAGCAGGCCCAGCGCCTGGGCACCGACCGCATGGCGACCTGCCTGTACGCCGTGTACGACCCGGTCGCGCACCGCATCACCGTCGCCAACGCCGGCCACCCGCCGCCCGTCCTGCTGCACCTGGGCGGCGAGGCCGAGGTGCTGCGCGTCCCGGCCGGCGCCCCGATCGGCGTGGGCGGCGTGGACTTCGAGGCCGTGGAGCTGGACGCCCCGGCCGGCGCGACCCTGCTCCTGTACACCGACGGGCTGGTCGAGTCCCGGTTGCGGGATGTGTGGACCGGCATAGAGCAGCTGAGGGAACGGCTGGCGGCGACCGCGCAGCTGACCGGTCCCGACCATCCGCCGCCCCTGGAAGCCCTGTGCGACGAGGTGCTGGACATGCTCGGCCCGGGCGACCGGGACGACGACATCGCGCTGCTCGCCGCCCGCTTCGACGGCATCGCGCCCAGCGACGTGTCGTACTGGTTCCTGGACCCGGAGGACGCGGCCCCCGGCAAGGCCCGCCGCCTGGCCCGGCGAGCGCTCGCCCGCTGGGGGATGGAGGACCTGACGGACGCCGTGGAGCTGCTCGTCAGCGAGGTCGTGACCAACGCGGTGCGGTACGCCTCGAAGCCGGTCACCCTGCGGCTGTTGCGTACGGACGTGCTGCGCTGCGAGGTCGGCGACGACGTGCCGCAGCTGCCCCGGCTGCGGCAGGCGCGGGCGACCGACGAGGGCGGACGCGGGCTGTACCTGGTGAACCGGCTGGCCCGCCGCTGGGGGGCGACCCGGCTGAGCACCGGCAAGGTGGTGTGGTTCGAGCTGAACCGCGGCTGAGGTGCCACGGACAGGCGAAGGGGCGCCCGGTGAGCACCGGGCGCCCCTTCGCCTGTCCGTGGCAGTGCCGACGGTCTACGGCAACCAGTCCGCACCCGGCGACTGCGGACCTCCCGACTCGGTGGACCCACCACCACCGTCCGGCGGTGTCTCGCCGCTGGACGCGCTGTTCGACGGCGACTGCGTCGGCGACTCGGGCGGCTCCTCGGTCGTCGGGTCGTCCGACGGAGGTGCCTCGGTCGTCGGGTCGTCGGACGGGGGCGGCGCCTGGGTCGTCTCCTCCTCGGACGGCGACTCGCTCGGCGACTCGGAGGTCGTCGGCGACTTGCTGGGCTTCACCGCGGCGCCCTGCTTGGTCTCCAGGTCGAACTTGGTGACCTTCTCCATGACGCCGAAGGTGTACGCGGCCCAGATCTCCGCCGGGGGGCCACCGCCGTTGACGCGGTAGTCGACCCCGGCCGCCCTGTACATGGGCACGTGGTCGTGGGTCTTCGGGTCCTCGCCGAACAGGCCGACGGAGGTGACCAGGTTGGGGGTGAAGCCGGTGAACCAGGCCGACCTGTTGTTGTCGGACGTACCGGTCTTGCCGGCCACCTGCTGGCCGTCGCGCAGCGGGTTGTTCCGCACGGACTTCTTGGCCGTACCGTCGTCGACCACGCCCGTGAGGACGGAGGTCACCGTGTCCGCGGCCTCCCGGCTGATGATCTGCTCGCCGATGGGGTCGGGCATCTCGACCGTGCGGTCCTTGTGCTCGACCGACTTGACGACCGCCGGGGTGACCTTCTTGCCGTGGTGGTCGAACGTGGCGTAGACGCCCGCCATCTGGAGGGGACTGGCGCTCATACTGCCCAGGGTCTGCGCGGGGTAGGGCTCCAGGTCCTTCGGCATGCCGAGTTCGCCCGCGACCTTCATGACCTCGGTCATGCCGACGTCGGTGCCCATCTGGGCGAAGACCGAGTTGACGGACTTGTTCATCGCCTCCTGGACGTCGATCTCGCCGTAGTTCGCGTCGTCCTCGTTGGGCGGGGCGAAGCCGACCTCCTTGTCGCCGTCCATCACGGGGCGCTTGCTGTCACCGTCGTAGAGGGTGTTGGCCGTGATCGGCACGCCGTCCTGGGTCTCGGCGTCCTGGTCCACGGCGGCGGCGAGGATCACCGGCTTGAAGGTGGATGCGGGCTGGAAGTCGACTCGGGTGGCGTTGTTCGTGAAGTGCTTCAGGTAGTCCACGCCGCCGTACATCGCCACGACGGAACCCGTCTTCGGGTCCACCGAGACGGCTCCGGCCTGCACGTTGGCGTCGACCTTGCGCTTGTCGGGGTCCAGCTTGCTGGTGAGCTTCTCCTTGACGGCCTTCTCCAGCGCGGCCTGCTTCTTCTTGTCGATGTTGAGGGTGACGGTGTAGCCGCCGAGGTCCACCAGGGCCTTGGCCTGCTCCATGTCCTCGGCGGCACCCTGGGCGACGAGCTGCTCCTTGAGGGCCGAGTTGGCCGCGTCCACCAGGTATCCGGTCTGGCCGTCCATCCCGGCTGCGGCCTTGGGCTCCTCGGGCTTCGGGAACGTCATGCCCTTGCGGTCGCCCGCGTTCAGCCACTTCTGCTCGACCATGTTGTCCAGGACGTAGTTCCAGCGCTCCTGGACGAGCTTCCTGCCCGTCTCGCTCGCGATCGCCCAGTCGTACTGGTTCGGCGCCTGGAGCAGGGCCGCGAGGTAGGCGCCCTGTTCGACCGTGAGGTCCTCGGCGTCGACGCGGTAGTAGGCCTGGGCGGCGGCCTGGATGCCGTAGGCGCCGCGGCCGTAGTAGCTGGTGTTGATGTAGCCGGCCAGGATGTAGTCCTTGGACTTCTCCCGGTCCAGCTTCAGGGAGATGACCAGCTCCTTGAGCTTGCGCGAGACCGTCTGTTCCTGGGACAGGTAGTAGTTCTTGACGTACTGCTGGGTGATCGTCGAACCGCCCTGCGCGCCCTTGCCGGAGAGGGTGTTGAACACGCCGCGCGCGGTGCCCTTGAGGTCGACGCCGGCGTCGTTGTAGAAGGTCTTGTTCTCGGCGGCGACGAAGGTGCGCTGGACGTCCTTGGGGATCTTGGCGAGGTCGACGATCTCACGGTTGCGCTCGCCGGTGCGGGCCATGATGCTGCCGTCGCTGTACTTGTAGACGTTGCTCTGCAGCTCCGCCTCGGGATTGCCCTCGGGGATGTCGATCATCATGTACAGCACGATGAAGGCGCCCATGCCGAGCAGGCAGAGGCCGAAGAAGGTGCCGAGGATCTTCTTCCAGGTGAACAGCCGGCGTATGCGGCTCTTGCCGCCCGCAGCACCGCCCGCGCCCGACGAACGGCGGCGTTTCGGCGCCGCGCGGCGTCCACCGCGCTGTCGCGCTCTTCTCTCTTCCGCTCGCCCCATGGGTCCGATCCGCTCCGCTTCGGTCATCTGTGGGCACGCTTCGCTCACGTGTCACACAGGTTCGTCGCTCAGGTCAGCTCAGAAAGCTAACACCGGGAGATATGACAAAGGGCAACCGATCCAGCCTTGTACGGACGTGAGAATCAGCACCCGCTCCACAGGAACCGACGTACGAGAGGGGTCCTGGGTTGCGATGTGCGATTAAAGTGATATCACTTGGTAAGCAGAGTGAACGCCACGAAAGAACGGGGGACCACCCATGTCCACGCACGATGTCCCGCAGGTCACCGCCGATGTGCCCGAGATGCCGGCACCACGCGTCCGCGAGACCCAGGCCCACAGCATCGGCGGCGGCTTCGCGCTGCTGCTCGGGCTGGTCGGACTGTTCGCCGGAGTCTCTCTGATCGCCACCGCCACGGCGGTCGACGCGACCGGCGGGAAGGCCGTGCTGATCGTCGGGGGCATCCTGATCGCCCTGGCGGCCTTCCTCGCGATGTGCGGACTGAACATGGTGGCGCCGGGCGAGGCCCGCGTGGTCCAGCTCTTCGGGCGGTACCGGGGGACGATCCGGCAGGACGGACTGCGCTGGGTCAACCCCTTCACCTCCCGCACCAAGATCTCGACGCGCGTGCGCAACCACGAGACGGCGGTCCTGAAGGTCAACGACGCCTACGGCAACCCCATCGAGCTGGCGGCGGTCGTGGTGTGGCGGGTGGAGGACACCGCGCAGGCCACCTTCGAGGTGGACGACTACGTCGAGTTCGTCTCCACCCAGACCGAGGCGGCCGTGCGGCACATCGCCATCGAGTACCCGTACGACGCCCACGACGAGGACGGCCTGTCGCTGCGCGGCAACGCCGAGGAGATCACCGAGAAGCTCGCCGTCGAGCTGCACGCGCGCGTGGAGGCGGCCGGCGTGCAGATCATCGAGTCCCGCTTCACGCACCTCGCGTACGCGCCTGAGATCGCCTCGGCGATGCTCCAGCGACAGCAGGCCGGTGCGGTGGTCGCGGCGCGGCGCCAGATCGTGGACGGCGCGGTCGGCATGGTCGAGGCGGCGCTCGCCCGGATCAGCGAGCAGGACATCGTGGAGCTGGACGACGAACGCAAGGCGGCGATGGTCTCCAACCTGATGGTCGTGCTCTGCGGGGACCGCGCCGCCCAGCCGGTCCTCAACACGGGGACGCTCTACCAGTGACGACCCCGTCCGAGGATTCCGAGGCGCCCCGGAGCCCGGCTCCGAAGCGCCGGCCGCAGCAGCGCAAGCAGGTGCTGCTGCGGCTGGACCCGCAGGTGTACGAGGCGCTGGCCCGGTGGGCGGGCGACGAACTGCGCTCGGCCAACGCCCAGATCGAGTTCCTGCTCCGCAGGGCACTGGCGGAGGCCGGCCGGCTGCCCGGCGACACCGGACCGCTGCCGCGCCGGGGCCGCCCGCCGAAGAGCGGCGGCCCGGGGACCACGCCACCGTCCTGACCGTACGGCGCGGGACCCGGTCTGCGACGTAGCGGAACGTCGTCGGCGCCGGGCGCGGCCGCCCTCGTGGCCGAACACCGTGCGGTCCCGGGCGCGGCCCCCGCCGTAGCGGAACCGTGACAATCGGCCCCGACCTGCACTCCCGCACCCCGCCCGCACCCGCCGCCACGACCTCTGCACCGTGCGTATACATAGTGCGTATACACCGTGTGTAGAGTGCTCTGCATGTCCATCGGTCACACCCTCCTGGGGCTCCTGGAGTCCGGGCCGCGTCACGGTTACGACCTCAAGCGCGCCTTCGACGAGAAGTTCGGTCACGACCGGCCGCTCCACTACGGCCAGGTCTACTCGACCATGTCCCGCCTGCTGAAGAACGGCCTCGTCGTCGTCGACGGGATCGAGGCGGGCGGCGGTCCCGAGCGCAAGCGGTACGCGATCACCGACGAGGGGATCACCGACGTACAGCGGTGGCTCGCCACGCCCGAGAAGCCCGAGCCGTACCTCCAGTCGACGCTGTACACCAAGGTCGTCCTCGCGCTGCTCACCCATCGCGACGCCGCCGACGTCCTCGACACCCAGCGCTCCGAGCACCTGCGCAGCATGCGCATCCTGACGGACCGCAAGCGCAAGGGCGACCTCGCGGACCAGCTCATCTGCGACCACGCCCTCTTCCACCTCGAGGCCGACCTGCGCTGGCTGGAACTGACCGCCGCGCGCCTCGACAAGCTCCGTGAGGCGGTAACCCGATGACTCCCCCCGCAGGCTCCCTGCTCTCGGCGGACCAGCTCCGCAAGGCCTACGGCCCCACCCTCGCGCTCGACGGCGCCGAGTTCTCCATCCACCCCGGCGAGGTCGTCGCCGTCATGGGCCCCTCCGGGTCCGGCAAGTCCACGCTGCTGCACTGCCTCGCCGGCATCGTGACGCCCGACTCGGGGACGATCACGTACAACGGGCGCGAGCTGTCCGCCATGTCCGACGCCCAGCGCAGTGCGCTGCGCCGCTCGGACTTCGGGTTCGTGTTCCAGTTCGGCCAGCTGGTGCCGGAGCTGACCTGCGTCGAGAACGTCGCCCTGCCGCTGCGCCTGAACGGCACGTCCCGCAAGGAGGCCGAGCGGGCCGCGCTGACCTGGATGGAGCGGCTGGAGGTCGACGACCTCAGGAAGAAACGGCCCGGCGAGGTCTCCGGCGGCCAGGGGCAGCGGGTCGCGGTGGCGCGCTCGCTGGTCACCGACCCGCGGGTGCTCTTCGCGGACGAGCCGACCGGCGCGCTGGACTCCCTGAACGGGGAGCGCGTGATGGAGCTGCTCACGGACGCCGCCCGCTCCACCAACGCCGCGGTCGTCCTGGTCACGCACGAGGCACGGGTGGCCGCCTACTCCGACCGCGAGATCGTCGTACGGGACGGCAAGTCCCGGGACATGGAGCGGGTCGTATGAGCGTGCGTCAGTGGGCCGCGGACCTGATGCTGGGCGTCCGCTTCGCCTTCACCGGGGGCCGGGAGGGCTGGACGCGGGCCGTGCTGACGGCCGTCGGCGTCGGGCTCGGCGTGGCGCTGCTGCTGCTGACGACGGCGATCCCGAACGCGCTCACGGTCCGGCACGAACGGGAGGCGGCGCGTTCCGACATCACGTTCGCCCTGGAGCCGATGCCGAAGGCGAACGACACGCTCGTGGCCGCCCGCGCCGACGACACCTACCGCGACCAGGACGTCCGGGGCCGCGCCCTGGAGCCCGAGGGACCGCGGGCACCGCTGCCGCCCGGGGTGGAGGAGTTCCCGGCGGTGGGCGAGATGGTGGTCTCCCCCGCCCTGAAGGAGCTGCTGGAGTCGGATTCCGGCGCGCTGCTGCGCGAGCGGCTGCCGGACCGGATCGTCGGCACGATCGCCGAGGAGGGGCTGATCGGCTCGGCCGAACTCGCCTACTACCGGGGAGCGGAAGGTCTCGCCGAACAGATCACTCCGGGCCGGATCGAACGCATCGACCGGTTCGGCGACCCGGAGCCCGGGGAGGAGCGGTCCGACCCGGTGCTGCTCCTGCTGATCCTCGTCGTCTTCGTGGTGCTGCTGATGCCGGTCGCGGTGTTCATCGCCGCGGCCGTGCGGTTCGGCGGCGAGCGGCGGGACCGGCGGCTCGCGGCGCTGCGCCTGGTGGGCTCCGACAGCCGCATGACCCGGCGCATCGCCGCGGGCGAGGCCATGGCCGGCGCGTTCCTCGGGCTGCTCTTCGGCGCCGGTTTCTTCCTGGTCGGACGGCAACTCGCGGGCAATGCGGAGGTGTTCCGCATCAGCGTGTTCCCCAGCTATCTCAATCCCTCGCCGCTGCTGGCCCTGCTGGTCGCGGTGGCGGTACCGGCCGCGGCGGTGCTGGTGACGCTGTTCGCGCTGCGCGGGGTGGTCATCGAGCCGCTCGGCGTGGTGCGGGCCGGGCGCCCGGCCCGGCGCCGGCTGTGGTGGCGGCTGCTGCTGCCGCTGGCCGGACTGGCGATGCTCTACCCGATGATCGGCAACGGCCGGGACAACGGCGACTTCAACCAGTACCTGGTGACCGGCGGTGTCGTCCTGCTCCTGGTGGGCGTGACCGCGCTGCTGCCGTGGATCGTCGAGAGCGTCGTCGCCCGGCTCGGCTCCGGCGGCGTCGCTTGGCAACTGGCCGTGCGCAGGCTGCAGTTGAGCAGCGGCACGGCGGCCCGCATGGTCAACGGCATCGCGGTGGCCGTGGCCGGGGCGATCGCGCTGCAGATGCTGTTCGCCGGCGTGGACGACGACTACACCAAGTCGACCGGGCAGGACGTGTCACGGGCACAGATGGAGGCGGTTCTGCCGAGCGGCGTCCCCATGGACCCGGCGGCCGAGAAGTTCCGTGACACGAAGGGCGTGAAGGCGGTCTTCGGCTACTCCGAGGGCTGGCTGGGCGACCGCCCCCAGGACCCCGACAACGGCACGATGCTGACCGTGGGCGACTGCGCCGCACTGCGGGAGATCGCCACCCTGTCCTCGTGCTCCGAGGGGGACGTGTTCGTCGTCCACGGCGCCGAGTGGGACGGCGAGCAGGACGTGACGAAGCTGGCCGCGCCGGGCCGGAAGCTCTACGTGGACCCGTCCTACGAGGGCGGTCCGAAGAGCCGCGAAATCCCCTGGACGGTGCCGGAGGACGTCAAGGCCGCGAAGCCGCGCACCGGTCTGCTGGCCGGCACCGACCGGGGCGGCTTCCTGCTGACGCGGACGGCGATGCCGGACGCCTTCACGCCGGCCCTGGACGGGCACGCCTACCTCCAGCTGGACGAGTCGGTGCCGGACGTGCACGACCTGGTACGGAACACCACGGCGGCCATCGACCCGCTGGCGAACGCATGGACCTGGACGGCGACGGAGCGCACCGACCGCTTCGACGCCATCCGCACCGGCCTGTTCGTGGGGGCGGCGTGCGTGCTGGCGCTGATCGGCGCCAGTCTGCTCGTCTCGCAGCTGGAGCAGTTGCGCGAGCGGAAGAAGCTGCTGTCGGCCCTGGTCGCCTTCGGCACCCGGCGCCGTACGCTCAGCCTCTCGGTGCTGTGGCAGACGGCGATCCCCATCGTGCTCGGGCTGCTGCTCTCCATGATCGTGGGCCTGACGCTGGGCACGGTGCTGCTGAAGATGACGGGCACCCCGGTCCGCGTCGACTGGACCGGCGTCCTGTCCATGACCGGCATCGGCGCGGCGGTCGTCCTGGTGGTGACGCTGTGCAGCCTGCCGCCGCTGCTGCGGCTGATGCGGCCGGAAGGGCTGCGCACGGAGTAGCCGCGCCGGCGCGCGACTGACGTACGCGACTGAGCGGCCGCCCCCGGGCGGCCGCTCAGTCGCGCATCCCGGTCCCGCCGCTCAGCCGTGCACCGTCCGCACCGGCAGGTCGGCCATCGCCTCGCGCAGGGCCGCCGCCAGTTCCTCGTACTCCGCCGAGCGGGCCGCGCCCGTGCGCATGGCGAGGGCGACGCGGCGGGTGGGGGCCGGGTCGGTGAAGGAGGCGGTGAGGAGCTGGCTGGAGCGGGAGGTCTCCACGCGGACGGCGGTGCGCGGCAGCAGCGTCACCCCGAGGCCGCCCGCCACCAACTGCACCAGCGTCGACAGACCGGCGGCCGTGGTCGTGGCCGGGACGCCCGCGCGTCCCGCCTCCCGGCAGATGTCGAGCGCCTGGTCGCGCAGGCAGTGCCCCTCGTCGAGCAGCAGCAGCTTCAGCTCGCGCAGCACCGAACGATCGAGGCCCTCCCGGCCGCCGAGCCGGTGGTCGAGCGGCGTGACCAGGACGAAGTCCTCGTCGAAGAGGGGCAGTTCGGTGACGCCGGGGACGCCGAGCGGCACCGCGAGCAGCAGCAGGTCGAGCCGCCCGGTCGTCAGGCCCTCCAGGAGGCTCGCCGTCTGTTCCTCGTGGACCTGGAGGTCGAGGTCGGGGTAGCGCTCGTGGACCAGGCGCAGCACCGTGGGCAGCAGGTACGGCGCCACGGTCGGGATGACGCCGAGCCGCAGCGCGCCGGTGAAGGGCGCCCGTACCGCCTCCGCCTCCTCCAGGAGTGCGCCGACCTCCGCCAGTACCGCCTTGGTCCGCACCGCGAGCCGTTCACCCGCGGGCGAGAGCAGCACCTTGCGCGTCGTACGCTCCAACAGAGTGACACCCAGTGCCTCCTCCAGGGCGGAGACGGCTCCGGAGAGCGCCGGCTGGCTCATGCCGATCGCGGCGGCGGCGTCGCGGAAATGCAGGTGCTCGGCGACCGCATCGAAAGCCCGCAGCTGGGCGAGGCTGGGCTGCCTCTTCTTACCGGACACTAATAGCTACCTCCGATCAACCCGACCGAGTGTAGCTATTTCCCTAATCAATGCACCCTGTGCCAGCATCAACACCGTCCAACCCATGGGAAACACTCGCAATATGGGTGTTTCTTCGCTGCACTATTGGAGAGCGCGTGCTCACTGTCGGTGACAAGTTCCCCGAGTTCGATCTGACCGCCTGCGTCTCGCTGGAGAAGGGCAAGGAGTTCCAGCAGATCAACCACAAGACCTACGAGGGTCAGTGGAAGGTCGTCTTCGCGTGGCCCAAGGACTTCACCTTCGTGTGCCCGACCGAGATCGCCGCCTTCGGCAAGCTGAACGACGAGTTCGCCGACCGTGACGCCCAGATCCTCGGCTTCTCCGGCGACTCCGAGTTCGTGCACCACGCCTGGCGCAAGGACCACCCGGACCTGACCGACCTGCCGTTCCCGATGATGGCCGACTCGAAGCACGAGCTCATGCGCGACCTCGGCATCGAGGGCGAGGACGGCTTCGCGCAGCGCGCGGTCTTCATCGTGGACCAGAACAACGAGATCCAGTTCACGATGGTCACCGCCGGCTCCGTCGGCCGTAACCCCAAGGAGGTCCTGCGGGTCCTCGACGCCCTGCAGACCGACGAGCTCTGCCCGTGCAACTGGAGCAAGGGCGACGAGACCCTGGACCCGGTCGCGCTGCTGTCGGGAGAGTGAGCTGACATGTCCCTCGACTCCCTGAAGTCCGCCATACCGGACTACGCCAAGGACCTGAAGCTCAACCTGGGTTCGGTCATCGGCAACTCCGACCTCCCGGCGCAGCAGCTGTGGGGCACCGTGCTGGCGACCGCCATCACCTCGCGCTCCCCCATCGTCCTGCGCGAGCTGGAGCCGGAGGCGAAGGCGAACCTCACGCCCGAGGCGTACTCGGCCGCCAAGTCGGCCGCCGCCGTCATGGCGATGAACAACGTCTTCTACCGCACCCGGCACCTGCTGTCGGACCACGAGTACGGCACCCTGCGCGCCGGTCTGCGGATGAACGTCATCGGCAACCCGGGCGTCGACAAGGTCGACTTCGAGCTGTGGTCCTTCGCGGTGTCCGCCATCAACGGCTGCGGCATGTGCCTGGACTCGCACGAGCAGGTGCTCCGCAAGGCCGGCGTGGACCGCGAGACGATCCAGGAGGCGTTCAAGATCGCCGCCGTGGTCGAGGCCGTCGGCGCCACCCTGGACGCCGAGGCGGTCCTGGCCGACCAGTAGTCGCCCCGCGCGACCCGCATGCGAACGGGTCCCGCTCACCGAGAGGTGGGCGGGACCCGTTCGCGTGCCGTTGCGTTGCCGCCCCGGGGGCTTCGCCGCGCTACGCCGGGGAGGTGCCCGCCGGCGGGCCGCTCTCCGGGGGCTCCTGGGAGCGCTGAGCCCCCTGAGGCCCCTGGGGTTCCGCTGCATCCTGCGCCCGGCCGATCGCCGGGGCGG
Source organism: Streptomyces sp. NPDC085944 (assembly GCF_040686295.1). Lineage (NCBI taxonomy): Bacteria > Bacillati > Actinomycetota > Actinomycetes > Kitasatosporales > Streptomycetaceae > Streptomyces > Streptomyces sp. NPDC085944. The sequence goes on along the minus strand of NZ_JBFBJX010000001.1, from coordinate 622,118 downwards.
CGTCACTCGACGTGGCACCGTGCGGCTTCGGTTTCTGCCGCAGGGCGGCCCCACGGGAGTACGCCCGCAGATAGCCCACGACGGTGTTGGTCACCGCCACCAGGGGTACGGCGACCACGGCGCCGCCGATGCCGGCCACCATGCCGCCGGCGGCCACCGACAGGACCACCGCCAGCGGATGGACCCGCACCGCGCGCCCGAGGATGAACGGCTGCAGGATGTGCCCCTCGATCTGCTGCACCGCCAGCACCACGACGAGCGTCATGACCGCCGCGAAGACGCCCTGGGTCACCAGCGCCACGACGACCGCGAGGGCGCCCGACACCACGGCGCCGACGAGCGGGATGAAGGCGAACAGGAAGATGAACACGGCCAGCGGGACGGCCATCGGCACGTCCAGGAAGTAGATGCCGAGGCCGATGAAGATGGCGTCGATCAGCGCGACGATCACCGTGCCGCGCACGTAGGCGGTCAGCGTGCGCCAGGCGCGCGGACCGGCCCCGGCCACGCCCGGCCGGGCGGCCGCGGGCACCAGCTTCAGCGACCACTGCCAGATGCGCTTGCCGTCGTAGAGCAGGAAGAGCGTGGAGAAGGCGGCCAGCAGGATGCCGGTGAGCGCCTCGACGACGACCGTGACACCCTCGAGTCCCGCCGACGTTATCTGGTCGGTGTTGGCGCCGACCGCTTCCCGCAGGTTCTTGGCGATTTCGTTGATCTGCTTGTCGGTGACGTGGAAGGGGCTGTTCAGCAGCCAGTTGCGCAGCTCGTCGATGCCGTCCTGGACCTGGTCGGAGAGGTTGTCGATGTTCTCCATGACCTGCCAGGTGACGAACCAGCCGATCAGTCCCATCACCACGAAGCCCAGCACCGCCGTCAGGGCGGTGGCCGGTCCCCTGGGAACCCCGTGCCGGCGCAGCCAGGCCACGGCCGGCTGCAGCAGCGCGGTGATCAGCAGCGCGGCCACGAATGCCAGCACCACCAGCTGCACGGCGCTGATGATGCGCATCAGCACCCACAGCGTGCCCGCGAGCACCAGGAGCCGCCATCCGGTCTCCGCCGCCACCCGTACCCCCCAGGGCACGGCCTGCGCCGGGTCGGGGCGGTCGGCGACGGCGACCGTACGGTACGCGGCGAGGTGTTCGGCGGCCGCGTCCTCGGCCGGATGCTCCGCGGTGTGCGGCCCGTGGTCGGAGGCCGGACCCGGTCCGTCGTCGGCGTCGTGCCGACGCGCCTCTTCCCGGCGCTGCTCCAACCGCTCGCTCATCTGCGTCAGTCCGGCGCCGAGCCGGCCGAGCCACCCTGGCACTCGTGACATGATCCGTCCTCTTCCCCCGTCCTTCCCCACCACTCCCCCCTGGAGTCGTTCCGGTCCGACCGTACATGGCGGGAGCGCGAAAGCCCCTCACCATAGGACGGTGAGGGGCTTCGCGAGGTTGAGCGCGGGCCGAGAGACTCGGTCGCCGGGGCTCAGTACCAGTGGTTGGCCTGCCAGAAGGCCCAGGCCTCGCACGGGCTGCCGTAGCGGTTGTCCATGTAGCTGAGGCCCCACTTGATCTGGGTGGCCGGGTTGGTGCGCCAGTCGGCGCCCGCCGAGGCGTACTTGCCGGCCGGCAGCGCCTGGAAGAGGCCGTAGGCGCCGGAGGAGGCGTTGACGGCCTGGTAGTTCCAGCTGGACTCGTGGTTCACGATGTTGCTGAAGCACTGGAACTGGCCGCTGGGCACCATCTGACGGGCCATCGCCTGGATCTGGCTGGTGCTGTAGGAGCTCTGGACGGCGAAGCTGGTGGCATCGCGCTTGGCGTCGCGGCTGGCCGCTTCCTTCTCCGCCTCGCGCTCCTTGGCCTCCTCGGCCGCCTTCCTGGCCTTTTCCTGCTTGGCCACGGCGGTCTTGGCGGCCGCCTTGCGGGCCGCCTCCTCGGCGTCCTTCTTGGCGCTCGCGTCCGCGGCGATGGCCTGCACGTCGGCCTGATGCGTCAGGGACGCGGTCTGCACCTGCGCCTGCTCACCCATGGGGATGTCGGCAAGCAGCGTCGTGCCTGCTGCCGTCGCCTCCGCGTCGTCGTTGTTCTGCGCGACGCTGCCCGAGGCAACTCCGACGACGCTTCCGACGGCGGTGACCGCCGTGGCCGAGGCCACTGCGAATCCCCGGACCGAGATCCGGCTCACACGGTTTCCTTCCAGCATCGCCCGCTTCGGTGACCCTCGCGGACGCAATCGTGCCCCTGGCGCTGGCCTCCCCAACTACGGGTCACGGGAGGCACGGGCCCGGTGGACAACTCCCCTGCGGGGAGCGCCGCTTGGTGCTCGGGCGGCATACGAGTCGGCTATGGAGTTGGCTCTGGTGCTTCTGTGGTGCCGTACCGCTGGGGGGACGGCTGTGTCGTATGCGGGGCCTGACAGGAATGAGACTCTGCCGTAACCCGGCGGGGTGAGGCAATTCTGTGTTGCGTGTGAAAGCTCACATCCCGTTTGGCCCAGGGGATTCGCGGAAATCCCCACACACCGAAGCGCCGCCCGGCTAGGCTCTGGGCCTTTCCGGACGGCGCCGAACCGGCGGGTAACCGGCTCTCATGCGGGCAATCGACCCTTCACGGGTCGGACTTCACGGAAGCGTCAGATGTGACCGTCCTCCAGCATTTCGGTCACGAGCGCCGCGATCTGGGACCTCTCGGAGCGCGTCAGGGTGACGTGCGCGAAGAGCGGATGCCCCTTCAGCTTCTCGACCACGGCGACGACCCCGTCGTACCGGCCGACCCGCAGATTGTCCCGTTGCGCCACGTCATGGGTGAGTACCACCCGCGAGTTGGCCCCGATCCGGGACAGCACGGTCAGCAGGACGTTGCGCTCGAGGGACTGTGCCTCGTCGACGATCACGAAGGCGTCGTGCAGCGAACGCCCCCGGATGTGGGTGAGCGGCAGCACTTCCAGCATCCCGCGCGCGGTCACCTCCTCGATGACCTCCCGGCTGGTGACGGCCGACAGCGTGTCGAAGACCGCCTGGGCCCAGGGGCTCATCTTCTCGGCCTCGGAGCCGGGCAGATAACCGAGCTCCTGCCCGCCCACCGCGTACAGGGGGCGGAAGACCATCACCTTCTGGTGCTGCCGGCGCTCCAGGACCGCCTCCAGCCCCGCGCACAGCGCGAGCGCCGACTTGCCGGTGCCGGCCCGGCCGCCCATCGACACGATCCCGACGTCCGGGTCGAGGAGCAGATCCAGCGCGATCCGCTGCTCGGCGCTGCGGCCCTTGATGCCGAACGCCTCCCGGTCACCGCGTACCAGCCGGACGCTGCCGTCGGGCGTGACCCGCCCGAGGGCGTTGCCGCGCTCGGACTGGATGGTCAGCCCGGTGTGCACGGGCAGCTCGGCGGCCTCGGGGACGTAGACCCGGCCCTCCTCGAAGAGCACGTCCACCTGCTCACCCGGCAGGACGAGTTCGGACATTCCCGTCCAGCCGGAGGCGTCCGTGATGGCCAGCTCCGCGCGGTACTCCTCGGCGAGGAGGCCCACGGAGGACGCCTTGATCCTGAGCGGGAGGTCCTTCGAGACGACGGTGACGTCGAACCCCTCCGCCTGCAGATTGCGGGCGACCGCGAGGATGCGGGAGTCGTTGTCCCCCAGGCGGTAGCCGGTGGGCAGCACGCTGGGGTCCGAGTGGTTGAGCTCGACGCGCACGGTGCCGCCGAGGTCCCCGATCGGGATGGGGGCGTCGAGGCGACCGTGCCGTACCCGGAACTCGTCGAGCAGGCGGAGGGCCTGCCGGGCGAAGTAGCCGAGTTCGGGATGGTGCCGTTTGGCCTCCAACTCCGTCACCACGACGATGGGGAGCACGACCTCGTGCTCGTCGAAGCGGTTCAGGGCGTTCGGGTCGGCCAGCAGGACGCTGGTGTCGAGAACGTAGGTGCGCCGGTCGGGCTTGTGGCGCTTTGTGCTGGTCACCACGGAAGGACGTACCCCCTCGGAAGAGGTCGGGGAGCGACGGAGTGGAGCCGGGCCGGGAGGGCTGGAACGAGCCGACCGGCCGGCCGAGCCGACCGGTCCGGGGCCTGTCGTGCAGACCCTTGGGGCCGCCCTGCACTGGCGCGGGCCGCGGACCGGCCCTCCGCCGCGTCTTCCGTGCCGTGACCGCACGGTGGGGCTGGTGCAAAGGACCTCCCGGGCGGACGGCTCCGTGCCGCCCGCTGAGATCCGACACCCGTGGGTCGGGCGTCGACCTGCTTGGGTTATGCCCTCGAACAAGCGCCGCCATGCCACGACACGGGACGACGCACCGGTGAACTCCTCGTTACGGCTGCACCAGCGGGCAGAGGACAGAAAACGAGGACAGAAAAACGGGCCGGTCCGTGGGGGGGGGATACGGACCGGCCCGAGGGGGGGTTTCCACCATAACCCTTCGTAAGTGATGCTGCGTGCATCGGCGTGCCACAACTACTCTCCGAAGTCGCCCGACAACGCCCGGATGCCGCGGAAGCCCTTATTCCGGCCCGAATCATGGCCACATCGCGGTGAACCCCTGACCGGGCGACCGATCCACGCGTGAGTCGAGTGAGTGAAGTGACGAAAGATGCGCGCCGACCCTCCGAACCCGCCGACGGCGGGACACCGCGAAACGGGGCCCCGCATCCCCCATCCGGGTGACGCCACCGCCGCATCCGGACTTGACCCGGCACCGCGCAGCCCCCTCCACTGCGCGGTGCCACGCGCGTAGCTTTGCTCACGCGAATTACCTGGTCCGAACCTACGTGACCGAACGGCTCGGATTCGACCCGCGGAGGACACCGGTGAATAACGATGTGGGAACCCTGTGAGGATCGGCGACTGTTTTGGCACCCTGCGGCCACGGACCTGATATTTGCGAAGGTGTGAGGCTTACGCCCGGAACATCCACGATGCACGGTCCGCGCCCTGACGTCGGCTCACGCCGAGGACGGCGGGGATCACTTGGCCGATGGCCGGTAACGGGCGCTTCGAACGGCAGTTCCCGGCCGTCCTCACCCGAAAGGGCAGGCGTACGGACGTACCGACCGTTGGTCTACGGCTTGCGCACGTCGAAAAGATGACGGGAGCTGTGGGCGACGAAGGGCCCGTCGGCCCGGATGCGCTCATGCAGGTCGCGCAGCCGGTCTCGGTACGCCTCGACGGTGAACCCGGGGACCATCCACACCACCTTGCGCAGGAAGTGGACGACGGCACCGACGTCGAAGAACTCCATCCGCAGCCGCTCCGCCCGCAGCTCCACGACCTCGAGCCCGGCCGCCTCGGCGTCGGCACGCTCCCGCTCGGGACGACGGTGCCGGCGCGTCTCCTCCGGCAACGGCCCGAGAAAGAACTCGATGAGCTCGAAGACACTGGCGGGCCCGACGTGCTGGGCGAAGTAGCGACCGCCGGGCGCGAGTACACGGGCGACCTCGTCCCAGTGCGGCTCGACGGGATGCCGGCTCACGACCAGGTCGAAGGCGCCGTCCGCGAACGGCAGGGGCGCCTCGTCGGCCGAGGCGACCACCGGGACACCGCGCGGGCGCAGCAGCCGGGTGGCCTCGGCTGCGTTGGGCGCCCAGCCCTCGGTGGCGACGACGAGCGGGGCCCGGTCCGGCCCGGCGGCCTCGAGGGCGAAGTCCAGCACCTCCCCTCCCCCGGTCTGCACATCCAGCACGGCGGTGGCGTCGGCCAGCCGCCCTGCCATGGACCTTGCGTAACCCCACGACGGCCGCGCCTCGGTGGCCCGCCCCTCGAACCAGGAGAAGTCCCACCCTTCGGTGGGGACGGAGGCACCTTCGGCCACGAGTTCGCCGAAGGAACGCACGTCGGCCATGGCTAGACCACCACCAGGGGCCGGACCTGCTCGGCGGCGAACCGCACGAACCCCTCCGGGTCGGGCTCGTCACCGGTCGGTTGCAGGATGACGGTGTCGGCCCCGGCCTCGGCCAACCGCCGCACGGCGTCGGCAACGGCCTGCGCGTCCCCCGCGGCGCCGAGGCCGGGCACGTCCGCGACGCCTTCGGCGACGAGCTCGCCCCGAAGCCGTTCCCGTGCCCCGGGCCCGGTGGCGGCGAGGAGATACACGACGACCGAGTGCGCGTCGTCGCCGCGTCCGGCCGCCGCACGACCCTCGTCGATGAGCCGCCGGGCGCGGCGCACACCGTCGGGCGCAGTGTTCGCGGTGAGCACGGTCCCGTCGGCGCCCTCACCGGCCAGTCGCAGCGATCGGGGCCCGGTGGCACCGGCGAACACCTCGACGGCCTGCCGCGGGGGCCAGTCGAGCGCGACGCCGTCGAGCTGGACGTAGCGCCCTTTCACGGTCACCCTGTCTCCCCTCAACAGGGAGCGCAGCGCGAGAAGATGCTCCCGCAGCAAGGTGACGGGCGACTCGACCCGCGCCCCGACCTGCCCCATCCACTCCTGCACCCCGTGCCCCACGCCGAGGACGGCACGTCCGGGGAACATCCGGTGCAGCGTGGCAGCCTCCATCGCGGTGAGGGCCACGTTCCGCAACGGCACGGGCAGCAGCCCGACGCCGACCCGCACCCGCTCGGTCCACGCGAGGGCAGCGGCGGCCGTGGAAATCCCGCCTTCGCGGAAACAGTCCTCCCACAGCCACAGCTCCTCGAGCCCCACCTCGTCGGCCGCCCGCACCACGGCGCGCAGCCGCTCGGGGGCCAACTGAGGACGGAATACGGCACCGAGTCCAGTCATGGTGCCTTCCTACCTCCGGCGCCGACCACTGAACAACACCATTACGAGGCCGCCCCCAACGGATCCTCGAAACGAACGGTTGCGACGATCCGTCGCAGCACGGCCCGGTACTCCTCCCGGCGCACGACAGCGGCAGTACTGACCGTCAGCACGGCCAGCCGCTTGCAGTCGGGGTGGGGGAGGTGGGCGTGGACCTGCAGGAGGGGGTGGTGAGGTAGAGGACTGTCCGTCTCTGGACGGCGTACGGTCTCGCTGATAGTCACGGGGCCGCAGGGCTGTTCAAGGTACTCGACGCGGCTGTGACCACCCGGGCCGGTAACAGCACGGGCCGCGGTAGCAGCCCGTGGGGCGGTTGCGGTGTCTCGCCAGGTGATGGTGAACAGGGAGAACAACGGCTGTGCGCTGCCACCGACGTCGTCACGATGCAGGCCGACCGAGCAATGGACCGTGCCGAGATCGCACAGCACCCCGAGCATCTGCTGCCCTAGTGCGAACTGCGCAACAAACCGCTGTCGCACCCATTCGCTGGGCGCCGCGTCGAGTAACGGAGCGGCAGCCTCACGCATCACACCGGCTTCCGGCGAACCCGGCTCGGCGAGCAGGGAGTTCAACGGCACAGGCGTATACCCTGCGGGCTCGGCGAACCACATCTCCGATCGTGCGTCGTTGACAGAGCCGTCCACGTAGATGCGCGGTGCGCTCAAAGGATCTTCCTGCTCGCTTCAGACGGAGTGGCATGGTCAGACGCACGTTCATGTGCAATGTCATCGGGACCGGATCCTGGCTTATCGGACCGCTCATCGACCTGAGGGTTCATGCGCTGTTCGATCACATGCAAGCGCCGAGGACACTTTCCCTTTCGCGTGGGTACGGCGATGACTCCCATGAGGCGGACATCCCCCGCAAACCAGATCTCCTCGATCTGGGATTTCAAACTCGGCTTCGCACGAGGAGCCATGCGCCGACACCACCAATCCAGGCGCAGATGCCGGGTGAATACCATCGGGAGCCACTTACCTGGGCAAGCGGGATTTGGCAACTCAAACCAGCCGTAGTGCTTACTGGGGACCTCTGGTCGATCAGTCAGTCCGTACGGAACCCTGTGGACGATCTGCCATCTGTGGCTGCGCAAAATTCGCAGCATCGACAGGGCTGCCGGGAAATATCGCAGCTGTGTCAGCGCACGGTAAGGCCCGTACACGAAGTATGGAATAAACACCCAGATGAGCCAGTCGGCCGAGTACACCGAGACACCGAGCAATGCGATCCAACCACTCACCCAGCCGAATAGGCCGACGACATTCATCATCATGTGACTGAGCCAAGCTCGACGGGTGGGCGGGTGCTCCCAAGCAGTCGTGCAGGCGGCAGGATCCACGTGCCCTTCCTTCCTACTCACCGACAGAACACGTACCTTGCAATGTCTACGATGCCTCCGCTGTCAAGAACGAGACGTGAGCCGTCGATGCCTGCGACAGTACCGTCCTTGATTCCGTCGTCCTCTGCGTCTACGACCTTGTTATACAGACCGAACCCACCTGTACCAATGCCTACCAAGCCCGAAGTGCCAGAAATGACGTTGGCTGCTCTGCCGGGATCGCGGAAACCTCGTACCGCTCGGGCGACCATCGAGTTTTCCAGGTTGGTAATCGCTCCGGCCTCATCGAGTACCTTGGAGCCGTAGGTACCGGCTCGCTGCCAGAAATCCAGTACTTGCCCGCTCCGTCGAACAGCTCGCGTGGCTAAAAAAGAACCTTTAGCCACTGCCGCGACACCTGGCAGAGCACCTACGGCGTCCGCTCCCACAGAAACCGCGTTGCTCCAGAAGTCGGCGTCGAGCTCCCCCTCCGTCATTCCGTCCCACAAAGACGCACGTACTTCCGAATCTCCGAGCCGCAGGCCAACCGCGACCACGCTCAACCCGGAAGCCGTGAGCATCAAGGAAGCAACCGTCACAATGCTCCACCCCAACGGCCCGGAGAGAAGAAGCGCCACAATCCCGATCACTCCCGCCACAAAGCTGAGGATGTCCGGAAGGTTGTCGCCCAGCCAGTCGAGTACCTCGTCGAACCAACCCGGCTCATGGGGCACCAACTTCTTCGTGGCGTCGCGAATCTTCCGCGCCCGATACCCGGCCTTCTCCTCATGCTCCTCGGCCAGCCGCTCCGCCTTGGCAATGATCTTCTTCAGTTCGGCCTGCGCATCGTCGAGGTCACCGTTCGCCCGCGTGAGGGCCTTCAGCGCGGCATCGCCATCGGCCCCGTCCTTCTTGAGGTCGGGATCGGCACCCGCTCGCTCCACCCGCCCCTGTGCACGATCGACCACGGCCTGGGCGTCCTTCGCATCGCCCTCCAGCTTCCTGGCCCGCCGCTGGAAGTCGTCGAGCTCGCCCACCCAGCGGTCCAGCTGCCTGGCCGCCTTCCGCACCGAGTGCGCCGCGTTCTTGAGGTTCAGCGGCAACGGCCCACCGTCCAGCTGCTCCCGAAAGGCAACGGCGGCGTCGCCCCTCCAGTAGCTGCCGTCGAGAAGCTTGGTGACGAGGTCGTACGCCTCCTGCAGCACCCTCGCGCACCCGCTGAGCTTCTTCTCCAGACCCCGCACGGTCTCCGTATCCCCCGGCACAGGGTTGAAGCCGAGGTGCGGATAGTCCGGATTCGGGATGGGCGGCACGGACTTGAGCCCCTGCGGCTTGCCCAGGTCCGCCCGCGACTGCGGGTCGAGAGCGGCACCGTACGTGTCCTGGCCGGCGGGGACGGTCACTTCGCACCGCCGCCCTTGGCCGCCTCGCGCGACTCCCGCAGCGCGGCCTCGAGCGCCTTGTCGACCTCGAGGTAACTGTCCTTGCTCTTGCCGATGATGTCGGCAAGGTCCTCCGTCTGCTTGCCGATCTCCTCGGAGCCGTACTTCCAATCGTCCTGAAAGGCCTCACATGCCGAGTCGAGCTCATCCGTGCCCAGCCCGACGATCGTCGCCTCCGACAGCGCCTTCCGGACGCCCCTGAGCGACGTCGACGACTTCTCCAGCGACTTCATGAACCGCCCGAGCTCGTCCCCGTCCACGGCAAGCCGCTCCGCCACCGGCCCATCCCCCTCTCACCGATCCACCGAACCGATGAGAGGAACGACGACGTCCGTCTTTCGTGGCGCCCTGGCGACGGCTGTCGCTCTGAGGACTGGCGGGACCGCTCAGCGGTTGACGGCCTGGATCTCCTGGACGACGACGTCCTGCTCCCCGGCCACGCCGAAGCCGAAGCCGTGATCAGGTGAGGTGTGCGCGTGGGTACACGCACCATGGCGGAGAACGAGGAGGGGGACGCGCCATCGGCCGGGGAGCGGCCCATGTTCCCTCAGCACGCGGGCCGTGCCAGATCTGCTCCGTCCGCGGGCTCTGTCCAGACGCTCGCTCCTACTCGTGCGGGACTTCCTCGACCACGGTCTCGCCGAAACGCCACGACCCGCGATTGCCGAACGCCTCCGCCCGCAACCCCATCTCCCACGCAATACGAGCAGCTCGCTGCTGCGAGATATCCGGATAGTGCTCCGGAGGAACCTTGATGTAGCCACGCCTGTCGGCGGGATACGTACGCAATGCCTCACGAAGCTTTTGCTCTTGTTCCTGGACCGTGGTGTGGTTGCGGGTGACGACTTTGTACACCTTGCGCACACCGGCCGACGGCTTGCCGTCGTCCCGACGTTTCGCGGCGTCGGACCCTCGCCAGGTCATCCAGGCGACAGCACCGATCCCGGCCAGCGCAAGCGCCCCCGCCCCGAGTGCGTCGCCCGTCGCGTCCGCCTGACCCGGAGTCTGGGGTCGCAGTTCTTCCTTGGGGTCCTCGATCACGGTGATGGTCTGTCCGACATCGAATGAGTCCGATGCGGACTTCAGAGCGCCACCAGGAACTTTCGTACCGTCTTGGTGTTCCAGCTCGTAGTGGTAGTCACGAGCCTTGCGCCCCTGTGCAGGATCGCGCCACTCCTCAACGACCGTCGCAGTGATCTGATTGCCGCGCCGGAGCAGCGTGAGGCCGTCGCGGGCCACTGAAGCGACGTACACACCCATCGCAGACGTAAGCACAATGAACAGGGCCGCACCGGCACTCGACTCCCTTGCCCCCAGTTTCCGAATCAGCACGATGAGAAGCACCCCGTGCACAACCCACAGGAGGATTTGAAGCACCGTCCCCAGGCGGCTCACCAGGTAGAACATGCCTGCAATGACGGTGAGCACATAGCAACCGATGGCGACCGCCACCAGGATCGGATGCCTCGCGCGCCCATCACCGACTTCGCCCTGCACCTGGGCCGCCCCGCTCATCGTTGTTGCTCCGATCCTTCGGCACCCCGCCAGTTGGCCTCAGGAAGACCTTCTTCATGTGGCTCGTCCGTCGAGATGGACTTCATGATGTCGCCGAGCACATCAAGGTATTCGGCCCAGTGCTCAATGTCCTGGGTCATGAAGACGAAGAGAACCGAGCCAGGGCCACTTTTCAGTGGCACACTGAATTGCACCTCTCGCATCGTTGCCGGTACGGGCTCGTCGAGTCCGAAGAGCAAACCCGGGATCTCGAGGTCCTGATCACGAATACAGAGGGCCGAGATGCCGTACGGCAGCATGACAAGGCCAATCTCGGCGTCCGGGTAGAGATGCCGCCACTGGGCCGCCGTTCGCCTGGCCGACCCCTGGCGGTCCTGGCTCTGGGGACCAGAATCCGGTCGCTCGACAAACACGCACAGCGTCCCCTGGGAGAGCTTGTCACCGCGCATGCGCAAGAGACAGTTCGATACGTGCTCGGCTCCGCTCGCGATCATGGTCTGGAGTATGTACTCGCCTGACACCACAAGGTTGAACTTCTGTTGCGGTGTGGCTTCGGCAAAGAGAGTGTCGGCCACGCTCGTCATCCGAAGCACACGCGACTCCGTATCCTCCTCCAGGTCGATCTCCGTGAAGCCAGGCGGCAACTCGAACCAGAAGTCGGCCGTGGCCGGTGTCACGGTCTCAGCGGTGGGCACACCGGTGTTCAGGGAGTCGGTGGGTGTCATCGGTGTCATCAGTCCGTCAACTCCCAAGCGCCGAGTCCGATAGTGCTGCCCACCGCGACAAGGCCGCCGAACCTTCCACCGCCGGCACCCGTGGCCACGTTGGCCACGCCGGTGCCCCACGTGGCCACGTCGTACCGGCCGGCACTCGTCTGGTAAGCGTTGACGGCGGTCGGGGCCGTCCACGCGAGTTGAGCCGCAGCCTGGATGCCTTCAGTAGCCGTGAGGGCCGCACCGCGCGAGACGCCCAATTTGGCGGCAGCTGCCATCACTGGTTTGTCGATCACCTTGGCAACGGGGTCCACACCCTTCATGAGATTCTTGGCTGTGGAACCCGCCGTTTTGATGCCGACCTTGGTACCGGCGGCGACACTTCCGGCTGCCCGTCCGGCTTTGACGCCCGCTTTGACGCCGCGGAACGCCGCTCCGACTCCAGGCACCATGCCGAGCGCGTCGCCACCCAGCGTGAGCCAGTTACCGATTCGTTCACCCGTGGGCGGCCAAAGCCCACTCCACCCATATGCCGCGGCGTGAGCCGCGAACGCCACCGCGCTCAGGCCGATGGCCAACGGAGCAAGCACCGGGCAGAAGATGGCCACGACCCCGATGACCGAGGCCGCGACGGTGATCCAGTCAGCGTGGCTCTTGATCCAGTCACCGATGTCGGAGAGGAGTTCGCCCACCTGACCGGGGAGGTCGGCTAGCGCCTCGCCGAGATCCGCGATGGCGTCACCGAGCTTGTCCCACATGCCGGGTTCGTTCGGAGCGATGTTCATGGCGCTCTTCAGGCGGTCGGCTATCTCCTTGCCGTACTCCTGATAATTGCCGGCCATGCGGCGGCCGCGGCGGCGGAGCTCCTCAAGCTCGTGTTCCTTTGCCTTCACGGCGCGGTCGGCGCCCTGGACCGCGTCCTGCTGGTCCTGTGTGTCCTTCTTGTCGTCGTCCGCATCCTTGAGCTTGTCGGCCTTCGAGTTCGCTTTACCCAACTGGTCCTGGACTTCGGCCGCCTGTGACTCCAGCCGTACGGCTGCTGCCTGCTTCGCTTCCATGTACGCTGCCCAGTCCTCCAGGACGGTGGCAGCGTCGGAGAACGAGTCACGGGCGTCATCCATCCGGGGACGGAAGTCGTCGTCGAACTTCTCGCGGAAGACCTCTGCCGCCTTCCCCTTCCAGTCCCCTACACCGGTTCCGTGCAGAACCTCGGATATCTCGGCGAGGGCCTTCGCCGTCCTGCGGACCGTCTTGGCCACGTCGTCAGCCATGGTCTGGTCACCCGGGCAAGGCACGAACCCAAGGGCAGGGAAGCTTTCCAGTCTCGTCGCGCTCACGACTTCTTACCGCTCCCCTTGCCCTGCTTCCTGTTCGCCTCGGCGAGTTCGTCGTCGAGCTTTTCGAAGGACTCTTTGACCGTGAGCAGCGCTTTGGAAGCCTTCTCTGAGAATTTCGTGAGTTGCTTGATCCCGTAGGACCACTCGTCGCCGAAGTCGTCCATGCGTCGGGCAAGTTCGGGCACTCCCATGGAGGTTCCGGAGACCTCCTCCATCTCCCGGCCCGGCTTCTTCATCAACTCAGCTATGTGGTCGAGATTGTGCCTCACCCGGTTCAGCACCTCGTAGTCAGCAGTCAGATCGCTCACGTTCCCCCCGTTCCTTCCCGAGCCCCAAGCGGTTGCAGCTGCGACGCGTTGTCCTCAACTGGTCAAAACTATCCGTGGAGCGCATGGGAACACCAGTTGGACAGCGACGCGCCAGCCACTGACTCGGTACGGCGCCATCGGGCCTCACGGCTGGTCAATGGCTGGGTGGCCCTCAGGCCGTACTCGCACGCACGATCCTCCGGCGGCACAGCCCACATGCGCCTCCCGTCCTCGGATTCGGGGACATCACCGACACCCCAGTCCCCGTGACAGGCCTGGACGATGCGGGCCGTGACTCGAGCAGCCGATCTTCGCCGCTTTGTAGACGGCGGCAAAGCACGGGGGACTGTCGCGGTGATGGCCGTCGATCGGCCGACGCTCTGAGGGCTGGTGGGACCGCTCAACGGTTGACGGCCTGGATCTCCTGGACGACGACGTCCTGGGTGGCGCCGAACGTGCCGTCGGGGAGATCCCCGCCAGCGCCGCCGCTGCCCGTCCAGTGGATCTCCCAGGTGACCGTCGCCCGGAGCGGAAACGTGTCGTCGCCCGAAGAGCGCAGGTACTTCACCCCGCACGGCGGCGTCTCGTCCGCCTTGCCCTTCTCGTACGGAGCACCGATGCGGCCGTCCTTGATCTCGCAGACCCCCGACGTCGGATAGGTCTCGGCATCCGGCGTACCCGGTTTGATCTGCAGCGAGACAGGCTCCGCCGTGGCCGTGGCGTTGATGCCGAGTACCTCCACGGACGCGGTGACCGAGACCGGCTTGAACTCGGCACCATTTAGCCAGGCCCACGTCGGGAGGTTCACCTTGGTCGTCTCAGCGGGCGCCAGCGTCACATCGGTGCTGGGGACACGGATTTCCGCGTAGGCGAGCTCGGCAAGGACCTCGGGGGTGACGGCGTTCTCCTTGTCCGCGGGTGGAGGATCGCCCTTGTCCACCCAGAAGTATTCGGTGTCGCACTTGTCCCAACCCGGCGGGTAGCTCTTGTTGACGTACGAGCCCCACCAGAAGCCTTTGCCTGTCTTGTCCTTGTTGAAGCCCTTCTTCTCGTCTTTGGCGTTGTACTTCTCCCGCTGCTGGGCGTCCCACTGGTACCCCGTGGACTCCGCCTCCCAGATCGGCTCCAGATAGTCCTGCAACTCCTGAGGCGTGTACTTTGGGGCATACCAACAGGCTGGCGGCGACCACGACGTGGATGACGTCACCGCACCGACCGAGTCACCGCTCCCGTTCTCGGAACGGTCGAACACGACGCCACCCACGGTCACCGACACGTTGCCGTTGCTATCAGTGTCGGCGCGCTGTTCTGTTCCCGAGTTCTGCGTGTTGCCGTCCAGGATGTCGTCCGCATGCGCCACTCCGGGCAGGGCGAAAAGCGCCAGAAAGCCACTCACGACAGCCGCGACCGGCAGCCTCTTGAACCCATGTGTCAGGGCTGGCACTTGGCGCTCCCACTCTGTGAGTCAATGTTCTGGATCTCCCAGACGCCGTCGCCGTTCTTCTTCAGCGACGTGTGGTAAATGACGTAGCTCTTGGCGGTTACCTCGGTCTTCCTGACCTTGTTGGTCTTGAGGTACTTTACGTAAGCCTTGCCCTGGTCTTCGCAGTATGTGAAGGAAGCGGTGCCGTCTTCGTCCACTGCCACTTCAGGTGCGTAGAAGCGATACCTGCCCGTGATGGCCGCCTCTTGATCCACGTAGTTCTGAATGAACTTCTGCGTACCGGCCGCGGCCTCGCCCTCGTAGTAGTAGAGGTACGCCTTGTCGAGCGGGTCCTGATTGACGATCGCCAGGTCTACGGCCTTGATGGACTGCTCACTGTCGGCAAGGACCGCGTCCTTGTCCTTGTCACCCGTCTTGGGCCAGTCGAAGGTGTAGGAGAGGTCGGCGGGCAGTTCGATCTTGGGGCGGTCCGGCTCCGACGACTCGGCAGCGGTCGGTGACGCCGACGGGGTGGAACTGCCCGTGTCCGCCCCCGCGATCTTGTCCTCCCCCTTGTCGGAACTGTCGTCGCTTCCGCACGCGGACAGCGTCAAGGCCGCTGTGGCGGTCAGCGTGAGCGCTGCGATGAGGGTGGGGCGGCGGCGATTCACGGTCAGCTCCAGTGTGGGACGAGGCTTTCTTCAGCGAAGCAACGCTATCCACCGGGGCCGAACGACACCAGAGTGAAACGTGCCTCCCCGCCGCCCTCAGCCCATACATCCACGTGTGTGCAGGGCCGTTGTTGACGGGTCATTCGTCGTCAGTGGCTGGTTCCGCGTCGTAGGGCTCGAAATCTATGTAGTCGAGGGGGTCCTCGTCGCGGCGTCCGAGCGGGGGCAGGCCCTCGGTCGCGAACCGGCCGCGCAGCCACTCCAGCAGGGACTTGGTGAGGTCGGTGTCGAGCGGTGGGCCCTGGTCGGCATGGCGCGGTACGACGATCAGCGGCCAGTCGTCCGGCGTGGCTCCCTCGGTCAGCCAGCACAGTTGGTCGCCGTCGATGGAGTCCGCGAAGGGCAGGAAGCCCCCGGGCTCCGGATAGACGGCCAGTGGATGGAACTCGGGGAACTCGGCTCGCTGCTCCTGGTAGGTGTCCGCGTACCACTCTGCCCACGGTGCGAGCGCGTACTGGTCGTCGTCCAAGGGTGTGTTGAAGCGCAGCCAGCCGCACCAGGAGCCTGCGCCGTACCGCTCCATCAGTCGTACGTACTCGCCGGGCAGACGTGTGCCCAGCCGTTCGTACAGCCAGTCCCAGTCGTGCTTACCGAGCGCGGGTGTCTCCGGCGGAGGGACGAGCGTGGTCAGAGTCTTCAGTCCGCTGCCTGCGGTGAGCGCCGCCCGCTGCTGTGCGGTTGGTTCCGGTCGGCGAGGTGGCGGTGTCCAGGGCACGCGCTCCAGGTCGGTATGCGTCCGGCTTCGGACGGCCACGGGGCGCATGCCGTCGGCCACGAGCCGGGCCAGCGTCGGCACGAGCGGGGTCGCGAAGCGCCGCCAGGGGTCGCGGCCCGCGTTTTCGTCGTCCTGACAGTGCATGATGACCGGCCACTGATCGGGGTCGTCGGATGCCGTGGTGTCCCAGTAGAGGGTGTCGGCGGTGCGGGTGGCGCCGAAGGGGAGGACACCGGGAGCGTCACGCCGCGTCTGCTGGATCCAGGTCCCGTAGTCGAACCAGCCGCGGTTCACGCAGGGCATGTGGAGCCAGAGCCAGGCACCGATGTCGAGTGGGCCGTACGCGGCGGCGATGGCCTTGTAGTCGGTGGGTAGGCTCGTCCCCAGCCAGGACTCGACTGCCGGCCAGTCGACGGGTACGGCGTAGTCGGCCGGCGGGTCGCCGAAGATCTCGGCGAAGGCGTTGACGTGGGAGTCGGAAGCAGTCACGAGCCGTAGACCTTACCGGTGCGGAGGAACGGCGCAGCGGTCGCGCCAACGCCAGGTTCCCCGGGTCCGTGTCGGATACCTTCGGCGGGAAGGCAGCAAGGCGGGGGCCGACGGGCTGAGGTGGGGGGATCGTGTGAGGCGGCGGCGTTGGCGGGACGGGGCGGGGGTTTTGACCGTGGTGGGGCAGGAGGGTGGCCGGGTCCGCGTTCCGCTGGAGATCGCCGGCTCCTACCGCGCCCGTACCCGAGGGCTGTTGGGGCGCAGTTCGGTCGAGGGGGCGATGCTGCTGAGCCCCGCCAACAGCGTGCACACCTTCCGGATGCGGATGGCCATCGACGTGGCCTACCTCGACCGGCGGCTCACCGTCGTCGCCGTGCGCACCATGCGCCCGGGGAGGCTGGGACTGCCCAGACTGCGGGCGCGGCACGTACTGGAGGCGGAGGCCGGGGCGATGGGTGAGTGGAAGGTGCGGGTGGGGACGCGGGTGGAGATCGTGGAGGGCCCGGCAGAGGCGACCGGCGGTGTCATCGGCCCGTGACGTCCACGGCGTCGTCGCCAGTGGTTCGTCCCTCAGGGCGAGACGATGTGCAGGAGCGTCGTGCCGTCCGTGCTCGTCGTCGCCTGGATCACCACGGTGTGGGGCCGCGGGCTCGGGCGGATGTTGTCCAGGGTGCCGCAGGAGTTGCCGCTGCCGTGTTCGCGGAGGTACGTCAGACAGCCCTGGCCCCGGCCGGTCGCGGCGCCCCGGGAGCGGTTGTCGCCCGACCTCACCTCGTACTCGATCTTGTTCGGGCCGATCTCGGTCATCGACAACGTTGCCCGGCCGCTGCCGCCCGGTCCCGGGAAGTGGAGGGTCACGGGCTTGGTCACCGTGATCTCGCAGTCGCCGTCGGTGCAGGCGTTGGCGTCGGTGCCGTCGGCTGCGGGCGGTTGGGCCGGCTCGGGTGTGGGGTGGTGGGAGGTCGTGGGCCTGGTCCGGGGTGCGGGAGGCGCCTCGTCGGTTTCGTGTGTGTTGTTGCTGCTGCAGGCGGCCGTGGTGAGCGTCGTCAGTGCCGTGAGGGTCGTCAGTACGGCGCGGGCTCGCGTGCGCTTGCTCATGGGCGGTCAGGGCCCCGTGCGGGGGAAGGAGACCTCGACCCTGCGGTTCTTCTTGCGGCCGGCTTCCGTCGCGTTGTCCGCGATGGGGTACTGCTCGCCGTAGCCGCGGACCTCGTAGGTGATGTTGGCGTCGTTGAGGGACTGGGACAGGACGTCGTGCACGGCGTTGGCGCGGCGCTTGGAGAGGACGTCGCCGTGGGCGGAGGAGCCGAGGTTGTCGGTGAAGCCGAAGACGCGGACTCTCGTGGCGTTCTGGGTCCTGATCTCGTCGGCGATGCCCCTGATGCGGGCCTTCGCCTCGGCGCCGAGTTTCGAGCTGTCCTTGCCGAACAGCACCTCGGCCTGGAGCGCGAGAGTCACGCTCGTGTTGGTGTCCTCCCGGCGCTCGTCGCCGCTCTGTTCCTCGACCACCGACTTGATGTCCAGCACCTTCGCCTGCGCGAGCGTGGCGCCGTCCGGGAGTTTCAGGTCGGGGTCGTTGGGGTCGACCTCTACGGGGGCGGAGGCGGAGGGTTCCGTTCCAGGAGGGTCGTTGGGGTCGTCGTCGGCGTGGGCCGTGGGGATGCCGTAGAGGGTGGTGGCGAGCAGGAGGGTGGCTGCGGCCAGCAGGCGGGGGGGTGAGGTCATGGCCGGCC
This sequence comes from Streptomyces sp. NPDC085944, assembly GCF_040686295.1. Classification (NCBI taxonomy): domain Bacteria; kingdom Bacillati; phylum Actinomycetota; class Actinomycetes; order Kitasatosporales; family Streptomycetaceae; genus Streptomyces; species Streptomyces sp. NPDC085944. The sequence goes on along the minus strand of NZ_JBFBJX010000001.1, from coordinate 603,665 downwards.
TCATCCGGAGATTGAGATGGTCGCGCTGGCGAAGGTCGGTAGTTGGAAAGTGACTTCGGTTGTGGCCACTGGGGGAGCTGGGAACTGCATGAAGACTGCTAGTTGGTCACCAGGCTTGATCGTCGACAAGCCCGTGGTCGTCAACGGACGGCCATCTGTGTCACGTAGAACGTAATACCGCTTCTTGCTCTTGGAATCGACCAACGTGGCTCCGCCGAGCGACCTGCCGTTTCTGATGATCTCTGTTTCGTTCCCACTCAGCCCCGACGGGATCGCCACGTTCTTGTCACCGTCGTTTTTCAGCTCACCATTCACAGTCACGAAACCGCCGGTATCACGCTCTGCGGAAGTGATTCGCAGAAGCAGGCCATTAGGTCCTTTCAGCTCGGCCAGCGTCTCCGCCGAGTCACCCTCCTGGGCGTCCGGCCTGGACTCGCTGCTCTTAGAAGCAGCCGTCGACGCCTCCGGCTTGTCGTCATCGTTTCCGCCGCCACCGCTGCAAGCCACCAGGCCGAAGGCCAGCACGATCGCAACTGGCCATGCGGACAGTCTCCCGCGGGCCCTCGTTGTGAACCGAATGCTCATGACTCCGCTTCCTTCGTCCTCATCGTTCGCTTGTCAGCTGTCGGCCAGATGGACGTCGAACAAGTCCTCGGGCTTGGGCAGGTTCGCGAGGTCGTCCGGCTTCAGGGCCCAGTCCTCGCCGCCTTGGCAGGTGAGGCTCGGCAGTGCGTCGTCTTCCGCGCCCTCGGCCGGCGGCTGCGGCGAGCAGCGGGCTTCGATGACTGCGGTCGCGCTCTCCGTGGCCTTCTGTTCCTCCGTGCCCGGCACGATTGTGTCCCCGACGGTGTCGTTGGTTTCGGCGGAGACTCTGTAGCCCAAACGCCCGTCCGGTGCGCATTCCACGCTCGCGTCGTTTTTCGCCGCCAACTCGGTGGCGCGCCAACACGCGTCGGGGACGAACACCTTCCCCTCGAAGATGTCCTGCCACGTTTCCGGTTCCAGAATCTTGTCGACCCACTGGTCCGCGAGACGGTCCCGGGTCTCCAGAGCCGCCGCGAGCGCCGCGGCGTCCGCTGCCGTCTGCGCCTCGCTGCGAGTCGCTGCGGCCTGACCTACCGCGAAGTACGCGAGTGCCAGGAGCAGCAGGCCCCCTACCACCGTGATGTAGATAGGGAAGGCCTGCCCCGCGTCTCCGCACAGACCGGATCGACTCAGCCGCCGGTGACTTCGGCGATCTTCGAAGTGATCGCATCGAAGATCGTCTGCCCGATATCCGTCCCCGTGATGGCCAGCACGATCGCCACCACCACCGCGATGATTCCCAGGTACTCCACCGCCGTCTGGCCCTTGTCCTTGCGGGCGGCGGTGTGGGTGTGCAGGTATGCGGCGACGGTGTGGAGCCAGTTGGTCATGGTGTTCCCCTCCAGGGTGGGCGAAGTCGCGTTCCTCGTGCGGAACGTGTGGGTGGGCGGCGGTGATCGGCTGGCCGGTCGTGCCGGACGTCATGGCGTCCACGATCTCCACCTCCCTTGCGCTCGGTTGGGACCTCGACCTGTCGGGAGTACCAGGCAACGACTGTCCCACAGCTGATTGCAAGTGCGAAAGGTGTTGTGGCGAAATGGGGTGACTGAGTCTCTGGGACTCAGTAGTTGATGTTTTCCGGTCACGTGCAATCGCACTCCCCTACTCGCCCGTGATCGTGCCGAAGTCCGTCCCCGAGCCCAGGATCAGGCCCGCGCCGAGGAGGATCATCGTGGCCGGGACCATGAACGTCGTGATCATCAGCGTGGCCTTGGGGACCGCGCGGGCGGCCTTGCGGCGGGCGTTCTGGGCGTCGGTGCGGCGCATGTCCTTGGCCAGGGAGACCAGGGTCTCGACGATGGGGGCGCCCAGTTCCTCGCCCTGCTGGAGTGCCGTCACGAACATCGCCACCTGTTCCGAGTCGTTGCGCCGGCGCAGCTCCGTGAAGGCCTCCCGGCGGCTCATGCCCAGGTCCATCTGGCGCAGTGTGATGCGCAGTTCGTCGGCCCAGGGGCCCTCGTACCGCGTCGACACCCGGTCCAGGGCCTGGCGGAAACCGAGGCCCGCGCTGACCACCACCGCCAGGACGTCCAGGAAGTCGGGGAGCGTGCGTTCGATGACGTCCCTGCGGATGCGGATCGCCGACCAGATGCCCACCTCCGTCCAGAACGCGCCGAAGGCCAGGAGGAGGAGGGCCACCAGGTACTGGCCGCGGAGGAGGAAGACCAGGCAGCCCAGGGCGCCCAGGAAGCCGTAGACCGCGCGGCGGGCGGCGTAGCGGTCGATGGTGAGGCCGCCGGGGTTGCCCGCCAGGTCGATCCTGCGGCGGTACCGGGCGACCAGGGCGGGGCCCATCAGCCGCAGTACGGCGGGGGTGTACCGCATGCCCATGCGGTCGATGAGGGAGTGCGCCGCGCCGGTGCGGGTGGCGCCGACCTCCAGGGCGAGGGCGAGGTCGTCGGGGAGCTTGGCCTCCGCCCGGTACATGCGGAGGCCGGCGAAGACGCCCCAGACGCCCAGGGCCATGAGGAGGGCGAGGAGTATTCCGGGGAGTGCGAGGCCCATGTCCTTGTCTTCCCTCCTCTCAGACGTCGATGCGGGACAGGCGGCGGATGAGGACGAAGCCGACGGCGTACAGCGCGAAGGCGGTGATCACCGCGACCTGGCCGGCCGGGGAGCCCGTCATGCGCTCCAGGGCGCCGTCCTTCACCCCGTTCATGAGGAGCAACGAGCCGATGCCCAGGACGGGGACGGCGTACGACGTCATCGTGACCTGGGAGAGCTGGGTGCGGACCTCGCGCCGGGTCTCCTTGCGTTCCTCCAGGGTCTCCGTCAGGTTGCGCAGTGCGCTGACGACCTGGCCGCCCGCGCGGTTGGACAGGACGAGGGTGGTGACCAGGACGACCAGTTCGCGGGAGGGCAGGCGGCCGGCGAGTTCGCCGAGGGCGTCGTCCATGGAGGCGCCGATGGCGAGTTGGTCGGCGACCTTGCCGAGTTCCTCGCCGGCCGGTGCCTCCAGTTCCTCCGCCGCCATGCCGATGGCGGTGCGCAGGGCGAGGCCGGCCTGGGTGGCGTTGGCGAGGATGCGGGCGAGTTCGGGGAGTTGGTTGATGAACTTCTCGATGCGTTTCTGGCGTTGCCAGGTGAGGAACTGGGCGGCCACGCCGATGCCCAGCAGGCCCGCCAGGGGGCCGAAGAACGGGGCCAGGGCCGCCTGGCCGATCAGCCACAGGCCCGCGACGGTCGCCAGCATGTAGGCGAAGAACTCGCCGGGGGTCACGTCCAGGCCGGTCGCCGACAGGCGGCGTTCCAGGTTGTGGCCGAGCCTGGTGCGGCGCAGGCGGCGGTCCAGGCCCGGAAAGCGGCGCCGGCGTCCCGTCACCGGTGTCCGGCCGGCCGCGGTGAGGCGGTCCACCAGGGCCGCGCGCTGGGCCTTTCCGGTGGCGTAGGAGTGCAGGCCCGTGACCGCCAGGACGCAGGTCAGCAGCGTGATGCCGGTGGTGAGCGTGACGAGCGTGTCGAGTTCCATCGGGCGGTCCTACCTGGCTTCTCGGGTGGTGAGCTGGTCCGGTGTGTGGGCCACGCCGAAGGCCTGCGGGATGGGCTGGCCCGCCATGTAGAGGCGCTCGGCGGTGCGGTGCGGGAGCGGGTGGTACTCGTAGGCGCCGACGACGCGGCCGTCGGCGGTCATCGGGCGGGCGTTGAAGCGGGCGACCGTGGCCAAGCGGTACGGCTCCCCGCCGTGGCTGGCCAGCAGGGCGATCTCGGTGATGCGGCGGGCGCCGTCGGCGAAGCGGGTGAGCTGGATGATGACGTCGACGGAGCTGTTGATCTGGTCGTGCAGGGCCACGAAGGGGATCTCCACGTCCGACATCGAGGCCAGGGTCTGCAGGCGCATCAGGGCGTCCTCGGCGCTGTTGGCGTGGACGGTGGCCAGCGAGCCGTCGTGGCCGGTGGACATGGCCTGGAGCATGTCCAGGGACTCGCCGCCGCGCACCTCGCCGACGACGATGCGGTCGGGGCGCATGCGCAGCGAGTTGCGGACCAGGTCGCGGATGGTCACCCGGCCCTGGCCCTCGACGTTGGGCGGGCGGGACTCCAGGCGGATGACGTGCGCCTGCTGGAGCTGGAGTTCGGCCGAGTCCTCGATGGTGATGATGCGGTCGGACTCGGGGATCAGGCCGGAGAGGGCGTTGAGGAGGGTGGTCTTCCCGGTGCCCGTCGCGCCCGAGACGATGATGTTGAAGCGGGCCTGCACCAGGCCCGCCAGCAGGTAGAGCATGTTCTCGTCGAGCGAGCCGAGGCCGATCAGCTCCCGGAGGGTGAAGGAGCGCGGGAAGCGGCGGATGGTGAGGGTCGCGCCGGTGAGGGCGAGCGGGGGGATGATGACGTTCACGCGCTCGCCGGAGGGCAGGCGGGCGTCGACCATCGGGTTGGACTCGTCCACGCGGCGGTTGACCGTCGAGACGATGCGCTCGATGGTCTGCATCAGCTGGTCGTGGGAGGCGAAGCGGAGCGGCAGTTGCTCGACCCGGCCGGCGCGTTCGACGAAGATCGCGTCGGGGCCGTTGACCATGATCTCCGTGATCGACGCGTCTTCGAGGAGCGGTTCCAGGATGCCGAGGCCCAGGGCCTCGTCGACGACCCGGCGGATCAGCTGGGAGCGCTCGACCGTCGACAGGACCGGGCCCTCGCGGCTGATGATGTGCCCGAGGACCCGCTCCAGGCGGGCCCGGCGCTCGGCCGTCGCGAGCGCGCCCATCTCGGCGAGGTCGATCTCCTCCAGGAGTTTGGCCCGGTAGGAGGCGACCAGGTGTCCGTCCTCGCCCCGGCTGCCGTGCTCCTCGGGGGAGTGGATGCGTGCGCGCAGGCTCATGCGTCCTCGGCTCCTCGGTCAGTGGTCCAGCGGCATGGTGGCGGTCCGGGTGGCGTCCCCGAAGTCCCAACCGGGGACGATCGAGGGAATGTGGACGGTGGCGGTGACCGTCACCGCGTCCCCGCCCCCCGCCGAAGGGCAGTCGGTACGGTCAGCCAGCCAACTGCTCACGGCCGCCGCACACGCCGCGCCCGCGCTCTCCCCCAGCGAGGCGCTGCGCGCCCCCGCCCGGGCCGCCGTACCGGCCTGCTGGGCGGTGTACGCGATCAGGCCGAGCTGTACGACGGCCATCCCGACGAGGACCAGGATCGGCAGGAAGCCGAGGTACTCGATGGCCACCTGGCCCCGGTCCCTCGCCCGTCCCCTGCGGGAGTACGGCATCTCAGTCGTCCTCCTCTTCCACGGCCCCCGCGTGTCCGTGCACGGTGAACGGGACGCTGAGGGTGCCCGGGAAGAGGAGGGGGACCTCGATGCGCACGTCGGCGGTGACGTAACCGCCCGCCGTGCCGCAGCTCACCTCGGCGCCTCCCTCCCAGGAGCCCGGCAGCTTGTCCAGGCCCGCCTCCCGGCACGCGCCGTCCCGTGCCCCGCGCTCGGCCGCCGTCGCCGCCCGTACCGCCTCGTCCGCAGCATTCCCCGCGAGCGTGTACGTGTATCCCACGAGCACGAGCTGCCAGAGCACCACCAGCGTCGCGACGATCACCGGGGTCATGCCGAGGAACTCGATGGTGACCTGGCCGCTGTCCCCGTCCGGGATCGGTCTCCGGGCGCGTAACGCGTTCACCCCGCGCCCTCCTTCCGGCGCCGGAAGCCGGTCGCGCCCCGGTCGCCGCGCAGGCGCCCGTGGCCCTTGCGGCCGCTCTCGGGCACGCCGGCCAGTCCGAGTTCGCCCGCGAGCGCCCACAGAGCCTGCTTCACGGTGCTCTTGGCGTCCAACTCGTGGACGCGGCCCGCGTCCACGGCGCCCTGGAGTTCCTTGAAGTTGGCCGGGACGGTGGTGGCGGCGATGGCCGTGCCGGTGATCCGCCGGATCAGCGGGGGCTGGATCTCCGTGCCCCGCGTGTGCCGGTTGACGACCACGGTCGTCTCCTCCGCCTTGCGGATCTGCAGCCGGTCCCACATCCGCACCGCCCGCTTGGCGCCCCGTACGGCGACCACGTCCGGGGTGGTGACCAGCAGCGCGGTGTCGGCCGACTCCACGGCGGCCGCGCCGGCGCCGCCGAGCTGGGCGCCGCAGTCGATGACGACGACCTCGTAGCGGGAGCGCAGGGCGCCGACGATCTGGCGGGCGGCGCGGTCGGTGACCTCCTCCCCGCGTTCGCCGTCGCCGGGGGCGAGCAGCAGGGCGAGCCCGCTGTCGTGGCGGAAGACGGCGTCGGCCAGGACGCGTGGCGAGAGGTCGGTGATGGCGGCCAGGTCGGCCACGGAGCGGCGGAACTGCACGTCCAGGTAGGAGGCGACGTCGCCGGTCTGGAGATCCATGTCGAGCAGGGCGGTGGAGCGGCCCGACGCCTGGGCGGCCAGGGCCAGCTGGATGGCGGTGAGCGTGGTGCCCACCCCGCCCTTGGCGCCGCTGACGGTGACGACGGTGCCGCCGGTTCCGGTGAACACGTCGACGGCGCCGCCGAGGTGCCGGCGTACGCCCACCGACCACTGGGCCACCGCCTGGACGCGGCTGGCGAGTTCCTCGTAGCCGAGCGGGAGGGCGACCAGGCCGCGGGCGCCGTAGTCCATGGCGGCCTGGAAGAGGCCGGGGCCGGGGTCGGAGGTGACGAGGATGACGCCGACGGCCGGGAAGCGGAGGGCGACCTCGCGGATCAGCTCCAGGGCCGGGACCGGGCCGATGCGCTCGTGGACGATCACGACCTCGGGCAGGTCGTCCACCGACTCGGCGGCGAGCCGGGCGAGGGTGTCGACGAGCTGGGTGGAGTCGGCGACCGGGGCGACCGGTTCGGCGTCCGGGAGCTGGCTGAGCAGCGACGTGAGGGACCGTACGGCGTCCGGGTCGCCGACTGCCGGGAGGATCCTCGTGGCCATACGGCTCTCACTTGTCCTTCGCGAGTTCGTACGTCCGGTCCTTGTCGGGGACCGTGGTGTCGCCGCCGGGGGCCACCAGCGCGAGCCGGACGCGCCGCGCGAACGACTCGGCGTAGGTGATGCGCTGGGCGTCGATGGTGGACAGGGCGAAGGTGATGGGGACGGCGTCGGTGGGTTCGCGGTCGTGGCTGTCCTCGTCGGGCTCCAGCGAGGTGAGTTCGCCGACGTCGATGACCTCGGCGTCGGTCACGATGATCTTGGACTGGTCGGGGTCGCCCTCGCGCTGTCCCTCGAAGGTGGCGTAGACGTTGACCGTGGCACCCGGGGTGATCTTGCCGGCGACGCCGGTCGCCGCGTCGATCATGATGGCGACCTCCTGCTGCCCCGGCCGCAGGGCTGGCGTGTCGACGATCATGTCGGTCTGGAGCAGCGAGCCCGCCTTCAGCTTGGTCACGGCTATCTTTCCGCGGACCTGGGACAGGTCGGTCACGGCGTTCTCCGACAGCCAGCGCTCGGGCATCTCGATCTTCTCGAACTGCGCCGCGCCGAGCTCGGTGTAGGGCTCGATGTCGGACTTCAGCCGGTACGCGGCCACCTCGGGGCCGACCTTCGACTTCACGTCGTTGATGACGGACAGCACGCCGGCGAAGGCGCCGAGGGCGCACAGGACCGACAGGATCAGCAGGATGATGCCGCGGCGCTGACGGGAGTTCATGGGCCGGTGCAACCTCATTGGGGGGGTGGTCGGATGGTCGGGGCGGACGGACGGCGGGACGGCGGCTGTCGGGGGCTGACGGAGATCGACGGGAGCTTTCCGGAGTCGTCGGGACTGACGGGTGGGCGGTACCGACCTACCCAGTCAGGGCACGTCTCTCACGACGGCGGCTGAGGGCGGGATCGCGGCGGTGGCCCAGCGCACGCTCGGGTGCGCCGCCGGTGGCGCCGCCGCCCCCCTCGTCGTAGAGCGGTGGTGTCGCGGAGCAGAACACGCAACGGTCGCCGATGACGTCGATGCCGCACCAGTGGCAGGCGCTCTGCCGTACGGACGTGACCAGTTGGTAGAGGACCGAGAGGTCGGGGAGGTAGGCGCAGAACTCGGTCAGCCGCCCCGTACCCCACCAGTCGGCGGACTCCACGGGCAGCGCCGTCTCGCGCAGTCCCTGTACGCGCCAGGAGGGGGCGAGGGTGCCCGTGACCCAGTCGGACGGTAGCTGTCCCTCGGCGACCAGTAGCGAGGTGCCGAACTCGGGTCCGGACAGGACGGCTTCCGGGCCGATCCGCACCAGCTGCGGCTCGGGGTGGGCCACGACGCCGAACCGGCTGCCGGGCACCCAGGACCTGGCGTGCGCCTTGAGGTCCACCGGGACGCGGTCGAGTCGGGCGACGGAGCCGAGCAGGGCGCCGGCGTGGATGTAGTGGGTGAGCAGGCGGCCGGCGGAGGCGAGGACGCCGGCACCGAGGTCGCAGGAGGCCAGCTGACGCAACTGGCGGGCCAGTACGGCGATGCCGAGCGGTGGGAGGGACGGCCGGAACAGGGCGATGCGGTCGGTCTCCAGGAGGCCCCGGACCGTGTGGAGCCGTCGTTCCACGCCTGCCGGGGCGGCCTGGGAGCACACCACGATCACGTGCCCGCACTGGTCGACCAGCGTCTGCAGCTCGGCCAGCACCTGCTCCAGGGGACGCCGGTCGACGTCCTGGAGCACGGCCGCGGGCAGCGTCCGTTCGTCCTGCGGCGGCAGCGCCAGGTCGGCACTGGTCACGGCAATGGCAGTTGGCACGCGCGGCTCCCCGTCTCCCATGCCCGTCGGTCCGCCGGTGTTACTCCGGCACACCCGGATGACTTCACTGCGTGACTACCTGAGCACTGTATCCACGCGCCTGTGACCGGAGAACAGCGTTTCTGCAGCTGTGGAACAACTTGTGCGGCACAAGGTGCGCCAAAACGGGACAGGTTGAGCATGTGCGCGACCGGGCCGACCACCCCCGGCGCGGCCGCGAACTTGGTCCGTACCTACCTCTTGACACCCTCAATTGGTCTGGACCACCTTGTACTTCAGCGGTGGCCACCGTCCCCATCCCGCCCCACCCCACACCGGAGGCAGCAGTGGACCCCGTACGCAGACGGCGCGGAAGACGTCTCGGCTCCTTGACGGGCGCCGTCACCGCCGCGCTGGCCCTCGCGTTCACGGCCGTCGGCCCGGCGTCGGCCGCCGACGTCAACAACGCCAAGAACGCCGGTTTCGAGTCCGGTCTGAGCAACTGGACGTGCTCGGCGGGGAGCGGCGCCACCGTCTCGTCCCCCGCGCACTCGGGCTCCGCCGCGCTGAAGGCCACCCCGGCCGGGCAGGACAACGCGCGCTGCTCGCAGAGCGTCGCGGTGCGGCCCAACTCGACGTACACGCTGAGCGCGTGGGTGCAGGGCGGCTACACCTACCTGGGCGTGACGGGCACCGGCACCACGGACGTGTCGACCTGGACGCCGGACTCGGCCTCCTGGAAGCAGCTGAAGACCACCTTCAGCACCGGCTCCTCGACGACCTCCGTGACGGTCTACACGCACGGCTGGTACGGGCAGTCGGCGTACTACGCCGACGACCTGTCCGTCTTCGGCCCGGACGGAGGCGGCGGAGACGACGGGAACCCCGACCCCACGGTCCCGTCGGCCCCGGCGGGCCTGAGCGTCTCCGGTACGACCCCGAACTCGGCCTCCCTCACCTGGAACACGGTCTCGGGCGCCACCGGCTACAACATCTACCGCGACGGCACGAAGGTCACCGCGGTGACCGGCACGTCGGCGACGGTGACCGGTCTCGCGGCCTCCACCTCGTACTCCTTCCAGGTCACGGCGACGAACGCGGCCGGTGAGTCGGCGAAGTCGGCGGCGGTCACGGCCCGCACCACGGCGCCGGACGACGGCGGCGGCAACGGCGGCGACCTGCCCAAGCACGCGGTGACCGGCTACTGGCAGAACTTCAACAACGGGGCGACGGTCCAGAAGATCTCCGACGTGCCGTCGGCGTACGACATCATCGCGGTGGCCTTCGCGGACGCGACCACGACGCCGGGCGCCGTCGACTTCCACCTCGACTCGGCCGGGCTCGGCGGCTATTCGGTCGACCAGTTCAAGGCGGACGTACGGGCCAAGCAGGCCGCGGGCAAGAAGGTCATCATCTCGGTGGGCGGCGAGAAGGGCACCGTCTCGGTGAACAGCGCCGCCTCCGCGACGAACTTCGCGAACTCCGTGTACTCGGTGATGCAGGAGTACGGCTTCGACGGCGTCGACATCGACCTGGAGAACGGTCTCAACCCGACCTACATGACCCAGGCCCTGCGCGCCCTGTCGGCGAAGGCCGGCCCGGACATGATCCTGACGATGGCCCCGCAGACGATCGACATGCAGTCGACGCGGGGCGGCTACTTCCAGACCGCGCTGAACGTGAAGGACATTCTCACGGTCGTCAACATGCAGTACTACAACAGCGGCACGATGCTGGGCTGCGACGGCAAGGTGTACGCCCAGGGCACGGTCGACTTCCTCACCGCCCTGGCCTGCATCCAGCTGGAGGGCGGCCTCGCCCCGTCCCAGGTGGGCCTGGGCCTGCCGGCCTCCACCCGTGCGGCGGGCGGCGGCTACGTCTCCCCGTCGGTGGTCAACGCCGCCCTGGACTGCCTCACCAAGGCGACCGACTGCGGCTCCTTCAAGCCGTCGAAGACCTACCCCGACCTGCGGGGCGCGATGACCTGGTCCACCAACTGGGACGCGGCTGCGGGCAACGCGTGGTCGAGCTCGGTGGGGGCGCACGTGGACGCCATGCCGTAGCTCCGACCGACCCGGCACCCCGGCCCCTGCCCGCTGAGACGCGGGCAGGGGCCTTTCGCTGGATGGCCGCCCCCCCTCCTCCGAAGTTCGTATGAAACATTTCCCGGGGTCCACCGCATTGGTGAGGTGAAGGCAGCAGACATCGGGGGCGCTGGGTATGGCACGGCAGAGACGGTCGGACGAGTACGCCGAGTTCGCGGCGGCGCGGGCCGGGCATCTGTACCGGTCCGCCTGTCTGCTCACCGCCGGGGACACGCATCTGGCCGAGGATCTCGTGCAGGAGACCTTCGGACGGCTGTACGTGCGGTGGGGACGCGTGTCGCGGGTGGAGAACCCGGCCGCCTACGCGCAGACCGTGCTCACCCGCGTCTTCCTCGCCCATCAGCGGCGGCGCAGCAGCGGGGAGCGGGCCACCGACGTGTTCCCCGAGCTGCCGGGCGCCGGTGACGGGGACGCCTCGCTGCGGCTGACGCTGCTGGACGCGCTCGCGCGGCTGCCCGCCAAGGACCGGGCCGTCGTCGTCCTGCGGTACTGGGACGACCGCTCGGTCGAGCAGACCGCCGACGTGCTCGGCGTCAGTTCGGCGGCGGTGCGGACGCGGTGCTCGCGGGCGCTCGGCCGGCTGCGGACGCTGCTGGGCGAGGATCTCGCGGAGTACGCCAGACCCTGACGTCCGTTCTCCTTCCGTCTCAGCCTTCCGTCCTGTCCTTCCTCCAGTCCTTCCGTCCCGTCGTTTCCCTCTCGTCGCTTTCTCTCATCTCTTCACCCACGCGGAAAGGGTGGCTCGTCATGCCCGAAGAGCAGCACCAGGATCCCTTCGAGGAGCAGCTCGCCGCCGCGCTGCGCGACACCGGCGATGCGTTCCGGGCCGCCGACCGTACGGCCCTGGTCGACTCGGGGCGCAACCGCGGGCGCCGTGCGCTGACGCGGCGCCGTACCGGCGTGCTCGGCGGGGTGGCCGGGGTCGCCCTGATCGGGGTGGGCGGGGCGATGCTGCTGCCGTCGGGAGGCTCAGACGACGGTGAGCAGTCCTCCGTGGCGTCCCGGGCCACCGCCAGTGCGTCCGCCTCGGCCACCGCGGAGCCCGTGTCCGGCGACGCGATCCTCAAGTCGTTGAAGGAGCTGCTTCCGGCAGGGGAGTTCAGCGGGGAGGACGCGCGGGGGTCCGGTGAGAAGCCCGGGCCGTACGCGCAGGTCGTGTTCGACGACGGCGAGGGCGCGGCCGCGATCAGTCTGGGCTTCGGACGGGTCGAGCCCAAGGGTTCGGAGGTGGGGCAGCTCACCCAGTGCCCGGACCGGACCTTCGTCCCGTACGACTCCTGCGACTCCAGCCGGCTGGACGACGGCTCGACGCTCAGGCTGCTGCAGGGCTACGAGTATCCCGACCGGAGGGTCGACACCAAGCTCTGGTCCGCGGACCTCGTCACGGCCGAGGGGCAGCACGTCAGCGTGAGCGAGTGGAACTCCTCCGCCCAGAAGGGTGCGCCCGTCACGCGGGAGGACCCGCCGTTGTCGACCGAGGCGTTGAAGAAGCTGGTCACCGCCGACGTGTGGCGCGACGTGGTGGCGGCCACGCCGCTCCGGCCGACGCCGTCCGCTTCCGCCGGTGCCGCCGAGGAGGAGCGGCCGCCCGCCGTGTCGGGCGAGGACATCACCGAAACCCTTGCCGGGCTGCTTCCCGCCGGGCTGGACGTGGTCAAGAAGGGTGGTCAGGACACCGAGTACTCCTACGTCGTCGTCGACGACGGGCGTGGCGCGAGTCTCGTCCAGGTCAATGTGCAGCACGGCATGAACGATGTCGCCGGCCAGCTCTACGCCTCGGGCGAGACCCTTTCCGACGGCACGCGTCTCGCCACGCACCAAGGGGTCGGCGACGACCGGGTTCCGGGCGTTGTGATGTGGACGGTCGACACCATGCGGCCCGGTGACGACGGCTTCCGTGTGGTGATCAGCGAGTTCAACAACGGCTCCGCCCACGGCCGGCCCACCCGCGAGGCTCCCGCGCTGACCATGGACCAGCTGCGGAAGGTCGCGCTCAGTGAGGAGTGGGACAAGCTGCGGTAGCCGGTGCCGCTAGAGGAACTCCGACCACGGCTGGTCCCAGATCTGCTTCACGCACAGCACCAGGAACAGCAGCCCGGCGACGGCCAGCATGCCGTTGCTGAGGCTGCCGTTGCGCCACTCGCGCGGGGTGCGGGAGGAGTTGAGGAGCCACATCAGGGTGAGGGCCAGGAAGGGCATGAAGGCGGCGCCCAGGACGCCGTAGACGATGATCAGGCGGAAGGGCTCGTCCTGGAAGAGCAGGACGATGGGCGGGAAGGTGAGCCAGAGCAGGTAGGCACGGAAGGCCCAGGAGCGTTCGCGGCGGCCCGAGGCCAACTCGTCGCCCCGTGACTCCCGTTCGCCGCGCCGGCGGGCCAGGAAGTCGGCGAACATCAGGCTCACCCCGTGCCAGACACCGATCAGCGAGGTGAAGGAGGTGGCGAAGAAGCCGATGAGGAAGAGCTTGCCGGTCGCCGTGCCGTACTGCGCCTCCAGGATGTCGCCGAGCTGGATCAGGCCCTTGTCGCCGCTCGCGATCGCGATGCCTGCCGAGTGGAGCAGTTCGGCGCCGACGAAGAGCATCGCGACGACGAAGACGCCGGTCGTGGCGTAGGCGACCCGGTTGTCCAGGCGCATGACCTTCATCCAGCCGGTGTTGGTCCAGCCCTTGGCGTTGACCCAGTAGCCGTACGCGGCCAGCGTGATGGTGCCGCCCACGCCGCCGATCAGGCCCAGCGTGTTGAGGACCGAGTCCTTCTCGTCCGGGAGGACCGGGAGGAGCCCGGCGAAGGCGTCGCCCAGGTTGGGCGTGACCCGGATCGCCAGGTACACCGTGACGACGAACATGACGCCCACCAGGACGGTCATGACCTTCTCGAAGACGTTGTACTTGTTGAACCAGACGAAGACCAGGCCCACCAGGCCGCAGGCGATGCCCCACCATTCCAGGCCCATCACGTCCGGGAAGAGGGCTTGGAGGGGCAGGGCGCTGGACGACATCGCCGCAGCGCCGTAGACGAAGCCCCAGATCACGGCGTAGATCGCGAAGAACCACGTGGTCCAGGGGCCGATGCTGGCCCAGCCGTCGAAGAGGGTGCGGCCGGTGGCCAGGTGCCAGCGGCCGCACGCCTCGGCGAGGGAGATCTTCACGAGGCAGCCGATGACCGCCGCCCACAGCAGGGTGTAGCCGAAGTTGCTGCCCGCGATGAGGGTGGCCACGAGGTCGCCGGCGCCGACGCCGGTGGCGGCGACGACGATGCCGGGGCCGATGTAGCGCCAACTGGACTTACGGGGAGCCGAGTCGGCACCGCCCGTCACGCCTGCCTCTGAGGTGTTGCCCGTGGTGTCCGCCATGGGGGCCAAGAAAGCCCATGGTCGCCGGCGCGACAAGGGGGCGTGCACGGATCTTCACCTGATGCGCCTACTCGGCGCGGGCGGTGGCCTCCTTCGCGTCCTCCGCTTCCTTCGCGTCCTTCGCGTCCTTCGCGTCCTCCGCGTCCTTCGCGTCCTCCGCGTCCTCCGCGTCCTTCGCTTCCTTCGCGTCCTTCGTGCCCTGGGAAACGGCTTCGGTTTCGGCTTCGGCGTCTCCGTCCGCTTCGGCGTCCCCGCCCGCCCCGGGCTCGGTCTCCGCCTCGCCGTCCTCGAAGTACGCGTCGAGGACCTCGTCCAGGGCCGATTCCCACTCCGGGAAGCGGCTTCGGGACGCCGCCTCGATCTCGATCGGGTACCAGCGGCGGTCCGGCGTGTGCACCGTCACCGTGAACCGTTTGCCGAAGCGTCCCGTCTCCGTCTCGACGGCCCCGACCTCGTCCCAGCGGAACTCACAGCTCTGGTCGTCGAGGGAGAGCCGTACGCCCTTGTGGTCGGCGACGATCCTGGCGCGGCGGTCGGAGGCCTCGAAGACCGGACCGTCCACGGGGGCCTCGTCCTCCGGTTCCGCGGCGTCCTCGGCGAGCGGTTCGCCGACGGGCGAGGGCTCCGAGGGCCGCTCGGCCTCCGCGCCGGCGTCCTTCTCCGCCTCGTCGCGTCTCGCGTCCTCCGGCTCACCGGACACGGGTGCGGTGAGCCCGGGGATGAATGCCGGGTCGAATCCGGCGCCTTCCAGGGGCTGGCTCGTCGATCCTCTGCGCTGCTCCACGCGGGCAGTATGGTCGACGATCCTGTGCCGGGCACAGCCAGCCCCAACTTCGTTATCAGACGCCTACACGAGCCGCCCGTACGAGTCGTTCGAGTCGTACGGGCGGGCCCCTACACAAACAGGCTTACCACCGCCGCCACCACGAACCCGGCGACCGACAGCACGCTCTCCAGCACGGTCCACGTCTTGAGCGTGTCCCGCTCGCTGATGCCGAAGTACTTGGCGACCATCCAGAAGCCGCCGTCGTTGACGTGCGAGGCGAAGATGGAGCCCGCGGAGATGGCCATGATGACCAGGGCGACGAACGCCTGCGAGTGGTCGCCCTCGGCGAGCAGCGGCGCCACGATGCCCGCCGTCGTCACGATGGCCACCGTCGCCGAGCCCTGCGCGACCCGCAGCACCACGGAGATCAGGTAGGCGAGGACGATCACCGGCAGGCCGACGTCGTTGAAGGTGTCGGAGAGGGCCTGGGCGACGCCGCTGGCCTTGAGGACGGCGCCGAAGACCCCGCCGGCGCCGACCACCAGCAGGATGTTGCCGACCGGCTTCAGCGAGGCCGTGGAGACGGTCTCCAGGGACTTGCGGGACCAGCCGCGCCGGATGCCGAGCAGGTAGTAGGCGAGGAGCAGGGCGATGGTCAGGGCGACGAACGGGTTGCCGAAGAACTCGATCACCGAGCGGAGGGTGGACGGGTCCAGGGCGATGGAGGAGAAGGTCGCGGCGAGGATCAGGACCAGCGGGGTGCCGATGATGCCGAGGACGGTGCCGAGCGCGACCGGGGTCTCGTGCGGCGCGACGCCGGCCTTGCGCTGCTCCTCGATGACGGCCTGCTTGGCCTCCTCGGACGCCTCGACCATGTCCTGCGGCACGGGCACGAAGATGCGGCGGCCGATCCACGCGGAGAACACCCAGGCGGCGAGGACGGCGGGGATGCCGCAGACGATGCCCATGAGGATGATCCAGCCGAGCTTGACGTTCAGCAGCCCGGCGGCGGCCACCGGACCGGGGTGCGGCGGCAGGAAGGCGTGGGTCATGGACAGGCCGGCCAGCAGCGGCAGGCAGTAGAGCAGGATCGACTTGCCGGAGCGCTTGGCGGCGGCGTAGACGATGGGCGCGAGGACGAAGATGCCCACGTCGAAGAAGACCGGGATGCCGAAGATCAGACCGGTGAGGCCCATGGCGAGCGGGGCCCGCTTCTCCCCGAAGAGGCCGAGCAGGCGGGAGGCCAGCACCTGGGCGCCGCCGCTGACTTCGAGGATCGCGCCGAGCATGGTGCCCAGGCCGATGATGATGGCGACGTGGCCGAGGATGCCGCCCATGCCGGACTCGATGGTCGAGACGACGTCGGACTTCTGGACGGTGCCGAAGAGTTCGGTGACCGACAGGCCGGCGAGCAGGCCGACGGCTATGGAGACGGCGAGCAGCGCGACGAAGGGCTGCAACCGCACCTTGATGATGAGGAAGAGCAGGAGCGCGATGCCGATGGCGGCGACGGTCAGCAGTCCGGCCGTGCCGTCGATCAGGGTGAGCAGACCGCCGGTGTGGGGTGGGGCCTCGGATGCGGCGGCGAGAGGGAGGGACGAGTAGGACATACGGGGGTCCTCTGGATAAGTACATGAAGCTTTCGGGCAGGGACGAGCGCGGCACGGCGCCCCGAGGGGTGGGGGACGCCGTGCCGTTCACAGACAGTCAGACAGGCGGAGCGGGAGGGGCGGTCAGCCCAGGACGGCCAGCGCGTCGATCTCGATGAGGAGCCCGGCGGGCAGACCGACGTAGACGGTGGTGCGCGCGGCGGGCGGCTGGGTAAGGCCCTGCTCCTCGAAGTAGGCGTTGTAGATCTCGTTCATCTCGGCGAAGTGCTCGACGTCCGTGAGGTAGACGCGGAGCATCATCACGTCGTCCCAGGAGGCGCCGCCCTCCTCCAGGATCGCCTTGACGTTGGCGAGGGTCTGGAGGGTCTGCTCGCGCAGGGTCGGGCCGGCCGGGGTGGGGGCCTTGCCCTCCTCGTGGGGGAGGAAGCCGACCTGGCCGGCGACCTGGAGGATGTTGCCCTTCTTCACGCCGTGGCTGAACTTCGCCGGGGGGACGGTGTGGGTCGCGGGGACGAGAGCGATCTTGTCGGTCATGCGGTGACTTCCTTGGCTGGGGTCCTGCCGGAGTACTCGCTGCTGATGGCGTCCGCCGTACGGCGCACCAGCGGGAGCAGGGTGAGGAGTTCGTCGGCGGTGACGACGACGTTCGGCGCGGAGACCGACATGGCGGCGACCACCCGGCCGTCGGCGCCCCGGATGGGCGCGGCGACGCAGTTGATGGACTCCTCGTGGCCACCGAGGTCGGTGGCCCAGCCCTGTTCGCGCACCTTGGCCAGTTCCTTGAGGAACCCTTCGGCGTTCGGTGTCGAACGGGACGTGTACATGGGGTAGTCGAGCTTCTCGACCACGGCGCGGCGTTCGTTCTCGGGGAGGTCGGCGAGCAGGAGTTTGGCCACGGCCGCCACCGTGATGGCGACGGGCTTGCCGATCCGGGAGTACATGCGGACCGGGTAGCGGCTGTCGACCTTGTCGATGTAGAGCACCTCGTCCTCCTCGTGGACGGCGAGGTGGACGGTGTGCCCGACCTGCTCGTTGAGGCGTACGAGGTGGGGGTGGGCGATCTCGCGGACGTCGAGGTTCTCCATCGCCTCCTGGGCGAGGGAGATGAGCCGGGCGCCGAGGCGGTAGCGCTGGTCGGCCTGGCGGTAGACGAAGCCGTGGTCGTGGAGGGTGCGCAGCAGGCGCAGCGCCGTGGACTTGTGCACGCCGAGGCGGTCGGCGACCCGGCCCAGGTCGGCGGGGCCCTCGGCGAGCAGCGGCAGGATGCTGAGCGCGCGGTCGACGGTCTGACTCATGGTGTGCGTCCCTCCTCGTCGGCCCCTTCGCCCGTCCTGTCGCCGGGCCTTTCGCCGTCCTGTGTCCAGCCGGGGCCGAGTCGCAGTCTCCCCCACTCGGTGTCGTCCAGGGCGGCCAGGCGGTCGGCGTGGTCGCGGGCGGGGGGCGCGGCGAGGTCGCCGGGGACGGTGAGGGCGGCGGCGGCCCAGAGGTGGCCGTGGCGCAGGCGCTCGCGTACGGGCTGCTCGCGCAGGGTGGCGGAGAGGAACCCGGCGGCGAAGGCGTCGCCCGCGCCGACGGCGGCGACGACGTCGACGTGCAGGGCGGGCACGGAGGTGACGTGGTCCCCGTGGAACGCGGTGGCGCCGGTCGCGCCCTGTTTGACGACGACCACCTCCGGCTCGGGCAGCGCCGCGCGTAGGGCCTCGGGGCCGTCGAGGCCCCAGGCGTCGCGTGCCTCGTCGTCGCCGACGAAGACCAGGTCGGCGCCGCGGGCCAGCTCCAGGAGCACTTCGGGGCCGTGGCCGTCACCGGCGTCGCGCCACAGGCCGGGGCGGTGGTTGACGTCGAAGGAGACGAAGGGGCGGCCGGGGCGGCGGGCGGTCAGCTCGCGCGTCAGGCCGAGGCAGCCGGCGGAGAGCGCGGGCGTGATGCCGGACAGGTGCAGGACGCGGCCGGAGCGGACGGCGTCGAGGTCCATGGTGCCGACGGACATGGCGGAGGCGGCCGAGCCCGCCCGGTAGTAGGCGACCTCGTGGGCGTCGGTGGCCCGGTCGCCCGCGGTGCGGAAGTAGACGCCGGTCGGGCGGGCCGGGTCGCGGCGGACGGTGCTGACGTCGACGCCGTAGGCGCCGATCGCCTCGACGAGGTGGTCGCCGAAGCCGTCGGCGCCGACCCGGCCGGCCCAGCGTACGGAGTGTCCGGCGGCGGCGAGCACGCAGGCCACGTTGGACTCGGCGCCGCCGATGGCCCTCTCGAAGGAGGGGACGTCGGCGAGGCGGCCGGGTACGGAGGGGAGGAAGGTGACCATGGACTCGCCGAGCGCGACGACGTCCACGACGCCGGGGGCGGTGCTGCGGGGTCCGTCGACGGTCACGATGGTCCTGGCTCCTCTGCGTCCGGCGGGCGGCGGCTCCGTTGACCCCGCGTTCGCCGAGATGTTAGACAGCAGTAAGCGATATACGCAACGACTGTTGCAAGCTTTGCAACAGATCAGACCAGGGAGGCTCCATGGCCCTCGACAACGGCCCCGTCCATGGCCGCGAAGCCCTCGCCGAGCTGGCCGGGGAGCGCGTCGACCACCGTTTCAAGGGCCTCCCGCCGGACGCGTACGGCCTGACCCTGGCCGAACTGGCCGGACAGCGCCGCAACCTCTTCACCGACGGCTTCGCCACCCCCGTGCTCGCGCTGTCCGCCGAGCGCCTGGAGCACAACCTGAAGCTCATGGAGACGTACGCCGCCCGGCACGGCCTCGCGTTCGCGCCGCACGGCAAGACCTCCATGGCCCCGCAGCTCTTCCACCGCCAGATCGAGCACGGCGCCTGGGGCATCACCCTCGCGGTGCCGCACCAGGTGTGGGTGGCGCGGGCCTTCGGCATCGAGCGGATCTTCCTGGCCAACGAACTGGTCGACGCCGCCGCGCTGCGCCGTCTCGCGGCCGAACTGGACGCCGACCCGGAGTTCCGCTTCGTCTGCTACGTCGACTCCGTGCGCGGCGTCGAGCTGATGGACGCGGCCCTGACCGCGGCGGGGGCAGCCCGCCCGGTGGACGTCGTGGTCGAGCTGGGCGCCGGGGCGGGCGCGCGGACCGGGGCGCGCACGGAGGCGGACTGCGCGGCGGTCGCCGACGCGGTGGCCGGGACGCGGACGCTGCGGCTGGCGGGCGTCGCCGGGTACGAGGGCGAGGTGCCGGACGCCGACCCGGAGCGCGTGCACGCGTGGCTGCGGCGGCTGGTCGCGCTGGCGGCCGACTTCGACGAGGCCGGGCGGTTCGAGGGCCTGGAGGAGATCGTGCTGAGCGCGGGCGGCAGCGCCTGGTTCGACGCGGTGGCCGACGTGTTCGCCGAGGTGCCCGCCCTCTCCCGGCCCGTGCTCAAGCTGCTGCGCTCCGGCGCGTACGTCTCCCACGACGACGGGCACTACCGGGAGGTGACCCCCTTCAACCGCGTCCCCGCCGAGGGCGCCCTGGAGCCCGCGTTCCGGCTGTGGACGCAGGTGGTCTCCCGCCCCTCCGCCGAGCAGGCCTTCGCCAACGCGGGCAAGCGGGACGCGGCGTACGACCTCGACCTGCCCTTCGCCCAGGTGGTCCGCCCGGCCGACGGCGGCCCCGAGCGCCCGGCGGCCGGCATCGCCGTGAGCGGCCTGTCCGACCAGCACGCCTGGCTGCGCACCGGCCCCGAGGCGGAGCTGGCGGTGGGCGACTGGGTGGGCCTGGGTCTGTCCCACCCCTGCACGTCCTTCGACAAGTGGCAGCTCATCCCGGTCGCCGAGGCGGACGGGACGGTCGTCGACTACATCCGCACGTTCTTCTGAGCCGTCCGAGGTCTGCGGGAGAAGAGGGAGAAGAAGCATGGAAGAGCTGGTCATCCGGGACGCCGACGTCGTGGACGGCTCCGGCGCAGACTCCTACCGGGCCGACGTGGTGGTCGACCGCGGCCGGATCGTCTCGATCGTCAGGGAGGCGGCGGCGGCCGGGTGCCAGCGCCCCGAGGCACGCCGCGAGCTGGACGCCGAGGGCCTGGTCCTCTCCCCCGGCTTCGTCGACATGCACGCCCACAGCGACCTGGCGCTGCTGCGGGACCCCGACCACAGCGCCAAGGCCGCGCAGGGCGTCACCCTGGAGGTCATCGGCCAGGACGGGCTGTCGTACGCGCCGGTCGACGACCGCACCCTCGGCGAGGTGCGCCGGGCCATCGCCGGGTGGAACGGCCACGGGGACGACGTCGACTTCGACTGGCGGTCGGTCGGCGAGTACCTGGACCGGCTCGACGGCGGCATCGCCGTGAACGCCGCGTACCTGATCCCGCAGGGCACGGTGCGCGCCCTCGCCGTCGGCTGGGACGACCGGGAGGCGACGCCCGCCGAGCTGGACCGGATGCGGCGCCTGGTCGCCGAGGGCCTGGAGCAGGGCGCGGTCGGCATGTCGTCCGGGCTGACGTACACACCCGGCATGTACGCCAAGGACGCCGAGCTGACCGAGCTGTGCCGGGTGGTCGCCCAGTACGGCGGCTACTACTGCCCGCACCACCGCTCGTACGGCGCCGGGGCCCTCGAGGCGTACGAGGAGATGGTGGAGCTGACCCGGGAGGCGGACTGCCCCCTTCACCTCGCCCACGCGACCATGAACTTCGGCGTGAACAGGGGCAGGGCGCCCGAACTGCTGACCCTGCTCGACGAGGCGCTGGCCGGCGGCGCCGACATCACGCTCGACACCTACCCGTACACCCCCGGCTGCACCACCCTCGCGGCGCTGCTGCCGAGCTGGGCGGGCGAGGGCGGCCCGGAGCGGATCCTGGAGCGGCTGGCGGACGACGACACCGCCGAGCGGATCCGGCACCACATGGAGGAGATCGGCTCCGACGGCTCCCACGGCGTGCCGATGGAGTGGGAGACGATCGAGATCTCCGGCACGGGCGACCCGGCGCTCGCCGAGTACGTCGGCCGTACGGTCCTGGAGTCGGCGCGGCTGCGGGGCGAGAGCCCGTGGCAGGTCGCCCGGCACCTGCTGCTGGCCGACCGGCTGGCGCCGACCATCCTCCAGCACGTCGGTCACGAGGAGAACGTGCGCGCGATCATGCGGCACCGGGTCCACACCGGCGGCTCGGACGGCATCCTCCAGGGCGCCAAGCCGCATCCGCGCGCCTACGGCACCTTCCCGCACTACCTGGGCCACTACGTCCGCGAGCTGGGCGTGCTCTCGCTGGAGGAGTGCGTCGCCCACCTCACCTCGCGCCCGGCGGCCCGGCTGCGGCTGCCGGACCGGGGTCTGGTGCGCGAGGGGTACCGGGCCGACCTGGTGCTCTTCGACCCGGCGACGGTCGCGGCGGGCAGCACCTTCGAGGACCCGCGGGTGCTGCCGACGGGCATCCCGTACGTGCTGGTCGACGGGCGGTTCGTGATGGAGGACGGGCGGCGCACGGACGTACTGGCGGGCCGCTCGGTGCGGCGGAGCCCCCGGTGAGCCGGGGACGAGTGACGGAGTGAGTGGCGAAATCAGCCCATACCGCACGTCTCAAGTGGCGGATAACACGACCCATGGACCGTAACCGGGTCGTAAGCTCGCGGACATGCAGGTGATCCAGTCGACGAAGCTCGCCAACGTCTGTTACGAGATCCGGGGCCCGGTGCTCGAGGAGGCGATGCGGCTGGAAGCAGCCGGGCACCGCATCCTGAAACTGAACACCGGCAACCCGGCCGCCTTCGGCTTCGAGTGCCCTCCGGAGATCCTGGAGGACATCCTCCGCAACGTCTCCACGGCACACGGCTACGGCGACGCGAAGGGCCTGCTGGCGGCGCGCCGGGCGGTCGTCATGCACAACCAGACCCTCGGCATCGAGACGGACGTCGAGCACGTCTTCATCGGCAACGGCGTCTCCGAGCTGATCGTGATGGCGATGCAGGGCCTGCTCGACGACGGCGACGAGGTGCTCGTCCCGGCACCGGACTACCCGCTGTGGACGGCCGCGGTCTCGCTCTCCGGCGGCACGGCGGTGCACTACCGCTGCGACGAGCAGTCCGACTGGATGCCCGACCTCGCGGACGTCGAACGGAAGATCACCGACCGCACCAAGGCGCTGGTGATCATCAACCCGAACAACCCGACGGGCGCGGTCTACGACGACGCGATGCTGCGCGGACTGACGGACATCGCCCGCCGCCACAACCTGCTGGTCTGCTCCGACGAGATCTACGACAAGATCCTCTACGACGACGCCACGCACACCCCGACCGCCGCGATCGCCCCCGACCTGCTGACCCTCACCTTCAACGGCATGTCGAAGGCGTACCGGGTGGCCGGCTACCGGGTCGGCTGGATGTCGATCTCGGGGCCGCGCGCGCACGCCGAGTCCTACATCGAGGGCCTGACGATCCTGGCGAACATGCGCCTGTGCGCCAACATGCCGGGCCAGCACGGCGTGGTCGCGGCGCTCAGCGGACGGCAGACCATCAACGAGCTGGTGCTGCCCGGCGGACGGCTGCGCGAGCAGCGGGACGCCGCGCACGAGGCGCTGACCAGCATCCCGGGCGTGACCTGTGTGAAGCCGAAGGGCGCGCTGTATCTCTTCCCGCGGCTCGATCCCAAGGTCTTCAAGATCAAGGACGACCGGCGGATGGTCCTGGACCTGCTGCGCCAGGAGAAGATCATGGTCGTACAGGGCACCGGCTTCAACTGGCCCGAGCCCGACCACTTCCGGGTGGTGACCCTGCCGACGGCCGCGGACCTGCGCGAGGCGGTGGGCCGGATCGGGAACTTCCTGGACGGGTACGGCCAGCACTGAACCCCGGATCGGAGCGACGTCCCGAACGGCATCAACTTTAGATTGAATCTAATGTAGGATGGTTTCCCGAAGCACTCAGGAGGCCATCCCATGTACGAGCCGATCCGCAGCAAGTCGGTCCACAGCACGATGGCCGACGGCACCCCGGACTTTCCGCACCGGTCCCGGGGCGAGGAGCTGGACATCCAGCTCGCGGGCCATCTCGCGGCGCTGCTCGCCGTCACGGACGAGCTGCGCTCGCTTGAGCCCGAGCCCGGCCTGGACACCGCCGCCGACCGGCTCGCCGAGCAGGTGGCCCGGCTGCGGGGCGGACGGCCGCCGGTCCGGCTGCAGGTGGCCGCCGCCGATCCGGCGCCGTGTCCGGCGACCCTGCACCGGCGGGCGCACACGCTGGCGGCCCGCGCCCTGGTGGTCGCGGCATCCCGCGCGGACACGGCGGTCGCGATCCTGACCGCCGAGCGCATGGACGCGCACGCCGCCGCCCTGGAGCCGCGCGAACTCGCCTCCCGCTGACCCCCCTGACGGGCCCCCGTACGGACCGGTCCGCGCACCCGCAGCGACGCGCGGGCCGGATGCCCTTCACTCCGGCCTCGCCGTCAGCGGGTGCGGCGGACCGTCACCGACGCGGCCGACCCCGGCACCGGTCCAGGGATGCGGCGAACGACGCCCCCGGACCGTGCCCGCGGTCAACGCCGGACCGTGAGCGGTCCCCGGAGGCGCCGTCTGCCCGTCGAGGCGGGCGAGCAGGTCTGTGATCCCTTGCGCTGCGAGGGGGCCTGATGACACGGTGCAGCCTCGACGGGAGAGGCATGCAGGCACGGAATACGGGACGCGGCGACGGGGACAGGGACGAGCACGACGAGTTCGACGCCTTCTACGCCGAGAGCGTCGGTCGGCTCACCGGCCAGCTGTACGCGATGACGGGCGACCTCGCCGAGGCGCAGGACGTGGTCCAGGAGGCCTTCGCGCGGGCCTGGGAGCACCGGTCCGAGCTCGACCTCGACGGCGCCCCGGAGGCCTGGGTGCGCACGGTGGCCTGGCGGCTGGCGGTCAGCCGGTGGCGGAAGGTGCGCACCGCGCTCGCCTTCGCACGGCGGCAGGGGCCACCGGCCGTGGCTCCGCCACCGGAGCCGCACCACGTGTTGCTGGTCCAGGCGCTGCGGCAGATCCCGGAAGCACATCGGCGGGCCGTGGTGCTGCACCATCTGTGCGACCTGTCGGTGGAACAGGTCGCCGCCGAGGCCGGCTGTGCGGTCGGCACGGTCAAGGCACACTTGAGCCGGGGCCGGGCCGCGCTGGCGCGGCTGCTGGCCGACACCGAGCTGGATCCCGGGCGGAGCCACCTGTCGGAGGAACGTCATGGCTGACGGAACGAGGCTGGGGGACCACCTGGCCGAACTGGCCGAGTCGGGCCGACGGCACACGGCTCCGCCCGCTGCGGAGCGGATCCGGGCGCGCGGCGAGCAGCGCCTGCGCCGCAAGCGGGCCGCCCGCGCATCGGGGGGCGTGCTGCTGGCCGCGGCCGTGGCCCTGGGCGGGCTGTCGCTCGTCCGGACCGTCCGGGCGTCCGAGCCGCCCACCGTCGTCCCGGCACCGACCGCTTCGCGGTTCGTACCGCCTACGCCCGCACCGGGTGAGGAGTACGCCGTCGAACTGGGCTACGTGTACGGGGCCGTGGCGAAGGGCGACACGGTGCGGGTCACCGTCGAACCGTCCGCAAGCACTCGAGGAACGGGGACACACGGGGGCGAGGTGCACACCCTCACTCTGCCGCGGACCACACCGGTCGAGGTACGGCGGCCGGCCGACGGGGGACCCGCGGACGCGGAACTGGGCGAACTCGTGGACCGACTGGCCTCCGGACCGCGGCGGGTGTTCGCGATCGACTACGACGCCGAGGGCCGCGTGCGGTCGCTGCGGGAGGCGTACTGGCTCGCCGGGTGAGCCCGCGCGGGGCGGGAGCGGGCGGCACGGCAGAAAGTCCGCCCCGGGGTGCAACCCGGGGGCGTGGCGGCGCGTAGAGAGTACGTATCCACAACCACGCCACCTCTCGGGGGACTTGACCATGCATCTCGCACACCGCCGGCCCGCCCTGCGCTGCCTCGCCGTTTCCGCTCTCAGCCTGGTGGTTCTGACCGGGTGCGGCGGTGAGAGCGACGGGAAGGCGGCCGCCACCACCGCCGCACCCATGGCGTCGGCGACGCCTTCCGCGCCGGCCGGGGAGACGAAGAACGCGGCCCCCGCGTCGGGCGACGGTACCGGCTCGGACGGTGCGGCGTCGTCGACGACCGGCACCGCCTCCTGGGCCGGCACCAAGAAGTTCGTCCAGATCGACGGCGTCCGGACCGGCGACGGGCGCACGTACCTGTCGGTGCGGCCTGCCGAGAAGGAGATACACCCCAAGTTCGACGCATGGGTGATCACCCCGGGCGAGGGGCCCTTCACGGAGGTGCCACTGGCCGAGGACGCCCGGGTGCTGCTGTCGGTCCCGCTCGGCGACGAGACGAAGGCCGCGCCGTACTCCCAGGCGGAGTTCGCCGACCGGCTGACGGCGGAGTCGCCCTCGGCCCGCGCGGCCATCGGGTACGACCTGAGCTTCGACGGACAGGGACAGGTCATCAGGCTGCAGTCGCTGCCCATGCCCTGAGCACCAAAGCCCCACCGGCCGAGCCGCGGACTCCCGCCGATCACCGAACGTCGGCGCCCGGGGCCGCAGGTCCGACCTCGCCGGGACGGCCGGGTCCCCAAGGCCTCCCGCCCGGCGGAGCGAGGACACGCCCGGTGGCCGGTCGGGGAACGTGCGGCGCGGTTCCCGGAACCGCCCCGGATGCGCGGTCGCGGCGCCGGGCCGCCGCCGGATGCGCCGAAGGGCCGGGTCCGCCGCACGCCGTTGTGCGGTGACCCGGCCCGAGCGGGGCCTTCCCGCGCCCCGGGTACTGCTGAGCCACTGGAGCGCGGGCAGACCCCCTCGTGACCGGCCTTCGTGACGACTTCGCGGGTCAGGGCTAGCCGGACCGGCCACGGAGCTAGGGGGTGTGGGTGCTCAGCCCAGGCGCTGCACCAGGGCCCGGTACTGGTCCCACAGCTCGGTGGGCGTGTGGTCGCCGAAGGTGTTCAGGTGCTCGGGGACCAGTGCGGCCTCCTCGCGCCAGACCTCCTTGTCGACGCCGAGCAGGAACTCCAGGTCGGCGTCGGCGAGGTCGAGGCCGTCGGTGTCGAGGGACTCCTTGGTCGGCAGGATGCCGATGGGGGTCTCGACGCCGTCGGCCTTGCCCTCCAGGCGCTCCACGATCCACTTCAGGACACGACCGTTCTCGCCGAAGCCGGGCCACACGAAGCGGCCGTCGTCGTCCTTGCGGAACCAGTTGACGTAGTAGATCTTCGGCAGCTTGGACTGGTCCTTGTCCTTGGCCACGTCGACCCAGTGCCCCATGTAGTCGCCCATGTTGTAGCCGCAGAACGGCAGCATGGCGAAGGGGTCGCGGCGCAGCTCGCCGACCTTGCCCTCGGCGGCGGCGGTCTTCTCGGAGGCCACGTTGGCGCCGAGGAAGACGCCGTGGTTCCAGTCGAAGGACTCGGTGACCAGCGGTACGGCGGTGGCGCGGCGCCCGCCGAAGAGGATCGCCGAGATCGGCACGCCCCTGGGGTCCTCCCACTCCGGCGCGATGATCGGGCACTGCGCGGCGGGGGTGGTGAAGCGGGCGTTGGGGTGCGCGGCCGGAGTGCCGGACTCGGGGGTCCAGTCGTTGCCCTTCCAGTCCGTCAGGTGGGCGGGCGTCTCCTCGGTCATGCCCTCCCACCACACGTCGCCGTCGTCGGTGAGGGCGACGTTGGTGAAGACCGAGTTGCCCCACAGGGTCTTCATCGCGTTGGCGTTGGTGTGCTCACCGGTGCCGGGCGCGACGCCGAAGAAGCCGGCCTCGGGGTTGATGGCGTACAGGCGGCCGTCCTCGCCGAAGCGCATCCAGGCGATGTCGTCGCCGATGGTCTCCACGGTCCAGCCGGAGATCGTGGGCTCCAGCATGGCGAGGTTGGTCTTGCCGCAGGCGGAGGGGAAGGCGGCGGCGACGTACTTGGGCTCGCCGGTGGGCGGCGTCAGCTTCAGCACCAGCATGTGCTCCGCGAGCCAGCCCTCGTCGCGGGCCATGACGGAGGCGATGCGCAGGGCGTAGCACTTCTTGCCGAGCAGGGCGTTGCCGCCGTAGCCGGAGCCGTAGGACCAGATCTCGCGGTCCTCGGGGAAGTGCGAGATGTACTTGGTGCTGTTGCAGGGCCAGGGGACGTCCGCCTCGCCCTCGGCGAGCGGGGCGCCGACGGAGTGCACGGCCTTGACGAAGAAGCCCGTCTCGCCCAGCTCGTCCAGGACCGGCTGTCCCATGCGGGTCATGGTGCGCATGGAGGCGGCGACGTACGCGGAGTCGGTGATCTCGACGCCGAGCGCGGAGAGCGGGGAGCCGAGGGGACCCATGCAGAAGGGCACGACGTACATGGTCCGGCCGTGCATCGCGCCCCGGAAGAGACCCCGCTCACCGGTAAAGACGGCCCGCATCTCGGCGGGGTCCTTCCAGTGGTTGGTCGGGCCGGCGTCCTCCTCCTTGGCGGAGCAGATGAAGGTCCGGTCCTCGACGCGCGCGACGTCGGAGGGGTCGGAGGCCGCGTAGTAGGAGTTGGGGCGCTTGATCGGGTCGAGCCTGCGGAAGGTGCCCTTCTCGACGAGCTCCCCGCACAGTCGCTCGTACTCGGCCTCGGATCCGTCGCACCAGACCACGGAGTCCGGCTGGGTCAGTTCGGCGATCTCGTTGACCCACGAGATCAGTTCCTGGTGGTGGGTGGGGACGGGGGGAGCCGCGATGTCGCGCGCCACGATTGCTCCTAGATGAGGGGTTTTTTGTTTGGAGGCCCCGTGGGGGCTGCGACCCGGATGCGTGACGTTTGCCTCGTGGGCGCTCATCCGGTGTCGACCGCACTCATTTGATCATCCGACGCGAGCGCCCATCTGTCCAGAGGGCGTCACACCTGAGCGGAGTGAGGAGCGCCACGTGCCCGGTCCGGGAGTGCAGCGCCGGGTTCCCCCGTGAGAGGATGGTCACTCACCGCACGGCAGCCGCCCGTACTGATACGTAACTTACGGAACCGTAGGTACGATGCGCCCATGACTGCGTCCGTCCCCGACGCGCCCCAGGACGCCCCGGCCGGCGGCCGCGGCCCTGTAGCGCTCTCCCTCCCGCACCCGGTCAAGCCGAAGCTGCGCGGCTGGCTGCACCTCGGCATGTTCCCGGCGGTCCTGATCGCCGGTCTGGTGCTCACCGCCCTCGCCGAGTCGCCCGAGGCCCGCATAGCCTGCGGCGTCTACGTACTGACGGCCTGCCTCCTGTTCGGCGTCAGCGCCCTCTACCACCGGGGGAACTGGAGTCCGCGCATGGACGGCATCCTGCGCCGTCTCGACCACGCCAACATCTTCCTGATCATCGCGGGCACCTACACCCCGCTCACGCTGTTGCTGCTGCCCGACGCCCAGGGCGAGTGGCTGCTGTGGGGCATCTGGGCGGCCGCCGCGGCCGGCATCGTCTTCCGCGTCTTCTGGGTCGGCGCCCCGCGCTGGCTCTACACCCCCTGCTACCTCGCCATGGGCTGGGCGGCCGTCTTCTACCTGCCCGAGTTCATGCGGGCCGGCGGCATCGCCGTCCTGGTCCTGGTGATCGTGGGCGGCGTGCTCTACAGCGCGGGCGGCGTGATCTACGGCCTCAAGCGTCCCAACCCGTCACCGCGCTGGTTCGGCTTCCACGAGGTCTTCCACTCCTTCACCCTGGCCGCCTTCATCGCGCACTACGTGGGGATCTCGCTGGTCGCCTACTAGGCGCGCACCGGCACGAAAAGGCCGGGGCCCGGGCGCGGCCCCCGTGGCATCCTGGCCGGGTGAACGGTCCCGAGATCCACGTCGAGTTCGCCCCCGAGCTGCACCTGTTCGTCCCCCGTGCCCGCGCCGCCGGCGCCGTCCGCGCCGCCACCGACGGGGTCTCCACCCTCGGCCACCTCGTCGAGTCACTCGGCGTCCCGCTCACCGAGGTCGGCACCCTGCTCGTCGACGGCCGCGAGGTGCCGCCCGGGCACATCCCGGCGGGCGGCGAGTCGGTGCGCGTACGGCCCGTGCGGCACCCCCAGCACGTCCCCGGCGCTCCGCTGCGGTTCCTGCTCGACGTGCACCTGGGCACGCTGGCCCGGCGGCTGCGGCTGCTCGGGGTGGACACCGCGTACGAGTCGACGGACCTCGGCGACCCGGCGCTCGCCGCGCTGTCGGCGGCCGAGAAGCGGGTCATGCTCAGCCGCGACCGGGGCCTGCTGCGCCGCCGCGAGCTGTGGTCCGGCGCCTACGTCTACAGCACCCGCCCCGACGAACAGCTCCAGGAGGTCCTGGACCGCTTCCGGCCCGACCTGCGCCCGTGGACGCGGTGCACCGCCTGCAACGGACTGCTCCGGGCGGCCACCAAGGAGGAGGTGGCGGAGCAGCTCAAGGGCGGCACGCAGCGCTCGTACGACGTCTTCGCCCAGTGCACGGCGTGCGGACGGGCCTACTGGCGAGGCGCGCACCACGAGCAACTGGAGGCCATCGTGGAGCGCGCCGTGAGCAGGAGTACTCAGGGCGGTTGAGCGGTTGTGCCGATCACCGGAGGCCGGCCGGCGCGGTGGGATGGACGGTATGACCGCCTCGTCCCGCCTCCCGGCCGCGCAGCTCACCCACGCACAGCCGTCCGCCCGCGCCCTGACCATCGGCTCGGTGGCCGGGCTCATCCTGCTTCTGCCGACCGTCGTCCTCGCCTGGACCGCCGTGCTCGCCTCCGAGCGCGGCAGCCGCTGCCTGGCGTACGGCGAGCAGTGCTCGCGCGTGCCCGGCGGCGCCCTGTGGGCCTGCTTCTGGGCCTCGGCCGCCCTGGGCGTGCTGGCCCTGGCCTGGCCCCGCACCCGGTGGGCCCCCGCCAGGTGCGCGGCCGTCCTCCTGCAGTGGGGCGCGCAGCTGACGCTGGGCGCGCTGATCCTCGCCGGGGCCTGACGTGCTCGCCGGCCCCTCAGTCGCCCAGCGCCGCCCGCAGCCGCTCCGGATCGGTGGTCGGCGCGTCGCAGGTGAAGTTCCGGCAGACGTAGGCGGCCGCCGCCCCGTCCACCAGGGGCCGGTCGGCGAGCAGCGGGAACTCGTCGCTGCCCTCGGTACCGAAGGCGACGACCGCCCCGGGCGCCGTCCCCAGCAGCGCCGTGCGGTGCAGGCCGCGTGCGGCGGGGTCGGCGAGCGCCGGTCCGACGACGGCGACCTCCCGGGGGCCGTCGAGCAGCGCCTCGGCGGCGGCCAGGCCCCAGCCGATGAAGCGCGGGACGCGCGGGCCGAGCGCCTTCACCACCCCGAGGGCGTGCTCGGCGGCCGTGCGGTGGGGCTCGGAGCCGGTGTGCGCGGCGTAGGTCAGCAGGGCGCCCGCGGCGGCGCTCCAGCCGGACGGCGTGGCGTTGTCGGTGGGGTCCTGCGGGCGGCGGATCAGCTGCTCGGCGTCGGCGGCGGTGTCGTACAGGGAGCCGGACTCGTCCCGGAACCGGGTCAGGACGTGGTCGAGCAGGAAGCCGGCGAAGTCCAGCCAGACGCCCTCCCCGGTGACCGACGCCAGCGCGAGGAAGCCCTCGGCCACGTCGGCGTAGTCCTCCAGCACCCCGGCGTTGGCGCCGGGCCTGCCGTCCTTGCTGGTGCGGGTGAGCCGGACCTTCTCGTCGAGGTGCAACCGCACCAGCAGGTCGGCGGCGGCGACGGCGGCCTCGACCAGGTCGGGGCGTTCGAAGTAGGCGCCGGTCTCGGCGAGCGCGGCGATCGCCAGGCCGTTCCAGGCGGCGACCACCTTGTCGTCCCGGCCCGGGGCGGGGCGCCCGTCCCGGGCGGCCAGCAGCCGCTCCCGGACCGACGTGATCCGCGCGGCGTCGAAGACGCCCTCCTGCTGCGGAAGTTGCAGGACCGAGGCGCCGTGCTCGAAGGTGCCCTCCTCGGTCACGCCGAAGTACTGCGCGGCCAGTTCCGCGTCCTCGGCGCCGAGGACCTCGGTGAGCTGCGCGGGCGTCCACACGTAGTACGCGCCCTCGACGTGCCGGCCCGTGCCGTCGTCGCTGTCGGCGTCCAGCGCTGAGGCGAACCCGCCCTCGGCGGTGCGCAGTTCCCGCACCATGAAGTCGGCGGTCTCCAGCGCGACCCGGCGGGCGAGGTCCGACCCGGTGGCCCGCCACAGGTGGGCGTACACCCGGCACAGCAGCGCGTTGTCGTACAGCATCTTCTCGAAGTGGGGCACGATCCACTCCCGGTCCACGGAGTAGCGGGCGAAGCCGCCGCCCAGCTGGTCGTAGAGGCCGCCGCGGGCCATCCGCTCGCAGGTGTCGGCCGCCATCTGCAGGGCGCCCTCGGCGCCGGTGCGGGCGTGGTGGCGCAGCAGGAACTCGATCGCCATGGACGGCGGGAACTTCGGCGCCCCGCCGAACCCGCCGCGCTCGGCGTCGTACTCCCGGGTGAGGCCGAGCAGCGACTGCCCGAGCTGCTCCTCGCCCGGCGCCTCGGCGTCGCCGTAGGAGATCTCCCGCCCGGCGAGGTCCCGCACGATCTTCCCGGCGACCTCGCTCACCTCGTCGCGCCGCTCCGCCCAGGCCTGCTGGACGCCCTGGAGCACCTGGCGGAAGGAGGGCATGCCGTGGCGGGGCTCGGGCGGGAAGTAGGTGCCGAAGTAGAAGGGCTCGGCGTCCGGGGTGAGGAACACGGTCATGGGCCAGCCGCCCTGACCGGTGGCCGCCTGCACGGCCTCCATGTAGACGGCGTCGACGTCGGGGCGCTCCTCGCGGTCGACCTTGACGCTCACGAAGTGCGAGTTGAGGTACGCGGCGGTGGGCCCGTCCTCGAACGACTCGTGCGCCATGACGTGGCACCAGTGGCAGGCGCTGTACCCGACGCTCAGCAGGACGGGCACGTCGCGCCGCCGGGCCTCCTCGAACGCGTCGGCCTCCCACGGCCACCAGTCGACCGGGTTCTCCGCGTGCTGGAGGAGGTAGGGGGACGTCGCCTGCGCAAGTCGGTTGGGCATGCCTCCATCCTTGCGCACGCGCCGCCGCCCCGGCCAAACGCCACGGTGGGAGTGGCGCACGGACGGGGCGGCGGGAGCCCCGGGAGAGGCTCTTCGCGGGGACCGGCTCAGTAGTCGACGCGGTCGGTCTTGGCGATCCAGGCGTCGAACGGCTGGGTGCGGTGGGGCAGGTCGAGGTGCTCCACGGTCATCGGCCAGTTGGCCTGCGGCCGCTTCTCGAACAGGTCGTAGAACTTGCGGTCGTCGAAGCCGGCCACGGCGGCGTCGTGGCGGTCGGCGGAGAAGACGAGGCGGTCGACGCGGGCCCACAGGGCCGAGGAGAGGCACATCGGGCAGGGCTCGCAGGACGTGACGAGCGTGCAGCCCTGCAGGCTGAAGGTGCCGAGCGCCTTGCAGGCGGCGCGGATGGCGCTGACCTCGGCGTGGGCGGTGGGGTCGAGGCCGGCGGTGACCTGGTTGTTGCCGAGGGCGATGATCTCGTCGCCCCGGGCGATGAGGGCGCCGAAGGGGCCGCCGCCGTTGCGGACGCTGGTGGTGGCCAGGTCGATGGCCTTCTCCATCCAGGCGCGCTCGAACTCGCGGATGCCGGTCTCGAGGGTGTCGGTGGTCATGCGTGCTCCTTCTTGGGCATGCGGCGTGCGGGAGTACGGCGTGCGGGCCGGGGCGCTTCACGGGGAGGAGGCGTAGGAGCAGTACACAACTCGGCGGCGAGACCCGGCCAGGGGCCGAAAACATGAACTACGGACGGGCTGCGACCGGCCGTTCGTAGATTCCTACAGGCGCCGGAGAACGGCCCCGCAGGGGGTCACTCCCCGTCGGCCTCGAAGGTGCGCAGCAGGTCGGCCGCGACGCTCACGGCTATGGTCGCGGGCTCCTTGCCGGTGATGTCGGCGAGTCCGATCGGCGTCTTGATCCGGTCGATGACGGCGTCGTCGTGGCCGCCCTCGGTGGCGAGCCGCTTGCGGAACCGCGCCCACTTGGCCGCCGAGCCGATCAGGCCGACGGACCCGAGGTGGTCCGTGCGCAGGGCCGCGTCGCACAGGGCGGCGTCCTCGGCGTGGTCGTGGGTCATGATCAGGACGTGGGTGCCGCGGGGCAGCTGCGCCAGCACTTCCTCGGGCAGCAGCGGCGTGTGGTGCGTGTGCACCTGCGCCACCGCGTCCGCCAGCACGCCGAGGCGCTCCTCGGTGAGCATGTCGGAGCGGTTGTCGACCAGGTGGAGGTCGAGGTCCTGGCGGGCCAGGATGCGCGCCAGCTCCAGGCCGACGTGGCCGACGCCGAAGACCGCCACCGCCCGGACCACCGGCAGCGGTTCGAGCAGTACCGAGACGGTGCCGCCGCAGCACTGCACGCCGTGCTGGTTGGTCACCTTGTCGTTGAGGGCGAAGTCGAGCAGCTCCGGTTCCGCCCTGGACGTGGTGATCATCTCGCGGGCCCGGTCGATCGCCACGGCCTCGACGTTGCCTCCGCCGATCGAGCCCCACGTCTCGGTGTGTCCCACGACGAGCTTGGCCCCGGCGTCGCGCGGTGCGTGGCCGCGCACGGTGGCCACGGTCACGAGCACGCCGGACTCCCGGCGTGCCCGCAACCGCGCGACCGCGGCGACCCACGTCATGTCAGGCACCGCTCAGCGCTTCCGCGCCGGTGCGGGCCGCACCGGCGACGGCCGCTGCGTCGCGGGCGCCGCCGTTCCCGGCGGTGCCGGCCTGCCGGGCCGACTCGATCGCCCAGTACACCGCCTCCGGCGTGGCGGGCGAGGCCAGCTCGACGACGGTCCCCTTCGGGCCGAACGCGGCGGCGGCCTGCCGCAGCGCCTCGCGCACCGAGAACGCCAGCATCAGCGGGGGCTCGCCGACCGCCTTGGAGCCGAACACGGCTCCCTCCTCGGTGGCGTTCTCCAGGAGGGTGACGTTGAACTCCTCGGGCATCTCCGAGAAGCTCGGCAGCTTGTACGTGCTCGCCGCCTGGGTGAGGAGCCGGCCCCGGTTCGGGCCGTCGCCGGTGTCCCAGCGCAGGTCCTCCAGCGTCAGCCAGCCCGCGCCCTGGACGAAGCCGCCCTCGATCTGACCGATGTCGATCAGCGGGGAGAGGCTGTCGCCGACGTCGTGCACGATGTCGACGCGCCGGATGCGGTAGGCGCCGGTGAAGCCGTCCACCTCCACCTCGGTCGCGGCGGCGCCGATGGCGAAGTACTTGAACGGCGACCCCTGGAACTTGGTGGCGTCCCAGTGCAGCCCCTCGGTCCGGTAGTAGCCGGCCGCGGAGAGCTGGACCCGCTGGAAGTACGCGGTGCGTACGAGGTCGTCCCAGGCCAGCTCCCGGTCGCTGCCCAGGGTGCGCGCGACGCCCTCGACGATGCGCACGTCCGAGGCGTTCGCGCCGAGCTGCGAGGCGGCCACCCGGAGGAGCCGTTCGCGCAGCTGCTCACAGGCGTTCTTGACGGCCCCGCCGTTGAGGTCGGCGCCGGAACTGGCCGCGGTGGCGGAGGTGTTGGGCACCTTGTCGGTGCGGGTCGGGGCGAGGCGCACCTTGTGCAGCGGGATGCCCAGCGTGGTCGCGGCCACCTGCAGCATCTTGGTGTGCAGGCCCTGGCCCATCTCGGTGCCGCCGTGGTTGATCAGGACCGAGCCGTCCTTGTAGATCAGCACCAGCGCGCCGCCCTGGTTGAAGGCGGTGAGGTTGAACGAGATGCCGAACTTCACGCCGGTGATCGCGAGGGCCCGCTTGGTGTGCGGGTGCGCGGCGTTGAAGGCGGCGATCTCGCGCTCGCGGTCGGCGAAGCCCGCCTTCTCCAGCACCTGCTGCCAGGCGGCGGTGATCCGCTCGGGCTGCGTGACCGGCTGCCCGTACGGCGTCGTCTGACCCTGGCCCGGCCGGTAGAAGTTGCGTTCCCGCAGCTCCCGGGGGTCGAGGCCGAGGCGCGGCGCGCAGCGGCCGAGGACGTCCTCGATCACCAGCATGCCCTGCGGTCCGCCGAAGCCGCGGAAGGCGGTGTTGGAGACCGTGTTGGTCTTGGCGATGCGGCCGGCGACGCGCGCGTTGGGGATCCAGTACGTGTTGTCGATGTGGCACAGCGCCCGGGCGAGGACCGGCTCGGACAGGTCCAGGCTCCAGCCGCCGTCGGCGACCAGGGTGGCGTCGAGGGCCTGGATGCGGCCCTCGGCGTCGAAGCCGATCTTCCAGGTGGCGTGGAAGCCGTGCCGCTTGCCGGACATGGTCAGGTCCTGGGTCCGGTTGAGCCGGAACCGGACCGGGCGGCCGGTCAGCTTGGCGCCGAGCGCGGCGACGGCCG
Source organism: Streptomyces sp. NPDC085944 (assembly GCF_040686295.1). Lineage (NCBI taxonomy): Bacteria > Bacillati > Actinomycetota > Actinomycetes > Kitasatosporales > Streptomycetaceae > Streptomyces > Streptomyces sp. NPDC085944. Next base: position 567,976 of record NZ_JBFBJX010000001.1, on the reverse strand, counting down.
CGAAGCCGTGCGGCTGCATCTCCTTGCCGCCGAAGCCGCCGCCCATCCGCAGGCACTGCACGGTCACCTCGTGGGCGGGCACCCCGAGCACGTGCGCGACGATCTCCTGGGTCTCGGACGGGTGCTGGGTGCTGCTCTGGATGAACACCTGCCCGTTCTCGTCGACCTGGGCGAGCGCCGCGTGCGTCTCCAGGTAGAAGTGCTCCTGCCCGGAGAACTGGAACTCGCCGGTGAACACGTGGGCGGAGTCGGCGAAGCCCGCGTCGACGTCGCCGTGCGTCATGACGGGACGGGCGCCGTGGTAGCTGTCCGCCGCGACGGCGTCCTGGAGCGTGATCACGGAGGGCAGTTCGTCGAGGTCCACCTCGACGGCCGCCGCGCCGATCCTGGCCGCCTCCAGCGTCTCGCCGAGCACCCAGGCGACCGCGTGGCCGTGGAACATGACCTCGTCGGGGAAGAGCGGCTCGTCGTGCTTCATGCCGGCGTCGTTGACGCCGGGCACGTCGGCGCCGGTCAGCACCCGCACCACGCCGGGCACCGCGAGGGCGGCCTCGGTGCGGACGGCCGTGACCCGGCCGCGGGCCTTCATGACCTGGACGGGGTGGGCGTGCAGGACGTCCTTGGTGCGCTGGACCAGGTCGTCGGTGTAGAGCGCGGTGCCGGTGACGTGCTGGACGGCGCTCTCGTGCGGCATGGAGACGCCGACGACGGGCTTCTCGGGACGCTCGGACAGGTGGCTCATGACGGCACCGCCTCGGTGGTCTGGGCGTACAGCTTCAGCAGGCTCTGGCCGAGCATCGCGGCACGGTAGTCGGCGCTGGCGCGGTGGTCGCTCATCGGCGTGCCCTCGCCCCGCAGCACCTCGGCCGCGGCCTCGGCGGTCTGGGCGGTCCACGGCCGGCCCTCCAGGGCGGCCTCGGTGGCCAGGGCGCGGACCGGGGTGGCGGCCACACCGCCGAGCCCGATGCGCGCCTTGCGGACGGTGCCGCCCTCGACGTCGAGCGCGAAGGCGACGGCGACGCTGGAGATGTCGTCGAAGCGCCGCTTGGCGATCTTGTGGAAGGCGGTGACCGGCGCCGGCGGCAGCGGGAGGCGCACCGCGCGGATCAGCTCGCCGGGACGGCGCACGCTCTGCCGGTACCCGGTGAAGTACTCGGCCAGCGGCACCTCGCGTTCACCGTCGGCGTCGGCGAGCACCAGCGACGCCTCCAGCGCGAGCAGCACCGGCGGGCTGTCGCCGATGGGCGAGCCGGTGCCCAGGTTGCCGCCGAGGGTGGCGCCGTTGCGGATGAGCCGGGACGCGAACTGCGGGAACAGCTGCGCCAGCAGCGGAACGGTGCCGTCGAGGCGGCGTTCGATCTCGGTGAGCGTGAGCGCCGCGCCGATCTCGACGTGGTCGGACTCGACGCGCAGTTCCCGCAGTTCGGGCAGCCGGTCGACGGCGACCACGCAGTCCGCACGGCGGGAGCGGATGTTGACCTCGACGCCCCAGTCGGTGCTTCCGGCGACCACCACCGCGTCGGGCCGCTCGCGCAGCAGCCGCAGCGTCTCGGCCAGGGTGCCCTTGCGGACGAAGGCGCTGTCGCCCCGGCGGTACTCGGTGGCGACGGGCGCGGGCGGGGCCTGGTCGCGGCGCCGGGCCAGCGGGTCGTCGTCGGTGGGCGCGCCGACGGCGAACGCGGCGTCGCGGATGGGCCGGTAGCCGGTGCAGCGGCACAGGTTGCCGCTGAGCGCGTGCAGGTCGAAGCCGTTCGGGCCGTGCTCAGCGTCGGCGTTGTCGGTGCCCTCGGCCGCGTCCGGACCCTGCTCCGCGTGCGCGCAGCGGTCGGGCCGGTAGTACTCGCCCGCCATGCTGCAGATGAAACCAGGCGTGCAGTAGCCGCACTGGGAGCCGCCGCGGACCGCCATCTCCTCCTGCACCGGGTGCAGGACGGGCGGCGTGCCGGGCGCCTCGACGGTGGCGAGGCCTTCGGAGGTGACGACCTCCTGGCCGTCGAGCGCCGCGACCGGGACCAGGCAGGCGTTGACCGGCACCCAGTCGGTGGGCTTGTTCACCCCGGGGCGGGCCACCAGGATCGAGCAGGCGCCGCACTCGCCCTCGGCACAGCCCTCCTTGGTGCCGGTCAGGCCACGCTCACGCAGGAAGTCGAGGACCGTGGTGTGGGGCGCGGCCGGTGCGATCGGCGCTTCTTTTCCGTTGACGGTGATCCGTGCCGCTGTCATGACCGACCTTCATTTCGACTCGGGACACGTCGATTCATCATGTTCGCCAATTTCAGGCAGCTTTCTCTGTTCGGACGCGCCGCGTGGGAAAAGCGAGCGCACGTCGGCACGCGACAGGGGCATGCCGTGAAGAGGTGAGGTACAGAAGACGTGCAGAGGTGCACGAGTGAAGGGAAAACCCGGGACGTGCCCCGTCAGGGCACGGGGGAACGGCGTGTCAGCAGCCGTGCGCGACCCGACCCGAAACCCACACGGTGCGGCGGGCGAGGCGACTCAGATCGGAGTTGGTGTACATCCGCCGATCGCCTCCTGTCGGTAGTCATGGATCTGCTTCCCTGGCAAATTAGTGGCTTCGGTCACCGGGGTCAAGAGAGGAATTCGTTGAATTCCCCCGCCCGGAGAGGCGCGGGCGCGAAACCGGTGCCGAACACGTCTGCCCAGGGTCTCCTCGCCGCAGGACACTTGAGCGACGTGCAACCGGGGAAGGACCCGGGAACGGGCCGGGAGGGCCCTGGAACGCCCGGGGCCACCGGGGCGCCCGGGGGGACCGGCAGGACACCGATGCCGCCGGAGGGGGCGCGACATGCGGGACAGTCATCGGGCGGAGGCCGAAGGGCTTCTCAGGCGGGCCGTGGAGGAGGAGGTACGGCGCTCGGGCGGACGCACGGACGGGAACGTGCTGCTGTCCCGGGCCCGCGCGGCGCTGGACACGATGGCGGGGACGGCCGGCGAGGAGTACGCGGCCTACACGCGCGCCCTCGACGAGGCCGCCGCCGGACAGCTCACCTTCCGCGAGCGCTACGCCCGTGAGGGCGCCGGCACGCCCCTGCTGGTGGCCGGCGTGGCTGCCGTCGCCGCGGTGATCTCCGACGTGGCGCTCGGCACGGGCACCGGAGCCGCGGTGGGCGCGGGCGTGACGGTCGGCGTCGTCGGCGCTGCGGCGACCGTGGTGAAGGTGGTCGGGACCCATGTGCCGGCCGCCCATCACCGCGCCGGGGCGGTCAGCCAGCCCGGCGGGCCCGAGCAGCTGCGGCTGCAGTGGCTCACCGCGCTGGAGGTGCGCGGCATCCGTCCGTTCCTGGACCAGCAGCGGATGCTCGCCGCGTCGACCGGGCCGGCCAGGACCGGGCCGAAGCTGCGGGGCGCCGACAAGAGCGCGGCCGCGCGGGGGCGCAGCGCGCTGGAGCAGTCGTTCGCGCAACTTCCCGTGGCGGACGGGCCGTTCGCGGGCCGGCGGCAGGAGATGGCGCGGCTGCGGCAGTGGGTGCAGGCGGCCCGCGCGAGCACGGAGACCAAGCCGACGGTGGTGGTCCTGCACGGACCGCCGGGCAGCGGACGTACGACGCTGGCCGTGCGGGCCGTCCACGAGCTGCGGGACTACTTCCGCGGAGCCTGCCTGGTCGATCTGCGGGGGACCGGGTCGGGGGCGGGCGGCACGGGAGCGGGCGGCTACCGGGCGGACGGCACGGCGGCGGACGGCTTCGGGACGCCGGGCTCCAGGACCGGCCGCTCCAGTATCGGCGGCACCGGAGCGGGTAGCTCCAGGACCGGCGGCACCGGGGCCGGTGGCCTCGGGGACGGCGGCGCGGGAGCGGGTAGCTCCAGGACCGGCGGCACCGGGGCCGGTGGCCTCGGGGACGGCGGCACGGGAGCGGGTAGCTCCAGGACCGGCGGCACCGGGGCCGGTGGCCTCGGGGACGGCGGCACGGGAGCGGGTAGCTCCAGGACCGGCGGCACCGGGGCG